>PLNW01000014.1 GCA_003142855.1 Myxococcales bacterium
GCCGATCATCTGCTGGTCGATCTTCTTGTTCGGCATCCTGCCGTGACTGCGGCGATTGCTCATCACTCGACGGCTCGGTCGGCGCCAGGGTCGCCTGCGGGGCCGAGGTCGCTCCCCTCAGTAAGGCACGCGCTTGTGCCAGGTAGTCCCCCTCCAGAAGACTGCGGGGGTTTTCCAGTTCGCCCGGGCTCAACTGAATCTCCGCACCCGACTTGGCTTCGGCAGGCGTGGGATCGTTCTCTTCTGGCCGATCATCTGCTGGTCGATCTCCGTGCTCGGCATCCTGCTGGGACTGGTGAAGTGGACCATTTTCATCATCAAATTGCTGCGACATGATGCTTCTCCTGCTTGTTGTGGATGATTTCTGCAGTTCGTTGCGGATATCCCTTCCTTCGGAAATGCCTGGTCTCAACTCCCCTGGGCCGCTGCCCCGAGCTTCGCGACGATCACTTCAACGATGCCCGGGCGCACGTAGCCGCGATGGCCTCCAAGGCCGTGATGGCGAGATACCTCCCGACTCCGGACGATGACGTCGGACGTTGTATCGATGCGCCATGACCATCGTCCGACGAAACCTCTAAGGATATGGACCTGTCGGACGGTGCGGACGATTCGGACGGTCGTCCCGGCGAATTCCCCCATGTTCTTGGGCCTGGCCATTTTATGACGCCGTGTCGTGGCCTCCGGTCCCTGAGCCAGTGTCTCCCTATGTCTCCACCTCCTTTGGGAAAGCCCCGGCAACATCGTCCGAATCGTCCGGATCGTCCGACGCCTCGGCTTCCTTGGTCATCTTGTCGGGCGATCCGGTCGGACTGTCCCCGGTGGTGGCATGACCATCATCCGAGGCCGCCTGGGTGCATTCCGTTACAGTCGTCGATGGCCCAGCCGAGATCTCCAGCGCGGGTGGCGACGTCGACATGGTGATTACCCGCGGCCTGTCGTGCCCAGCGCCGCGGGAGAATTCGATCCGCATCCCTGCCTTTCGCAGGTTTGGCGCGACCCGGCGAAGCGCTCCTGCCATGCCGCGAGCAGTTCTCGGCCACGCTTTTGCTCGTGTGGTCCAGTCGTCAGCCAGTCCTTTTACGGCCTGGAGGAGGTCCTTCGCCGTGCCGGACCATTCGCCCCGTTGGCCAACCAACGCCATGATTAACGTGGCTATCTCCGACGACTCCACCGCGGTCTGGTTCGCGGCGGCGCGGTTACCCTGGTACGCGTCCATGACCGCACCCGTGGGCAGGCCAAGCCCGGCCTCGGCGGCGGTCGCCCAGATTGCAAAATCCGCCATTCTCGGGAGCACGGGCAATCGCAAATCGCGGTGGGCGCGCAGTGCATGTGCGACGGCGTCGAGCAGCGCGCCGAAGATCCGCCCGGCCGATGCATTCAACGCCGCCCAAATTTCCGACTCTGTCTTTCGTCCCGCTTCCGCTATCGGCTGCAACTCGAGACTAATGCAACGGTCGATCAGATCTCCCCGGGTGGCGATCTCCTCTATGCCCGTCAGGACCACGGGGCGCTTGGAGTCGAAGATTGCTTCTTCGTTGTTTGTGTAGAGCTGGCGCGTAGCGAATCCACCTCCCGTCGAGAGTCGGCAGAGCGCATCGGAGAGCCAGGGCTCGATGGAGGAGAGGTTGTCGAATGCCATGATCCACCCGTTGTTGGCCGCAATCGCCAGGTCGCGCGTGTTGCGCGGCTCGGCCCGCAGGTCGGCCTTGTTGGGGTCGACGAACCTGCGGAGAATCCGGACCAGCGTTGACTTGCAGGTGCCCTGCTCACCGTGGACCAGCAAGATTGGATAGGGGCCAGTCGGCCTCAACGCGGCGACCAACCATGCCAGCACCAGTACCCAATCACCATCGTCAACAAGGTTCACGAGCTCTCGCAGGGCGAGCAGGTTGCCCCCATGCTCGGGCACCGGCAGCGCGAGCATTCCCCTGGCGCGCACAAAACGCACAGGTGAGTCATCGAGAACGCGGAAGGTGCCGGTGCTCGCCGAGATTTCAACCACTCGCCACCTTTCGTCGCAGAGGTCCACGTAGACGACGTCGATGCCATCGCCAGCTATGCGACTGTAGACCTCCTGCTGCGCGCCCTCGTACAGCGCCTGAGTCTCCAGCGTAGCCTGCGCCTCTGCAATCGCACTCGATTTCGCGGCCTCTTGTGTCGCGCGGAAGTACAGCCGTTGCAGATGCCTCCGGAACCGTCTGGACGCCGTGGGCCATGTTTCCTGATGGTCCCCCACAAATATAGTGGCAAAAGTTTCGCCATCTCCATTGTGAAAGAGTGCGACCTGGTCGTCTGCCGTAAACAGATCGGCGATTACCGTGGCCTGGCTCATCCTGGCACCCGTGCCTTTCGACCTGTACTTTTCGCCGACATCATTGTGGGTTTCTGAAGTTCATTGACCGGCCGGACTGGTGGTAATAGGTCGTGACGCAGACCACGTCCCATCCCTATTGCGTGGGTCATAGCGTTAATCATCAATTATGTACTGGCAGGCTGTCCCAATAGCGCTAGCTCGTTCTTGATCCGGAAAGCAAGAAGAGAATAAGTCGTTCCAAAAGTGCAACAACTTACTTGTCCGCATGCGGAAAACTAGGGAGTTCCGTTGAAGACCTCGAACGCCCGTGTCAATGAAGAGGCCGAACAACGTGACAATTGCAATTGTGGAATGTGAATGAGGTGTCATTTGCAATTTCTTTCGCGGTGAATGAGGTGTCATTGAAGAAATTATTGTCATTTGACAAAGACGCCACGCGGCGCGCCTGGAGGATTTTCCCCACTCAAGAAAGGAGCGCTAGGCAGTCAGGTCGGCTGAATTGGGCGATTTCTTCTTGACCGCCGCTTGCGCCCTGGGCAGCCTTGTCTGGACACTCTGACGAGAAATTGCGATGCAAATCGAGCCAGCCCCCAACGGAGTCGCCCCCGAGTTCGGGTTTGTGAACCTCGGAGCGACGCTGAACAGAGCAGTCCCAAGGTCATGCGCGTCTTCCGGCAGGCTGGTTCGTCGACAGTTGGCCTACCTTGTTGGTGGCTTCGTTCCGGCCAAGGAACCAAGGCGCGAATCGCTGTGTTCGTCGTTTCCCACCAGTCTTCTCGCGGGGGGCACCTTTGAGATCTTCCGGAGTCCGCCGGACTGCACTGAGCTTGGTCCTTGGCGAGCGCAGGCTCGCGAGCTTCAAAGGTGGGCTGATCGTGTGGTTAGGGGCAGGTCGGCGAGCTCTGGTCGATGTCACTCTCGTCGACTGGATGCGCGTCCGAGAGCGCCTCGGCGTCGAGTGCCGGCGAGCCGCCAGCGGCAGTCTGGTGTAGGTGGTGGCGGCGGTAGCTCGGGAGATGGCAGTAGTAGCAGCGGACCAAGCGGCGACGACGATGGCAGTAGTGGCGATCCAGACGACTTAGACCAGCCGTGGCCGACAGAGGCGGCCGTCCACCTGGGAGGGCGCCGTGGCTGGTAGGTGCCGCCCGGGGAAACCGGCATCCGCTCCGACGGAGGGTGAGCGGGGGCACGTCGAGTTGGTTGAGGGCGACGCCATCAAGGTGTTGGCTTCCATGCCGGCCGCGTTTGTCGATGCCATCATCTCGGACCCGGCCTACGGAGTGGGAATGGGTTTGTGGGATGTGCGACCGACGGCCGAGTTCTATCGAGAAGGCCGTCGTGTGCTGAAGCCCGGTGGCAGGCTGGTTCTGATCGTGGACGATCGGGTTGTAGGTGAGTTCATCAAGATGGTGGAGGCCGCCGGGTTCACCTACCTGGGTCTCAACTACTGGGTCTTCGCGAGTGGTTGGGGTCGTGGAGCCCATGAGCCCCGAGCCGCGTGCGCGCCGATCATCATCGCCAGCGTCCCTGGGGCAAAGTTGGTTACGAACCTGGACGCGGCACGCATCCCCTGGAGTAGCGACCGTGACCGCGAGCAGGCCGGCCGCGCCAACACCCTCCACGGGGTCGAGCGCCGCGTGCTCGGGGCTGATCTCGATCGCAACACAACCTACGAGCCGAACCCGCTGGGGCGTGTCCCCACCACGGTGCTCGCGACCGATCCAGTACTCGGGCATCAGTCGCACATTTTTCAGGTTCCAAAGGTTCGGGATCCGCAGGGTCACCCGGCCGCGAAACCGGTGGAGTTGATGGCCCACCTGCTCAACATCTACGTGCCACGAGGTGGCCGCGTGCTTGACCCGTTCGCGGGCGGTGGTGCGACCGGCGTGGCCGCGATCTTGACCGGGCGTCACGGCCTGCTCATCGAGAGCGATCCCAAGTTCGCGAAGATGGCCCGGGTCAACCTGGATGCTGCGCGGCGTGGTGACTACCGGCTGCCGGAGCGCATCGACATCGCGGCGCTGGCCTTGGGCGAGATGACTCGCGGAGTTGCCAAAAACACGAGCGAAAACGAGGTGTTGCGTTGTCCTGCCAAACGAGCGACCCTGGAACCATCAGATCGCCTTGAGACACGCGATGGCATGGCAGCACGGCTCGGCATTAGCACACGGACGCTCCGGCGGCGCGTCCTCGACGGAGAAATACCGGCGATTGCGAACGGTCGCACGGTCCGGTTCGACCCGGTCGCAGTCTTCGGACGCCTGAAAGAGCAAGGAGTCGCAAACGATGTCTCACTACTTCGACCCGAAAACGCAGACCTGGGTGGTCCAGCTCCAGCGGACAGGAGCGGACAGACAGAAACGTCGCCGCTGTCAGCGGGTACGCGGAAGCCAAGCCGACGCGCAGGCGGCCGAGGCGAAGATGATCGCGGAGTTGGAGACCGAGGTGAGGTTGGCCCGGGAGGCTCAGGACCAGCAGGAGAGGAAGAGCCAAGCAGCGGCCGTCCTGGGCCTGGACCCGGAGATGGCGACGAAACCGCGCGCCTCCGCGAAGCCGCCGACACTGCGCGAGTTCTACTTGGACCGCGTGGCACCAAGGCTGGCGGCAATCTGTAGCTCCGCGACCCAACAGAAGGTCGTCTCCTGCTGGCAATACCTGCTCTTCAAGCTGGGGGATTTGCGCCTGGACGAGATCACGACCGAGGTGATCCACCGCTACAGCGAGAACATGATCCTGCCCGGAGCCGCGCTGAGCTTTCGCACACGCAAGGACGGCAAGGCGCGCAAGTCCAAGGTGGACACCCTGGGCTCGTTGACCGTGAACAAGCAATTGGAGCAGTTGAAGTCAAGTCTCCGCCTGGCGGTCGAGGAGGGCAAGCTGGCAGCCGTGCCCAAGGTGCGCATGCTGCCCACCGATGATGCCCAGGAGGTGGTGCCCCCCAGCGAGGAGGAATTCAGCCGGATCGTGCATGCCGCCGCCGAATTTCGGGACGTGGCGCCGCTGTTGCCCGAGGTGACCGAGTTCGCGGGCGAGACCGGCCTGCGCGAGGAAGAGCTCATGAAGCTGCTCTGGTCCCAGGTGGAGTTCACCGTCGGGAATCGCGGGGCGCTGCGCATCGAGCGCCGCACCCGTGGCCGCAGCCGTGGCGGCAAACCCTACCGCCCGAAGCACGGCAAGACCCGCACGGTGCCGCTCAGCGGCCGGGCGCGGGCCATCCTGGACGAGTTGAAGCAGAAGTTCCGGCCGAACCCGAGCGACAGGGTGTTCCCCAACGTGGGTGGCTGCCCCTACGTCCGCATCGAGCACGATCCCGAGGTCAAGGGAACTGGATACTTTTGGCAGGCGGTCGAGGAGGCGGGCCTCAAGGGCAAGGTCACTTTCCACGCCCTCCGCCACCTGTTCGCGTGCCGCTGCCTGGCCCGTGGGATCCCCATGTCGGTGGTGAGCGACTACCTCGGCCACAGCAGCATTGAGCTGACAGTCAAGCTGTACGGCCGCTTCAGTGACGACGCCCGCGAGAAGTGGAAGTGGATCGAAGTACTCGACGAGCCACTGGATGCCATCGCCAAGCGCCGCATGTTGACCGTGGTGGAAGGCGAGGCCGCGCAGCCCTGAGCAGACACGAGTTCATCAACGCCAACAAAGGAGGCGCCAGCCCGGCGATACCAGGGAAGCCAGATCAAGAACCGCATTCACAACATATATAGAGGTGAAAATGGGGGGCTGCCGCGTGTTGATAGCACGCCGCCCCCCGTGGCCACCGAGGAGTTCCCCTCGATGACAAAGAAACGCTACCCCAAGACCGCTCGTGTGTCTCGTGCGGCACCGGCGTGCCCACCAGGTCGGCTGCCGCAGCCGGTGGACACCGAGAAACGCCCACTGACCCGCAACGCCTTCCGGAATCTGGACCCCAGTGTGGGGGACAACCCCGTAGCGGCCATGGTCCACCGCATGCCCGACGTGCGCGCGGCTCGCATGCACATGGCACGCGCAGCCAAGCGCCTGCGTGAACGCCCACAAGACCAAGCGCGATTCATCGCCTACGACGACGCCTGGACTGCATACTGCGTGGTCTGCGAGGAGCGGTACTTCAACCTGGGCTTCGACCACGGCACCCGGACGGGCGTGGGCATGGCGATGGGCAACATTGCCGCCAACGCGGCTGTGATGAGGTCGATAGCCCGCGCGGTACACGCCGCAGTGCTGGCGCCCGGGGCGCCAAGGCAGGTGATCGCAGCCGGCCTGATTGAACTCGCGCGACCGCTGATGTTGCCCGCGCCGGCACCACCGAGAAAGGCGCCAACAACAATCGACACGCCCACCAGGAGCGCCAGGCCATGACCATGCTCGAAAGGAAGACGCGAATGAAAGAAGATAAACGCAAGCCCCGCCGTCTTGGTCTCGCAGGGATGATCATCGACCGGAAGGACGGCAAGAACATCCTCCGGCCGCGCACCGCCGAGGAAAACATCGACCCGCGCCCCGAGGTCGCCTTCCTGCTTGCGAACCTCAAAGCCGCCCTGCCCGACCTGGAGAAGCTGCGCGAGGAATGCCGGGCGCGGGACGACGAGGATGTTCCGTACAGGCTCCTGCACCAGTCGAACAAGGTCTACGGGGCGCAGTACCACACAGCTGAGATCGTGACCCGCCTCCGCGCCCTGGCGCCCGTGCCGGGCAAGCTCGACGATTATATCGAGGAAATCATCGCCGTCGGCACCGGGAAGAAATGGGAGCTGTCGCACAACCAGGACTGGACAAGGCACACGCGCCCCATTGTCGAGGCGTACTTCTGGGCGCGGTACTTGCTCGACATGGCCATCCGCTTCGTTCGCGAATATGACCGGCCGCCAGCCCTCTTGGATTACGGGTGGGCCGCGCTGCTGACCGTCTACCGCCTCCGGTGAACGCAAAGGAAATCCCATGATCTACATAATCCACAAAGGCCGGCCTCACTCGGATCACGCGCTTCACTTTATCTCGGCTCCCGACGACTTTGGTGCGTGGTTCAACGAGATCTATCGGCCATGGGCCGACGGCACGGAAGAGCACCCGGTGACGATCGTGGGGATCGCTCCCAAGGTGGAGTGGCGCGAGGATCCCTTGGGCTTGGACGTGGGCGTGCCCCAGCCGCGTGGATTCTCGACGATGTCGGTGAACCAGTTCCTAAGAAGCGACGCCATCATCCAACAGCGAGACGGCACGCCCCGACCTAGCTATAAGTTGGAGCGCTTTCGGATCGTGACCAAACGAATTCGCATCCGTGCCAATTCCCAGACAGCGAAGTCGGTCAAGGGCCTTGCTAGCACTACTGATTCAAAA
>PLNW01000142.1 GCA_003142855.1 Myxococcales bacterium
ACTTTTTGAATCAGTAGTGGTAACCGTCGTCAGAATTCCACCACGCCCGGCAGCCCCTGATGGTCGTGCTGGTCCCGTCCCCGGCTGCTTGGTAGTGGACACCGAAGCCATCGGAATTCTGTCCGTCGCCTTGTGATGAAGTCGGATCGTAGTTGTCGTGCGAATCACAATTAAGGAGTAGGTGCCCCCCGGTTCCATGGCTGATGAATATCCCGCTGCCTTGGTTGTTGTGCAGATTCATCAGCTCCATGATGTCGTTGCTCGCTTCGCTTATCACTACGGCGTTGATGGCGTTGGTGTCCTCCGAGAGATTGCAGATTTCGATTCCTTTGAAGTGCAGCCAGCTACCGCTTACCGTGAACCCGTTGGGATGACCGCTGGCTTTGGAAAAATCAAAAACCGGTTTCTCGCCTGAGTAGGCCCAGTACTTGATTCGGTTGGTATCCGATGTTCCGCTCTTCGAAAACGTGAAGCCACCAGTGGGGTTGTAGGTCCCGCCGCGGATGTAGACCGTGTCTCCCGGACCCGCGGTGCTGGCCCCCTTGCTCAGAGTGGCAAAAGGGCTGGCTTGGGTGCCAGGATTCGAATCGCTGCCCGTGGTGGCCACGTAGTACTCCGCGGCCAATGCGTGGTTGGCGGCGAAGAGGCCCAGCCCGACCACAAGACCTGACAGCAGCGAGAGTCGCTCCACCTTGGCGGACAGCTCTTTTGCGGATTTCATCAGGGGCTCCTTTGGTGCGCTAGGGAATCCAACAGCTTGGACAGACGGTTCCTACGAACATAGGGGTAAGGACTCCCTCAATCGGGTCAGCGGTGGTCCGACGAAATGGCTAACGCGAACCGGAAGTTTGGCGCAGCCGCAGGTTGCCCCGGCGGGCGGGGCCTTACTTGCCCGCTGAATCGAAGAACTGACGCCGAAGCGCTAGCGCCGTCTGCGCAGACGAAGGGCGAAGACCAGGAGCCCGAGCAGGGCGAACCCGGTGGAGCCCGTGGCCTGGCGCCCGGCGATCCGACAGGAGCAGCCGCTACTGGTCTGGCCGCCTTCCGTCGAAGTCGTCGTGCCACCTGTACTGCCGGGCTGCGGAGTTCCGCCTGCGACCACATTGCCCCCGGTCTCGACCGGGCTGCTGGCGCCAGCGCTTCCTGGCACACCGCCAGTTGCGATTTGTCCGCCGGTCACGACGCTGCCGCCAGTCTCCGTGCCGCCGGTCTCGACTGTGCCTCCGGTGTCAACCACACCACTTGTTCCGCCGGTTTCTGCCACACCGCCGGCTCCGGTATTGCCACCGGTGCCCGGTGCGCCGCCAACTACCGTGGCGCCGCCAGCTCCTGTACTGCCGCCACCTGCAGTCTTCCCGCCGGTTGCCGTGGTTGCGCCGCCGCCTCCGGTCTTGCCGCCTATTGGCGTGGTTGTGCCACCGGTTGCCGTGGTCGCGCCGCCGGTTGCCGTGGTCGCGCCGCCAGTTGCCGTGGTTGCGCCGCCGCCCCCGGTCTTGCCGCCGGTCGCTGCGCCGCCAGTCGCAGTGGCTCCCGCTGCGCCTGTGGCACCGCCGGTCGCCGTCGTCCCGCCCGCCGCGGTGGCGCCGCCGGTGGGCGTGCCGCCAGTGGCTCCGTATTCGTAGGCGCCTAGGTCCGGGGCCGCGCCCACATAGGGCAGACCAACATCCGTGCCCTTGTCGATCATCTGGCTGCCAGCAGCCAGCTTCATGAAGTCCACATTGGGCAGACTGCCGTCAGCCTGGCGCGGTCCTAGCGCGAGTGAACTTGTCTCTATGGCCTGACCTGTCCCCCCCACGGTGGTGTCGGTGATGCTGAGAAAGTCCTTGGCCGCTGGGGTGATATTCAGATCCCAAGTGTTGAATTGGGTGTCGACCCCATTCATGCTGACGTTCTTGTCGGGGAAGCCGATGTTGTTCCTCATGATGTGGACCTTGGTCCCGGTCAGGGTAACGCCGTCCGTTCTGTTGCCAGCGGCGTCCCAAGAGCTCGCCAGCATGTCGTATTGAGTTCCATTCTGAAACGATGTGTTGTTGTACCAAGTGTTTCCGCCGGCGGAGTGGTTGGCATAGAACCCATTCGCCTTGTTTCCCCAGGCAACGTTGTTCTGGACGAGGTGCCTGACGCCGGTCTTGCTGCTTCCCATCTTGAAGCCGTTGCCATTTCCGTCGGCGGGCCTGCCGGTACCGTAGTTGGAGTACCCACAGCCAAAGGCCCAAGAATTTTCCACGGTGACCGGAACCTCTTGGTTAATCAGATCATAGCCATCGTCCGAGTTCCACCATGATCGGCAGCCCCTGACGATCGTGGTGGCGCCGCTGGTTTGGTAATGAACACCGAAGCCGTCGGCATTCTGTCCGTCGCCTTGGGTCGTAGTCGGATCGTAGTTGTCGTGTGAATCACAATTGAGAATGAGGTTACCCCCACCCGTCGTGGTGCCCATGAATATCCCGTTGCCCATGTTGTTGTGCATGTTCAGCAACTCAAAGGTATCGTTGCTGCCACTCACATCAAACCCATTGTTGGCGAACGTAGTCTCCTTGAGGCAACATTCCTCGATCCCCTTGAAATGCAGCCAGCTACCCGAGACCGTGATACCCATGCTGTAGCCGGTGCTCGATACGTTCATGTTGGAGAAGTCGATCTTCGGGACTTCGCCTTGGTAGGCAAAGTAGTTGATTCGGTTGGTGTCCGATGTCCCGCTCTTCGAAAACGTGATGCCGGCGCTGGGGCTGTAGGTTCCGCCACGAAACCAGACCGTGTCTCCGGCCACCGCCGTGCTGGCCGCCTTCTGCACAGTGCCCCAGGGGCTCGCCTGGGTTCCGGGATTCGAATCGCTGCCCGTGGGGGACACGTAGTACTCCGCGGCCAATGCACCCCTGGCGGCGAAAAAAGCCAAGCCCAGCAAAAGCCAAGACAGCAAGGATTGGCGGTGGACATTTTGCGACAGGCGTTCTACGGATTTCATCAGAGTCTCCTTTGCAACCCACCAGCACCCTCATGGTGCTGGCGCCGGTGGCCCAGGCTTTGAAGAAGCCACGACCTTGGAACAGCTAGCCACTACATTATACGCGACAGCGCCCTGATGAAATGGGTCAATGCTGTCCCCGCTGAGTGGCCAGTTTGGCCCAGGTACGCCGGGAATGCGGGAGAATCGGCGACGCCGCGTGTGCTTCAAATGCGAGGCGGTGCGCCAGACGCTGCCAGCCTTGGTCCAGTACCGCCTCTGGCACCTGTCCCAAACCTTGCTCGACCAACGACGCAAAGCGCTGAATCCACCTGGCAGACGGTACGCGCATCATCGTTCAGCCTCGAACAACCGAGGCAGCATCGATGTCCCTACGTGAACCGCTGCCCGGGCTTCCTCTTGAGGAACCGATTTCTGGATCGTGGCCACGGCTTTGGCCAGATACCGCTTCACCGAGGCTCGTGAGATGCCGAGGCCCGTGGCGATGTCTCCCAAGTCCATTCCTTCCACATACCTAAGGATGAACACCGCCCTGTGCTTGTCTCGCATCCTGTCCAAACTCTGTTGCACACGCGACATCATTTCGCGAGCCTCGAAGTCTGCCGGTGCGCAAGTCGAGGGCTCCGGCGAGACTGGCCACTGCTCGATGATCCGTCGACGCCAGGTGAAGCGGCGGACCTCCTCGCTCACCACGCGGACGGCGACGGAGAACACAAAGCTGCGAATCGCGTAGGCCTTCTCCAGTGCGTGCAGGCCGCGGAAGACTCGGAGAAAAACCTCTTGAGTCAAGTCCTCGTGGTCATGCTGCGGGCCAAGCGCCCGGCGCAAGAGCCCGTACACCATGGGGGAGAAGCGAAACCAAATCTCACGTTGAGCCCACACCTGGCCCACGAGCGCCGCCCGCGCCAAAAGAGCGTCGTCGGACCTTTGGTCCGTCGCGAGTCCTTCGCTATGGGCAGGCTCGGTTCGCGTCCGCATGTTGAATTGCGCTACTCGTGCTACAGAGACGCTCTTTCTTGGTTGCAGTGTATCCGCGACTTCCGAACGGCTCAGTGATCTACTCTGAATGTTTTGCCATCAATAACCCAACCCGCAATGCAATTGTGTGAGCCAATTGTTGGCCCCTTTTCACTGCAAGAGTGATTGTATGAAAAGGCGCCCCGATCAAGCAATTGGCCACTGCCAAATTCACACAACTTTACAGAACTTCACAATGCGAGAACACGCAGAACTTGCACTCATGGAGGATGCGATGCCCACCAAGAAACGGAACGCGACACGATCTCTAGGACGAGGCTGCATGACCCTGCTGCTCGTCGGCACGGTCACGCTGGTCCAAGCATGTAGTTCAGCGACGGGGGGCGGATCGAGCACCGGCGGCGGGTCGCCAGCCGCCGGCGTCTCCGGCGCGGCGGGGAACGGAGTCGCTGGTGCGACGGTTTCCACCGGGGGGAACAATCAGGTCGGCGGCTCCACGGTGGCGGCCGGTTCCACTGACACCGGAGGGAACACCAACATCACAGGCGGCAACACCAGTGCTGGCGGCGACACCGGCGCAGGCGGCGACACTGGCGCGGGCGGCGACACGGGGGCAGGTGGTGACACCGGTGCGGGCGGTGATACTGGTGCGGGCGGGAGCACGACT
Source organism: Myxococcales bacterium (assembly GCA_003142855.1). Taxonomy (GTDB): domain Bacteria; phylum Myxococcota_A; class Polyangia; order Fen-1088; family Fen-1088; genus Fen-1137. The sequence goes on from PLNW01000142.1 coordinate 4,611, forward strand.
GTCGCGGGCGGCAACACCACCGCGGGCGGCAACACCACCGCGGGCGGCAACACCACCGCCGGCGGCAAGACCACTGCGGGGGGCAACACCACCGCGGGCGGCAACACCACCGCGGGCGGCAACACCACCGCCGGCGGCAACACCACCGCCGGCGGCAGCACCAGCGCGGGCGGTGTGACGACTGCAGGGGGCAATACGACACCGACAGGTGGCAACACCACGACTCCTCCGCCGACATCCGGCCTCTACCAAATGGAGAACCTGGATCGCGGCACCGTGGCTGTCGTGGTCACCGGCGGCGTCTATGTTGGTTGGCGCATGTTGGGCTACGAGTACGACACCACAGCGACCAATGTTTCGTACAACCTCTATAGGGACGGCACCTTGGTCAAGAACGTGACTGACAGTACGAATTACCTCGATGCGGCTGGCAAGGCCACATCCAAGTACACAGTCAGCGCCGTCATCAAAGGCACCGAGGGCGCGCAGTCTGCTGCTGTCACGCCCTGGGCGCAGCAATACACGAGCATCCCCTTGACGCCGCCGGGGGCATCGTACAGCGCGAGCGATGGGGCGACTGGGGATCTCGACGGAGACGGCAAGCTCGACCTCGTGCTGAAGTGGGATCCGTCGGACTCGCATGACAATGCCCAGTCAGGCGTGACCAGCGACGTTTACATAGATGGATACACGCTGGCTGGCGCGAAGCTTTGGCGGATTGATCTGGGACCGAACATTCGCGCCGGGGCGCACTACACACAGATGTCAGTGGCTGACTTTGACGGCGATGGGAAGGCAGAATTTGCTTGCAAGACCGCGCCAGGAACCAAGGACGGAACGGGCAACTATCTGAGCACGGGCGTTGCCGCGGGCGCGGACAACAGCCAGGTTTACCGCAATTCATCCGGCTATATTCTGACCGGCCCGGAGTGGATCACGGTTTTCCGCGGGACGGACGGCAAGGAGCTGGCCACGATTAACTACCCCGTGCCGCGCGGAGACGTGGGCTCGTGGGGCGACACCTACGGTAATCGCGTGGACCGCTTCAACGGCGGAATTGCCTTCGTGAAGCAGGGTGGCGTTGCCACCGGAAAGCCGACCATTATCCAGAGCCGCGGCTACTACACGCGTCTGACGATCTCTTCGCTGACCTTCCAGGGCGGCGTGCTGGCGCAGAACTGGATCTACGACAGCGTGAGCAGTCTGAACGCCCAGGGCGCGGGCGACCACTCACAGATGGCGGCAGACACCGACAACGACGGCGGTCAGGAGATCATCACCGGCCAAACCACCATCAGCAGTGCAGGAAAATTGCAGTGCCAGTCGGGCATGGGCCACGGCGATGCCATGGACGTGAGTGAATTTGTGCCGGGCAAGGGGATCAGCGTGTTCTCGATTCACGAGGGTCTGGGCGGGTTTGATTGTCACGATGGCGCCACCTGCACCTTCTACTACAAGACCACTAACCCGGGCGTCGACGCGAATCGTGGCCGTGCCGAGTATGTCGGCGTGGGCAATGAAACAAGTGCATCGTGTTCGGGTCCAGGCCAAGTTCTGTGCGCTACCGGCGCCAGCGGTGGCCTCGGTGCTGGCAGCAACTTCGTGATGTACTGGGACGCCGATCTGTGGCGCGAGGAGGAAAATGCCAATTCGATCACCAAGGCCGGCGGCGGAACCCTGTTGTCCTGCGCGGAGTGCTCGGGGTGCAACGGTACCAAGAACACTCCGGTGCTAAGCGCGGACCTGCTGGGTGACTGGCGCGAAGAGGTCATCTGGCGCGAGACCGCGGGAACGGCCTTGCGTGTGTACACCACGACGGACGTGACCACCTACCGGCTCTACACGCTCATGCACGATCCAACCTACCGCGCGCAGGTCGCGTTCGAGAACTCAGCCTACAATCAGCCTCCCCATGTTGGGTTCCGCATCGCTCCCAACATGGACCCCGCACCCGTGCCTAACATCACTATCGTAAAGTAGACTCAGGCGGGTGCAAAACCGGCTGTCGGGCCTGGCCCTGGGCCAGGACGGCAGCCGGTTTTCTTTTTTCATCGAAACAAAACTTTCAGGCAAAGAAGGTTCGCCGCACGAGCCAGTAGCCGCCCAGCAACAGAACGATGACCGCAAGAGCTGAAAGGCCATAGCGCAAGAATCTAGAAACCGGTGCCGGGCTGAGAGCTGGCAGCGGCATGTCGACCCAGGGCTTCGCCGCGTCCATAGTTGCCGTGCCCGCCCGCTTGTTGGTCTCGTCAACCATGAGGACTGTCGCATGATGATAGGTGGGCAGCCGCCTGAGATAGGGTGCCTCAATACGCAAGGGACCCGCGGCAGGCCGTGGGAAGGTCGCCAGGAAGATTATTCCCCCTTCCGCATCACGGAAATCGGCTGCGGTCTCGCTCGGCGGCAGCACCCGGCCAGCAACAGACAGTCGCAAGACTTCCCCCGCGTACTTCTGCGCCTGTGGCATTGAACCCGCGACATTCGGAGGTGTGTCCAAAGACCCGCCCATGGCAATCCATGCGGACTCCAGGTCCATCTTGACACTGACTTGAATGTGGTCGGCGTACAGTCGCACCTCGGCAGAGCTTCCAGACGGACTGTAACCAAATGCCGAGTCGGAATCGATCGCGAAGGACAAAAAGCAGAGCAGACTGCCAGCGAGGGCACGAGGCGAACGTCGCGCCATGACCCGACCAATCAATCGCGTCGAGGAATGAAAGGTTCGATGGGAGGCTTCAACTGAAAGGCGTGTTGGGGTCATGAAACACACTCTACCCGCGCCCCGCCAACAGGCAATTGTGAATTGGGAATTGACAAGCGCGTGGTTGCGGTTGGTCCATCCCAACCGGAATCACGACCTTTCCTTATGGGCCCGCCCCGTCTTCCTTCTTTGGCGCGACTGGGGCCGGCAGGGAAGCCATGATCTCTTGCAGTTTCTCGAGGCTGGCTGGCTTGGCCATGTGGTGCGCGAAGCCTGCCTGCGGCACTCGCAGCAGGTCTTCGGGAGGTGTGTCGCCAGTCAAAGCCACCAGCAAGATGTCCTTCAGTGATTCGTCATCTTTGAAGGCGCGCGCGACCTCGAAACCATCCATTCCCGACAGCCCGATGTCACACAGCACGACCTCGGGCCTGAACTCCCGTGCCTTGGCAATTCCCTCCGGGCCGTTGTACGCCACGTCAACCTCATACTCGCCCAACGCCAGCCTGTCGCGCAGACTGTCGGCCGCTTCGATGTCGTCCTCGATGACCAGTACGCGCCGGCGGACTTCCGCGGCACGCGCGCTGTCCACTGGCAAGGCTGCGGCTTCCTCCATCAGCAACGGAAGCTGCACCGTGAACTCCGTCCCGTGACCCAATCCCGCACTCGAGACCGTCACGTTGCCCCCGTGCAATTCGACCAGCCCCTCAATCAGCGCCAGGCCGAGCCCAAGTCCGCCCTTGCCGCGGTCCAACGCAGAATCCGACTGACTGAAGGGCCGGAACAAGCTCGCCACCATTTCTGGCGCCATGCCCACCCCCGTGTCCACGACCTGGACCACTGCCAGTTTCTCCGCCTTTTCGGCGTGAACAGTGACCAGGGTGGCACCACCGCGGCCGGTGAATTTGGCCGCGTTCTGCAAAAGGTTGACCATGACTTGGGCCAGGCGACTCCAGTCGGCGCTGACCAGCACGGGTCTGGGCGCGGGATGGAATTCAAGATGCACCTCGGTCTTGTCGAAGAGCGAGCGTTGATCCTCTATCGCGTCCCGCACCAATCCGTTTAGCTCCAGCAGCTGGCACTGAAGCTTGATCTTGTTTTGCGCGAGGCGAGTCACGTCGAGCAGGTCGCTGGCCAGCCGGGCGAGCCGAACCACCTGTCTTTCGATGACCGTCTGAGCCCGGCGCGCCGGCTCATTCCCCAAGGTTGCCTGGCCCAGGATGTGCAGGCTGTTCTTGATGGGAGCCAGCGGAGTCTTTATCTCGTGCGCGAGCGCAGCCAAGAACTCATTCTTGCGCTCATCGGCCTCGGCCAGTTGCAAGTCGGCCGCGCGCAGTGATGCTTCGGTCCGCTTGCGCTCGGTGGCATCAAGCACCAGCGACAATACCGAGAATCCACCCGACGGATCAGGCAGTGTGGAGTTGTACCATTCACAGAAAATCACCGAACCGTCTTTGCGCACGTTGCGGTTCTTGTGGGCGTTGCGCGGGCACTGGCCGCTGAGTAGGTCGGCCACGACCTGATCCACCAGCGGCCGGTCCGCGGGATGAATCCACTTCAGTTCGTCAATGCGCTTGCCGATGGTCTCCTCGGCGGTCCAGCCAAAGACTTTGGTGGCCGCATCCGACCACTGTACGATGCGGTAGTCGACCGAGGACCACTCGATGAGCGCCAGCGGAGAATTCTCAAGCAGGGATTGCCATCGCTGCTGGGCATCGCGAAGTGGCGGGCCTTCGACGACGGCGTCCCGATCAGCGGCTCGCCCCTCGCCGACGTCAGGCACGGCCTTGGCAGGCTGCTCGGTCTCGCGAAGCGTCTCCTCGGCTGGCCTGGCCTCGGTGATAACCGCACCGGTCTGGGCACTGCCCTGGTCGCCGCCCGACTCGAGCTCGGCCACGGGCGCTTCTGGCTCGCGCGTGCCCTCGTCCCTCGCATCCCCACTGACCGGCGCCGGCCCAGGCTTGCCTCCGGCCCGCTTTACGCGCTTGCGAGCGCTCATGAGCCCTCCTCGGCCATCGCCAATACCGGTGGGCGCAAGCGCCCACGCCGCTTCGATTTCTCAACCTCTGACCGGAGGCTCATGTGACCTTCCCAGACTCAATGTGCTTAGCACAGGACGCGCCGCCTGTCAGCTCGTCACGAACCGAGACGCGCGTGCTTCAGCTCAGCGAGAACGGGTAGCTCACGATCTGGCTGGTACCGGCGGGCGGAAAGCGCAGCGGGCCGACCACACCCTTTATGCAGCCGAACAGGCCACCCTTCTGCAAAATGGCTGGCGCCTCGACGCGCACCCCGCGCACCGTGCCGGCGCGCTGGATACGAAACTTGATGGTCACACGGCCGGGCACATAGGTTTCAGGGTCAGGCCGTGCGTGCGAGATGCACGCCGAAATGGCGGATTCCTCGCTACGAAAACGCTCGTCGATCTGATCCTGGCTCAACTCGGGCAACTCCTTCACGTTCGACATGTCCAGGCGCAGAACGTCGGGCGTGGACAGGTCGTCGCCCTGGGCCACGGAACGCAGATCCGCTGCTGACAGCCGCACCGGTTCGGGTTCGGGCTCGCTCGTCTCGGGCGCGACGGGCGCCCGCGCCACGCGTACGGCGCCGCGCACGCGTCGCTTGACCTTCTTGCTTGCGGGAGCCGGGCTGGTATCCGCGGTCGTCACCGCGGATCGGGCCGCCTGGCCGCGCTGGTGCTGCCAGAACAGGTAGCCAGCGAATGCCAGCGCAGCCACCAGGAGGCCGAGAAAAAATCCTTTCACGCGATTGCCTGCCTAGGGTGCGATTTCCCTGATGCTGCCCTTCTTGTACCAAAGTCCGTCGCTGCCCACCCCGTCGCTGCGAAAATAGACGGTGATGTTCGGCTTGCCGCTTTCCGAACCGGTGCGGGTCGGGTCGTGGGTGAGCTTCATGGCCGGATCGATGCCGGAAGCACAGGCGGTGCCGTTCACGCCGAAATCGCTGCCCGCATCGATGTGCTCATTGAGTTTCACCCAGGTGCCGCCGCCGGCACCGTCAGTGGTGTCCATCCATAGCTCCTGTTTCACGGTGCCGTCAGGCAAGTCGTACACAACGTGTTTGTAGCCGATCCATTGATTGAAGGGCATTCCGCCGGCCCACTGGGTCTGGTTGAGAATGGCGGTCGAGTTCGGATGACTGGTCTCCTTCTCGAAATCGATGTGCCCGTCGTAGCGCATGCGCGCGTCGATGCCGCGGGTGTCACATAGGTTCACCGTCTCCTGACCGATGGTTCCGTGATTGGTGCGGGCCATGGCCACCATTCCACCCCAGGCTATGTTGCTGTCAGCCACGCGCTGGAAGTACATGGTGATCTCCACGTCCCGCCACTGGTCGAGCAAGGCCGGATCGTGGACATACATGCGCGGCACGCCGCCGGTGATCTTCAGGATGCCGGTGCCCTCCACCTTGTAGCTGGCATCGCCGTGATCGGCGTCGAACCAGGGGTCGTTCGGATCTTTGCCCGTAAAGGTCCGCGCCGGCGTGTCCCACTTGGCGTACCACTCCTTGCCGCTGGCCAGGGTCGGGTAGAGCATGCGAATGCCGAAGCGATCCACAGTCGTGGTTACCCCGCCGGTGCCGCCCGTCGCCGAACCACCAGTCGCGTTGGTTCCTCCCATCCCGCTGCCACCTGTGGAAGACACGCTGCCACCTCTCGCCGAGCCGCCGGTTCCCGAGCCACCGGTCGCGTTCACGCCTCCGGTCGCCCTTCCACCCGACGAAAGCACGCCTCCGGTCGAAGAGCCGCCGGTCGCGCTCTCTCCTCCGGTTGCAGTTCCGCCTGCCGAAGACACGCGACCCGTCGCCGAGCCACCGATCGCGCTCGCGCCTCCGGTTGCGCTGCCGCCCGACGAAAGCGCGCCGGCCGTCGCCAAAGAACCGCCCGTGCCGCCGGTTGCCGCGAAACCAGCGGTAGTGCTGGCGGCCACGCTGCCAGCCGTGCCGGCAACGCTGCCAACCCCTGCCCCGCCAGCCGTTCCGCCGCCTGCGTCGGAGAGTGCGGAGCCGCCCGAGCGGCTACACGCGCCGGCCGAAAGTGCGCCCGCGACGATTGCCAGGACAATGCCGGCGTTGATGATTGTCGGCGATTGAAGATGGATGGGCACCGCGGGTCCTCCGCTATTCTTCCCTTGCGCCAGCATGCTGGCCGGCGCGACTAGACTTCGACAGTCAGATCCAGGACGATCTCCAGCTTGAGGACTTTGGAAATCGGGCAGCCAGACTTGGCAGCAGCGGCTGCCTCCTCGACCTTGGCCTTGTCCGCGCCGCGGGCCTTGACTGTCGTTTGCAGGGCGCTCTTGGTCAGCGTCCCGCTTTCGAATGTGACTGCACATGTCGTGTCGATGGCCTGGGGCGTGATGCCCCGCTCGCCGAGTTGCGCGCTCAGGGCCATGCTGAAACAGCTCGCATGAGCCGCGGCGATCAACTCTTCCGGGTTGGTGCCCGGCTCGTCCTCGAAGCGCGTGCGGAAGCTGTACTTCACGTCTTTGAGCACGCCGCTGCTGACGCTGAATTTGCCATGGCCGTCTTTCAGGCCCCCGTTCCAAGTTGCGCTCGCGTTGCGTTTCATCGAATTTCCTCCCACGCCGACTTCCGCCTGATGGCCGCGAATTTGCGGCCTCGTGCGGCGAGCGACGGCGCCTTGTTTCGATGCCAGTTGTAGCACTCTTGCGCCGCGGTCGGGGCAAACCAGTCCGCCTTCGCTAGTTTCCGGCGGTGAAGTTGAATGGATACGAGACGATCACGATGCCTCCTCCGAGGGGCTTAGGAAATTCCCAGTTGCGGATTTCCCGGCCGACGCAATCCTCGACCGTGCCCCCGACTTCGGGTTGCGTCAATCACGAAGACCGTGGAGCTTCGCAGGTCGCAATGGTAGATTTGTTACCATGAATATTACCATCGATTCCGCCGGGCGGTTGGTCGTGCCCAAGTCTATTCGTGAGGAGGTTGGGCTGCGTCCAGATGTGCCTCTCGAGATTCGTTGCCGCGACGGCTGTGTCGAGATCGAGCCAGCCGCCCGTCGGGTGCAAAGGATCAAGAAAGGTCGGGTGTCGGTCGCGGTCGCGGTCGCGCCTGGCGAGCCCCTGAAAAACGACAGAGTCCGCCGGATTCAAGGCCAGCTGCGCGGGCGGCGTGCATGAAGCGCGAAGCGGTGGATACCAGCATCGTGGTCGCGGCGCTGCTGGGCTGGCATGAGCACCACAGACCTGCCAGGCAGATGCTCGACCGTGGACTCACTTCAGGTCGACTGATCCTGCCCGCGCCCGCTTTGATGGAGTCCTATTCCGTGATGACTCGATTGCCGTCGCCTCACCGCATTGCCGTCTCCGATGCTGTAGCTTTGCTGCACGAGACATTTCATCAGGTGCCGGTGATCGCGCTGGAGGCGGACGAACACTGGTCCTTGTTGCATCGGCTGGAGGAGAAAGGCATCTCGGGAGGTCGGGCCTACGATGGACACATTCTCGCGTGCGCCCGCAAAGGCAAGTGCGGCTGCCTTTACACCTTCAATGAGAAAGACTTCTTGGCCCTTGATGAGCCAGACATCGAAATTGTGCGACCATCGCAAGCGTGACTTGGAAACCGCAAGGGTGGAAAATCGAACCCGTGCTTCGACAAGGTGCGCTCGTCTTGCTCACGATCGGCCTGGCTTCGGCTTGCGGCCGGAGCGCCATGGGCAGTCTGCGCCCGGCAGTCGATGGTGGGGCTCCGACCGACGCGCAGGTGCTCACCGACGTACCGTTGCCCGCCGACGCTCAGCTCCCCACCGACGGCTGGCTGCAGAAAGACGCACAGGTGCCGCCGGACCTTGCTCCCCCGTTGGGGTGCGCGGCCCTACAGCCGTTGGCAGACGGCGTGCTAACCGCGCGCCACACGGTACACGCCCTGTTCGCCCCGGATCGCAGCTCGCTGGTCCTGCGAGTGAAGGGCGAGGGGCCGCCCGACAGCGGCGTGCAGGATGACCTGCTGCTGGTGCGGCTGCCGTCGGGTGACGTCTCTGCCATCGTCAGCTCGATCACCAGCGCCGAGTGGTTGCAGCCCGGGGCCACTCTTCTGGCGAAAGTGGCGCGGGACGGGGGAAGCGACCTGGTGGTGGTCAACTCCGACGGCAGCGGAATGCGCACGCTGATGCAAAGTGTGTGCAGCCATGTCGCCGCGCCCGACGGCAGTCGCGTGTACGCCATTCACGACTGCGACTCGAACAACACGGGTACCATGGCCGTGGTCGAGGTGGCGTCGGGGGCCAGCACGAACCTGGCGGACACGGCGACTTTCGGGACGCCGATGCCAACCCTCGCTGCAGCCGTGTCGCCTAACGGACGCTGGGTGGCTTTCGTGACCAGAATCCCGGATGCCGGCTGGAGCGACAGCGTGGTCGTGGTCGCGGGTGCGGATGGCTCAGTTCAGACCCTGGCCTCGCAGCCCGGCGGTCGCGATCCGGCGTTTGTGTCGGATGACCTGTTGCTGTTCGCGGCTGGCGACCTGCTCCAGATCGGCGACATTCGCGGCCATGTCCCAGGGACAGGCGACACCTCGTATTTGGTCGCCGCCAACCGCGATCCAGGTCTGTTCGGATTTCAGGTCTCGCCGGACCAGACCTGGGTGCTGGGCGCCACCGAGGTCACCGGCCAGCCCGACGAGTTATACGCCATACGCGTCGACGGAAGCGGCGAGCGACTGCTCGCCTCGAACCTCTACGACTACTTGATGGATCCGCTCGCGAAGCGCGTTTTCGCATTCAACGCCGGCGGCCACGTCATCTACAACTACGACGACACCGGCCACTCCTTCGGTGTTGCGTCGGTGGCTTTGGACGGAAGCGCACCCACGGTGTGGTCGACAGGCGCGTCCTTCTTGGAGACACCACGGCTGGATCAAGTCGTGCTGGTCGAGCCGGTGTTTGCAAGGTCCGGGACGTCGCGTCTGCGGCTGGTGGACCTCGCATCGGGAACTGAGGTCTTCGGATACGATTCAAATGGCGCGATCGGGGCTGTCGGCTTCCCACCCGACGACAGCGGGCTGGTGATCATCGAATACCGATCACAGAGTCCAGACCAGTTGCGGTTCGTGTCGGCGAATCATTCGGAGGTGCTGGGCGAGTGGCTGACCTCGCAGCTCCTGCCCATTCCCTATTCCAGTTATTACGGGACGCTGCCCTACATCTATCCCATCGATCCCACTGGATGCTTCACCGTCCTCGATACCGATCTGGCGCCAGGGCCGGGCACCAGGCTGGCCATCCTGCCGCAGTAGTGTGTCAGCTTTTCGCGACAGTCAGCCGGCCGAGCAGCCGCCACAACCCGCGGTGCAGGCGATGGAATCCGCGCACCGGCGAGGCGTGCATCAGAATGCATTCGCCCTGGACCAGATCGATACCGAGCTGGGCCGCCAGCTTGGCCGCAGCGTCGCTCTCGGCGCCCTGCTGCAGCCACGCACGGCGAATTCCGGCGGCCGCTGCCTGGCGCAGGACTTCGGGCACTTTCTCCGGCCGCACACACACCAGCACGCCGTCAACCGGGCGCGGCAGCTCGGCCAGCGATTTGAAACAAGCATCGCCCTGCACGCTCGTCAATTCGGGATGCACCGCCATCACATCCAGGCCGCGGGCTTTCAGCTCGCGATAGGCATAGTTCCCGTACTTGCGCCGCGCGCGTGACACGCCCACCACGGCGAGACGCCGACACTGCGAAAAAACGTCAATGGACTGGCTCATGGAAGGCGCATCTTGACACAAAAATGCCCTCCCGATCCCTGCTAGATTCCCCGTCCATCACGTCACTCGATAAGGAAATCCCCATGCCAACCGAACTTTCAGTCCGCGCGACCCAGGAAGAGGGCCTGCGTTTTGCCATGACCGCGCGCGAACACACCGTCACCACCGACTACCCTTTGCAGCCGAGCGAGTCGGGTGCGGGCATGCGGTCTCTCGAACTCTTGCTGGCCAGCCTGGCCAGTTGCGCCGGCGGATCGATGGTCGTGCTGCTGCGCAAGTTGAAACAGCCCGCGCAAGGCGTGGACGTGAACGTGCGGGCCGTGCGACGCGATCAGCACCCGACGCTGCTGACCGAGATCGCGATGGAATTCGTGGTACGCGGCTCGGGCCTCGACCCCGACGTGGTCGCGCGGGCACTGGTGCAGGCCGAGGACCAGATCTGCCCGGTGTGGGCCATGTTGAAAGGCGGGACACGGATCACGTCCAGTTTGCGCATTGTGGGTAACTGACGGGCCACCTCGGTTGTGATACCCGCTCACCGGGCGGGGCGACGGTCCAGAATCTCGATGCGGACCTTCACCGTTCCCAGCCGCAGCATGTTCAGCTGGCGCGCAGCCGCCTCGGAAAGGTCCAGTTGCCGCCCGTGCGTGCAGGCACAGCGATCGTTCACCCGCACCTCCACCGATGGGCCGTCGGGCAGGCGGGTAACCCGCAAGATGGTTCCCATGGGCAGGCTCGCGTGCGACGCCGTAAACCGCTCGGGGTCATAGGGCTCGCCTGAAGCCGTCTTGCGACCGACCAGAGCACGACTGTAGTAGCTGGCCCGAATCTCGACACTCTCTCCCGGCGAGGGCACCAGCGTGGCCGCCGGCCCCGCGCAAGCGGCCGCCAGCAAGGCCAGCAGGGCTGCATGGTGCGGGAGTGGGAAGATGACGGGAACGCTGCGCATGTCTGATCGGCAGTTTGGCTCGCATCTTCAGGATCGGCGAGGCGCCACTTCCGCGCCCCGTGAGACTAAGGTGAATACGGCTTGTTCGGCAGCGCATCGGTGTGCGGTGGATCTCGTCGTCACGCTCCTGGTGCCGCGCGCCGGTCGGTAACGGTGCTAAGCTTGGGTCAATGTCCGCCCCGGAGCATAGCTCATGCGTCGTTTGCTCCTTGGATTTTCAGCCCTGATTGCTGCAGCCGCTTCCTGCTCAGGCGGCCCCAGCCTGGATGCGGCGCCAGTCCCCGCGACTCACCGGCAGGCCGGCTCGCCCTGCCCAACAGAGCGAGGTGCTGGCGTGTCGGACATCGGTACGTGTGCGCAGACAGTTGTCCCCATAGGTTGCGCAAAGGACGGAGACTGCACCGCGGGCACGAATGGTCGCTGCCTCCAGAGCCCAGGATGCAGGTACGCATGCAAGTATGACGAATGCAGTAGCGATTCCGAGTGTCTTGGCAACGTGCCTTGCGTGTGCCGCTCGTCGACGAGCGATTCGACAGCGAACACGTGTGCGACAGAAAGCAACTGCCGGATCGACACAGACTGTGGTCCCGGCGGCTTTTGCTCACCCAGCCTGGTCGGGCGTTTCTGTATTTGTATGAATGATTGCGGCTATGGGTACTTCTGCCACACGCCCAGAGATACTTGTCTGGACGACAGCGATTGCACCAGCGGGACATGCAACTTCGACCTAGCCAGCGGAACATGGATGTGCACTGCCTGTACCGATGTGCCCTGAGTGTGCGTGACGAACCGAGGAACCGATCGATCCTTCGCCTGCCGAACTTTGTATTCGGCTGCAGCTTCCCGCTGCCCCAGGTTTTATGCAAACAGCGTTCGGGGGCCTCGCCGGACCAGCCGAGATCCATTGCGCCCTCGGGCACGGAGGGTATCGTGAGGTTGCGCAGTTGGTGACGGCGGCTGCCAGCGCGACGGCCCAGTGTCCTCGGCCGCGAGGGCATCTATGACGACGCCGACTGAGCTGCCTTGGCGCTCGCGACCATGTTCATTACTCAGCCATTTTCCGCCTGCAGCGAAGCCAGGTACTTGGGCACTTGCTTCTTCGATTTGCGCATGAGCGCGCTCAAGACAGCGACAGGCGGTGCGGCCAGGCCGGTGTGCTCGGTGAAACGCGCGTGCAATTCTTGCCAGATGGCGACCGTGTGGTTCACGTCGGCCAGCGAACGGTGGAATTGCCGCGCGGTCGGCGGGCGCACCTGCAAGGCGTCCACCAGCGCGTCGAGCCGGTAGCTGGGCAGCCCAGGCGCCAGCCGGCGCGCCAGTCGCATGGTGCACAGGAATTCGCTCTCGGGCTGAAGACCTGCCCGCGTCCACTCGGCCTGCAGGAAGGCGCGGTCGAACGAAGCGTTGTGCGCCACGATAGGCAGGCCGCGCACGAATCTGTGCAGCGCCGGCATGACCTCTTCCGGCCGCGGCTGGCCGCGCAGCATCTGGTCGGTGATCCCCGTCAGCGACGTGATGAAGGCCGGCAAGGCAAATCCCGGGTGCATCAGCCGACAGAAGGTATCGACCGGCCGATGATCGACCAGAAGCGTGGCCGCCACCTCGATGGTGCGATCCCGGCCCGGCAGCAGTCCCGTGGTTTCGAAATCCAGGACCACCAGCTCGCGCGTTGTGGGCTCAGTCATCCGGCGCCGACCTCGCGCAAACGCGTTTCTGATTCAAGCGGTGCCATGGCCCGCACGCTACCCAGGCCAGCGCCCGCTGTCCACAAGAGCCGCGTCGAACGAGCATTGAGCAATTTGCCCCGCGCTCGGACATTCCCGTAGTCTGTCCGCAGGAACCATGGACTTCATTCGCGTGTCACGTCCGGTGTCGCTGGCCCTGCTTGGCGGGCGGGGACACTATGAAGCCGTGGTGCAGGCGGTGATGAACGCCGAGCGCAGCGTGTGGATTGCCACCGCGAACCTGAAGGAGCTGATGGTCGAGGACGCGCGGGCGCGGCCGGGACGGCGCCGCACCGCCCGCAACGGCGAGTATCGGTCCGTGTTGCAGGTGTTCGACGAACTGGTGGTCTCAGGAGTCGAGATTCGCATCCTGCACGCCTCGCCGCCCTCGTTGCCCTTCCGCCAGGAGTTGCGCCGCTGCGCCCACCTGAAAGCCGGCAATGGTCGGCGCGGTTCCTTCGAGTTGCGCCTGTGCCCGCGCGTGCACTGCAAGATCGTCGTTGTCGACGGCACCATAGTGTATCTGGGCAGCGCCAACTGGACTGGAGCCGGCCTGGGCGCCAAGGGCGAGGGCCGGCGAAATTTCGAGCTGGGGTTGCTCAGCCGCGACGACTTGTTGCTGGACGACGTACAGGCCTTTTTCGATGCCATCTGGCGCGGCCAGCCCTGCACCGACTGCAAGCGGCGCGACTTATGCCCGCAGCCGCTCGGTTGACGGTGCGCGAGCCCCTTTACCGGCCGATTATTGCTTCGCCGCAGTTGGTGAAAGCCAGTGTGGTCTGAATCTCGAAATTCGACTGGTTGGTGTGGCGTTCCGCGTGGAAGACCGCGAGGTCGTAGACGTTGCCCTTGGTCAGCCCGAGCGAATCGATAGCGACTGACTTGGTCTCCTGCGCGTGTCTCCCGCCCAGGTCAATGACCAACTGCTTGTTGATGAAGACCCACACGTCGTCATCTCCACTGAATGAGAAGTTCTCTCCCCCACTGTACTGGAAGGCGGTGTGAATCTCGGTGGTGAAAGAGAAGTTGTGGTTTTGGCCCTCGTTGCCAAAGCCTGCACCGTCGAGCGGAAAGAAAGAGGTGGGCTGGGTCGCTTGAAAAGAGGCTACCCCGCCGACGTTTTCGAGTTGCAACGCCAATATGTACGGCATATTGACTCCGGGAACACTGTTGTACCACTGGTTGAAGTTGTCCGGGCCTGTGGTGGACCCCGTCGGTTGCCGCAATGTCGCTGCATAAACCGGCTTGTTGTCTGCGCCCAGGGTGCTGGCCACGATCCCCGGTTCGTCTGCGGCCGGCGCCGTCTCGAAATCCGGGTGCCCGCCAGGTTGGTTTCCCATCTTGAAATCGCGAACCACGCCGAGGAAAGCCACGCAATTGCTGGCTGCGGTCCCATTGATGTCTCCGGTCGTGGGGTCGACTGTGGACGCTGTGATTTCTGGACCCAGCGCATAGCGACCAACAGCTACAGGTGTGTCGTTGGTGTAGCCCGTGGGAGGCCACTGGGCAGTCGCCCCCCCGCTCCCCGGGTTGGTCGAGGTACCCGGGCTGGTGGTGAGACCCAAGTCGGTGTGGGTGCCCTGGCTCCCACCGGAGCCGACCAGGCTGCTGCTGCCCGGGATCGGCACGGGGCCCCCGCATGCCACCAAGGCGGCGATGGCCAGGAGGGCGGCCCCCCCAAGAGCCCCCATGGTTCGGCTCAGCATCTGGGACCTGGTCATATTGACCTCCTTGAAAACACGTATGACAAATCGGATCTCCCCCACCGATTCAGCCGCTCTGAAGACTGCTGCGAGGGCACGAAATCGACCGGCGCGATAACTATACAAGTTTAGTTCATCCTGGAGGCGGCGGCCTTCAAAAAGAGCCCACCCATCCGCGAGGAAAGGCGTCTGTTCAAAATAGCGCGACGCGTATTGTGACACACATAGAATCCCGAGAAGCGTTTGTTGGGGCGCGCCTTGTCTTATTGCGGCGCCTTCGACCAGTTCCAGAAGCTGTCAAGCGGTCGAGACAGGGCCTATGCTGCCTGAATTGACTCCCTTTCTGCCAATGCGACGCCCCTGCCGTCTGGACCTGCCTTGAGTTTCCGCCAAGGACAACCTCGCTTCTGGGCGGTCGTGTTGCCGTTCGCAGCCTGCTGCGTGCTAGCACTGTTGTGGCGGGCCATCTTCTTGGGCGAGACGTTCTTCGACGTTGACCTGGCTTCTTACTACCGCCCCACCAGATCCCTGATCGTGCCGCTGGTCCGGGCCTCGGGCGGCCTTCCTTTGTGGAATCCTTTCTTCGCCTCGGGACAGCCATTCGCCGGCAATCCCGCTTACGAGGTATTTTACCCGCTCACCACGCTGTTCTTCTTGCTGCCGTTCGAGTGGGCGTTCCGGCTGCAGGTCATCGTACCCCTGCTGGTCGGGGCCGCGGGCATGTACTGGTTCTTGCGCACATTGCGCCGCAGCCGCCCGGCCTCGCTGCTGGGCTCGTTGTCGTGGAGTTGCGGCGGCTACCTTCTCTCGACCACCTGCCAACTGGCCTTCCTGCACGCGGCCTCGGTCATTCCCCTGGCCCTGGGCTTCGCGGTGCGCCTGGCGAGGAAGCCTGGAAGCACGAATGCGGTGGGACTGGCCCTGGTGGTAGGGACGCAATGCCTGACCGGCGAGCCCTCCACGCTGCTGATGATGCCGCTGCTGGTCTTTGCCGCCATACTGGCTGAGCGCAGGCACGTCGCTGGCCGTGCCCTTCCGTCGCTGGCAGCCAGTTTGCTGCTCGGCCTAGCGCTCGGGGCGGTGACCCTGATTCCTGGCTTGCACCACGCGGGCAAGACGGTTCGAGCTTTGGGCCTGCCCGAAGCCATGGCCGACGTTTGGTCCATGCCGGCGTGGCGGGCCTTCGAGCTATTCACTCCCTACCCGCTCGGTCACGTGGTTCCCGGCCAGCCGGGGCTGTTCTGGGGCGGCTTCTTGTACAGCCCGCGCGTGCTCCCCTTTTACCACTCGCTCTATCCGGGCCTGGTAATCACGCTGTTGGCGATCTTCGCGCTGGTGGTGCGCGGACGCTTCTTGTGGCCGTGGCTCGCGCTTGCGCTGTTCGGCTTCGTGACGGCCCTGGGCCACAACTTTCCCGTCTGGCACCTGGTGCGCAGACTGCCTCTTGTCGCGCAGATTCGTTTTCCCGAAAAGCTCTCGCTGCTGTTTTGCTTTTCCCTGGTCACGCTGGCAGCGTATGGATTCGACTACGCGGTGTTGGGCCCGGCACGCGCGCGCCTGTGGATGAAACGCGCGCTGCTGAAATTCGTTGCCCTGGGTCTGCTCGCGGCCTGTGCCGTGTGGCTTGCGCGCAAACACTTGCCCGCCCATTTTCCCGAGGGGCAGACCCTGCGCGATTGTTTGCGCGTGTCGCTGGTGGCGCTGGCTTCGCTGCTGCCGCTGTGGCTGGCACGCCGCCTGGGGCGCCTGCGGCGCGCGCTCGCCCTGTGTGCGGTGCTTGCGGTCGACCTGATCGCTGTGGGCCGTGGCTTGCTGCTGACCACACCTGTGGCATCGCTGACAACGCCGCCGGCTTTTCTCACGCCGTTGGTCCAGCGCAAAGAGGACGACGTCATCTTTCACATGGCAGCTTGGGCTCCTGGCTTCGACGTCTCGCTCGGGCTCGCCCGACCTCCCATCCCGGTCGAGTGGGGGC
This sequence comes from Myxococcales bacterium, assembly GCA_003142855.1. Lineage (GTDB taxonomy): Bacteria > Myxococcota_A > Polyangia > Fen-1088 > Fen-1088 > Fen-1137. The sequence goes on from PLNW01000142.1 coordinate 21,395, forward strand.
TGGCCATGACCTACGAGCGGGACTTCGATCTCACCCAACTGCGCTGGACCACCGAAGCCACGGCCGCGTTCTGGAAGGCATTCGAGGCTGATCCCCGCCTGGCCGCTCCCGTGCTCGCTCGACGCGGAGTGACGGCCGTGGTCCAGTTCCGCCCGGGGGCCTCCGCCCAAGAAGCGAACATCAGATCGCCGTCCGGCGCGTACACGCTCGACGCACAGGCGACGCGCGATCCCCGGCCCATGGCTTTTTCCATCCGTCGCACCCGCGTGGTCGACGGAGCAGACGGCTGGCTGCAGGCGGTGCGCGAGCTGGGTTCCGAAATTCCGGATGTGGCCCTGGTCGCTGGCGGCCAGTCGCTGGCCTTGCCCGCCCAGCCGTCGCCGGCTCGCGTGCGCGTGGTCGCGCGTACGCCCGTGCAATTCGCCCTCGAGGTCGAGGCTGCGGGGCCGGAGGCTTCTTTCATCGCCGTGAACCAGACCTGGGATCCCGGCTGGCGTGCTCGCGTGGACGGAATTTTGGCGCCGGTCGTGCGCACCGACCTCTCGCTGTCTGGCGTGCTGGTGCCCCCGGGCCAGCACCGCGTAGAATTCGAATACTTCGATGATGCGCTGGCTACGGGGCTGGCGGTGTCAGTTGTGGCGGCGTTGGCTTGCCTGGTATTGGTGCTGCTGGCCCGACGACGCCGCTGCGGGCCGGCGCGACTATCACCTGTAGAGCGAGTAGATTCATCCTTGCCGTGATCCTCGCGAATGCCCGCGTCAGCCCTCTCGCTTGCGCCACCCTCTGCCTTGCGTTCACCCTGGCTTGCACGCACAAGTCCGTTCTGCCGCCGCTGCTCGATCGTCCCGCGCGCAAGCTCGATCCTCCGCGCCCCGAGCTGATGCCCGGCGTGCTGGCTCCGCGTTTCTTGCCCGCGGCGCAGAACGCGTCGGTGCGCCAGCAAGCGATTGAGAGCATCGGCACCTATGAATGGCAAGACTGGACCACGCCCGGCTCGCCGCTGGTCAACACCAATGGGCACTATTGGTCGCGCTTGGCGGATCTGGCCTGGAACCGCGACATCGAGATCCACCTCGACAAGGTGCCGGTTGATCTCGATCAAGACGGAACCATCGACACCCATGTCACGCGCCACATCTCGCTCAAGGGCGGAATCTTCGCCAACCCCGAGGTGTTCGGCCTGGCCGCTGACCCGGACCAGCCGGCAGGCGCGCGCGGCTACACGTCGGCGAGCACGGGATTCTCGGGGCTGCGCGATGCACTCGATCCGGAAACCGGCAAGCCCACCGGCGACATCGGTATGACCTGTTGGCTGTGCCACAGTGGCCGCAATCCGGTTGACGGCAAAACCATCCTGGGCTTGCCCAGCGCGCGGCTCGACTACGGCCTGTTGCTGGCCACCTCCTCGTTTCTCGATCCCAAACACGTCATCGATCTCGACAAGGACGGCCAGCCCGACAGCGAGGAGGAGATCCGGCGCCGCACGCGCTTGCCTGATTCCCTGGCGCTCGATCTCAACCACGATGGCCGCGTGACGGTTTCCGAGTATCGCAAGGCCCTCAAGTTGCCCGACGCGCAGCAAACCTTGGCCACGCTGCTCTTGGCTGGACCAGGCCGCGCTGATTTGACCAATGAATTCGGCCTGGACATGACTGTGCCGGGTTTGCACTCGCGCCGCTACAGTGACGCCGGCACCATGCGCACTGGCGCTGAGGGCGTGTTCAATCCCAAGAGCATTCCCACGGCCCTGGGCGTGCGTTCACTTTCAGTCATCAATTGGGCCTCGACCTATCCGACCCGCGCGCCCGATTTATTGGGCCGCTACGTCGCGCGCACGGAAATGAGCCGCAGCCAGGCCATGGCCGAGCTGGGCATCGATGTGCCCGCCGGGTTCGAGGGCGACTTCGACCTCATCAACCGCGCCATGGTGCTCGACACGCGCTCCATGGGCGCGATTGGACTGCAGGCCGATTCCTTTGTCGGCATCATGTTGGTGCGGGTTCTGCGCCACGATTCGCCCGCGCCGCCCGATCTGGTGCGCAGCCTGCGCCTGGCCTACGAAGCCACGGCCATTCGCAGGCTGCTCTACGACACGCCCTTGGCCAGTGTGACAAAGCCGGCGCTGGATGCGGCTGCGGTGGAACGAGGCCGCCGCTTGTTCTTCGACGCCAATGCCGGCAACATCATCAACCAGCAGATCCTCGTCGACGTGCCGCGCGCCTACAGAGACAGTGGGGTTGAGGTGCCCTTGTTCGCGCCCATCGACGAAATGCAGCCGCTCACTGCGCGCATTCCGGTTCGCTGCGTGACCTGCCACTCGGCGACCACAGTGAGCACGATGAAGCCCATTCCCGTCGAGGGCCTCGCCATCCCGCGCTGCACGGATTGTCACTTCTCGCACCGGCCCAAGGGCTTCTGGGCCAGGCTGGGTCTGCGCAAGGGCGAGGGTCCTGGTGGCTTCACGTCGATCTTCGAGGAGTTCGGCATCTCGCGCACGGCTGGCTCGGCCAAAGACGAGCCCTGCCGTCGCTGCCACGACCAGCACCCGGCCCTGGCTGAACCCGTGACCTACACCAGTTGCCTCATCTTGCCCTTTGATGCCGACGGAGATGGCCGCGCCCAGGGCGACGAGCGCGACGACCTGGCGGCAGGCGGAATTGGTACCGACAGCCTGTTCGGCTTCGAGGTCGACCGGCGCAAGCTGGCCGACAAGAACGTGCGCATGCCCATCACGCGCATCACCGCGCTGCACAGCCGGGGGCCAGTGCAGGCGGTTCAGATCGCCGGCCCCTGGGTGCGCACCCCGCCGCTGATTGCCTTGTTGGCCTCGGCGCCCTACCTGCACAACGGCTCAGTGCCGACCCTGGAGGCGCTGTTGCAGCCGTCTGACGAACGACCCACGAGTTTCGTACTGGGCCAGGGGCAGGGGACTTTCACCTTTGATACCCGCCTGCCTGGCAACCGCAACCTGGGCCACGAATTCGGCACGCACTGGACTGCGCAGGAAAAGCACGACCTTCTGCAATTCCTCAAGAGCTTGTAGGAATCGTCGTCGATCCTCGCCTGGTTCAGGAGGCTTGGAAGAGGGGCACGTCGCCCACCACAAACCCGACGAGTCCGGAAAGGCCCAGGTAGAACCACGCCTCCTGGGACAGGGCCACGGACAAGAAATGGTGCGTGCGCAGCAGTGAAAGCGCGCTGAACAGGACAGCCGCCACTGCCAGGCGCAACACATTGACCGACAGGCTTCCCAGGCGGCGACTGGACGCCTCGAAACACACAGCGGTGGCTGTCCACAGCACCGCCGTGGACAGCCCGGCCATCACGCCCAAGCCGCTGGTGGAAAGGCCTGCGAAGTTCAACGGAGCGTTCATAGTAAGTTTTGTCCCGGAGTGGCGGCAAAGCTGACCGCCAGATGCTTGGGCAGAAGATAGAATGCAGAAATCGAAAATCCAAAGGCCGCATTCGTCGCCAGCAAGCGGACGAACACCGGCGAGAAGAACCACTTCTCGCCCGTGCTCTCGTCCCGTCCTGGAAGGACCTCCAGGATTGCTGGCGACAGACGTTGCTCGCCGATGTCGGCGGGTGCTTGCTCGGGTAACGCGGACATGATTCGCTCCAGAACTGCCGGACTGGAGCGAGTAAGACCGCGCTACCCTCTCCCGTTCGGCGGAAAGGGTGAAAACGGCTTGCTCAGCGGTCGTGCACACTCTCCCAGACGGGCGCCACCTTACGGACGCGCCAGAAATTCGTCGGAAGAATGTGGAGCATTGCCATTGGAGAATTCAGTTTGTTAGAACTGTGCGCGAAAGTCAGCTGCAGTGTCGACCCAAGGACTGCAACGAGCGCCACAATGACGAAGAAAGTTCGAAATGACGTGAAGACCGCGAGACTTCTGCAGCAGAGCCCTGTCGACGCCGCGGGCGACGACGAGCAGCTATGGGCTTTCGCCGATACCGTCGCGACCGGATTCAAGATGCCGGCCGACGCGTTCGTGGTGGGCGAGCCCGTGCAGGTCACGGCCGTCGGCTATGAAGGGAACCCGCGCGTTGGTCTCTTGGCGACCTGCCGGCGCGGTGATGAGCGCCATGTGGTCAGCTTTGCGGACATCGTCTTCAGTCCCGGCAGCGATTGGGCACGTTTTTCGGCGACGTACCGCACCTGGCTCGGTCTGCCGCCTCACTCGGTTGTCGCGCAGAGCCCTACGCGGCCCAGGAAGCGCCACAAGGCGGAGGCCGCGGACATCGACCTTGTGCGCCCGCTCGACTTGGTCGTTCTGGCGCTGAAGTCGACGGCACTGCGCTGTCGGATTCCCGGAACCGAGCGAGAGATCACGCTTCGGACGGCCGTGCGCAACGAGATCCCTGGCGAGATCATCACCGTCGTCCCGGCCAAGCAGTGGACCCACGCCGGACACCCCTACCTGTCTGGCAAGGTGCAAAGCAGCCGTCTCGACGTGCGAGCGCTGGGGCTCGTGCCGCTCGGGCTCAGGCCCGCGGGCGACTGGGATCCCGTCAAGGACTGCTGGGGCGAGGAGGAAGAGCCGCTACCCGACTGGGCCAAGCCGATCGCGGCACGCGGCAAGGGCTTGGCTTTCGAGATGGAGCAGGTAATCCCGGACGCGAATCCAGACGACCCCGACGTTGACCCCATACTCGAGGCGAGTGAACTCAACGCCGCCGGCGACCGCGGCGCCGCCAAAGAACTGCTCATGGGCATTCTCGGCCAAGACCTTCGCTGCCTCGACGCGCACGCGCACCTCGGCAACTTCGAATTCGAGCACCGGCCCAAGCAGGCGCTACGCCACTACATGGTGGGGGCAAGCATCGGCGTCTTCACCCTGGGCACCGAATTCGACGGCTTCCTGCCGTGGGGGTTCATCGACAACCGGCCGTTTCTCCGGTGCCTGCACGGGATCGGCCTTTGCTTCTGGCGCCTCGGCGACTTCAAGGAGGCCGCGAAGACGTTCACGCGCATGCTCTGGCTGAACCCGTCCGACAACCAGGGCGCGCGCTTCAACCTCGCCAACGTCGAGGCGGGACGCACCTGGGAAGATTGCGAGGAAGGGCAGCGGTGACCGTACGGGGGCTATCCGGTCGCTTGATAGGTCGGCAGAAACACGCCGACACAGATCCGCTCGAGCGCGAGATCGAACTGGCACTCAACCCTGGAGTCTTCATCCCCGACGGTGCCTGCTTCTCGTTCGTGGGCGCACTTACCGAGGTTGCGGTCAAGATCGAGACGCTGACTGACACCGACCCGACCCGCGCGATCACATTGCACGAGACATTTCTTGCCGGCTGCTATGAGAAAGCCGAAGAGGTCGACGACTCGAGCGGAAGCTTCGGGCAGTGTGTTGATGAGCTGTTCTGCGGATGGATCAAGGCCCGGCAGGCAGATGGCGCCGACCCGGACGAGACAGCTACTCGACTACTCGGATGGATGGACGATGACCGCTACGGATTCTGCTATCACCTTGAAAGGGACGCTGTTGGGGTCTTCAACAAGGCGGGCCTCGCCGCTTTCGTGAGGCAAGTCCGAGGGCGATTGGACGGCGCAGCGAATGCGACCGCCGATGGTTCGTCCAAAGATCGCCCAGAGTACATTCGCCGGCGTTGGGGTGAGGCTCTGCGCACTCTCTATCTTGCCCAGGAGAATTGCGAGGCCTACGTTGCCCTCGCCGAGGAGACGGGGCCTACCGCTCAGGATTGCCATGCTATCGCCACGCTGCTCGTCACCCAGTGCCAACCAAAAGAGTCTCTGGCCTGGGTGGAACGGGGGATCGACCTCAACAAGAACTCGCTGCACGGGTCCATGGCAAGTTCGGACCTCGCCAAGCTCAAGCTCGAAATCTTGGTCAAGCTCGGACGCGGGAACGAGGCGCTCGACGCCGCTTGGGCCGGCTATGTTGAGCATCCGAGCAAGTACAGGTACGACAACCTGATGAGGTTCGTGCCCCAGGCCGAGCGACCGAAATGGCATGAAAGGGCCATCGGGGCGGCCAAAGGCGCAAACCTTCAATCTCTCATGGAGCTGTTGCTGTCAACCAAGGAACTGGAGCGGCTCGCCGACCTCGTCCGACAGAGCAAGGATTCGGTCATCGAGGGCCTGAGCCACTACGCCACCGAACCCGTGGCCCAGCAGCTCGAAGAGCCCCACCCCGACCTCGCGGCCCGCCTGTGGCGCGCGCAGGGGATGCGGATCGTCAATGCCAAGAAGAGCAAGTACTACGCCGCCGCGCTGTCGAACTTCGAGAGCGCCAAGCGCTGCTTTGAGCGCGCGGGGCTCGTCACGGAGTGGGAGAAGACGGTGCATCAGGTGCGCGCCGACCACCACCGCAAGACCGGCTTCCTGTCCGGGTTCGAGCGTCTGGTCGCGGGCGCGGGGCCGCGCGATGAGCCGTCCTTTCTGGAGCGCGCCAAAGTACGCTGGGCCGCGCGACAGCCGAGAGACAACAAATGAAACAGAACGAGCCGAACCCAAGGCTGCCGGTGTGGGAGAAGATGTCTCCGGGAGAGCTTGCCCAGGTACTGCACGCCCTGCTCAGGAAACACCCGGATCTGAAACCCGAGGCTGAGGCCATTGCCGTCGATCTCGTGTCCTCCTCCTCGGTCGAGGACACCGCCGAGCAGGTTCTTGATGCGGTCACTGCCCTCGACCTCGATTCGCTGAACGACCGCGCGGGATCGCACTCCTGGGGATACGTTGAGCCGACCGAGGCCGCGTGGGAACTACTTGAGGAAGCCGTCCAGGATGTCATCGCCGACATGAAGCGGCGCATGGACCTCGGACTGGAAACGGCGGCCGAAACGATCTGCCTCGGTATCGTGGTCGGGCTGCACAAGGCGAAAAATGTTGTGTCGGACGGTCCACTCGCTTGGGCCGAGGACTTCCCCGCAGAGGCAGCGTGCAACGCGGTCGCCGAGTTGCTCCGGATGTGCCCTGCCGAGGACCGCAAAGCAGTCCACGACCGGCTCATGGAGGCTCTTGCCAGCCTGGTCCCGGACTGGCGTAAGACGATCGCCCGAGCGGCCGATCGCGCGAGCAAATAGGCGCCGAGGACACCAGGACACCACATCAAGCGCAGGGTCAAATCCGACGTTGGGAGCGACCCAGTCGACCTCTCCCGCCAAGGCGTCATCGCAACATATTGATTTAATTTAGCCATAAAGCTTGGCCGGCAAGTTTGCCGGCGAGACGATCTCGACCACGAGGAGATCCTGCGAACCCGAGACGCCGCCGTACGACAGAGACGTATCTCGGCGGGAACCAGCATGGATGTGGGCGACGTGCTTGACCGGCTTGGGCTGCGCCGCGCGGGCGTCATTACCCAGGCCGCCCAAGTCCTATACGGCACGCGCTTTCTCCCCGACTACCCGCAGGGCCTCCTCAAGGAACTGGTCGGCGATCGGAATCCCCGGGAGCACGAGTTCTCGATCCAGATGCGGTCGATAGGGTGCACCTTTGGAACAGTCGAAAGTAGGATTCTAGCGCGGCCCAGGCGTGCGCCGGCGTCGGCGAACCAAAAGCAACGACAATAGGACGACATACCAAGCGCCCGCGTGTTGCGGAGACCCGGCAATGCCGCAGCTACAACCACCGCTCTTTGAGTTCCCCGTGCTTCCCCCGGCTCCGCCGCTGACTGGGCTGGTGTTTCCCACGACCCCGCCATTGGCGGTCATCCCACCGACGCGGTTGCTGGTTCCGCCCGAAGCACTCCTGGCCGGGGTTCCAGCATTGCCACCGACACCACCCGAACCGCCCGTGGTTCCGCCAGACCCGGCGGATCCGCCCGCTCCTCCCGCGCCACCGGCTCCGGGATCCTTCGAGGTATCGCCGTAAACCAGGCTGGTGATACTGCGCGCAGGCAGGGTGATGCTCGCGGGCGCCATCGGCCCCACAGAGGCGCAGTTCTCCGTGGCCGAGGTGCGATAGGCCTGAAACGTCGCCGGCAGGTTGGCGCCGGCGAGGGTGACGGACTTGCTCGCCGTGCCGCCGTTGATGGCGATGACGGTGAGGGTGTTCGCAACGGCGTGGTCAAAGGCAGCGACCAGCACCTCGCTGTCGTCACTTGCCGCCTGGACCATCTGCGCGCCAGGACGGATGTAGCGGTAGTAGTTCTTTGAGACGTAGTACTTCTTGCCCCGCGTGGTGACGCTGCTCATGAGGTCGAACTCGCTCGGCGCGCCGGTGCCCAGTTCGCTGCCTTGCCACCACACCCAGCCCGACGCATGCCCATGGTAGAAGGCGGCGTAGATACTCTGAGCCAGATCCAGGGCGCCCGGCAGATTGTCGCCGGCGGAATTGGGCCCCGCTTCAATGGTGTCGACATAACCGGATGTCTCAGTCATCCAGATGGGCAAGAGCGCGGTCTGCGTGCCGGCGTAGAAGCTGGCCCAATAGGTCGACATCTGTGAGGTCGGCGTGGCCAGCACGCCGTCGGAGTAGCCGTGAACGGCCCAGATCCCCATCTGACTGACCGCCGCGGACTGGCTCATTACATGGGCGGTGTACCAGTAGGGGTCGAAGCCATTCTTGCCGCCGCACTCGATGGCCAGCATGTTCTCCGAACCGAACAGCTTCACATTGGGATAGGCCGCATGGATGACGGGGCCGATGGCTGCCAACGTGTCGGCGTATTCCTGCGACGTGTACACGCACGAGTTGTAGGGCTCGACGAAGAGCGGTTCGTTCTGGAAACTGAGTCCGTACACGTCCACGCCGATGTCGGCGTATTGTTTCAACCCGGCCACCAGCCAATCGGCGTAGGCGGCCCGCTTCGAGGGGCAAAGGCCGCCGCCGTTTTTGGTCCCGCCGGGGTAAGGCGTGCCGTCCTGTACGCCATTGGTGCCCACCACGCACTTCATGCTCGACGGGGGCGACCAAACGGACAGGATGACCTTCAAAGGCACGCCGCTGGACTTGGCTTTGTTCGACATGGCCTGCACCACGGGCTGCATCTTGTTCCAGTCCGCGTCCTGCGCGGCGATGGCGTCATCGGGAGGCGGCAATTCGTTGCGCCAGATGCTGATCCCCAGATCGTCGACCACCGCATCGAACCAGGCGGTGTTGACCAGATCCTGGGGCTGCCCCCACCAGACATCGTGGGCGCCGAAGAAGCCAAACCCATCAATCGTCTGCGATCGCTGGGTGCGATCGATGGTCACTTGCGCCGCCTGCACCTTGGCGGCGAACAGCAGCAGGGTGAGCCACACCGAAGCGACAAGGCGAAGCTGGTGCATGGGACCCTCCATAGTAACCATGATACTCTGTTCCCGCAGGCGGTGTGGAGACCTGGCAGAGGACCAATTCTGGAGGACACCATGCGCATTTCCGTCATACGCACAACTACGCCTATGCCGCCGTGGATCTCAGCGACGCCTACGCGCTCAACGATCAGAAGTGGTCGAGCGCGCTCGATTTCTAGTGCGTCGCTGAATTGACCGGTGCCGCTGCCGGCGGGGAACTTGCCAGCGGGACGCGCTTGACGATGTCGCCCCAAACCGCCACCGGCACACAGCCAGGCCAAATTGGCAAGATGTGTCCGAAAGACGTCGGGCTGTAAGGAACCAGGGGCCTCACGACACTAATCAAGTCGTGTCCAATTCTTTGACCTGCGCCGCGCGCCAGCCGACTCTAAGTCCTCAGAGGTTTCTATGAAACGCGTGTCCGAGCGCCCTGCCCCCCCTCAAAACGCACAGCCGCCCCAAGAGCTGAAGTGCCAAGTCTTGGTTTTGCCCCTAGAACAACATCCTCACTTCGACACCGTCGAGACCAGTTTTTTCCAGGCAGGGGAGGATCTGGCGGCTGGGCCAGTCGCCGCTGATAGCTTTGAGGAGCCGTCTGCAGCCGGGAAAACGCGTCCCTGGTTGCGCAGACGCGCATCCTGGGCGCTGCTCGGCACTTCTGCCGTGGTCGCCGCGTGTGCCACGTTGGCTGTCTCACGCGCGGACCACGCGCCACGATCGCTGCCCCAGCCGACCGCGTCCCAGCAAGAACCGACGCCGACGCCCGCACCGTTTCCCGCACCAGCCCCGGCCGCGGAACCTGCCGTTCCTCCTCCCTCCCCCGCCGCGACCGGGGTGGTTGCGGTCCTCGCCGACGTCCCTGCTCACTCACCAACCACGGCCAGGGCTGCTGCGGCCCCGACTGACGACGCCGCTGCTGGTTCACCAGCCACGGCCGAGGCTGCGGTGGCCCCGGCTGACGACGCCGCGCTCGACGCGTGCAAGAACGCCTACCACCAACATCGGGCAAGCGAAGTGGTATCCACGTGTGGGCAGGCGTTCGCCCGTGGCCTGCCATCCGCGGATGTCGCCGTCATGCTCGCCAAGACTGAATTCGAGCGCGGACGCTCCCGTCCCGCCTTCGATTGGGCGACCAAGGCCATCGCACTCGACGCCAACCGAGCTGATGCCTACGTCTTTCTCGGCAGCGCCGAACAAGCCTTCGGCCACAGGGCAGCCGCCAAAACCGCCTACAAACGCTACCTACAACTTTCGCCCCACGGCCGATACGCCGCCGACCTGCGCGCCGTTCTCGGGTCGCTGTAGTGGCTACGTCGTCGACGCCGCCAGGTCAGTGGACACAAGCGGCTTGCAGCGCGACCCAGTCCCGGTTCGCGCTCAATGGGCCCGAGCCCAAGGGACGCAGTTCCTCGTACTCCTTGCAGGCGCGCTCTCGCCAGCCGATAGCGCAAAACCATCGAGTGAGGGTGTGGTTCCTGCCCTACCGGTTGGCTAGCGTTCGGAATCCCTTGCCTGCCAGCAGCCGCTGGTCGGCAGTGGCCAGCGCCAAGTCGTAGACCGCGGCCGTGGCGGCGAGGAAGCGGTCGGCAGGATCCTCGTGCCCGACCTTGACGGTCCGGCTGGTCAGGGCGACTTCATGGTTGAGCGGTGCTTCCTGCATGGGCGCTTCGGCCAGGGCAGCGGCAATCCAGTCCGCAGGATCTTCCGGGATCGCGAGCCGCCCTTTCTCGACCAGCACCAGGAACTCCCACAGGCTGATGGGCGAGAGCCAAAGTTCGTTCGCCGGATCCAGGATGTGCTGGGTGAGCCGCTTGCCGATGCGATCGGGATCGAGATGGCTCCAGATCCAGACGTGCGTGTCGAGCAGGATCTTCACTCCTGCGCCTCCCAGTCGACCAGGCGGTTGGTGGGGCCTACGATGTCGCCCAGGATCTTTCCAGTATGGCGTCGGGCGCCCAGCCAGTTGCGTGGTGTGGGCGCGGGAGTCGGGGGACGGATCTCGGCGATGGGCTTGCCGAAGCGGGTTACCCGCAAGGGACGCCCCGTCTTGCGCACGCGCTCCAAGGTGGCAAGGCACGTGGCCTTGAATTTTGAGATCGCCATCGAGTCCATGCTGGTGACTATACCATGGTCAACAACCATGGTCCAACATTGGAAATGCAAACTCTCCCGGCCCCAGTCTTCGTCTTGCCCAGCCCGCTTACCTATCCCTCGCCAGGCTGTCATCCAAGCGCTGACGGGAGGCCGAGCCTGGGTGGATCGGTGAGAGCAGTCGCGTGCTCGCGCGCCATCACGCCCCATCGGACGCGCGATCGGCGTCGGAGCGGAGGCTGCCCGTCCAGCGGACAGAGGTTGGCCCTCCCTGCCACATTGGAGGGTTATCGGCAACGTCGTAGCTTCAGGTGCGTGCGCCGCCCGCCGCCCGGAAGCTCAGACCGTCGCGCTGTCTTGCCGCTCGCTTCCCGATCGTGAGCGAGCCGGGCGCGCAGACCGATCCGACGTGATCAAGACCGGGCCGGGCGTGCCATCGGGCATGGCCACCACCAGCGGCGCGGACACCATGGCGACCGCGCCCTCGGGGCGCTGCCACACGCGACGCAGCGACTGGCCCAGCCAGCCTTGCCAGGCCGACACCGTCCCGACATAGCCGAAGCCGAAAAGAAAGAGCAGCAGGAAGGGCACCGAAATGTAGTGGCCGTGATTGATCGCGACCTCGACGGCGACCATGAAGTAGGCGGCCATGAGCAGCTCGAAGGCTGGGGTCAACGACCGGGCCGCGCGATAGCGCTTGCTCGACCAGTTGCCCAGCTTGCCCCGGATGCCGTGCTTGGGGGTGCGCACGAACTCGGTCTCGCGCCCCATCATCGCCTCGAAAACCGCGCGCGTCTGATTCACGCACAGCCCGATTCCGATCGACAGAACCAGGGGCAGGCGGCGCAGCGTGCTCCACGGCGTGCGCAAGAGATCCCCGCGCAGGCGCGCGATCTCGCGCTCCGAGGCGAGATAGAACGAGGCAATCGACAAGGTGGTGCCGAAGAAGAGCGGGAGGTCAATCATCAGCACTTCGCGCACCCCGTGCGTGGTGCGCACGATGAGATTGGGCAACAACAGCAACGACAGAAGCAGCAACAGCGGGTAGGCGAAGTTGTTGGTCAGGTGGAAGAACGCCTCGCTCTTCTGCGCCCAGGTGGCGCGCGAACGCAGAATGCGCGGCAGCAGCTTGCGCGCCACTTGGATGGAACCCTTGGCCCAGCGGAACTGCTGCGCCTTGAAGGCCGACATCTCGACCGGCAATTCCGCGGGCGCCTCGATCTCGGGCAGGTACACGAAGCGCCAGCCGCGCAGTTGCGCCCGGTACGACAGGTCCATGTCCTCGGTCAGGGTGTCGTGGTGCCAGCCGCCGGCGTCCACGATGGCGGCGCGTCGCCACATGCCCGCCGTGCCATTGAAGTTGAAGAAACGGCCCGAGCGGTTGCGCGCGGCATGCTCCATGATGAAGTGCCCGTTGAGCATGAGCGCCTGCGCCTCGGTGAGCGACGAGAAGTCGCGGTTGATGTGCTCCCAGCGACACTGCACCACCGCCACCGAGGGATCGACGAAGTGGTGCACGGTGCGCTCCAGGATGTCGGGCTTGGGCAGAAAGTCGGCGTCGAAGATCATCACCAACTCGCCCTTGGCCGTGCGCAGCCCGTTTTCCAGCGCGCCCGCCTTGAATCCGGTGCGATCCGTGCGGTGCACGTACTCGATGTCCAGATCGGGATGGTGGCTCTTCAGCACCGCGATCGCGCGCAGACAGATGTCCTGCGTCTCGTCGGTGGAATCGTCGAGCACCTGGATCTGAAAACGATCGCGGGGATAGCGAATGGTGGCCACCGACTCGAGCAGGCGCTCGACCACGTACATTTCGTTGAAGAGCGGAAGCTGCACCGTCACCGCGGGCAACTCGGCGTACTGGCCCTTGGCCTGCGGCTGCTGATCGCGGTGGCGGTAGTACAGGAACACCAGCAGAGAGCGGTGGAATCCGTAGACCGCGAGGGCCAGCAAAATCACGAGGTAGGACGCTGTCAAGACGCCGGGGACATCCATGGCGTCTGAAGGTATGACGCCAATTGTCTCGCGATTGTAATCTTGTGTGGTTTCTTGTCTCGATACGGGCTGTCAGGGCTTGGCCTTCTTGAGGAACTCGGCGCACAGGCGCAGGCGACGGCGAGTCATGTCCCGGCCCAGCACGGACAGGGTTTCAAAGAGCGGCGGCGTGGCCTTGCGTGCGGTGGCCGCCAGGCGCATGACCATGAACAGCTCCTTGGCGTCCCACGCCGATTTCTCGGCAAAGCCGCGCGCCATGGCTTCCAGCGCCGGCGGCGAGAAATCGCGCTGGACATCCAACGCCTCGATGAGGCCGAGTAGACACTCGGACACGTCCTTGGCGGTGCGATTGGCAGGAACCAGTTCTTTCAACCAAGGCGCATGGTCGACATCGCCCGAGAAGAAGAACTCGGTCATGGGCACGAACTCGTCCAGCCGCTGGATGCGCTTGCGCACGAGAGGTACCAACGATCGCAAGAACTCATCCGAGAGCCGCCAGTCGCGCAGCCGCGCCACGATGCCGTCGTCGTCCAGGGCGCGCAGGTAGTCCGCATTCACCGCCGACAACTTGACCAGGTCGAAGACCGGGCCACCCAGGCTGATGCGATCGAAGGTGAAGGCCTCGATCATCTCTTGCAGCGTGAACTTCTCGCGATCGCCTGCAATCGACCAGCCCATGGTGCCCAGGTAGTTGAGCAACGCCTCGGGCAGAAAGCCAGCCGTGCGGTAGTAGTCGAGCGACACGGGATTCTTGCGCTTGGAGATCTTGGACTTGTCGGCGTTGCGCAAAAGCGGCATGTGGATCCACTCGGGCGCGGTCCAGCCGAAGGCGCTGTACAGCACCACGTGCTTGGGCGTGGAGGTCAGCCACTCCTCAGCGCGGATGACGTGAGTGATGCCCATCAAGTGATCGTCGACGACATTGGCCAGGTGGTAGGTGGGAAAGCCGTCGGTCTTCATCAGGATCTGATCGTCGATCTGGGTGTTTTCGAAGTGCACCTCGCCGCGCAGACGATCCACCACGGTGGTCTGGCCAGTTTTCGGCATGGCCAGGCGGACGACAAAGGGCTCGCCCGCCGCGGCCCGCGCGTCCGAGGTCGCCTGGTCCAGGCCGCGACAGTGCCCATCGTAGCCCATGAAGCCCGACTTGCCCTTCTGTTCGGCGCGCAGGCGATCCAGGCGCTCGGCCGTACAGAAGCAGCGATAGGCCGCGCCGGATGCGACCAGCTTCGCGACCTCGCGCCGGTAGATGTCCGCGCGCTCGGACTGGCGATAGGGTCCGTGGGGCCCGCCCACATCGGGCCCTTCGTCCCAGGAAAGTCCCACCCAGCGCAAGGCGCGCATGATGGCCGCCTCGGACTGGGGCGTCGAGCGGGTGCGGTCGGTGTCTTCGATGCGCAGGATGAACTGCCCGCCGTGGTGTTTGGCGAAAACGTAGTTGAACAGGGCGATGTAGGCGGTCCCCACATGGGGATCGCCGGTCGGGGAAGGCGCGATGCGAACACGTACGGTCATGATGGAAGCTTACAGTCGACGGTCGAGGGGCGACAACTGGTATAAGTGGATTCTCTGAGACCATGAAGCCGCATACCCACAGGCTCGATCTCACGCAAGCCATGAAACACCCAAGGCTGGGCCTTTCTCTCGCCGTTCTTTGCGTTGTGCTGGCGGCTTTTTTCGAGAGCTACCTGCCCTACCACTTCGCCGAAGCCAACAAACCGCCGTCAGCCAGCTTTCTCGGCCAGGTGGCCCACACCACCGACCAGAACATGTATTTCTCGTTCATTCGTCAGGCCTACGACGGAAACATCGTGTTCAACAACCGCCTGACTGCGACGCCCAACTCCGGCGCCTTTGTCAATCTCCAGTTTCTCGCGGTGGGGCGGGCCATGCGCCTGTTTCATCTTTCGGAAAACGCCGTCTACCAGGTGTGGCGCTTTGCCGGGGTCCTGTTCTTGGCCCTCGGCTTCACGCTGCTGTCCCTGATTGCCCTGCCCAGCCTCTCGAAACGGCTGGCGGCCCTGTGCGTGTTCATTTTCGGCAGCGGGTTTGGGGCGTTCTTCTGGTTCGCGGGCGCCCATGATCTTCTGTCGCGCGAGACCACGTTCAGGCTGACGCCAGACCTTTGGTCCGGCTTGCTTCCTTTCCAGCAACTCATGTGCAACCCGCACTTTTCCCTGCCCCACGGTCTCATGCTCATCGGGTGCGCGCTG
Organism: Myxococcales bacterium; assembly: GCA_003142855.1. Classification (GTDB taxonomy): domain Bacteria; phylum Myxococcota_A; class Polyangia; order Fen-1088; family Fen-1088; genus Fen-1137. Next base: position 36,942 of record PLNW01000142.1, read on the forward strand.
TTTCTTCTGGCAGAAATACGCGCTCAATCCGTGTGGCTCTACGTCGCCTCGGGAGCGATCTTCCTCGTCAATGGCTTTGTCCGACCCTACGACCTCATCTCGCTCGCGGTCGTGATCCCCGTTTTCATCGCCAGCGAAGCCATCCGGCGCTTTGATTGGCGCGCCTGCGCGTTGCGCGCCATCCCGCTCGCGATCATGTTGCCGGCGCTGGTGTATTCAATCTGGCTTTTTGAATACCATCCGATTTTCAAATACTGGTCGCAACAAGGTCACAACATCCAATTCATGCCCTCGCCGCACATCCAGATGTTTTCCTACGGCATCATCGGCCTGCTGGCCATTGGCAGAATCTTGCAATTCAGAAGTAATCCTCTTTCACTGATTGAGCGGTTTCTTCTTGTCTGGTTCGTCGGCATCTTCTTCTGCGTCCATCTGGGCAGCATCATTCCGGCCCTCGGTTTCAGCCCGCAGAACTCCATCCCGTTGTTCGCGCCACTGGTGCTGTTCACCTTCTCATTGCGTTTGCGTTTACGAGGTTCTCGCCGCGGACTGTTTATTGCCGTGGTCGCCGTTCTGCTGGCTATTGGCAACGTCGGCGGCCTGGCCCATTCTTGGCGGCCGTTCTTTAGCAGAGCCGATGCTTACAACTACTACGCCACGGCCGACGAAACAGCGGCGCTTGGTTGGCTCGACAAGAACGTGGGCCCGGGAGGCGTCGTCTTGGCATTGCCCCCGGTTTCCTGGCGCATCAGCAAGTACACCAGCGCCTCGTCACTGGTCGGCCATCACAGCGTGACTCCCCATTACAACTCCATACTGGCGCAAGTCCGTCGCGTGCTGGCGGCCCGTCAGTTCACGCCTTCCCAACATCGCATGCTGCGCGAGCTGGGGGCCGACTATCTCTTTGTCGGCCCGCAGGAGCAGCGTTCGCTTGGCTTCGATCCCAATACAGCCCCGGGCCTGGCGCGGGTTTTTGCCCAAGGAAGTGTGGCGATCTACAAAGTCGAGTCGGCGGCTGAGTGAACAGGCAAGTCTACGCGACCAGCTTGTAGCCGATTCCGTAGATGGTCACGATGTGGCGCGGACTGGAGGCGTCTTCCTCGATCTTCTTGCGCAGCTTGACCACGAAGTTGTCCACCGCCCGGGTCTGGCTGTGCCCGGAGACGCCCCAGATCTTCTCCAGGATCTCCTCGCGACTCACCGGCTCGCCCGTGCGCTCGTGCAGCAGCCGCACCAGCTCGACCTCATAAAAGGACAGCGCAATGGTCTTTCCCTTGCGCACCAACTCGTGGCGGCGGGGATAAACCATGACCGAGCCGATGGCAACGGCTTCGTCGAGGGGAACCGAGCGGTACAATCGACGGAAGATGGCGTTGATGCGCGCCACCAGCTCGCCCACGGAGAAGGGCTTGGTCACGTAGTCATCCGCGCCCGCCTTGAGGCCGCGAATCTTGTCGGTCTCCTGCGAACGCGCGGTGAGCATGATGATGGGCACCACCGGGTGACTGTGCCGCATCTCCTCGCACACCGAGAATCCGTTGATGTCGGGCAACATGAGATCGAGGATGACCAGGTCGGCGCCGCGTTCCTGCAGCATCTTGATTCCCTCGCGGCCGTAGCCGGTGGTCAAGACTTCGAACTGCTCAAACTCCAGGGCGTCGGACAGGCCGCGCGCGATGTCGGGCTCATCCTCGATGACGAGGATGCGCCGCCGGACGGCTGGCAGATGATTGGGGGTGAGGTTGGTGCTCATGATTCAATGGCTGCTTCTGCCTGCGCAGCGCCGGACTTGGCGCCGGCAGCAACGGGCGCGGGCAAGAATACCTCGAACAGCGAGCCCGGGGGGCCTTGCCGCCCACTTTCGACCGGGCTGGTCACCACCACGCGGCCGCCGTGGGCCTCCACGATGTGCCTGACCAGAGACAGGCCGATGCCACTGCCGCGCACGTTGCGCGCGCGTGTTCTTTGCGATCGATAGAAGCGCTCGAAGATGCGATTGTGCTCGTCGCGCGGCACGCCCGGCCCGAAGTCGCGCACGCCCAGTACCACGAAACCCGGCGCTCGACGCAGGGTCACCAACACCTTGCCTCCCTCGGCGGCATGCTTGATGGCGTTGTCGACCAAATTCAGCGTCACCAGCGTCATGCCGTTGTCGTCCATGCGCAAGCCGGGCAGCTCGGGGTCGAAGCTGGTCTCCAATTTCATCTTCTCCTTGTCCAGGCGGTAGCGGCACACGTCGAGCGCCCGTTCCACGACCTCGGCCAAGTCGCCCTCGGAGAAGTTGTAGCTGGCTTTGCCTCGTTCCAGCCGCGCGAAGTCGAGCACGTTGTCGATGAGGTGCGACAGCCGCTCTGATTCACGCGTGATGATGCCCCCGTATTCGCGCGCGGTGCGATCGTCTTTGTGCCGGCCGGTCGCCACCAGCTCGCCAAACATGCGAATCAGTGAAAGCGGCGTCTTGAGCTCGTGCGACACGTTGGCAATGAAGTCGCTCTTCATGCGTGAGGCCCGCCGCTCGGCCACCACCGCCAGCCACACGATCCCCAGGCCCACGGCGATGATGACCGTAGACAACAAGATGAGCAGGCGGCGGGTCCCCTTGGTCCGCTCCCACTGTGCGCGAAACGCCTCCGCGTTCTGCGGGATCATCTGAATACGCCATCGGTACAGCGCCTTGCCAAAGGGACCTTCGTAGAAAAAACGCCCGCCGGGACGGGCTTCCGGGCCACCCAGGGCTGAACCAGCCACCAGCGTGTTGTTTTCGTCCACAATAGCCACCCGCCGGTTCTTGCGCAGCCGGGCCAGTTCCTCCTCGGACCAGTGCTTGCCCATGAAGTCCAGCCTCAGGCTGGCCACCACGTGGAAGGCTTGGCCCGCTTCCGTGTGGCGCGTCGAGTAGGCAAGCAACACCGACCCGCCCCCGTCAAGCAACTCATGGTGATAGGCGAAGTTGCCTACGCCCACCTGGGCCCAACCTAGGTTCTTGATCTTGCCCGCCCAAGGATTGCGGGCCACGGGCGGCTCCGGCGGAGCCTTGTGCTTGGAAGACGACACCTGGGGCTCGCGCACTTTGGGCCAGGTGCATTCCACTTTCTTGGCAGCGGTCAGCACCACGAACGACTCGATTCCTGGGCCTGGATCGATATCGCAGGGGTCGGCGGATACCGGATCGTCTTTGACGTCAGCGATCTTGTCGAACAGGGACACGGACTCCTTGTCGATGCGGGCTTCCACGGCCTTGGCCAAATCGTCGGCGAAGTCCTGCGATTCCTGGCGAAAGAGCTGCTCGATAGGGCGCGATACATCCTCGGCGTGCTTGAACCCGTAGTAGGCCAAGGCCAGAGCAGCCCCGATCATGGCCGGGAAGACCAAGGCCAAGATCAATGAAATGGGCGCGCCGAAGCGTTGGCTAGCTGCGCCACGCATGTTTGCCCCGCGATGCCACGTCAGGCGTGACTATGACCGATGCACAGTGAGGCCGTCCACAACCAGGCCCATGACTCATGGCGCCAACGAAGTCAGTGACCCGCCAGTGGCGGCAGGGCCTCGGCCGACGAGAAATCGCTCAAGTTTCACCGTCGGTGCTGCCGATGGAACACTGTGGTGGTTCCAGGCGTCGCATACAGTCCTTGCCTGAGTTTCCAACTCAGAATCCAGCCTCGCCCGTGCATGGTGTCAGTGGTGCGGCGTTTTGTGGAGGAGAAGATACTGTGACAACCGTCGCGAACGAGGCCCTCCCAAAGAGCAATCAGCATGGATGAACCCTGGCAGGAGGCCATCCGGGAGAGCGACTTCAGCGCGGAAGCGAGCGTGCGCGGACATCAGATGGAGGTGACGCTGAGTGGGACGGCTGACTTCATGATGAAGGGACACCTCGATCGCTTCTTGCGCGCCCTGCACGCCGAGGCCCAACGGCGCGCGCTCACCAAGGTGAACGTGGACGTCCGCCGGCTCGAGTTCATGAACTCCTCCTGTCTCAATAGCTTCGCGTGGTGGATCAGCACCGTGCAGGACCAGCCGGCCGAGGGTCGCTATCGCATCGTCTTCTTATCCAGCCCCACGGTCTATTGGCAGCGCCGCAGCCTGAATGCCCTGGCTGGGATGGCCGGCGACATCATTTCGGTCCGGTGCTAGATTGGTTGGTATTCCATGCGCTAGACTGTGCCGCGTGTGCCCCGACGCCCCCAAAACAGGGTGATGTGCTGATGCACTCCTGTCGATCTGCGTGTCTCCTCGCGGCGGCTGCTTTCGCCTGGTTTTCGCTCGGCTGCGAGAGCCGCCCCAGCCAGGTTCCTCTGTCGGAAACCAGGTTGCCTATCGTCGGCGGCAATCTGGCCGCACCCTGCGAGTGGCCGACGACCGTCATGATGGTGGGACCGGTGTGGGTCTGCACCGGCACGCTCGTCCACCCTCATGTTGTGGTGACGGCAGCCCATTGCCTCTACGATGACAGCGGCCGTTATACTCCGTTCATTTCGATCGGTCTGGGCGAAACGGCCAATTCATGGGCCAAGACTGTGGCCATCGCCGGTTGCACCGCACACTCCGACAACGATTTCGCCTTCTGTGTCCTGGCGGAGGACGTGACGGACGTCCCCATCGTTCCGGTGATGGCGCCCTGTGAAGCGTCCGAGCTGGCAGCCGGAAAAGCCGTCGTCGAAGTGGGGTTCGGAGTGACCAGCGCCTCGAGCAACGCCTACGGGCGCAAGAAATGGATCGATGGAACCATCGCGTCTGCTCCGCTTCCTCCCCTTGTTCCCAGCCCGGCCGACGTCTACGCCACCTCGGACAGCCAGGACGGCGAGTACCTGGGAGACTCAGGCGGGCCACTCTTCTTCCAGATGCCGGATGGCACCTGGCGCCTCATCGGCGAGGATCGCGAATCCCCTGACATCATCGGAGGCAGCACGGCCCCGCGTATTTCCGTCTACACATCGGTTCCCATCAACGTGGCCTGGGCGGAAAAGGTGCTGGGCTTGGATCTGACACCCTGCCACGACGCCAACGGTTGGAATCCGACCGCGGCGTGCACGGGATTCCCGACCAACCCCGGAAACGGCGTGGGCTCGTGGACCAGCCAGTGCCAAGGCGAGACGATGGTCCGCCAGCCGACCTGTCAGGGGACGCTTTCCGATGCGGACGCAGGCGGGGACACGGGCGGGACGGACAACGACGATGGCGCTGCCGATGTCAATGACAGCGGAGGACTCGCGGGCGCGACCGACAGCGGTGAAGCAGGCCCCGCCGCTCCGGATCAGGACAGCTCGGTCTCCAGCGACAGCAGCGCAAGCACAGGCGGAAACGATGTTGGGACTGAGTCCACAGGCGGCGGCGAGACCACGGACGCAGGCGCGACATCGAGCCAAGATGGCGGCTCGGTCCAAGACGCAACCGCAGGCGATGGGACGAACTCCGACAGCGGCACACATCAGATAGCCGGCAGGCCCTTGGGCGGCGGGTGTGCCTGCACCAGCGCTTCGGATCGAGGCGCCGGCTCCTGGCCAACCTGTGGCCTGCTGGTGCTCGTCGCCGCGCGCCTCGGCCGCCGACGCATGCGGCGCTAGATCCCGCGGCCGGTTCGTGGTTTGATCCAGGACGTGTCCGACGACGTGAACTACCTGGACAGCCTCGGCCGCAAGCAATCGGCCGAGGTGCAGAAGCACGCCGCCATTGCCGAGGCCCGTAACCGACTCGACCATTCAATCGGCGCGGGCGGATATGGCCCGGCGGGTGACCGACGCGCAGACCAAAGCAGTGGCCATGGTGGCCGAGGCCAAGGGCCGCCGCGTGGGCGACAATGCCCGCCAGGTGTTCCTGATGCAAAAATGGACGGCCTGATGCGCATCGTGATGAGCAGCGCCGGCGATCTGAAGGTGGATCGTCTGACCGTGCTGGGTGGAATCAGCGGCAACGGGGGCAGCGTCGATCTGGCGGGCAAGCTGATTGCGATGAGCGAGCAACTGAAAGCCGCCACTGGCCTGGACATCGTGGGAGCCGTGCGCGAGCGCGTGTCGGCCGGACACCCGACGAGATAGCGGCCAGTCACCTTCCCGCCGGGATCCGGTCTTGCCCCGGCACCTGGTTCAGATTCAGGTGCGGTCTGACACAGATGCGAAGTAGCCCCCCCGCACGCCGCGAAGACCGTCAGGAGCAGCCGTTCGGCCGCCGCGCCCCGTGAGCGGGTCGCCGGAAGCCTTCTCGGTGGGGCGCAGAGGCGATTTGAGTTTTCTAATGTGTCAGGTTATATTTCTCATTGATGAACATTCGAGCTCGGGTGCTTGAATCCCAGTTGGCGCGTGCGGCGCGGGCCTTCCCGGCCCTGCTACTCACCGGCCCACGGCGGTCGGGCAAAACGACCTTGCTTCGGCACGTGTTCCCCAAGGCCGACTATCGCCTGCTGGAGGATCCCGATGAACTCGCGCGGGTGCGCAACGACCCGCGCGGCTTCGTGGCCTCGCTGCGCCGGCCAGCGATTATCGACGAAATCCAGAATGCGCCCGACCTGTTCAACTACCTGCGCACACTGGTGGATGCGCATCCGCAGGCCAAAGGACGCTTCTTGCTCACCGGATCGCAAGAAGCGCCGCTGATGCAGGGGGTGACCGAATCCATGGCCGGTCGGGTGGCAATCTTCCAACTTCTGCCCTTTTCACACGAGGAGAACGCCAAGGTCTCCCTGCTGCTCGGTGGCTTCCCCGAGGCGTTGGCCCGACCTGGGCAGGCCTCGCTGTGGTTTCGTTCGTACCTGCAAACCTATCTGGAGCGGGACGTGCGCGCGGTGAGCGCCATCCGGGACTTGCTGACCTTTCGACGTTTCTTGGCCCTGCTGGCCACCCGCCACGGACAGATCCTCAACAAGACTGAGCTAGCAGCCCCGCTGGGACTTTCGGTGCCCGCCGTGGGCCAGTGGCTGAGTATCCTAGAGATCACCGGGCAAGTCTTGTTGGTGCCGCCCTTCTTTGAGAACCTGGGCAAGCGGTTGATCAAGAGCCCGAAGGTGTACTTCGTCGACTCGGGCCTGGTCTGCCACTTGCTCGGCATCGACAGCCTCGCGGCGCTCAAACGCTCGGCGTTTCTCGGGCCGATCTTCGAGGGCCAGGTGGCCAGCGAAATCGTCAAAGCGCAGATCAACCGAGGCAAGCGGCGCGAGATCTACTTTTTCCGCGACCAACAAGGACTGGAGGTGGATTTCGTGGTGCCCACCGGGCCCGGCCGGCTGGCGTTCATCGAAGCGAAGTCCACACAGACCCTTCGCCCCACTATGGCCGCGGGGCTGCTGCGTTTGCAAAAGGCGAGCCACCGCTACAAGACCGACGCGTTTGTGGTGTGCCCCGGTGCCAGTCCTTCTGGCTTCGGCGGTCTGGGCAGTGGGGTCAGGGGCTTGGGCCTGGACGATCTAGTGGGCGAGCCGCTGGGATTGCGGGTTTGGTCGTCCCAAATGCGATGAGACACCAGCACGTTCATGAGTCTCGCTACGTTCTCCTCGGTTCGGCGATGGACGATATCGAGATCTTGGGTTGCAATGGGGGCGGCCTGCAATACCGCCGCAGTCCCGTCCACGATGATGAATTCCACTCCCTCGGCCAAAAGCTCGGCCAGTAACGCCTCCGGATCAGCGACGGTTGGGTGTTTCACGCTCGGAACCTGCTGGCCAAGCGAGCCAGCGCGACGCCTTTCACGCAGCGGTCGCGCGAGCGCGAGCTGAATGAGCGATCGATCGATCTGTGCCGCCGCCTGGAGAATGTCGGGATCGCCAGAAAAGAGGCGCTCGACGTCCAAACCGAGCCGAAGGTCGGTGACCGCGGTGGCGCTCGCGAGCTTCATCGGTTTTGATTGTAGCACTGATCCGCGCAACGCTTTTCCGGCGCCAGATCCTCATGATGTTGCTGACCGGGCCGGTCATCGGGGCCGCGTCGGGGATCGTGCTCGGGCTATTCGCGTTCATCGCGAGCAAGCAGGTGCGGCACTAGCTGCTCTCTTCTGTTCAAACAGATGGCAGGTGCAGGCAGACGCCCACGGCAGCCCCCATCCATTCCAGCGACACCCTCTTCACGTAGCGGACAATTCGCGCGCCGGGGAGTGGTGCCTGTGACAAGTTCAGAAATGCATCGAGGAGTGGCAGCGGTGGAGTGCTCGTGATTCTCGGGGGCGCAATGATCCTTGGTCTAGGATGGCTTTGTTCGCCGTCGGATTCCGAGCGATCTAACTCGCCAGCGGCAGTCGTTCCCCCGCAGCCACGGCCACAACCGGCAGCTTTCAAGCCGGCAGCCAAGGCGCCGCCGACGGCGGTACTAGGAGTCGCGTGCAAGCTTCGGTCAGCGGCATCCGGGTCCTCTGAAGTAATCGGCAAGGTGCAGGCGGGGCAATCTGTCGAGGTTGTCGATGTGGAGAAAAGCTGGCTGCGCATACGCGTCGACAGTCGTGAGGGGTGGATTCACGATCGATGCACGGTGCGAGTCAGCGACGCTCGCTGAGGGACCACAATCCGGCCGCAGCTCTGCTTGCCCTTCCATGGAAGAGGATGTCAGGCAACACAATCACCCATCGCCCGGCGATGCGTCTTCCCCTTCAAATCGATGGAGTCAAGCCGTCATTTTGGTTGAAGTTGAAGGTCCGTCGGACCTTTCCTCGGCTGCAATCGCCCGGACTTGCTCATGTTTGGTCGGTGGCCCGAATGCTGCTGTAGCTGTGCGTATCATGTATCCGACGAAAAGCGATATTCAACGAATTGCCTTGGCGCTGCTCTCGTTCGCCACCGCTTGCGGTGGGGGAAGTACTGCCGGAGGAACACCATACGGCGGTGCGAGCGGTGCGGGTGGTGCGGGTGGTGC
>PLNW01000038.1:0-3860 GCA_003142855.1 Myxococcales bacterium
TTTTGAATCAGTAGTGCTAACCCTCCTCGGCGCCGTGCGCGACGGCTCAAATCAATTACGGACACCGGAAACCCGCCCCTACCCCCTGTTGATGGACCGGGGCCGCCACGCTTCAATGAGGCCGCGCCACGATGGGCGCGGAAACTTACTAGGGGCAGAGTTCCACAACTGCAATGCGTGGGCTTCAATGAGGCCGCGCCACGATGGGCGCGGAAACGCCGCCCTAGCCTCAAGGTCAGGATGGTGGTCTTCTGAGCTTCAATGAGGCCGCGCCACGATGGGCGCGGAAACAAGTCATTGTTCCGAATGCGGTGGATTGCTCAAATTTGCTTCAATGAGGCCGCGCCACGATGGGCGCGGAAACCCGCCGGTCCCGAGTGTACATGGATGGGTCGCGAACAAGCTTCAATGAGGCCGCGCCACGATGGGCGCGGAAACTCAGCGGCGTGCACTCCATTACGGTTGGCATAGGTGGGCTTCAATGAGGCCGCGCCACGATGGGCGCGGAAACTCGGTTTTGAGAGTCCTGAACATGCTCGCCATTGGTTGCTTCAATGAGGCCGCGCCACGATGGGCGCGGAAACGGCCTTCGTCGAGCCACTTGGATCGGTGCCAGGGATGGCTTCAATGAGGCCGCGCCACGATGGGCGCGGAAACGACGTTTCCGGGAGTTCGCATGAGCCGAAGTCTTCACGCTTCAATGAGGCCGCGCCACGATGGGCGCGGAAACGTGGCAGGAGTCGCGGCGTCCATGGCGGGGCATCGGTCGCTTCAATGAGGCCGCGCCACGATGGGCGCGGAAACACGGACACGACAGACGGCACACAGGACTTCATCCACGAGCTTCAATGAGGCCGCGCCACGATGGGCGCGGAAACACGACGCATTCCCCGTGGTCGTCCGCAAAGACCGCCTGCTTCAATGAGGCCGCGCCACGATGGGCGCGGAAACGTATCCTTGGCGACGGTGGACGCAAGGCGGATCTGTTTGCTTCAATGAGGCCGCGCCACGATGGGCGCGGAAACCTCACTCAATGAGAAGTGTGCAGTCTGCGGTTTTGTAGCTTCAATGAGGCCGCGCCACGATGGGCGCGGAAACGCCATTGGCAAGTCCTCGGGCGAGACCTTCAAGGTCATGCTTCAATGAGGCCGCGCCACGATGGGCGCGGAAACATGTGCACGCGGTTGGCATAGCTGCGGCAGTTCCACAGGCTTCAATGAGGCCGCGCCACGATGGGCGCGGAAACGCCAGCATCGCGTCCCGGCGCGCACCCGCTCGGTCTGGCTTCAATGAGGCCGCGCCACGATGGGCGCGGAAACCTCGAAGCGCGCCAGACCGCCGACAGCACTAAGCTTGCTTCAATGAGGCCGCGCCACGATGGGCGCGGAAACTTCGTCGTCTGAGCACGGGACATGCAGACCAGGCGTGCTTCAATGAGGCCGCGCCACGATGGGCGCGGAAACTGTGCGTGGCTCACGTCGGTCAAAGATGGAACCCATGCTTCAATGAGGCCGCGCCACGATGGGCGCGGAAACCAACCGCGTGCCGCTCGTTGCGTTTTCGGCAGTTGATGCTTCAATGAGGCCGCGCCACGATGGGCGCGGAAACCAGTACCTGCGAGAGCTGGCCGTGCCGCCCAACTGGATGCTTCAATGAGGCCGCGCCACGATGGGCGCGGAAACACACGACGTGATGGCCATCTTCACCGCCGCCGGCAACATGCTTCAATGAGGCCGCGCCACGATGGGCGCGGAAACGTTAGCACCGACGCACCTGACCCTTTCCATATCGTCAGCTTCAATGAGGCCGCGCCACGATGGGCGCGGAAACAGGCTCAGAACGCCCCGCCACGGGGCTGCCCGTCACGATGCTTCAATGAGGCCGCGCCACGATGGGCGCGGAAACCAACCCAACCGAACGATGCCAGGGCGGGATCTTCCTAGCTTCAATGAGGCCGCGCCACGATGGGCGCGGAAACGACGGATCCACTTCCCGCGAACGGGTCGAGCACCGTGCTTCAATGAGGCCGCGCCACGATGGGCGCGGAAACGCCTTGAATATGCCCAAACCCATGCCGCCGGGGATGCTTCAATGAGGCCGCGCCACGATGGGCGCGGAAACCATGGGCGCGGACATCCTAGCGGCACGCGCTAACGCGCTTCAATGAGGCCGCGCCACGATGGGCGCGGAAACACGCAATCTGATCATCATCAACGGGACTCCCATCATGCTTCAATGAGGCCGCGCCACGATGGGCGCGGAAACCCACCCAATGAGCCCAGCACCGGCAGGGTACAGTATGCTTCAATGAGGCCGCGCCACGATGGGCGCGGAAACACATGCAGTCCCATCACCCCCAATGCCACCTCCACCTGCTTCAATGAGGCCGCGCCACGATGGGCGCGGAAACCACCCAAGTCACCCTTATGGACCTGGAGCCCTTGACAGCTTCAATGAGGCCGCGCCACGATGGGCGCGGAAACGCGCACTAAATTGGCACCGAACCGCACACCCAGGGTATGCTTCAATGAGGCCGCGCCACGATGGGCGCGGAAACGCCCAAGCAACGCCATGCGTGAACGTCCCAGTCGGTCGCGCTTCAATGAGGCCGCGCCACGATGGGCGCGGAAACGGAACGGCAACCACGGGAAGCGCGGGTCAGGGGCTGCTTCAATGAGGCCGCGCCACGATGGGCGCGGAAACTAGCCATCAAATAGCCCATCGGCCTTTGTGGCTTTGAGGCTTCAATGAGGCCGCGCCACGATGGGCGCGGAAACCCAGAATGCCCTTGAGTAGTAGGACGAAGCTCAGGAGGCTTCAATGAGGCCGCGCCACGATGGGCGCGGAAACAATCGGAGTTCTCCGTCGCATGACCTCCCGTGATTGGCTTCAATGAGGCCGCGCCACGATGGGCGCGGAAACCCGGGTATGCTAGGGTCTACGGGTATGCTTGGGTCGCTTCAATGAGGCCGCGCCACGATGGGCGCGGAAACGCGACCCGTGCCCGGAGTGTGGCGGACGCGGCTACCAGCTTCAATGAGGCCGCGCCACGATGGGCGCGGAAACTCTTCGTGCCAGGCGGCGGGACTGGCGCCATCGGTGACGCTTCAATGAGGCCGCGCCACGATGGGCGCGGAAACTCGCTGCAAGCCAGCGAGGGCAGTAGACCGAGACACTGGCTTCAATGAGGCCGCGCCACGATGGGCGCGGAAACCCACCGAGCCATGCGAGAGCAGCCCGGATCCAGACTTGCTTCAATGAGGCCGCGCCACGATGGGCGCGGAAACACCGACGCTGCAGCAGCGAGATCCTCGGGAGTTTCGACGCTTCAATGAGGCCGCGCCACGATGGGCGCGGAAACTGGCATCGGCCCACAGCGCGCGGAAGCGACGCCGCTCGCTTCAATGAGGCCGCGCCACGATGGGCGCGGAAACTTGTCCGCGAGCAGCGACGCGCGTTTCGACGCTCGCCTGGCTTCAATGAGGCCGCGCCACGATGGGCGCGGAAACCCGTCGTCTTTCGACTGGCCGCTGGGTCGCCGTACAAGCTTCAATGAGGCCGCGCCACGATGGGCGCGGAAACACATCAGCACCTGCTTCGTGTATTTCTGGCTGGTCTAGCTTCAATGAGGCCGCGCCACGATGGGCGCGGAAACCTGTCCAGTGCTTGATGGCAGCGCCGGCCGCTACGTCGCTTCAATGAGGCCGCGCCACGATGGGCGCGGAAACCGGCGGGCGCGGCGGCCACTCCGAGGACTCCGGCCTGGCTTCAATGAGGCCGCGCCACGATGGGCGCGGAAACAGCATACCCGGAGACCCTAGCATTCCCGGAGACCCAAGGCTTCAATGAGGCCGCGCCAC
>PLNW01000038.1:3881-38859 GCA_003142855.1 Myxococcales bacterium
GCCACGATGGGCGCGGAAACTCGTCAGACCATTCAACCGAGCCGTCCTCGCTGATTTGCTTCAATGAGGCCGCGCCACGATGGGCGCGGAAACGCTGACGTCCATTCCCGTCGACCTGTTCCGATACAAGCTTCAATGAGGCCGCGCCACGATGGGCGCGGAAACACCCGAAGCCGCGCTGCCCGTGGTTGCTGTTCCTGGGCTTCAATGAGGCCGCGCCACGATGGGCGCGGAAACACCTAGGATTCGGTGACTCGGGTAAGGGTACTATAGTTGCTTCAATGAGGCCGCGCCACGATGGGCGCGGAAACAAGTGCTCTCGGGTGGGGGCGGTTTACCGTCGCTGAGGCTTCAATGAGGCCGCGCCACGATGGGCGCGGAAACCGGCGAATCGTCAGACCGTTGATCTGGTCGTCGTCCAGCTTCAATGAGGCCGCGCCACGATGGGCGCGGAAACCTCGCCCGCGTGCGGGCTGAGCGACGAAGTCAGGTGGCTTCAATGAGGCCGCGCCACGATGGGCGCGGAAACGCGGCACAGGGGGATTCGCCGCGGGTCGATTCCCGGCAGGCTTCAATGAGGCCGCGCCACGATGGGCGCGGAAACGGCCACCGGCGTCTACGCGCACACGGGCGGGGCCAGGCTTCAATGAGGCCGCGCCACGATGGGCGCGGAAACTATTCCTCCTCGTCCGGGATGCTATCGCTGCGGCGGCTTCAATGAGGCCGCGCCACGATGGGCGCGGAAACGAAGGTCCGCCAACAAAAGGTCAACTCGCATCCAAGGGAGCTTCAATGAGGCCGCGCCACGATGGGCGCGGAAACCTGGAAATCGCGGCGCTGGGCGCCTGCTACGGATTGCTTCAATGAGGCCGCGCCACGATGGGCGCGGAAACGCCACGCGGTTGTTGTACGCCACGCAGAAGTCCAGGGCTTCAATGAGGCCGCGCCACGATGGGCGCGGAAACGCGGCGCCGGCCTGCACGGTAGCGTCGGCATTGTGGTTGCTTCAATGAGGCCGCGCCACGATGGGCGCGGAAACGTCCAGCCCGGTTCCGAGACAATCACCATCTGGCATGCTTCAATGAGGCCGCGCCACGATGGGCGCGGAAACAGGCGTATGTCGCGGGGACCACGCCCGCGAAGGCTGAGCTTCAATGAGGCCGCGCCACGATGGGCGCGGAAACAACCGGGCGCTCCCCTGGTGCGCGATCTTGCGCGCAGCTTCAATGAGGCCGCGCCACGATGGGCGCGGAAACTCCTACCAGGATACTCGGAATGATTTCGTGAAGATAGCCCTGCCTTTTCGAGCACCCCTGGTTGGACGCCGACCGGGTGTAGGCAGAGTCATTGCCTCGAACTTGAAAAGCTATTGAGATTTCAAAGAGATCGAGCGGGGTGCCCATGTTTGCGATCACCTCGCCGCTCGCTACACAACAACCACCCGCGTGGGTACAAGGAAAGCGCGGCCCACCGACTCCATGATCTCCCGCGCGTCCCGATCTACCGGACCGAGTCTCACCACCAGAACCTGGTCATCCCTATGGTGGATGGCGTCACCAAGTCGTCCGCGCAAATCGATCCTTTCGCGTTCGTTCAGGTCACAGAGAAACACACTGAACTGTAGCGCATCTCCGAAGTCCAACAATGTTCGATGAACCCTGTCGCGACGCCTGTCGTCGGCAACATCGTAGGTCACGAGATAGCGACTGCGTGAGGTGGTCATCTTGTCGTCATTCCCTGGTATCGAGGAACGTCACCTCGAAGGCATCGCGCCAGGATCTGTGCCTGAAGCGCAATAAGCCGTCGCCACGAACACCTGTAGTCGAACATTGGATGCGTAGCCATTTGATCGAGGCGTGCTTCGTAGGCTCGGATGAAAGACTTGCGGCCGCTGGCCTCAAGGACGCAAACGGTCCCGGCTTGCTGAAAATCCCCGGGACAGACCATTCCGGTGTTGATGGCGGTCACGACCGCCGAATCAACGACAAGCGGACGGAATTCTTCCATCAAATCGAGGGCAAGAGCGGGCCGCCCGTGTCGGGGCTGGTGCAGAAAACCCCAGTACGGATCCAGACCAACGGCCAGGAGCGCGACCGTGCATTCTTTTGCCAGCAACGCGTAACCAAAAGAAAGCATAGCGTTCACTGGGTCGCGTGGCGGGCGGCGATTCCGTGCTTCGAAATCAAAGCCCATTCCGCTCAGATGAGCTTCGTCGCCAGAAGCCTTCGGAGGTCGAATCATCGAACTCAACTCACCGAAGTAGCAGGCTGCGATGGCGCCTTCTATCCCGAGGAGCGTCCCAATGTTATGTGCTTCCGCGACTCGTTCAGTCAAAACTGCCATTTCAGCGAGCGCACGGTCTGGGCTCGGAGAGGCATTGCGCCGCAACATGGTCCGCTGATTCTGGACCTTCGCCGATATGAACTCCTTTGCGAACGACAACGCGCGTGCGGGATCGGCGGCAGCAGCGAATTGCGCTGCACGGTCGAACGCATTCCGAAGTCCGCTCGCCGCAGTGATACCGTAGAACCAGTGGCCCAGCGAAAGGTGGACGACGGGAACTCCGGCCTCACACAAGAGATGAAGAGTCTGTGGTGTGATCGAGACGTTTCCACAGAGAACAAGCTGGCTGAGATCCTTGAGCCGGGCTTCGCCAATTCTCTGCTTGGCCAGCGTGACTCGGATAGACTCACCGCTTTTGCCGACGTAGGCACCTTGCTCCTGCACGTAAAAGGGTACTGCGTCGTCGCGTGCGGGGTATAGCCGCCTGATCTCACCGTCTGCTCCCGCAACCTCGGGGACCCGGGTCAACGCCAGGGTCTCGTCTGGCAAGCAGATACCAGAGAGAGAGCATCCGCGGCACTTGGGGCTGTCGTCGAGCGGTGCAGGAAGTGTCCCGCCTTGGGCATCCAATGCCTCGTGAATGCTAGCGACGATCTCGCGAGTTCTGGCTTCAAGCTCCGGCGTGAACGGAACTTCAACGCGGGTGCGCGTGCCAGCGTAGTAGACGATTCCATGATCTACAGCGTAGCCGTGCGCCCGAAGAACAAGGCCCTGTGCCATCAACTGAACTCGCTCAGGTTCCCAGCTACCCACGGTGTTGTCGGGGGCTGCGGCGCGCTTTGTCTCGACGGGCACAGCGGAGCGGAAACCAAAGTTATCTGCGATATTGGTCTCGACCAGATCGAGCTTCGCAAACAACCTGAGCACCTCATCGGCGAGGCTTACCGAACGGTTCACCTTGGGGGCCGCCTCGTCGGCAGCTTCGGCGGCCGAAGGCAGTACCTCGTCCTTTGCATCCACTCGTCGATGAAGCCAGCGCCCCTCGTCGGTGCTGGCGTTGTCCGCCCACCGGCCTTCCACGTAAGCAAGATGGAACCTTCGGGCGCAATAGGCATACTGCGCGACCATGTCCCCCGTCACCACACCGTCCGCGGCGGAAACACTCGCCTTTCGCTGGCTCTCGTGGGGAATCATGGCACCTCACTCATGCAGGCCGCGCCGCACGGAACCACTGCGATTTTCCGACCGTCACGTGGTCAGCGCGGTAGGCTTCCAGCACGCCAATAGCCTTCAGATGGCGGCGGTCCGGGGTTGTGGCGGTCAACTCGGGATGAGCGACGAGGGACTTCACGACCGGAATTGGCAAGAACGATTTCCAGACCGGCCACGTGAAGACTTCCGCGTCTTCGAGTTTCACGGTCCCCGTGGTCGCGAGACCGCGTCCTCGCGGTACTGCGGGAAACAAGGTCAGTGCCTCGTAGGCCAAGAGGTTCGCTCCGTGCATCGTAACGGAACCAGCTGCAGGGTTCGCGGCCTGGTAGGCGTAGGGTCGAACATCCCGGGGGTCCCAACCGAGGCTGTATTTGTCGTCCTGATAGCGCCACGTCTCGAACAAGCTTTCCTCAATCTGGCGCGGCGATACCTGCACCATGAGTAGTCCAATGCCGCTGAGCATGTTCTTGCCGCTGTCGCCGTTCCGCTTGGAGAAGCGTGTCGGGGCGAGAATTCCATCCTTGTCGATGATGGCCTCGCATCCGAAGGCGGCAAAGAAGTCGGATGCGCGCCGATCCATTGGGGTCGCCTCAAGCGCCGCCTGCCTGGCCAGTTTTGCGAGACTGGCCGGGCGGACCTTCAGGTTCGGCCCGAGCGCCGTGGTGAGGTCTGGGGTTGCACCTGCCTCCGCGGCGATGGCCCTTGCCTGCTGAGCTTCAGACAGCTTCGCCTCAGGAGGTGCCACCTCGGTCGCCAGAAACGCTGCGGCTTCAGGGCTGTTCCTCTTGAAGACCTTTGCCTTGGTACGAGTCCTGAATGTCAATTTGGCGTCTTTCAGTTCCTTCTTGGCCGCCGCCACCACCTTGTCGAGTGCCCGTAGCGCCTTCTCGTCAGCCACCTTTGGCGTGCGGTGTACCCCGGCGTGGAGCATCTCCAGAAATTCCTCGTGGGAAACTTCCCCGGGCACCTTCAACCGTGGCCGCCACGAGCCTTGCCGTTCGGACCAGGCAAGTTGAACCTGCCCACCTGGCCAGGCCCGGTCAGCAACTACAAGGGTTCCCAGTGCCGCCATGAACGCCAACGGGTTGTCTGCGGTCAAGCCGTCGAGATCGAAGGTCGTCATTCGCCCGCCTCCTGTTGTTCCTGCGCACTTACTCGCTGATCCGCTAGCCGCACGATCGCCTCTAGCAATGCCAGCCCCCACCAGCCATACCGGCGCATCAGCCGCCAGAATCTTTCGGGCACCCCCGCGTCCAGGCGCTCCAGGCCGGTGGCACTCGATGTTTGCGTCTTTTCGGACGCAAGCGTCACAACCACCGGCTTCTCGTCAAAGATAACTGGAGCGAATGGGCGGCAGCGCCCGTGGTGTGACCCGATCAGGTGAAGCACAAGCTCCCGGTCAGTGGCACCCGCCAACGCCTGCAATGCCGAATCGGCCAGTTGCACCGATACCAACTCATGGCGCGCCCCCTTGGGATAGGCAGCCTTCGACCTTGCCGCCTCGATAGCCCTCGGTGTGCGTGGAACCGACCCCGACTTGGCGAGCGGTGCCGCCGCGCGAGCCGCCGCCAGTCGGTCACCGTTGTGTAACCAGACTTGGAAGCGAGGGTCCAGCTTCCCAACATCGTGCAGCCGGGCGGCCAACGCGCAGTCGGAAATCACTTCGCTCGGAAGTCCCCCAAGTCCAGCGAATCGCGCGGCCAAAGCGCCAACCCGTTTGAGGTGGTCATCAAGGCCAACCTCGCGACTGGATGCGCTTGCGGTGGCGTCCTCGTCGGTGAAGTCCGACTCGCCGTCCGCCGGAAGTGGCACGGGTGTGGACACGACCAGCCCGGCGCCGCCGGGACGCGGCGAAACTCGCAACCTGCGCGAGTGTGCCAGGTGGCGAGCGGCCAGACGAAGCCATGGCTTCGCACCAGAATCGTCGGCGATTCGCGCAAGCAAGGCGCGAATCTGCCCGTCTTCGACCGAATCATCGCTTGGCGCCACCGTGGCCAGCACCATGATCTCGTTGGTCAGCGCCTCGTCGCTCAAGGCCCAGCCGGGTACGAGTGCGACGTGAATTCGGATGACTGCACGCCGGCGATTGGCCTGTACCTGGTCGCCCAAGTCGACCACTGCGTTTTCGATTCCGGGTGCCCACCCGAAAGCATCGCAGCCGCCGTAGGAAGCAGGAACCACCAGGGTGTCGCCTGGTCGAATCGTCTTCGGATCGGTCACTACTTCGGTGTCCTCGGAATCGGGGCCGCGCCAGCGCAGGCATGCGCGACCGCCACCACCCTGCTCCTCATCCTCGTCGGGCTCAGCCACCCCTTCGAGATCTGCTGTGATGGGCGCCGCTGCTTGATTCAGCCATGCTCGAACTGCATACAGCGGCACTGCGATCGCTTCCGCCGATGCCGGGCCACACGCGGCAACTGTCTCGATCCAAGACGCGCTGGATGCCTGGTCAAGGTCGGCTCGCCAAACGACCTGAACCTCCGGCGTCCCCATCTTCGGCCCGTGAAGGTAGATAGAAGGGTCTGGATCTGCGCTGGTGATTGGCGAAGTTTGTGCCCAGCAATCGCAGTGGCTCGGCAGCACTACCGGTCCCTCGGGCAGATCGCGCGATGTGCGACGGAGCACATCCGCTCTGGCATCAGGCCCACCGTCCAGCAAGCCTTCGACCGACGAGATGCCCAGATCCACTGTCCGGTCAACGCCCTCGCCGGTGGCGTGCTCGCCCAACCATTTCCACGTTTGCGCTAGGGCAGAACCGTAGATGGGATCGTCGTCGCTCGACTCTGCCTGATCGGAACGAACGATCACCACCCCAGGCGAGGAATCCGCTGCGCCTAGCCGGTTCAAGCGCCCGAAGCGTTGGCGAAGGGCATCGAGCGGGCAGCACTCGGTCACGAGAGCATCGAAGTCCACGTCGGCCCCAACTTCGAGGCACTGCGTGGCTACGACCACCATCGCTTGCACAGGTCGTACACGGCCTGGCTTCGCCATGATCCGTTCGGCGTGTGCCTCAAGCAGAATGTCGCGATCTGCCGGGCGCACTCGCCCAGTCAGTAGAATCACGTCGGCATCGAGCTTGTTCTTTCCCGAGTCCACCGTGCGCTGCCGGATCGCCTCGAATATCGCCCGCGCGGTGGCTACCCGGTTCACGAGTACGCCCACCAGCGCGCCATCCTTGGCCAACCACGCAGCGCCCTCCACGGCGGTCGCGACAAACCCTTCTTCCTTGGCCTTGGCAACCACAAGGCGTGTCGGCTTTGAGACAGCCAGGCGACGACCGAGGACCGGGTGCGCCAGATCTTCTGCCTGGGCTTTGAACACGTCGGTTTCGGCTGGTGGAGTGGCCGTCATGGTCACCACGCCGAAGGGCAAATTCAGCGGCTTCTCTGCCCACTGCGTGCCCCGATAGCGGGCGACCCAGCCGAGGGTCTGGGTAAACGGGCGGGAGCAGTGTGCCTCGTCCACGATGATCAGCGAGTCGTTTCCGATCAGCCCGGCATGGATTGGCCACGCCGACGGCGACAAGCCGTATCCGCGGTAGAGCAAGCGCGACCCGACCTGATCGACTGTGCCAACCACAACCGTTGGCTGCGATGGGCTCCTGCTCCAACGGTCGTCGCGGTAGATGCCGCCACGAAGGATCGCGGTAGCGAGTGGTACTTCGTCAGGGCCTGCCAGCGTGCGAAGCCGATCCGCAACCTGCACGAGCAGGCCGTCCTTTGCCTCGGCCAAGCTTGCCGCAATCCGCTTCGCCCTTGAATACGCCTCGTCCACGACGATGCGGCGGTCGATGACGAAGAAGATACGCCGGGCCTGTCGTCGTGGCCGGTCCGTCCCCACCTCGGCGGCAAGGGCGAAGATGGCGACATCGAGGCACGCTGTCTTGCCGCTGCCGGTGGGCATGGCGATGACAGACGGCCAGCCGGTTTCGAGGACCTGTATCGCCAACCGTGACTGCCACGGAAATGGATCGCAGCCGTGAAGAGCCCGGAAGAAATTCGGGAAGGCGTCTGCCGCAAGCGGGATCATTGCGAACCACCTGTGCTTCGTAGAGGTCGAAAGAAGCCATAACCGCGGAATCGGCCCGCTCCCAGGAGGACCGGACCAGCCACGTCGTCCGCGAAAACGATAGCAGCGTGCGCATGCCAGCGGCTGGGTGTTCCTTCCTTTGCTGGCAGGGAAGGAAACTCGCGCGCTGTGGGAACCCCTAGATGTAGTGACACAGGATGCACCGTTACCGCCACTGGACGAGGAAGCCCCACACGCTCGCACGCTCGCGCGACCGACTCTTCCGCATCACCGTCTTTCTTGGGAAATCGATCCAGGACAACGGGCGTGACCGAGGCCCAGCGTTGCGAAGGTGCGAGCCATGTCTGGGCATTCAAGGCGACCCGGCCTTCGCCGTCAGCCCCTTCGCCCTCTAGATCCCATGTCCCGATACGGCCCAGCGTCAGATGCTGGACCTGGGCAATCGCTCGAACGCACTCGTCAGATTCAGCCTGGGAAAGCCCGAGGGGCAGGACCGCCGCTATGCCCAGAAGATGTCCGTCGGCGTGCTCGTGCCCAACATCGGCCAGCGGAACATAGGCGACGTGTGCGCGGCGTGTGGGCTTTCCATCAGCCGTGTGGCCAGAAAGGATCTCGCACGGTGGTTGCGCCGCACTGGCCATGGCTGCGCCCCGCATGGCCCCGGTCAACGCGAGCGTGGAAACAAGACCGAGGCGATTTCCCGAAACGCGGCGAAGAACCAAGAAGTCGCCAGCGAAGTCACCAGCCGGAACATCGCGCGCCGCCGTCAGCGGCGGCCCGTAGCCAAACCATGCACCCGGTCCAGGTCGGCGCGCGCTCGGCCGGCCTTCCGCGTCCGTAGCTTCGAAGTCCGCGATGAGTTGCTCAAGCCGACCAGCCTTGGCCACTCGCAACCTCATCGGTGCGTTGCCGTCGATGGGAACGAGGGTGGGCTGCGGCGCCTCGTCCGAAAGCCAGGCCTGGACCAGCGTCGAAGAATGGCCGAGGTAGGTGACATTTCGGCAGAGTTCGGCCAGCGCCGCCCGATGCTCGACGGGAATCTCGGCGTACCAGATGAAGTAGACAGTGTCCTCGTCTGGTACGACCGACGGGAAATGGCGTTCGGCCTTGTGCCGCGCATCGGGGTTGCCTTTTCCATCGTTGACCGGGACGAAGAAACTGACCGTTTCTTCCGCCTTTCCGAACCCGGACGCTCGAAGGGCCGGTGGTGGTAGGGTTTCGAGCCAAGCCAGCGCGTTCTTCTCACGCCCGTTCCGGCCCCGGAGTCCCCACGCAGCCACGAGTGCCATAAACATACGACCGGGGTGGGGAGGCCACTCGGCAGCCTCCCGCTTCGTCACCTGCGTCGCTACGGCCCGGCCAGTCAAGTAACGGACTGCCAGGGCGAACATCACGAGCCCTCAGAAACCGAGGCAGCGGCAAGCTCGCGGCTCTTCTTGACCAGAGCCACAACGTCGGCAATCGGCTTGAGGATGAGACCCTCTTTCTTCCAGGGCAACCCCGCGGCCTCGGCAGCCGCGACAGCCTGCTTGAGCAAAGCTACAGCTTCCTTGCCGGAGAGAGAGAACGTGGTGGGTGCGCTTCCGGGAGCACCGAGAAGTTCCCACTGTGCGACTTTGGTCGCGACCAGCAGGCATCGAGAGCGCAGGTCGAGCCCTCGGCCTTGGGCCAGGACAGCACCGCAAAGAGCGAGCGCAGCAAGAGCGGTGCGGGCCGCATCGTTCGTCTTCTCTTGTTCCAGCCCCGACTTGCCAGTCACGGGGAACCTGAGACGGCGTAGACCTGGAAGAGACAGCGTGGTGGTTTGAAGAGCCCGGGTGAGCGTCACGCCACCGCCATCCTCAGTGAGCGTGGGTGCGATGTTACCGTGGTTTGCTTCCGACGGCTTGCCCTCCTTGCCGAGCTTCACAGGCTTGCCGCTCTTGTCCTTCCCAGCCTTCGCCGGGTCAAGTGTCCACCCACCCCCCTGAGCCTCGTAGATTAGCCCCGAGTCCTTCTGGATCTGAAGTGGGTCGATACGACTCGATGTCTTGCAGCCGACTTCCACGTCGATCCCGACGATTTCGGAAACAGCCACACGCGGGAACTTCGCGCCACCACCGCCCTTCGGCCCGGTGGAATCCCACATGCCGAACACAAGCGCGGTTGGGCAGATTCCAAACAGCGAAGTGGCATTGGCGAGAGTGGCATCGGTGAAGCTCTTGCCATCGGGAGCATCGCGAAAGCGCGTCTTTCCGTCGGGCATAAGCGAGTCTCGCAGAATGGCGTCGGCGATGCGGTGGGGAGCTTCGAGGCTGGAAATCTTCTGGATGTCAGGGAAATGCTCGGTGAAGTCCACATCGATCACCGGCAGTTCAATCTCGGCGCGACGGGCGGCGTCCAGCAGGGCGAGTTCGGCGCGGTTAGCCTGCGAAGCCACCGAGTCGAGGATCACGCACTTCACGCGCTGTCCGCCGATGTTGCGTTCCTCAAGCGCGTACTTGCCACCGGCATACGTCGGCGGGAACACCTTGTCCGCCTGGCCGCCGGCGGGCTGAAGCTCGGTTACACAACGAAACGCCGCTGCGTCCCCGGCTACTGCCTTGTGAAGACTGTTGAGATCAAGATGTTGCGGCTCTGACATGGTCGGCTCCTTCAGTGGTGATGTGGGGTGGTGCTTGTGGGCGAAGCGAACAGTACCAAATGGCACTGACACGGTTTTGCGCAGGGGTGGAGCGGCTTGCAGGCACCCTCTCGCTGCGGGGGATCGAGTCTCCGGGCTGTCCAAGTCCAAAAGCCGTCTATCCGACTGACATAGGGCATGCCTAGGACATGGCACGATCCCATCCGCGCGGACACCTCGGGGCCAGATGGCGGTCGGCTACGCCGATTCAATGACGGCGCTCCCGGTAAGGTCCATCGCTGGCGGCTGACCTGCGACGGATTGTTGTTGCCGCTCCTCAACCAACAAGGCAAGCGTCTTCCGGTACTCTTCCGCCTCGGGAACCCGCTTGAATTCGATGTCAGGTCGGTGCTTCTTCGCAGCAGCCGCGATCTCGTCTAGTGCAACCCTGAAGAACTCCTTGCGTTCGTTCATCCGGTTCAGTCGGCGCCGGGTGAACGTCCGATGAAGATCGGCTTCGAGCGCCGGTGCATTTTCAGAAAAGATCATCGCGTGTACATCGAACTGGAACGGCACCGATGCGCCGCTGAGTTCCTGGACCCGATCCATGGGATCAAGGCGTCTTGTCTTATGCGTCGCCTCTTGAACAGCGCGATGCCCAGGGCGATCCCGGCCGCGGCAACAAGGAAGAGCACAATCGTGGTGATCGTCGCCGTCGTCATTATTCCTCCCGGATAGCAGGATCGACCCCGGACAACTCTCATGCAATACGTTTTTGCAGCCGCAGCGTCGATGCCCAACCTGGGCGCCCGCAGAGCATGTCACCCCCCTCCGCTACGTTCTTCCCAAGACCTTGGCCCCCCTCACCCTCGACAGACTGCGCGCACGATTTTGGTGGCTGGGGTCGGGCAGGAAGAACTCGCACATCTTGGCGCTCGACGGGGACACGGCGACCATCAGGGTCGTCCAGCGCACGTGGAACTGCCGCACGCAGAAGTACGAGGCCGCGGTGGCGCGCGATTTCGCGGAGCTGGGGTTGAAGGTCGTCTGGCAGCGGGTCTGGTGCCGGTCGTTTCAGGAAATGGTCGACAAGGCCCGCACGCAGGCGGCTGAAGCTGGCCAGCCGTTCGACGAGGCCGCGTTCGTCGAATGCCAGCGCGCCGAGGAGACCGCGCGCCAGGTGCGCGACGACGCCCGCGATTGACCCGCCGCCCGACAACGCCTACCGTAATGATTGTGCCAAACTCGAAAGCGCAGAAGGGGAAGGCATCGAGGGCTGCCGCAGCCAGGCCGGCCACATCGCGCGCCGATGTGGCTGACGAGCGGATCTTGCAGTTGCTGCTGTTGCTGCTGGACGCGGGCGTCCCCATGTCTCGCGCCGAGATCTTCGAGCGCATCAGGGCCTACCAGACCAAGAAGCCCGAGGCTGGCGAACGGAAGTTCGAGCGCGACAAGGACGACCTGCGCACGCTCGGGGTGATCATCGTGGAGTCGAACGACAAAGGGGACAGCTATCGGATCAGCCAGAAGGGCTACGATTTGCCGCCCATCGAACTGGACGACGACGAGCGTGTCGCCCTGATTCTGGCGGCCGAGTCCCTGCGCGCGGCCGAGGGCCTGCCGTACCGCGAACTGGCCGAGGACGCGCTTCGCAAGCTGTCGTTCTATGCGCCACGGCTCAACCGTGCGTACGCGCCCGCGCAGATCGGCATCTCCCTGCCCTCGCGCGAAAAGGGTGCGCGCATGCGGCGCACGCTGGCCCAGCTCTCCGGCGCCGTCGACGGCCGCAAGCAAGTGACCATCACCTACGCCGCTGGCAACACCGACAAGCCGAGCGAACGCAAGGTCGATCCCTACGGTCTCATCTATTCGGCAGGCGACTGGCAACTGGTCGGCCTGTGCCACCTGCGGAACGCGCAGCGCACGTTCCGAGTGGACCGCATCGTGAAACTGAAAGTCGCGCCGAAGCCCGGCACGCCCGATTTCGAGCCCCCGGCCGGCTTCGACCTGGCCGCGTACGCGCGCCGCTCGCCATGGGTGTTCCAGGCCGGCGAAGGCAGCGCAACCCTGGACGTCGTACTGGATGTCGGCCCCGAGCGCGCGTGGATGGCCGAGGAAAACTTCGGCGCCGACGCGACAGTGCAGCCGGTGCCCGAGGCTGAGGAAGGCCAGGCGGGCTGGGTGCGCGTGCGCTTCCGCTCGGGCAATCCGGGCTACATCGTGACCCGCGTGCTGGACGCTGCCGGCAACATGAAGGTCGTCGCGCCGCCCGAGTTGCGCGCGCGAGTGCGAGAGATCGCGGGCGCTGTCGCCACCGCGTGTCGCGCCGAAGGGGGCACGCCATGAAGAAGCGCGAGCAACGGCTGCGGCGCGCTCTGTTCCTGGTGCCGTACCTAGCGAAGAAGGGGTACGAGGGTGCGATGGTGTCCGAGGCGGCCGCGGCCATCGGCACCACGCCCGAGGAACTTCGCAACGACGTCGAGCGCCTGAAAATGGTGGGCGTGCCCGACGGAGATCCCGGCCAGTACCTGACGTTTTGGTTTCACGGCAGCGGAGCGAACGCGCGCATCAGCGCCGACACGATCTGCCGGCTGAAGAAACCGCCGCGCCTGAGCTTGCAAGAGGCGCTGGCCCTGCTGGTCGGTGCAGCAGCCGTGAAGACGACCGGCATCGCCCCCTACGACGAAGCCATCGCCCGCGCCAGCAAGAAGCTTCGCGACGTGCTCGACCGCAGCTCGCGCAGCGAGGCCGACCGTGGCGCGCACATCGTGTTGAAGACCGCGAGCGCCGAGCACCGGGACACGCTGACCAGCCTGTCGCGCGCATGCAGCGATCACCGCGCCGTCGAACTGGACTACGCTTCGTTGGCCGCGCAAAAGCGCAGGAAGATCCGCGTCCACCCCTATGGCCTGCTCAATCACCGGGGCATCTGGTATGTGCTGGCCAAGAGCCTGAGCGACAAAGAGGGCCGCATCCTCATATTCCGCGCCGAGCGCATCCTGGGCGCCACCGTCCTCGACGAGACCTTCACTGTCCCCGCTGACTTCAACCTGCGCGACTACATGGGCGACCGGATGTTCATCACCGACGCGAAGCCCACCCAGATCGTGCTACGCCTGCGCGAGCCCGCAGCCGCGCGTCTGCGCCCCTGGTTCAAGCAGCAGAAGCGCCTGCGCGACGGCGCAATCGAGGTGAAATTCAAAGGCCACGCCACCGGCTATTTGGCCGCGTGGCTGCTACGCCAAGGCGAGGGCGTGGAAGTCGTCGCGCCGGCGGGATTGCGGAAGTGGGTGTGCGGGATCGCGGAGAGGGTCTTGGAGGGGCATGGGTGATGATGCAGGGTTCGGCGAGAGCACTGGAATCTGTCGTCCTCGGAGGTCCTTCCACGAACAGATGCTGCAAATCGTGTCAGAGGGCGGGGGTACGATAGGACATGATCGACACTGAACCGCAGATTCAGCCGCCCGAAGTTCTCACCGCCTTTTTTGTCGATTGGCTGCGCAGCCGTCCCGGCGTCAAAGTAGAGCTACAGCGGGGCGAGGGGCTCGGCGCCGAGTTTCAGTTCCAGAACTCGGCCTTCGGCTGGAAAGAACTGGCGCAGTTCTACCGGGCCTGCGCCGGGCTCGAGTTCTCATGGAGCCTAAATCGTCGACCCAAGGGTACTTTCTCGATGGACTCCTACGTGCCGATCGTTCCTCGCACAGAGGGCGGATACCATAACCCCGATGACGACCCCAATCCCGCGGCTCACATCGGACTTGAGGACCCAGAGGGGAAATTCGTACTCGACTCTGACGAGCCGATTCTTCTGTGTGCCGGTGCTGTGGGTTTGTACGACGGCGATTACGTCATCGGCTGGTGCGACACCCTAGCCCGGGCCATCGCGCTCGGAATTCGGCTTCTTTTCGTGCGAGGCTGGAAGAACTACCTCAGCGACGAAACGGTAACCGAGGACGGGGACTTCGAGGAGAGGGCGAACGCACTCTGGGCCAAGCTCGGGCCGCCGCCAGAGCGGATCGCGGCCTTCCTGGGGCGGCATGTTCCCCATGCTCCCCTGCTTTTTCCAGCACCCGAAACCGGAACGCAGCCATGAGTTTCCAGAGGCATCCGCGATTTGACCGTGACCGCGCCCGTGGCTGCCTGCTGGGGCTGGCGGTCGGGGATGCGCTCGGCACCACGCTCGAGTTCGAGGAACTGGACGCGCCCACGTTTCCTCAGATGGCCACAGGCCCTCACGTGGACATCACGGGCCGAGGGCCGTTCGACCTGCTGCCCGGCCAGGTGACCGACGACACCGAGATGGCCTGTTGCTTGGCCGAGTCGCTGCGACAGAAGGGCCAGCTCGATGTCGAAGATGTGGCCCGGCGATATATCGTGTGGAGCAAGCATGCGTTCGACGTCGGGAGCCAGATTTCGGAGGTGCTGGGGGCAATTGCGTCGGGCAAGCAGGGCGCCAGCCGGGAATTCTGGCTGGCCCGCGACAAGCGGCCGGCGGCAAATGGCTCGCTGATGCGGACCGCCCCGATCGGCGTGGCGTTGGCGGGCTGCGATGGCCAACGGCTGGCCTGGGCATCGATCGCGGAATCCTCGATCACCCACTACGACCCGTGCTGCTCGCTGGCGTGCGCGGTCCTCAATGGCGCAATCGCAGCCGCGCTGACTGACGACAAGGATCGCGACCCGTTCCGGCTGCGGGAGGCCGCGTACGAGGCCAAAAGCTACGCGCTGGCGTGTCTGCTGGGGCAACTTGTGCCTCAGGAAGCCTTGTCAGAGGTGGCCAATCTCGTGCCGGCTGCCGACGCTGTCACGTCAGACATCGCAGCATCGACCGCCAACGATCCTGGACTGTACGGCCCCGAACTGTTTCTGAACCGTGCCGATGGTGGAGGGTTTGTCCGCGTCGCGCTCCGGCTGGCGTTCTGGGAGCTGTTCCACGCAAAGACCTTCGAGGCTGGCCTGATCGACGTCGTCAACCGCGGCGGCGATGCCGACACCAACGGAGCCATAGCCGGCGCGTTGCTGGGGGCTTTCTACGGCGAATCCGCAATACCCGCCCGATGGCGAGAGCTCGTGCTAGCGGCAGAACCAGCCCGGCCCCACCTCTCCCGCAAGAACCTACGGGCCTCACGCTTGGTCGAATTTGCCGACTTCATCGCGAGCAGCGAACCTGCTGCTGAAGAGATGTCCGATGAGTAGGGGGAGTTATCTGTTCACGAGCGAATCGGTTTCCGAGGGTCATCCCGACAAGGTTGCCGACCGCATCTCCGACGAGATCCTGGACGGCCTCCTGGCCCGCGACCCGCGCGCGCGGGTGGCGGTCGAGACGCTTGTGACCACGAACTACTGCCTCATCGCGGGCGAGGTCACGGGACCGGCAGTGGACTATGCCGCCCTCGCTCGCAAGGCGATTCGCGAGATCGGCTACGGCAGCCCCGGCTTCGATCCAGCAACGTTGGAGGTGAACGTTCGTGTACACGCACAATCCCGCGAAATTGCCACCGCCGTTGAGGCGGACACCAATCTGGGTGCGGGCGACCAGGGCATCATGTTCGGCTTCGCCTGCAACGAGACGCCCACGCTGATGCCCGCCCCCATCCATTACGCGCACCGGATTGTCGAGCACCTGGCAGAACGCCGGCATGCGGGTCTGCGCCAGCTCGGCCCGGACGCCAAGTCGCAGGTCACGGTCGAGTATCGCAACGGCCGTCCCGCTCGCGCCCACACCGTTGTCGTCTCGCACATGCACGCCGAGGGACTCTTGCAGGCCGCCCTGGCGGAGATCGTGCGCGAAAGTCTGAACGCCGTCCTGCCGACAGGATGGCTGGATGCGAACACGCGCATCCTCGTGAATCCGTCGGGCTCGTTCATTTACGGCGGGCCGGCGGCCGATACCGGGCTCACGGGCCGCAAGATCATCGTGGACACCTACGGCGGCGCCGCGCCTCACGGTGGAGGCGCCTTCTCGGGCAAAGACCCGACCAAGGTGGACCGTTCGGCTGCGTATGCTGCGCGCCACCTGGCGAAGAACGTGGTCGCGGCCGGCCTTGCCGAACGTTGTCTGATCCAACTCGCCTACGCCATCGGCGTCGCCGAGCCGCTGGCCTTGTACGTCGACACCCAGGGCACTGGTAGGGCGGACGACGCCCGCATTGAAGCGGCCATCCGCGCGACGGCGTCGCTCACGCCGCGGGCCATCCGCGACCGTTTGGGACTGGACCGGCCCATCTACGCCCGCACGGCCGCCTATGGACATTTCGGGCGCGCCCCCGACGCTGACGGCGGCTTCTCCTGGGAGAAGACCGACCTCGGCTTGGCACTACGGGCCGCGCTCGGATAGTCCGTGGCAGTCCGTCGCGTAGACTGACGTCCCAACTTGTCTGTCCTCCGCCGACGCCCAGATCTCCGTCGCCGAGGTCACACCCCCGGCGGACGCTCGATGATGCGGCCACCGTAGAAGACAACGATGCAGCGTCTGGCGGCGCTCTCGAAGAGCGATATGCCCGCGTACCCCGCATTGAAACACGAGCAATACACGACGGCGTGCAGACGAGCCGATTCCAGGATGGTCGAGTATTGTGGCCGGCAGAGTTCCGGCCCGGTGAGTGACGAGCCACAGGACAACCAGACGATGCTCGGGTCCTTCGATACCAGCGCAAACAATTCCTCGCTGGTGGCGTAGCGGAAACGCGCAACAAGGGCGTCAATGTCGGGGAAGAGGTCGGGGCATTGGCGCGCGTAAATGATGCCGTTTTGGGCGGCAAGAACGCGCGCGCTCGAGTCGGCGATCACCGGACGTCCTTCGAGCGGCGGCCAGTCGAGAAGGTTGCCCCAGTCGCGCGGAAACCACTCCTTGGTCACCGAAAAGCCAGAAAGGTCGGGCCTCCAGTCGCTCATTGTCCTCCCCTTGTCAGGCGCCGCGGTAGTTCCGCCATCAGGTCGGCAGCGGTAGCGCGGGCCAGGTAGTATTCGTTCGGCATTCCGTTCTGTCCTTTCTGATGTGAGGCTCGCGGCGCCTACGCAGCCGGGAGCGTCTCGATCGCGACGGCCATCGTGTCGTGGTCGACGCCAAGTCGGCGCGCGACGGACGTGACCACACCCAAGACAGCGGCTCGCCAGGCGAAGGCCGTAGACACGGCCACGCCATTGTCGTTGGCCACGTCGGTCAGGCTGTGCCCGGCGCAGGTCAGCGCCAGCACGTGGCGCTGGCGCTCGTCGAGATCGCGCCACACTTCGGCGGCAGCAGCGCGGCCGTCGATGTGACGCTGGACCAGTTCGTCTGGACCCGGCGCCTGCGATGCGGTCTCGCGAATTCCGTCGACCGACGGCTCGGCCCCGAAGTAATGGTACAGCAACTTCGAGGAGAGACTGTCGACTGTCGCAGGTGTTCCCTGGGCCACGAAGTGTGCGGCCGCCTTGGCTACCGCCCCCGGCTCGAGCCGGAAGTGCTGCTCCAGCGACGCAGGCAACGCGCCCGGCCCGGGCAACCCAGCGGCCAGCACAGCCCTAACCTGTCCGCGCAGGGCACGCACCAGCGGCCAGCGCGGACGGTCCTCTAGGGCGATCTGGCGCAATCGGAAGCGAAGCACGCGCTCCAGATCGGCCTCAGTGAATCTGGCCAAATCGTTGCGCAGAAGGCGCATGTCGTTCTCCAGCAGGCGCCGCAGCAGTTCCGCCACCAGATCGTCAGCGGTGGCGCGGGTCAAGCCGTCGTACCGCAAGACGTACTCGGCGAGTCTCGTCAGCTTGGCGGGAATGCCCCTCGCGGCGTGATTCCCGGACACGAGCGCGGCAAAGAAGGCCCGGATGTCGCAATGGTCGTTCGGCATTTCGTTTTGTCCTTTCTGTTGGGACCCCATCGCTCCACGTTTTCCGTGGCCGGCTTTGCCACCGCGTCCGCCGAAACGGCTCGGATGGCTGAAGGATCAAAGGCCCGTTGCCTCCCCTTCATCTCGATGGTGGTTTTTGGTTTGTTTAGTGATTGTCCTACGTTTCAGCACATCAGGCAATAGCTACCTGGCTCTACGGTGCTTCTTTCCAGGTTTCTTCTTGGCCCATTCGACCAAACCGATCTGCTTCGGGGGCTCGTCCTTGGGTGCCAGCCGATCTACCTGCCGCTGTTCCAGCCACTGCCACAGTTCGTCGAAGTCGTGCCCCTCCTCGATCCGGATGTACCCGGCCATGTAACCGGTGCCGGGGCCGCCCTCGCAGCCTCTCTCTGGTCCGGCCCACTCCGGGTACTCCAACGCCTCGACGGCCTCGCCTAACATGCCGTCGTCGTCGACGGTCCAGTAACTGCCCTCCGAGCCTGGCAACCCGAACAGGACGTCGACGTCGAACCGCTCGAGCCAGAGCGACCGCTGCTTTCTCTCGCTCATCTGCAGCTCCCCTTCCCTCACCCCGTACCACTTCCTTACCTGCCGCTCGACGATCCTTGCGAGCCTCGAACCCTCTTTGCAGGCTCTCGTCATGCTCATCTTCCCAGCTCTGATCTCCTCTATCAGATGCGCCTCATCGTCAGCGCTGCTCCAAAAGTGATAGCTGGACGAATTGATCAAGCTCCACCTGGTGCCCGGCGGCCCGGCGTACCGACAGAGGTTCTCCACGATGATTCCATAGAGGACGCCTCCGGTTTCCGACACCTCGTCGGCAAAATTGACCTGCGCGATGGCCATGGTCAAGCCTCCGCCCGGTGGCCGCTCTGGGCGGGCCACGCAGGCGCGGGCCGGGCGGCGGTGAGTGCGCGGGCTTCCATCTCGACGGCCAGCGTTTCGTTCCGGGCTCGTCGAGCCACGTCGGCCTTCAGCCGCCACGCCTCGGGCCATCCGGGAGAAAGCAGCACCAAGGCGTCCGCAAGCTTGCTGGCGGCTTCCACGTTGTCGGATGCCAGGTGGCACCGCGCCGCTGCCAAGTGCGAGCTGCTGTCGGCCTCGCCGTGGAGGAGAAGCAACTCGTAGATGCGCAGGCCGGCAATGTCGCCAGCGGCTGCCCGGTCGCTCAGGAGGGACCGCGCGTGATGGAAGATGACCTGCTCGGAACGGATGAAGTCGGTCTGAAAACGGTCGATGGCGCGCGCCTGGCGCACAAACGCCACCGCCTCCTCCGGGTTCTCGGTCATGTCAGCGGCCACGGCCGACAGCCACAGCACGTACGCGCTGCTGACGCACAGATGGTCCAGGTGACGGCGCGTCTCGGCCAGCCGTTCCCGCACCTCAGGCCACTCGGCCTTGTCGGCGCTGGCTCGAATCTTGTCCAGTTGCCCTTGGATGTCGTCGAGATCGATCTGTTGGTCTTCTGTCATTTGTCCTCCTTGTTTGGTTCAGATGGCATCGATGGTCTGTTTTTCGATGCGTTTGTTGAAGATGATTTTCGCACGGCGGACTGACACGAAATCGCAACCCGCCCCGCCGAACCCACCATTCGGCCACCTCTTCGACGTCCGCGCGACGCCGGTGCCGAAAGAACCTGTCGGGACGCCATCTGTCTTCACATGCCGGAACTCAACAATACGCCCATCGACGATCCCTGGCTCGACGAACTCAACCGCCTGCTGGCCGCCACGCCCGACCTTGGCCCTGCCCAGTGGGTGGCGCGGGGCGAGGGGCTGTTGCGGCTGATCACGCCCCGACCACACGGCCAGGTGGTGTGCGCCACGCTCAACCGGAACGAAGAAGTTCTGGAGCACCTGGCAAGCTGGCGCGACACCCCCAAGTTGCGCGTCCTGGTCGCGCAGACCGACTTTGACTCGGAAGGCTCGCCCGCGATCGTCGTGCGCGACGGAAGACTCTGCATCTTCTGCGGTGACGACCCGGAAGCCGCAGTCCCCGCCACCTTCGACGGATGGTTCAAGTCTTTGCTCGGCCGCCCGTTCCCGCTGTCGGGTTGGGGCAACAAGCTGCGGACAATCGGCCAGCACCAGTGGGTCACGCCCGGCGTGGCCGAGCGGGACATCCAGGGATTCCCCCACCCGCTGTCGGTGGCCGGCCGAACCACGTACCGCCTTGCGGCCTTCGGCGGCCACGGCATGAACAGCTACGCCATCTATCTCACCGACGTTCGCCCGGGCCTGAGCCTGCGTCTGCGCCTGTCGTTCGGTGGGGTCTATGGAGACGCAGAACGCGACAGCGCCGCCGTGGTGACAACCGTGCAGCGGCTGTACGCGCTGGTCGACGCGGTCGGTGCGCGACTGGCGCACTTCGAACTCGAATCCGACATGGAAAGGCACCGCGCCCGCCTGCGCAGCACAGCCGGAGAATGGGAAGGATGGGTCGATAACATCGAGGATCTGGAAAGCGTCGCGCGAGAGGTGGCAGAAGGCGGCATGCCCGCCCCACGCGATCGGGGCAGGAGACCGCGGTGACCCGGTCCCCACTTGAGGGTCGCTGGAAGCGTTGGCGAGGCTGTTCGGTGCGACTCCTACAAGCCCTTTCCTCGACACCTGCTCGAACGCGTTCTCAGCAGGCCGACGAATTCAAGGGGCGCCTCTTCGATGCCGCCTTGCCCGATGACTTGTCGCCGTGCGAGTTCTCCAGCCGTCGGCAGACATCGTCGAAGGTCATCGGTGAGACTTACCCTCAAATGGCGAGGGCTTGCGAGCCCGCTTGGCCCGGTCGAGCCCAGCAAGCCGACGGCACATGCGCAGCGCCCCCTTCCCGAGTCCGCGTCAGCGGGTCCACAAACCTTGACGCTGCCCTACCACCGGTAGGAGCGTGCCACGGAATCCACTTCGGCCCTTGCCTCCTGGCTGGTATCGTTCACGTATGTCGCTTGAAGGCATCACCGAGGAATCAATTGCAAGATTCACGAACGACCTCCTTTCCAAGCTGTCTGAACTTGGCGGGAGTGCGGGCAACACCACCCTCCGCCGGAACCTCGAATGGGAGGACCGCATCTACTGGCCCATCAGAGATCGACTCGTGGATCAGGGTCGTCTCGAACTTGGCAAGGGCAAGGGTGGAAGCGTCCGTCTCGTTCGACCGAGCGAGCAGGACGTGGAGACCACAGCAGCGGAGAGCCAGCCACTCTCTCAGGACCAACCGCGTCCCTATCCCATCGCTGACGCGCCTGGGGTCACCAAAGAAGACGCCCTATACGAGCCAATCGCCTCTGTGCTTCGCGACGCCTGGGCCAAGGACAAGCGCTACAAGGAGTTCTTAGTTGAGACTACGGCCCGCCAAGGCAGCCGATTCACCAAAGGAAAGTGGACCCGCCCGGATCTGGTAGTCGCGAGCATGACAACCCTGCTGTACGTGCCTGGAAAGCTATTCGATGTCACAACGTTCGAGGTGAAGCCACTTGACCGAATCGAAGTAACCGCAGTGTATGAAGCGCTGGCCCATAGGCGCGCCTCTACCAGATCGTATGTATGGATGCACATTCCGGATGAGAGCCGCGAGGCCGTGAACGACTCCTTGTCTGCAGTAGTCACAGAGGCCAAACGCTACGGGATCGGGGTTATCATCGGGAGCAAGCCAGAGGACTACGATTCCTGGGAGGAGATGGTTGAGGCTCTGCGAGTCGAACCCGACCCCCAGAGCCTCAATGAGTTCATCGCCGTGCAATTCAGCGCGGGAAACAAGGAAGAGTTGCTCGGGTGGCTGCGCTGAGCCGGCATCCGCCCCTCCTCTTTGCTGCGCCCGGCGCCCGCAGATCGGCCTTGTCGCGCTCAAGCCTTCGTTCGCCGGTATTGTGCTTCTCAGTGTGGTCGGCACCGATGTGCTCGAGAATCTCTCCGCAGTCCGGAACCCAGACGTAGCTGGCAGGAAAAGCAGCAACTCCAAAACCCTGGAGTCTTGCGTGGGGGAAATCCCGACTTCCTACTGGACGCTCGCTTCTTGTCAGAGTCACTGACCCCGCCCCACCCGCCATTCACCCCTCCTCCGCCCAGTTCTCGAACCTTGTGTACTGGCTCAGGAACGTAAGCGGCACGTCGGCGGTGGGGCCGTGGCGGTTCTTGCCGATGATCAATTCAGCGCGGCCTTTCAATTCGGGGTTGTCGTCGAACATCTCCTCGCGATGTACGAAGAGAATCAGGTCGGCGTCCTGCTCGATGGCGCCGGATTCGCGCAGGTCGGATAATTGTGGGCGCTTGTTGTCGCGCCTTTCGAGACCGCGGTTGAGCTGGGACACGGCGATCACGGGAATGCCGAGATCCTTGGCCAGTGACTTGAGGCCGCGCGAGATCTCGGCGATCTCGCGCTCGCGCGAGTCGTTGTTGCGGTTGCCCAGGCCACGCGCCAGTTGCAGATAGTCGATGATGATCAATCCCAGCGGCGCGGGGCCGTCGTCCACAGTGGGCGGAAAGTAGCGCGAGTCGCTGCGAAACCGGCGCGCCTTGGCGCGGATCTCGATGATGTTGGGCGCGGAGGTGTCGTCGATGAACAGGGGCGCGGCGCTCAGGCGGTTGGCCGCCGGGTAGATGCGCGTGCGCCAGTCGTTGGCGTCGACAAACCCGCGGTGGACGCGGGTCGAATCGATGCGCGCCTCGGAGGCGAGCATGCGCTCCATCAGTTCGGCCTTCGACATCTCCAGAAAAGATCAGCACCGGCGTGCCGTGGCCGACGGCGGCGTTCACGGCCACGTTGAGCACCCAGGCGGTCTTGCCCATGGCAGGCCGCGCGGCCACGACGATCAGGTTCTCGGGTTGCAGGCCCGCGGTGATTTCGTCCAGCCGGGTGAACCCGGTGGGCACGCCGGTGACCTGGCGCCGGTTCGTCGAGCGGGCCTCCAGGGTCTCGACCAGGCCGGGCAGCAGATCGCCCACGCGCCGGTAGCTGTCGCGCCGGCCCTGCTGCGCCACCTTGAAGAACAGCGTCTCGGACTGGTCCAGGAACTGCCCGAACTCGCCGAAATCGCCATAGCCGCACGACTGGATCTCGGCGCAAGCGGCGATCATCCGACGCACGATGGCCTTCTCCTTCACCAGGCGCACGTAGTGGCCGATGTTCTCGGCCGTGGGCACGGCGTTGGCGATGGCGATGAGGTACGCGGCTCCGCCTTCCAGTCGCGCCAGGCTGCCGCGGCTCTTGAGCTCGTCGCCCAGCGACACCACGTCGATGGGCTGCTGCCGGCGCGAGATCTCCATCATCGCGTCGAAGATCTCGCGGTGGGCGGGCAGGAAGAAGTCGTCCGTACCCAGCGTGGTGGCCAGCTCGTCGAACATGACGGGCTTGACCAGCACGCCGCCAAGCGCGGAGCGCAAAGTCGGAACTGGGGAAGGTATCGGCCATCTGCCCAGGGTGGCGCAGGGGTCTGACATGGTTTTGGAGGCGCGATCGGCCGGCGCCAGGCCGTGTGGCCTCGTCGACCGCTCACGCTGGGGCGGCGGGGACGCCGCTACCTGCCTGCACGAGGCAGCGGCCCGGGAATTGCCACGAAGCGGTGGGTGAAGTCCTCGTCGATCGCCAGGGCCTCTCGGATGCCAAGCCTCTCCATGACCACGAAGCTCAGGCAGTCGAAAGCGCTGTAGGACTTGTCCGAATACCGCCTGAAATAGTCGAACGCGGCGCGGTGCTCCTCGAGAGTCGTGCTGTGGATGCGAGCGATCTTCCCGGAGTAGAGACGCTCCCCCATAAACACGGCCAGCTTGTGCGACACGCGCATGCGCGCCAACGTGATGGTTTCGAGCACGACCTGGTCAGTGGTGACGAGAACGTCGGCCAGATTCTGCCCTTCGAATCGCCGGAATGCCTCCTTCGCGCGTTGATGGTGGCGATCCCGTAGCGAAAAGAGCGCGAAGAAGAACCCCGTATCGACGAATATCATTCGCGGCCGTAGAGATACTTGTCGTGGTGCTCGGCGACGTCTTCGGGGGCGTCGGAAATGCAGCCGATGAGCTCGCGAGCCACCTTCCAGCCCGTCGGGTCGTCGTCCCCCACGGCCGGCAGCTCTTCCTCGTCCGACTGGATGATGACACGCACCTTCGCCTGTTCCTTCAGGGCGAGCGGCCCTTCCGGCTTCAACACGCCGTTCTCGTATATCGCATTCACGGCCACGGTCATCGTCTCACCTGTGTCAATGGTACCACTGTTTCGCCCCCGAGCGACTGACACGGCTCGCCAATGCCTCGCCTGAACTGAACCCGTCAGAGTTGCCGACGATCTCGCGGCATTCCATCTGTTCGATGAGCCTGCCCCCTGCGCCCAGGCATCGTGTCAGTCGGTTACGTACACTGTGCAGGTCAGCCATCGTGTAATCATGCGCCTCGCTGTCATCGCCGACGTTCATGCTGACATCCACTCCCTGCACGACGCCCTTGCGCAGGCCGAGCGGCTGGGATGCACGGCAGTCGTCTGCGCGGGCGATCTGGTCGGCTATGGCCGGTTTCCCATGCAGATCATCAACCTTCTGCGCGAAAGGAAGATCCCCTGCGTGCGCGGCAACCATGACCGCTGGGCCGAGGACCCGAACATGGCCGGTTCTTCATCCGGGCTGCTATCGGACGACGCCATGGCGTTCCTGGCCGGGCTGCCGCGTGTCTGGAACAAGGTGATCGACGGCGTACGCGTGGCTATGTGCCACGGCACACCGAAGTCCGACATGGACGGCGTTGTGCCGGGCATGGCAACCGCAGGCGACGTGCGACGCTGGCTGGCTGCTGCCAACGCCGACGTGCTTGTCGTTGGCCACAGCCACGCGCCGTTCATGCTGTCCGACCTTGGCGGCGGCCTGATCGTCAACCCGGGCGCTCTGCTCCGCGATCGCGCCGGCGGCGCCATGCCGGCGCCGGTCATCTTCGACCCGCAGAAGGGCACGTTCGCGCAGGCCCAGGCTGCGCCTCGCGGCACCTTCGGGATTCTTGAACTGCCAGGGAAGCATTTCACCGTTCACCTTGCCTCTGATGGCAGCGAGGTGCCGGTGCCCGTGGTGAAGACGGGAATCCGCGATCGTCGAGTGTAGGCGAGAGGCTGCGCCGATTCTTGAGACCGGCGCGGGTACCGGCTTGCGTGCGGAGGAGAGCCAGGCCACCATCCGATCAGAGGATTGCGATGACCAAAATCGTTCATGCTGTGCGCCATGGCCAGAACCTGGAGTTGCTTGAGCCGCTCGACCTTCCCGAGGGACTCAGGGTCGCCATCACGGTCGAGATTCCGCCAGCGCCACGTCCCCAAGCCCATTCGGTGTTCCCGGTCCGTAGTCTTGGACCGATGAAGGGGAGCCTGGATCGCGAGGAGATCTATGGCGATCTCGTCTGAAGCGGCGCTCCTCGATACCAACATCCTTGTCTATGCGATGAACAAGGATGCGGAACACCATAGGGTCTGTCGTGCTCTCCTCGAACGCGCTTTGGTCGACGATGTTGCGGTCTGTCTGACCCCACAGATCCTCTTCGAGTACTACGCAGTGGTGACGAGCGCCAAACAGATGACGACACCGCTCACCGCCCCGGAGGCGATCGAGGACATAGAGCGGCTACGCGGCGCAATCCCTGTCGTCCACCCGACGACAGAAATGATCGGCCGGACGCTGGCCTTGTTGGGCACGCTCGGCTACACCGGCCGGCATGTCTTCGATGTCGCCCTGGCGGCGACGATGTTGGAGAACGGCATCCAGACCATCTACACCTACGACGAGCGGTTCTCCAAAATGCCAGGCATCGTCGCACGCACGCCGTAGACCGATCGGAAACGCGGCCGACGCGGCCAGCACACTATTCCCTGCGCGCACGGGAGCCGTGGTCGGCTGCAAGACTCTGTGTTCGCATTCCGCGCGCAAAACCGTGTCAGTCCGGCGTGCCACCTTGGATGGCGAAAGGAGATACGCCGTGAGCGACCATCCTCTTCTCTCCCGACACCGCAGAAGCTATCCAATTCTCGACCCAGCCCGCGATCCGTTCGCCGATACCGTGCTCGACTACACCTACAACCTGGCGGCCAGCGGCGCACTGTTGATCCCCGAGCACATCGCGTATTACGACGATAAGCGCAACCTGGTGCGGTCCTTGGTCGCGCGCCACCCGACGCCCACTGAGCGGCGCCTGCTCGCGGCCAAGCGCAACGATGACGAGGCTCTTGCCGAGGCGCTCAAATCGCTGCTCCGGCGCACCAAACGCCGCATGCGCACCCCAGCCCCGCCGGCAGTGCCGGTCACCGCCAACCTGCAGGTCGTCGCCCGCACGCTGGGTCTCAGCGAAACCGAGACGGCGGTGCTCCTGTTCGCCATCACCTGCCCCCGCCAGGACATGCAGAAACTGCTGGACCCAATTTCCTGCCGCGGCCTACGCGGACCCGCAGTCCTGATCGCCGCTGCCCTGGCCGAGCCGACCGACAAGGTCGAGGCTGCCCTCGACCGGAAGAGCCGCCTGGTCACGAGTGGCCTGGTCGAACTTTGTGACAACGGCGATCTCGACGATCGCGTCCAGGCCGACAAGCGCCTGGAGAACCTGCTTTTCGCGCCCAGCCTCAATGCCACCATGTTCGTCGATCGCTTCCTGCCAACCGCTCCGGCGCCGACCCTGGCGACCGACGACTTCGCGCATCTGGCCAGCGAGATCGCGATGGCGCGCAAACTGCTGGATGCGGCGCTGGACGCGCGCACGCCAGGGATCAACCTGCTGCTGCACGGACCAACTGGAACGGGCAAGTCCGAGTTGGCGCGCCTGCTCGGCCGCGAACTCGGCGTCCCGCTGCTGGTGGCCGGGCGCGAGGATTCCGCAGGCGAGTCGCCTACAGCGCGCGAGCGCCTGACATCGCTGCTGCTGGGAAACAAGCTGCTCTGCAATAGTCGTGGCCTACTGGTGTTCGACGAGCTGGAGGATCTCTTCGACGACAATCCGCTTGCCAGGTTTTTTGGAGGAAACACCGACGAAGGTCCCGACCGGCGCATGATGTCCAAGCAGTGGTTCAACCTGCTGCTGGAGACCAACCCGGTGCCGACCATCTGGATTTCGAACCGCGTGTACGGGATGGACCGGGCGTTTCTGCGGCGATTCGCCTTCGTCATCGAGGTGGGCGACTTCACCGCCGGGCAGCGCCGGCGCGCCTGGATCAAGCACCTGGGCGGCGAGAACATCCTGCCGGCCAGCGACGTCGATACGCTTGCCCAGCGTTTCGAGCTGAGCCCCGCGCACATCGGGGCTGCGGTGTCGGCCGCGCGCCTGGCCTCGGGCGGAGCGTTCGACCGCACCATGCTGGAAACCATCCTTAAGCCGGCCGAGCGTGTTCTGCACGGCCGCAAGGCACCGCCGCTCGTGTTTCATGCTGCCCGCTATATGCCCGAACTGGTCAACACCAAGGCCGACCTGGCTGACGTCGAACGCAGGCTTCTGGCGTGGCGGCCGGGCGACGGCCAGGGGGTGTCGCTGTGTCTCTACGGTCCACCCGGCACCGGCAAGTCCGAGTTCGTGCGCTACCTCGCGCACCGCTCGGACCGAATGCTTTGCGTGCGCCGCGCCTCGGACATCCTGGACAAGTACGTCGGCGGCACCGAGCACCAGATTGCGGAAGCTTTCGAGGAGGCGCGCCGGGACGGAGCCTTCCTGCTGTTCGACGAGGCCGACTCGTTTCTGAACGACCGTCGCGGGGCGACCCGGTCCTGGGAAGTGACGGCGGTGAACGAGTTTCTGCAGCAACTGGAGGTGTTCCCCGGCGTGGTGGCCTGCACGACCAATCTGTTTCGCAGCCTGGACCAGGCGTCACTGCGGCGTTTCGTGTTCAAGATCCCGTTCCTGTTCCTGCGGCCTGAGCAGGCGTTGCTAGCTTTCCAGCGCACAATGGCCGACCTCGGTGGGACGGGCGAGGTCCCGTCTGCGGTGGAATCCGCGCTCGCCCACTTCAGAAACCTGACCCCTGGGGACTTCGCCGCTGTCCGCCGCCGATTGTTGTGTCCGGGCCGCGCGCCCACTGCAGAAAATCTGCTGGCCGAGCTGCAGGCCGAGGTCCACGTGAAGGAGAGCACGGCGGGGAGGATCGGGTTTTGAACGACGACGGCGCTCCTGTTGAGTTCGTTCCGCCCAGCACGAGGCGGCTGTGCGTGATCCGTCGCGGCCATCAGGTGGTGCGCCAATGGCACATTCCGAAGCCAGTGGTGCTGGTGGACACGCGCGAACAGATGCCCTGGTGTTTGCTCGACAATCACCCGAACTGGATCGGCGGGGAGAAGCGCGTCGCTCTGGCGGCCGGCGACTACTCCGTCGAGGGCATGCAGGATATCCTGGCGCTCGAACGCAAATCCATGCCCGACGCCATCCGCAGCATCACGGCGGACCGGGCGCGCTTCATTCGTTCGTGCGCCCACCTGGCGCAATTCCGCTGGAAGGCCATCCTGATCGAGGCCACCTACGAGGACATGAAGTCACCGTACGCCAACATCGAGGGGCTGGAGACCGAAGCGCACCCAAACGCCGTCGTCGGCACCCTGGACGCAATCGAAGCCAAGTTCGGCATCCCGGTGTTGTACACGTCGCGTGTTCGCTCCCTGGCCGAGGAGCGGGCGGCGAGCTGGCTGTCAAAGCACTTCACGTACTGGTGGCTGGAAGAGCATGGCCATGGACGAGTGCTGATCGATGAGGATGGGTTGTAGGGCACGTGTGGGAGTGTTCGCACGCCCGCAAGATTCAGCGTGCGGCGCGCCGCATGCGTTTCAACGACCGGAGCACGAACCCGCCCATGCCGCCGCGCCGGGCGATGTACGCGGGCGCTCGCGACGGCAGGCCGAGCGCGCGCATGACAACGTAGTTCGCGGCGTCGCTCTCGGTCCCGAGCGACGATCCTGGTATCGACGACGAAAGGCCACTTGCGCAGACATATCTCCTGGCCGACGGATCGTCCAGACGACAGGGGAAATCCACCGACAAGTGCGCGACCTTGTGACGGCGCTGATAGACATCTGGGCCACCCTTCTTTCCAGGCGTCCCACTTGTGGCGTAGATTGGGGCATCCAAGTGAGAGTCTCTTTGAGTCCAGATCGTCGCCAGGCCGAACATCTGCTCGTTTCTAGGCGTAGCGGCCTTTCGTCGCCGAGCGAGTGCGATACGCCGCCGCGGATACCGGGGCGTTTCCGGTTCTCCATGCGCAACTCGTGGCCGCGTCCTGCGGTGGCGCCCGTGCGCAGATTCCCTTCATGACCACCACCGTCTTTTGGAACGTCTCCCACAAGCGTCAGCGAGACCGCGCGGCCGACCCGCTCGGTCTCGACGCGCTCCGCGAAGCGATGGCTGACTGCCTCGTACCTCACCTCACGGGCGGCACTCGGCACGCGGTCGACTACTTGTGGGTGCTCGTGGGGCTCCGATGGGCCCACGAGACCGCGACGACGCCAGTTGATGCGGACGTCTGGGAAGAGTTTCGGAAGTTTGAACGTGCTCTCAAGCAGTACTGGCAGAAATTCACGCCTCGTCGCGACTACCTCGGCAAGCTTGAGGTATCGGATCGATGCAATGGCGACCGGCCAGACGTGAGTCGACCTATCCTCGTGAACGAGCGGGCGACGGGCCTTCTGGGTACCTACATCGCGTCGCTCCGTGCTATCGGCCTCGTGGACACCAAACATCTCGCACCGACCAAGGCCGGCGAGACCCTGGTTCGCGGTGTCGAACTGCCCGCGCGAGCGCGGACGTTCACGAGTTGGCCAGCCCTGCGCGCGGTGTTTGAACCTACAGAGCGCGACCTCCAGCGGCGCCGGCCAGGACTCGGCCCGCACGTCTTCCTCGATGAACGAATGCGCCGCGCGGCGATCGCCTTCGCCTCGCGTCGCTGTGCCGCCACATGGTATGCGTGCGATAGGAGTCACCTCAGCGCCGAGCAACGAAGGGTTGCGCGCGCATGCGCCGCAGTGCTCGACGTCGAGAGGGCGATGGTCACGGGCTTCGCCGATCTCCTGGACGGGAGGAGGCGGCTCGATGGGAGTCGGAAAGCCCAACTCCGGGCAACGGCGGCACGCGTGTTGGCAAGGCGACCGATCCCTGATCTATGGTCGCATCACGCTCTCGCGACTGCATTAGAGCGGGCTTGGACCCTGCTCGCGCGAGGCCCGTCTCCCGAATCGGCGCTGCTCAACC
This sequence comes from Myxococcales bacterium, assembly GCA_003142855.1. Lineage (GTDB taxonomy): Bacteria > Myxococcota_A > Polyangia > Fen-1088 > Fen-1088 > Fen-1137. The sequence continues at coordinate 34,001 of PLNW01000038.1, forward strand.
TCCACATCGAGGTTACGAAGTGCGCGCGCGGGAACGACCCATGGATCCAAGAAATCGGCGAGCACACGCTCGTCGATTTTCGGCCCACGTTCGGCGGTCGTGACTTCCGGTTCGGAAACCTGGCGCGATTGGTGTCGGAAACCAGATGGAGTAACAGTGCAGCTCGAGCCTGACCGCGCGTCGGTCCTCGACCGCCTCTGTGCCCGGCTCGGGGCGAGCGGGGCGCGGCCGCGCGCGATCCTCGGGTGTACCTACCCGTTCAAGACGGCGATCTTTGCCGAGATCCTGGAGCATATCGCCAAGGCCCTCAGCATCGACGCTGCCGATCTCGGCCGCATCCCCGTCGACGTCGTCTGCGACAAGAGGCTCTATCGTGGGCATGCCTTGGATCGCCGCTTCCGCGTCCACCTCTACCCGCACGAGCAACTCTTCCACCCCAAGCTCCTGATGATCCTACTCGAAAACGAAGTCATCTGGATCTCGGGCTCGGGGAACCTGACCGCCGCCGGGTACTGCTCGAACCGCGAGATCGCGCTCCTGCACGAGCCCGGCGATTTGAAGCTCCCCCCTACACTTCGTCGCCTCCTCGCCAAGCTCCCCGGGGACGCAGCCGGTGTCATCCGGGACGCAACCGGGGATGGACCGCGCGGTTCCTCGCGGCGGGGTGGCCGGTTCGTGACCAGCCTCGACAGTCGCATTGGGCGAGAGTTTCTGTCGCGTGCTCCGCGCGGCGTCCATGAGATATGCATCCTCGCCCCCTATTTCGAGCAGGCAAATGGGGACGACCCACTCGATCGGGGTTGGCTCGATGCGCTCCGTGCCCGATTCCCGGACGCACTGTTCCGCGTCTACCTTCCGCTCCTCGAGACAGGTCGGCGGCCCCTCGTTCAGGGCGACCGCGCCCTCTTCGAGGCATTCCGCGACAACCTTCGACAGCTCGACTCACTCCGCTTCTACCCGGTGCGCGACGATCCCGGGCCGCTCCACGGAAAGCTCGTCGCCCTAGTGTACCGAGGCACAAAAGGACGACGTGCTCGGATTCTCGTTGGCTCGCCGAACCCGAGCCGACGCGCCCTCCTGCTCCCCGGACGGAACGTCGAGACTGCATGGATCGCCGACGTCAAGGTGTCGGCGCTTGCCGCGTTCCTCGATGGGCTCGACGTTGGCGAAAGCCGCCCACTCGAAGCGCTCCGGTTTGCGCCGCCCCGGCGCCAATCCGAAATCGCGTGGACGGCTCTCTCTTGCGCCGCCCTCGACCCAGTCACCCGCACATTGTCGCTCACGTGGGTCGATGGAAGGCGACGCCAAGAGACGGACGTCTTCTACGGAAGCAGGCGCCTCAAGGTCGAGGCCGACAGTTGCGTCCACGCCTTCGTTCTCGACGCGGCACACGGCGCGGTGATGACCTGCCCGAAGAGCGGTGTGCGGGTTCCGACGACTCCAAAGGGAAAGATTGTTCCGGGCTACTGCCCGATCGACGTGGCGCTCGCAGACCGGATGCTCCTAGGTGCAGTCGAGGCCGAGATGAGCCCCGAGGACTGGCTCGCCCTCCTCGGCTCGGATCCTGGGCGCAGCGTCGGCTTCTTCGGGGAGGCATCCAGCCGAGGGACCGGACGCACGTTTCAAACTAGGACGGGCGCCTTCGGCCCTTCAGAGCGGGTCAGAGACCTCGCGGGCCACCTCCGTCACACACTGAAGCGGCTCCGCCTAGAACCCTGGTCCAGGGCGGAACGTGAGGCGTCCTTCCGCGTGCTGCGTGGCATCTTCGCGAGCCACGACCCTGCGTCATCCGGCCTCGCGACGGACGACCGAATTTGGCGTGCGTGGGTTCGCGCAGAGATCATTCGCTTCGCCGCGTATGCGGCGAGGGATCGTGAGGTCCGAGGGCAGGGTCTCTCGGGTCCGCTCCGCTCGCTTGCAAGCGAGCTCCGGGGACAGCTCGACCTACGCGCAGTGCCGGCACTCGCCCGAGCGCAGGTCCACCTCGTTGCGAGCGATCTTCCATGAGGGCGACCCCCTGGTTTGGCCGTGGGTGCCCCTGCGACCTTTCGCGCTTTGCCATGAAGACAGGTGGCGTGCTCGCGAACGAGCCGGCGGCGTTTCGTGCGCAGAACCGCCGCGCCGCCGGCGTTTACCGGCGTCTCTATGAAGATGGCGCGCCCGGGGTTCTCCTCGCGGACGAAGTTGGGAAGGGGAAGACGTATGTGGCGCTCGGAGTGGTCTTCGCGCTCCTCGCCCGAAAGCGCCGAAGCCGCGTGGTGATCCTGACCCACAGCGGACGCATGGCGAAAGAGTGGGAGCATCGGTGGCGAGTCGAGATGAAGGAGAACTGCCGGGCCTACGGCGAGCGTTTCGAGGAGGAATGGGCCCCATCGCAGTTCGCATCCATCACCGAACTCTGCAATGCCTACGACGAAGACGAGCCGCCGCGGGTCGCGATCGGGTCGTACGAGACTTTGAAGAAGTATGGCGACAAGCTTGATGAGGTCTACGATCTCCACGAAATCCTCGGCTGGGTGAACGACTGCTTCGGCGTGCGCCTAACGAAGCAGCACCGCCGCGAACTCATCCGGAGCGCCCTCGGTCAGTTCGACTTTCGCCGAGCGCTCAGACGCGCAAGGGTGAGCCGTGCTGAAGCCCACCGGCTTCTCCGAGCCTGCTTCGATCCCGACGCCAAGGAGTGGAAGGTCAAGCCACATCGCGTCCGCGATTTTCTCGATGAGATCCAAGCCGAGCGTCATCGAATCGCGTTGCCGCGACAGATCGATCTCCTCGTTGTCGACGAAGCGCACAAACTCGAAGGCACTGCAAGACGGCGCGTCATCACGCTCCTTCTTCACAGGCGCTTCCGGAAGTGCCTGTTCGTTACCGCCACTCCGTTCGCGCTCTCCGTCGAGCAGTTCCGGCGCCGCCTGCGCGAGTTTGAGCACGCGAGCACGTGTACCCAGTCGTTTCGAGATGAGGTCATAAGTCTTCCCCTCGGCGAGTTCGCGGACGCGGTCGCCAACGGTGGCGACTACCCCAAGAAGAAGGCGCTCGAAGGCGCGCTCAGGAAGTACATGGTCCGTGATACCTGGGACCACGCCAAGACACGGAGCACCCATACATGGCGTTCTTCAGGCCAGGAGGACACGCTGGTCCCCACGCTCATCCTGGAGCGCATCATCGATGGCGTCCTCGCGGATCGCGGGCAGACGCACATCGCTAGTCGGCGCGAATCACTCTGCTCCTCCTGGGCGGCAGCCGCTTTGTCAATCGATCGCTCGCCCCTCCCGGCCGCCGCGGGCTGGAGCGATCTCCTCCGTCGGGCGATCAGCGCTCCTTCGGGGAGCCCGCGCCCGGACCCGAAGATGCTTGAAGCCGTCGGGAGGCTCGCGAAGCTCGCGCTGGGGGGCGAAAAGACTGTGGTCTTCACGCAGCGCATCGCCACAGCAAAGCTTCTTCAGAAGCTCCTGGCGACGCGGCTCGCCGGCATGACCGTCGACTTCAACCGCCGGAGCGAACGCTGGCGGCGACACGTCGACGGTCTCGCTAACCTCCTCGGCCTCGCCTGCCGTGCGGCACGAGTGCTCGCAAAAGTCCTCGCACACGCGCCGGACGCTCCGAACCACTGGGATCCCGTGCGTGTGCGTGCGTGGTGGAACCGCCATCGCCCACGCGCATTTCCGCAGGGGGAGGAGAGCCTCCTCAAACTCGAACCGGCTCTCGGTAAGGGGCGCCGGCTACCGCTCGTTGTTCGCTTCGACTCCGAAAGCGGCGCTGAAGACGCGCATCCGATCGAGAAGTTCAACCTGCCGTCGGCACCGCTAGTCCTTATCGCGAGCCCGAAAGGGCAGGAGGGCATCGACCTCCACCGATACTGCCGACGCGTGGTCCTGTACGACCTCACTTGGAACCCCGCCCACATGGAACAGCGAATCGGCCGCGTCCATCGCCTGGGAGGCGCGCACTCGGCGAAGAAGAAGGTTGAGGTCGTCTACTGCTATCAGGAGGGGACTTACGAGGCCCTCATGGCCAAGCGAGTTCAGGACCGCTGCAGGATGCTTCGCGTGCTCCTCGGAGCGGGGCAGTGGTTGGATCAGGATGAGGAGATCGAGGACGTGGAACGGTATCGGATGTCGTTTCCGCCGTAGCGCGCAGCAAACAACAACACCAATACGATGTTCTTCGCCCCGATTGGCCGGGAAACCGTTTTCGCGATCATGGAGGCGTGGCGCAGCCTGCCTCACCCAAGGACGCCCTTTCCCCGCATCGACACCTCGCCCCGCCCGTAATCAGGCCACCGCGAAAGTGGGCGATGAACTCGCGCAACACCCGCACCTGTGCCGCAGTTGGTTCGTCATTGGCGAAGGTCTTGGCTTCCACCAGGCGGTAGCCTGAGATTGCGGGCGCGATCTGGATGGTCAGCGGCTTGCCGGCGACCTCGCCGTGGTACAGGGCTGCCGTATTGGCGAGAACCTGCGGAATGTGGCTGGCCACGCAGTTGTGCATTTGTGCGCCTTCGGCCAGGACTTCCTCGGCGGTGTGCAAGGGGACGATGTGGTCGTCGCCCGAACGCCAACCGGGACAGGGCGGTTCCGGGAACGGCAGTGTCTTGCCATCAGCGCCGACCAGCGATTGGCCTACCATTCTGCCGGCATCTTCCATCAGCTGAACTTGCTCGATCTGGCGGTGCCAGGTTTCGGCCGCCTCGAAGAGGCGCGTGGCTGAGCTGTTACGCCGGGGCCAGTCGTTGATTGCGCGAACGTAGTCGAGCAGCGAGCTGATCCGCGAATGGTCGGAATGGCCGAGATCCTCGCGTCCGTGAAGCAATAGCGCGTGACGGGACAGGAACAAGCAGATGTTCCGGCCGTACTCCA
>PLNW01000031.1 GCA_003142855.1 Myxococcales bacterium
ACGATCGCCTTGACGAAGCTGAGCCCGAGACCCAGGCCCCGCTCGCTCCGACTTTGATCCGCGCGGTACAGGCGCTCCCAGATGCGCGGCAGATCCTGAACAGAGATTCCCACGCCGCTGTCCTTCACCATGAGGGAAGCCCAGGGATCCTCGCGCGTGGTCGTGAGTTCGACTTGCCCGCCGGTGGGGGTGTACTTGATCGCGTTGTCCACGAGATTGGCGACCACTTGATTGAGCCGATTGTGGTCGCCGTTCACGTTCACTCCCGCCGCAAGATGGGTCAGCAGCCGAACGCCGCGCTCCTCCGCCACATGCTGATAGAGGTCGATCGCCTCCCGAGCCAGCTCGCTCAAATCGACCTTCGTGCGATCGAGTTTCATCACCCCAGTCTCGGCCTGCGAGATGTCCATCAGGGTGTTGAGCATCTGCAACACCCGCTCAGAGTCCTCGATGGCGTCGGCCAGGGCGTCCCGAATCCGTTGCGGATCGCCAGCATCGCGCAGGGCCACTTCGGCGCCCGTGCGCAGGCGCGTGAGCGGCGTGCGCAGATCGTGAGCGACGTTGTCGAGCGCTTCACGCATCCCTCGCACCAGCGCCTGATTGCGCGCCAGAACTCCATTGAACAGGTGCGACAGTTCGTCGAGCTCGTCGCGGCTTCCCCGCTCGGGAACGCGCAGCGCGAGGTCACCAGATTCGATCACCTTCTGCGCGGTGCTTGCCAGACGCTGCACCGGGCGCAGCGCGCGGTTCGTGAGAAGGAAGCCGCCGAGCAGTCCCAATGCGACGGCTCCAATCCACACCGCGACCAGCCCAGCACGCAGGTGGCCGACAACCTCTTGCGTCTGCTCGTCGCTGATGGCGAGTTGCAGCCAACGGCCCTCGGAGAGCGGCATTGTACCCATGTTCCACAGCGAGCCGTCATTCTGGGCTCGCACCGGCCGCACACGCTGGGACGAGGCCGTCACCGCGATCGTGGTGGCGGCGAAGGACAGTTCGCCATTCGAACTCTGGAAGAGCGTGACGTTGGTGTGATCGACCACGCGAACGTACGGCAACCGGTGCGTGTTCTCGGTCGCCTCCGTCAGCTTCTTCAGGCCCTCGATGCCTTGCTCCTCGAATGTCTGCTTGTGCAGGTTCAGGCTGGTTGTGAGGGTATCGACGATTCTTTCCCGAATCGACGAGCGGATTCGGAATTCTGCTGCGGCGGCCAGAAGCAGCGTGCTGGCAAGGAAGACCAAGAAGTACCAAACCGTCAGCCTGAAGCTCAGCGAGCGCAAACGGCTATTCCTTGCGAAGGACATATCCCACCCCTCGCAGGGTATGGATGAGCTTGACCGGAAAATCACGATCGATCTTTCGGCGCAGCCGGCTGACCAGCACGTCGACCACGTTGGTCTGCGGATCGAACGAGTAATTCCAGACGTGCTCGAGGATCATGGTCTTGGACAGAACCCGGCCGGGGTTTCGCAGCAGATAGACCAGAAGCCCGAACTCTCGGGCTTGCAGCTCGATCGATTGTCCGGCTCGGGTCACCCGCCGTGATTCCAGATCGAGGGTGAGATCCTCAAAGGAAAGTTGCCGTGCGACTTCGCCCGCACCGCTCGACCGGCGCACCAGCGCGTGCAGGCGCGCCAGAAGCTCGGCGAATGAGAAGGGCTTGGTCAGGTAGTCGTCCGCGCCGACCGAAAGTCCCTTCACCCGATCCTCCACATCGCTCTTTGCGCTCAGGATGATGACCGGCACCTTCTGTCTGCGCTCGCGCAGTTCACGTATCACGCTCAGCCCGTCGCGGCCAGGCAGCATGAGATCGATGATTGCCGCGTCCAACTTGGCATCCAGAGCGAGGCCCAAGCCTTCTTCGCCATTGCGGCTCCAGTCGACGACGTGCCCCTCCTGGCGCAAGCCCTGGGCGATGAAGCCACCGATCTTTTCGTCGTCCTCGATCAGGAGAAGTCGCATGGTGAGCGCAGCGCAGCCGTCGAGCAGCGGTCAGGATTGCCGCGGAACGACAGGCTGCACCGCAGTGGATTGTACCCAGCCCGTGCGTCCCTGGCCATCACGTACGCGCAGGAAGTCTCCGTGGTGCGCGATGATGGACACATCCTGTCCCTCGCTCACCGTGGTTTCGCTGGCTGCCGTATCGAACGGCGAGACCCGCACTGGCGCACTCTTCGTCTCGACCACCACCGCGTGATTCAAGTTCCGATCGAGAACCACCATCGCGGCCACGCTCATCACGCCAACCAGCGCAGCGACAGCCGTTGCGTAGACCAGCCGGCGCGATCGCCACCTTCGCGTTGCTACAAGCCCGGCACCCGACAACCACAAACTCAAGACTGCCAACAAGGTCCAGGTCGTCGGCGTGAAGAACCGCGCAACAGTCTGGTGCCAAGGCCGGACGGGAATCGGCAGACCAGCCGTCGCGCGAACATAGGCCAGGTTGGCCGCGATGTCGGGATCACGTGGCGCCAGCACGTGAGCGCGCTCGTAGTTCAAGACCGAGCGACCGACGTTTCCTTCCTGCGCATAGGCGTTGGCGAGATCGTACAGGAGCGGCGCCGACCACCCGTGCTTGCGCGCAAGCGTCTCATAGGCAACCGCTGCATCAGCATAGCGGCCTTCGGAAAAGAGACGGTTGGGCTCATTGAAAGTCGTGTTGCCGGTGTCGGCACGCGCAATGCCGGCCAGGGCAAGCGCGACGATTGCAGTCAGCAGGGCAATGCCTGTGCCCAGCCGACGACTCTTGGGTGACAATTGGGGTCTCATGTCCGACTCTCCTCTTTATCGAGACTGCGCTCGATGATTTCTCCAAGCCTTGCCAGTGAGGAAGCATCCGGCTCCGCAGCCGCAAAGCGCAGACGCTCGGCGGTTCCCAAAATCGCGACAATCGGCTCGTCACGACCCAGTCTGGCTGCGGCCTCGGCGGCCGTGACCTCGTCGGGCGCGATCTTCCAGGTCTCGCTCAGGCGTTCTCGCAGTGCAGCCGCGCCAGCCTCGTAGAAGCGGACTGAATCCCCGGCGACCGCTGCGCGTTTCATTGCCATGCGATGCTGCGCGACGGTTTCGCGCAGAGCCCGGCGGCGAATCCGTGCCGAAGCAGCGCGCTCGCGCGGTCGCACCGCTAGAATCGTCAGCGCGAGCCAAGGAACCGTCACGACCGGCCAGAACCAGAGACGCCGGTACGGGGGAAGCAGCGTCGCGACGAAGCGTCCCTCATCGAAGTGGTTGGGTCGCAACCCTGTCGCAGGCTCTTCTGTAACTTTGGGGATACTCTTTCTTAGGTTCGCGGACGGTGTCGCAACTCCGCCAGGGGTTGCGGCGATCTCCACACTTATCGGCGCGGTCGACCGGGTCAGGTACTGGTGCCGGTCGGGATCGAAGAAGCTGAACGAAACAGCGGGGATTTCTAGGCGGCCACTCGATTGAGGCACGACCGCCTGCTCGAAGACTTTGGACCCCTGGTCGGCGACCTTCGCGCTTGGCGGATAAGTCTTCCAGTTCGCAGAAGACGGAAGGCCGGCGGTGGAGACCCGATCCAGGTTCCCCTGCCCTGTGACTTCTATCTTGAGGCTCATCGGCGCGAATGTCGTCCCGGTCGTAGGCGTCAGTGCCGCACGCACATCGAAGCGACCGACAGCGCCGTTGTAATCGGCGGGCTGGCCGGTGGTCGGAGGCGACAGCACATCAACCGTTTGAACAGGGGCGTGCAGGGTCATCTCCCGCTGATGCTCCTGGCCGAACATATCGCTGAGATCGGCGAAGGCTGATTGCTTCATGAAGGAACGCATCAGCGACGAAGGCGAGGACATGTCGTCGTCGTCGAGCATGCCGGCAAGAGGATCCGCTGCCGGCCGGCGCGAGGCCTCGCGGTAGCGCGCCACGATGGGCAGCGTCGCACGAGTCGCGAAACGGCCTGGCATCGCAGCCGAAGCCTGCGCGGTCCAGGTGGCGACGCGATAGGGAACGCCGCCGATGGATTCGACGCTCTGTCGTGGTTCGTCCTGCAAATGGTTGATGGTGAAAGCGGAGATGCCCAAGCTGGGCGCGCCGGTCAGCGTGATCTGCGTGCCAGCGCGGAAGTACGCTTTGAACGTCACGGGGACGGCTTGCCCGACGAAGACTTTCTTACTCGGAAGCACCACATGAAGGAGTGCCAGCGATCCTTGGTGCGCGGATTCATCCGGCTCGGCGCGAAAACCCGCCATCGGGACTGAGGCAGCGGACGCACCTCGGGCGCCAGCCGGACGGACCTTGAGTTGCAGCGTGCGCCCTCCAATCGGAATGGTGTAAGAGCCCGGGCGGTCGGCGTCGACCTGATAGAGGGTCCAGGTGTGCTGAGAAACCACACCGTTGATGGCGGTCATCTCCGTGCTCTGTCCTGTCCGTTGAAAGTGCAACCCGTCCACGGCAGGCAGCGCGGGCGCGTGGCCGCCAGCCGCATCGACCCGAAGCTCCGCTGCCTGGTCGAGGGCGATCTCGGAAGGGCTGATCTCGGCCGTCGGATTGGCGCCTGCGGCAGCGGCTTTCTGCCCAAAGGCCATCGCCACACCCAGGCCAATCGCAGCAAGTCTGAAATGGGTTTGTCTGTTCCATCGCATGAGACTCACCAATCCTTTCTGACCACGTCGTCTGCGGCCGGGCGATTCGGCCCAGTGGGGACCATGGGCATGATTCTCTCGTCTCCGCGAACCGCGTCGAGAAGCTCCTTCGCGTCATTCTTGGAAAGCTTTCCAGGAACCTCCGGCTCCTTCTGGTCCTTTTCCGATTCGTCGCCCGCACTCGCCGCTCCGGGGGCTTGTTGTTCGGGCTTGGCTGCCGTTGGCTTGGGCTGGCCCGGCCCCTGCTGCGCCTGTGCCGAGGCTTGCTGCTTTTCCGGTTGGCCCTTCTCGTTCTGTTTGTTCTGCCGACCCTGCGGCTTCTGCTGGTCCTGTTTGCCCTGCTCATTCTTGGCTTGCTGGTCCTGCTGACCCTGTTTGCCCGCCTGGTCCTGCTTGTTCTGTTGTCCCGACTTGTCTTCCTTCTTCTTCTGCTCGTCCTTCTGCTTATGCTGCTGCTGTTCAAGGGCCGCCAGCTTCCGCTTCACGAGATCCCGGTTGTAGATGGCGTCCTGGTCTTTGGGATTCAGCTTGAGGGCTGACTCGTACGAAGCGATCGACTTCTTCCACTTCTCGGTCGTCTGTTCCGGTTGCTTCGCGACCGTCTCCTGCCCCACGCGGAAGAGAACATTGCCCAGGTCGTAGTAGGTGTTCTCCTGCAAATCGAGGCGATCCGCGTGCAGGGATCGGCCGAGGGCGTCGCCGGCTTTGGCGTATTCACCGCTCTTGTAGGCCGCGACGCCCAGGTTGTACTGCAGCTTCACGTCGTTGGGCGAATGAGCCAGCGCACGCCCATATTCATCTGCTGATTGCTTGAACTTCCCCTCGTGATACGCCCGCTCGGCGTCGCGCGGGGACGCGTTCGCACCCCGTCCCACTGCGGTGACGGCTGCAATCGCCAGTGTGACGACCACTCTGCGCCTGAGCAGCGCGAGCTTCGGCCATCGCTTCTCGGGCTCCGCCTCGAGCACGCGTCGCCTGCGACGCTCCCCAACCAGCGGCTCCAGCGCCAAGAAGAAGATGGACAATCCGAGCGGCCACTGAAAACGTTCAATGGGAATCTGGTGCATGCGCGAGTGGAGATCTTCGCGCGGCAACTTGGCCAGCACATCCTGGTAGAGGGCCTCCAGCCCTCGACCATCCAGTCCCAGTCGGCGGTAGTCGCCGCCGGTCACGCGCGCGATCGCCTGCAAGGTGTTCTCGTCGAGCTGCGAGCGAACAAAGGCGTCCTTGTCATCGCGAGCGAACTGGCCGGGCTCTCCCGCGAGGGGAATCAGCTCTCCCCCGGGCGTTCCGACGCCAACGGTGTAGATGCGAATGCCGTCGGCCGCCGCCGCGCGAGCCTCCTGGACCGCGTGGCTTTCGAGATCTTCGCCGTCGGTGAGAAATACCAACAGCTTGCGATTCGCGGGCTGGTTGTGCAGTGCCGAACGAGCAACGTCGATGGCCCGGCCCACGTCGGTGCCGCCGCGAAAGATGGTCGTGGTGTCCAGCGCATCGAGGGTCTGCTCGAATACGCCCCGGTCGAGTGTGAGCGGACACTGCAGAAAGGCATCCCCGGCGAAGGCCACGAGACCCACCCGATCGCCATCGAATTTGCCCACCAGGTCGCGAATGGCAAGCTTGGCGCGCGTCAGCCGGTCCGGCTTCAGATCCGGCGCCAGCATGCTCTTTGATGTGTCGAGCGCGAACAAGAGGTCGAGCCCTCGCCGCTGCGCCTCCTCCCAACGAATGCCCCACTGTGGCCGCGCGAGAGTTGCGCAGCCGAGCAACGCACCAGCTACCAGAAGGGCTCGTTTGAACCCCCGGCGTGTGCGCGACAGCGACGAGGCCGCGCCGTTGCGGCGCGAGCTAAATGCGGCCAGCGCAAGCCGCCGCTTGCGGTCGAGCCGCACACCGAGGATCAGAATGGCCGCGGCGAAAAGAAGCCCGACCAGCAGCCAGACGGGATGAACGAAGGTGATGGAATGAATGGTCATGGGATCCTCTTGAAACGCGTGAGGCCGAGCCCTATTTCTCCCGCCAGAAGTAGCATTCCTGGAAACACGAACCAGGCGAACCGCTCCTCGTGGTGCTCGTATTTCTTCAGGTTCCTCGTGGTCTTCTCCAAGCTGTCGATCGCGCCATAGATCCGCTGCAGCGATCCGGCGTCGGTGGCGCGATAGAAGCGCCCACCCGTGGTGTCCGCGATGGTCTTGAGCAACCCTTCATCCACGTCCACCTTGGTCATCACGATGCGCGTACGACCGTTGTCGTCGGTGATCGGCATGGGCGCTTCTCCCTTGGTGCCGACCCCGATGGTGTAGACCTTGACCCCGAGCGCCTGCGCGGCCTGCGCCGCCAGGGCCGGATCGATCTTCCCCGCGTTGTTCTGTCCATCGGTGAGCAACACCACCAGCTTCGATTTCGCCTTCTGGCCGCGCAGTCGATTGATGCTGGCGGAAAGTGCCGAGCCAATCGCAGTGCCGTCCTTGATCATGCCCGGCTGCAGCCGGCCGAGGTTTTGCAGCAGCCAATCGTGATCGAGCGTGAGCGGGCTCATCAAGTATGGCTCGGCCGAAAACGCCACCAGTGCGATGCGATCGTTGGGCCGATTCTTGATGAACTGTGCGACCACCGATTTGACCACGTCGAGCCGGCTGCTCGGCTCACCACCCTCGGTCAAGTCCAGGGCTTGCATCGAGCCGGAAATGTCGACCGCGAGCACCAGATCGATGCCACTTGCCTGCACCTCGGTCGAAGCATGTCCGAGCTGCGGGCGGGCCAGGCCAACGATCAGCAGGGCCAATCCCACCCAGCGGGCGATTCCGAGGAATCGCCCCCAGCGGCTGCGCGTAGCCCGGGCGACGTCGCGCGCGGTTTCGATGCTTGAGAAGGTGACCGCCGGCCTGGCCCCTTTTCGGCCCAGCCAAAGCGCGAGCAACGGCAAGAGCGCGAGTGCCCACAAGATTTGCGGATGTAGGAAGAGGTTCATGACGTCCTCGCAGGTGCGGGTTGTGTCTCGGCCGTGCTCGGCGCCGTGTCGAGCACGAACCGGCGCGCCAGATCGTTGAGCGACACCATTCGTTCCCTGGCCAAGGGGAAACGAGCAAACTTCGCCAGGTCGCAGGCCCCGATGAACTGCAGCAGCGACTCGCGATGCGAGCCCAGCGACGAATTCTCCTGGGCCACGAGATTCTCAAAGAACTCTTCGGTCGTCAGATGGGCCGCCCGCAGTAGAAAGCGCTCCTCGATATACTCGCGGACAGCATCAGAGGCGACTCCCGCGTATTCGCGCACTTGTCCGGCCAGCGCCAGCGGTTGCGCCTGTTCAAGACGCATGAGCGCACGTTCGTGGGGCAAAAGTGGCTTGGCATGTCGCCGCCGCATCACCACGGCGGTGAACCCACCCAAGCCGAGCAGTAACGCCGCCCCTCCGCCCAGCGCCAGCCAGCGCCACCACAGGGGAATTGGCACCGGCCCGCGAACGTCCCGGATGTCTTCCGTGGCCGACGCTGGTGCAGGCGCCAGCGTCGATGCCGCTGGGACAATTGCTGTTGCCGCCCAAAGCGGGGTGGCCCACAAAAGACTGCCGAGGACCAAGGACAGAATGCGACCCCGCGGTTTCATCGCCGCCTCCCTCTCCGCGACCGGAAAAGCGCGATCAACACCGGAAGATAGGGCACCGAGGTGTCGACCTCGACGCTGTCGACCGATTCGCCGCGCAACGCTCGTTCGAGCCGCTGATCCCGCTCGCGGGCGCGCTCGGCGAAGCGTTCTCGCACGCCGGCAGAGCCGGTGTCGATCTCGATCATTTCGCCCGTCTCGGCGTCCTCCATGGTGAGCAGACCCACCTGCAAGAGATTCCGTTCGCGTGGGTCGTTCACGTGCAAGGCCACCAGGTCGTGCCGGCGTCGAACCATGCGCAACGAGCGCCGCAGCGCCGACAACATATGGGCCGGATCGCCGGCGCTCTGGAAATCCGAGAGAACGCACACCATGCCGCGCCGCCTGGTCACGGCGTTGACGAAATCGAGTGCGTGCGCGACGTCTGTGCCACGACGTTTCGGCTCACAACTCAGCACCTCGCGCACGATGCGGAGCACGTGCTGACGGCCCTTGCGCGGTGGAACGAAGGTCTCGATCTGATCGGAGAACAGGACCAATCCAACCTTGTCGTTATTGCGAACGGCAGAGAGGGCAAGCACGCATGCGATCTCAGCCTCGATCTCGCGCTTGGTGTGCGCGGTCGAGCCGAAGTCGCCGGAGGCGCTCACGTCGACCGCGAGCACGATGGTCAGTTCGCGCTCCTCTCGGTACTTCTTGATGAACGGGCGTCCCGCACGCGCCGTCACGTTCCAGTCGATGGTGCGCACCTCGTCGCCGGGCACGTATTCGCGCACTTCTTCGAAGTCCATGCCCCGGCCCCGGAACATCGAGTGGAATTGTCCGGCCAGGGCGTCGGTGGCGAGCCGGCGTGTGCGAATATCGATGAGACGGACTTGTTTCAGGATCTCTTTGATATTCTCTTCCATGGTCACACACTTACGGGTTGGGCAGCGCGGCGAGAATCTTGGTGACCAGATCGTCGGCCTGGATGTTCTCCGCCTCTGCCTCGTAGGTGAGGCCGAGCCGATGTCGCAACACATCCGGGGCCAGAGTCTTGACGTCGGATGGAATGACGTAGCCCCGCCCGTGCATGAAGGCCCAGGCGCGTGATGCCAGGGTCAACGCAATGGTGGCGCGCGGCGATGCCCCAAACAGCAAGTAGTCGGCGATGGGCAGACTGTAGCTGGCAGGAGAGCGCGTCGCAGTGACGATATCCACTATGAAATCGCGAATCTTGTCGTCGACGTAAATGCGGTTGACCACCTTGCGTGCATGAGCCAACTGGGCAATCGAGACAATCGGATCGACATGGAGATCGGGGTCACTGGTGGCCATGGCGTCGAGAATCGCGCGTTCCTCTGCCTTCGACGGGTAGCCAATGACGAGTTTCAACAGGAAGCGATCGACCTGAGCCTCTGGCAGGGGATAGGTGCCCTCTTGTTCGATGGGGTTCTGTGTCGCCATCACGAGGAACGGATCCGGAAGAGGGTAGCTTTCCTCGCCCAGGGTCACCTGATGCTCCTGCATTGCTTCGAGCAGAGCCGACTGCACCTTGGCTGGCGCGCGGTTGATCTCGTCGGCGAGCACCAGATTGGAAAAGATCGGGCCGTGCTTGGTCTGGAAGCTGCCGGAGGTCGGATTGTAGATCATGGTGCCCACGACGTCGGCGGGCAGCATGTCGGGCGTGAATTGCAGCCGGCGGAACTTCGCGCCGACAAGTGTCTGCGCAAGGGTCTTGAGCGCCAAGGTCTTGGCCAACCCAGGCACACCTTCAAGCAGCAGATGCCCATTGGTCAGCAGGCCCACGATCAGACGGTCGACGAGGTATCGTTGCCCGACGATGACCCGTGCCATCTCCGTTTGCAGCGCAGGCACCCACCCGGCGGTGTCCTGAACCTCCTTCTGGATCTGTTGCACGTCTCCGTGCCAAGCACTCCG
>PLNW01000129.1 GCA_003142855.1 Myxococcales bacterium
CTCCTGGCTACTCTACAGCGCCACTCTACGCCGACGTCGCCTACCTGCACAAAGTTGTAGAAGGCGCTACTGCTGGATCAGGCTCCGAACCCAGTCGACGAGCGCCTGGTTCGGGGTGGCGCTGATCCCGGTGGGAAGCTTGCGCACGTACCACGTGGTCGTCCAAGTCACGGACTGGCCCGAGGGCAAGGCCGCGTAAGCGCCCTGGGTTTCGATCTCGATGAACTTGCCCCCGCCATCGACGTAGATGGAAATCTCGCCCTCGCCCGGTGCGTGCGCTGTCGACGGGATGTCGGGGTATTTCTTGACCAAGACGTAGCCGCCAGAGGTGATGTGCGCGATCCAGCCTTCCTTGCCATCGGCGATCAGGCGCGCAGAGGCGCTGACGGTTGCCGGATACTGGAACCAGGTGCAGCCGAAGGAAGTCTGGGTGGTCGGGAGCGAGAACGTCCCTCCGGTCGGCGCGAGATCGCCCGTCGGGTAGAACGTCAGGCCACCTGGGAAGACCCGCGTATCTTCCCAGGGGGCGACACTCTTCCCGCTGACCGTGCTTTGGATCGTGTATTCCGCAACGATACTTTGATTGGTCAGGCCCGGGGTGAACTTCTTGGTGACCGTGGCGCCGATCGACGCGGCGTTGGGGCTTGTGCCCTCGATGGTCTGACCCGACACGGTCATGGTGTAGGCGCTGGTATCGATCTCGGGCGGTGGCGGCCAAGTGCCTGGCCAAGCGCTCTGCGGGCTGACGCGGAAAGTGGAGCCATAGTTGACCGCATCCTGCGCGGTTCCCGTCAAGTAGTTGGGACCGCCTGCGAGGGTCAAGGTGATCACGCGCGCCCCAACTAGGGAATCGACTTCGAAGAAAATGTCGCCGAATTCGAGAACGTACTTTCCGTTCGTGCGGGCAATGGGCTGAACCAGTGTGCTCGTTCCACCGCCCGTGCCGCCTGTGGCGTTGGTTCCGCCAGTTCCGATGGTTCCGCCCGTCGCCGTCGTCCCGCCAGGCCCGCCGCCGGTCGGGTTGGCCCCACCGGTTGCGCCGGAGCCACCACTGACCGTCGCGCCGCCGCTGGCCTTGGAGCCGCCGGCTGCCGAAAGGCCCCCAGTTCCGGTGGCGCCGCCGCTGCCCATAGCGCCGCCGCTGCCGGTGGCGCCGCCGTTTGTCGTCGCGCCACCGCTCCCGGTCGCGCCGCCATTGCCAGCGGCACCACCACTTGCTTTGGCGCCGCCCGTGCTACTTGCACCGCCACTCCCTATTTGACCACCAATCGAGGTTGCGCCGCCGTTGCCGCTCGACGCCCCACCGGCTCCGCCACCTGCACCACTCACCGACGCGCCGCCGCTGCCACTGCCGCCACCACGGGCGGTCAAGTCGCCAGCTCCCGAGGCTCCGCCCGCAGACGTCGCGCCACCATTTCCGCCGGCCCCGCCTTTTGCGTGGGAGCCATCCGCCCCACACGCCGTAACCCCACAAAACGCGGCGACCAATGAAGTGGTCGTGACGAACTTCGCTAGGCCCATGACAAACCCCCGTGAAAGAGACCGGATATCAGTTGCCAAGCGGCTCGGCCGACAAGCAGAGGTGCGCGAGCCACCCGACCGCCGAATAGGGCGTACGATAGCGATCCGCGCAATCGAAGCAAGCAAGATCGTCGCGGTCCCCGATTGGGGATCGCCGGACGTCAAGCTGCCGCCCAAGCGGCTTCGTCCATTGGACCTTATCGGACATTTGGGCCTTGGTGACGCATGGACGACCTGGAGTGCGAAAAAGTTAGGATTTCAATAGGGATAACTGGCGTGCCTTGCGACGGCGCGGGGCCGAGCGCGAGGTGGTGAGCAGATCGGCGGGCATGTCGTCGAGAAACGGGCAAGGGCGATTCTCGACTGTGCGGCCGGCCAGGCTGCGGCGATGAGCTGCGGTCAAGATCAGGCGCTGCTGCGCGCGGGTCATGCCCACGTAGAGCAGACGACGTTCTTCCTCCCGGTCCGCGGGAGGCAGCCAAGGCAGACGTAGGGGCAGGATGCCGTCCTCGCAGCCAGCAATGAAGACCAGCGGGAATTCCAGGCCCTTGCTCGCGTGCAGGGTCAGCAGCGCCACCTTTTGCGGGAGATATTGCAGGTCGGTTTCGCGCGCCAGCGCCATCTCGGACAGGAAGGCGGCCGCATCGGCGCCAAAGGGCACGGCAAAGGCCTGCAGGAGTTCGAGCGCACGGAGAAAGCGCGGGTCGGCCGCGGCGTCGGGGACCAAAGTGGCGAGCAGGTCGGCGACCGGTGTGGGCTTCGCCTCTGCGGCATCAACATGGCGGCGCAGTTTAGCCAGGATGTCCGCCACATACGGGCGCGAAGAGAAAGCGTCGTCGCCCCGGCGGTGACAGGGAATCCCGCTGCGGTCGAGCGCCTCTTCTATGGCATCGGCCTGAGCAGAGAGCCGTACCAACACCGCGATCTGGTGGAAGGCCAGGCCGTGCCCGTCGGTGGCGCGGCCCGCGTCCATGGAAAGGAAACTCGTGCCCGCAACCTGAGCCTCAATCTCGGCGGCGATGAAGTCCGCCTCGGCTCGCTCGTCGGCAAGCACCTGGCGCAGGATCTTGTTCCCGCGTGCTGCCAGCGGCTGCAGCGCACGCGGGACGCGCCCCGGGGTGCGTTCGATGATAGCGGTGGCCAGACCCACGACCGACGCCACAGAACGATAATTGCGGCCGAGCGTCAGCGTGCGGGCTCCAGGATAGTCGCTGGCGAAACGGGCGAAATACGACGGGTCGGAGCCGCGAAAACCGTAGATCGCCTGATCGGGATCGCCAACTGCGCACAAGTTAGTGGACGGTCCCGATGGCGCCAGCAAGCGCACCAAACGGTATTGGGCCGCATTGATGTCCTGATACTCGTCCACCAGGAGGTGGCGACAGCGACCGCGCGCGAAGGCAAGCGCGGCTCGATCCGTCTCCAACAGGCGGACCGCCCGCACCAGCAGATCGTCGAAATCCACCGCGCCCGCGACGGCCAAAGCCTTTTGGTACGCGGAGTAGATTGCCGCCAGTTCGGGTGCCGCGGCTTCTGGCGCGACCAGCGCAGCCTTGGCAGAGGAGATGGCGTTCGCGGCCCGCGCGACCGATGGCGCGCCCACGCCTACCTCCGCGTGTACCTGCGCGAGCAGCGCTTGCCGAGTCGGCTCGTCGAGAATAGCGAAGTCTGGCGGCAATCCAGCGGCAGCAGCGTGCGCCCGCAGCAGATCAAGCCCGAGCGCGTGGAAGGTTTGTACGGAAACGCCGTCGGCGCGCGCACCCAGAAGCTTCGCGAGGCGAAGGAGCAACTCGGTCGCTGCCTTGCGCGTGAAAGTGATGGCCGTGATCTCATCCGGCGCGGCGGCGCAGGTGCGCAGCAAGCGCGCAATCCGCTCCACCAGGGTGCGCGTCTTGCCGGTGCCAGGACCGGCCACGATGAGCAGCGGCCCCTCGCCATGGGCGATGGCTGCGTCCTGTTCGAGATTGGGACCGGCGGCAGAGTCTGTCGGAACTTCTTCACTTGCCGGACGCATCGCGGGCTCGATCTTGGTTTTCTCGGCGGGCGCAACCGCCGTTCCACCAAAGGAGAAGGCAGTCTGCGCGAGCAAACGCAGACGCTCTTCGTCGTCGAACATGCGCACGACGCCGTACTCGCCGTCATAGCCGGCTTGCCGTCTCACCTCGCCCGCGCGCATGCGGCGCAGAGCCTCGGCCAGCAGCGGGGGCCCCTCGCGGCCCACATCTTCCAATGGCGCATCCTGCAGCACAGTCAGCTCGGGTCCGATCCGCGACACCAGTTGCTGGCAGGCGCTCGATACGCGCTTGCTGCCCGCTCCTACGCCCAGCACTTCGCCCACAACCTCGACCAGTGGCACCAGGCTGGCAAACGGCTTGGCGCCCTGAGGCCGAAAACCCGCAGGCCGATCGGCCAGCGCCGCCACCCGGCCGAGCACGCCGCCGGTGAGAGGCTTTCCGCAGCGCGGGCATATTTTGTCGCACGCGGCGGCCTCGTCGGGCGTCATCACGACGTCGCATTTGCGGTGGCCGTCGGCGTGGTACTTGCCCTCCTCGGGAAAGAACTCGAGCGTGCCGAGAAAGCCGGCCCCGCGCTCGCGGAGCGCGTCGCGCATGGCAAAGTAGGAGAGATCGCAGTCGAACAGATTGGCTTCGCGACCCAGCTTCTCCGGCGAATGGGCATCGGAGCTGGAGACGAGCGCATAGCGATCCAGCGCGGAGAGGCGCCAATTCATGGCCGGGTCCGACGAGAGACCGGTTTCGACCGCGAAGATGTGATCCGCGAGATCGGCGAAACACTCGGCAATCGAATCGAAGCCCGACTGCGAGCCCAAGGCTGAAAACCAGGGCGTCCAGATGTGCGCGGGTATCAGGAACGCGTCCGGCGAGGAGGCGAGCGTGATCTCCAAGAGATCGCGCGAATCGACGCCCAGGATGGGGCGTCCGTCGGATTCGATGTTGCCGATGCGGGCCAGGCGCGACGACACGCGCGCCGCGGACTCGAAGTCGGGCGCGTAGATGAGATTGTGCACCTTGCGCACCCGATCGCCGCGGCTGTAGATGCTGCTGACCTCGACTGACAGCATGAAACGCACCGGCGCGCGACAGGCCGCAGGAACCTCGGCGTCCACGGCCCTGGCCAATTCTTCGCGCAAGGCAAAGAGACCGTCGCCCGCTGAAACCAGCTTGTCGCGCAGCTCGGCGAACCAGCGCGGGTGGGTGAAGTCGCCGGTGGCGACCACGCCAATGCCTTTGCGCTGAGCCCAGCGATGCAGTTGCTCCAGGTTCAGCTCCTTGCTAGTCGCCCGTGACAGATACGAGTGTATGTGCAGATCAGCGACGAAGCGCACGGCGCACGGAGTGTATCAAGTCTTGTCCGGCCATGTCTCGCTGGGATGGTCGCTGTACTCTGCGCGGCAGAAGGGCGCAAATGCTACAATAGCCGGCCGGGGGATTCAGCTTGTCCGCTCTCAAAGTCATTTGTCCAAAATGTGCGAAGGCTCAGGAAGTCGGCGGCGAGATTCCGGCCGGCGGCACGGACCACGTCTGTGTCCACTGCGGCACGGTCTTCAGGGTCAGACCGCCCGCTAGCCGGTTGGCGGAGGACTTGCCTGTGTCGCGCGACT
>PLNW01000139.1 GCA_003142855.1 Myxococcales bacterium
CAAACCGTTCGGTGCTCTAGTTGCGGCCTCCAGGCCGAAAAGCGAGGCCCGCCGCTTGGGCTGCTACCAGGCGGCGGGGGGCGAAAGACGGACTGGCTACTTCTTGGAAGCGGGAGCGGGCGCGGGGGCAGGAGCGGCGGCCGGAGCTGCCGCAGGTGCCTTCTCCTCGGCGGCCTTCTTGCCCTTCTTGCCCTTCTTGCCCTTGGCATCAGCCGGCTTGGCTGAGTCTGCCTGTGCGACCTTCCTGGCAGCGACGGGCGCGGACGCCTTGTGGCTGGCTTTGGCGGCAAAGGCCGAAGTGCTGGTGAGGGTGGCGATTCCAAGCGCGATGATGAGTTTCTTGAACATGGCGGCGACTCCTTTTCTTGGGTTGCTGTGAAAGCGTTTCTGACTGGCTGCTAATGCAGCGGCCGTGCCAGCCGAAAAGCAGCGCGTTTCCCGCGAATTTCTGCGCTTTCGCGCTCACCGCGTGCAGGGATGGCAACCAATCCGCCTCCTCCTGTGAGGCGTTCTGGAAGGGATTGCCGCGAAAACTGGCGCTGAGCCCTACGCCGGGCGAAGGTGGACCCATGGGCGCGTTCATCAACGCGTTTCGCAGCAAGCGGGTGGGCATGCTCATCGCGCTGGGCTTTGCGTCTGGGCTGCCGCTGGCGCTCACGCGCACAACCCTGAGCGCGTGGATGACCAATGCCGGCGTGAATCTGAAGACCATCGGGCTCTTCTCGCTGGTCACCCTGCCCTATTCGTTCAAGTTCGTCTGGGCGCCGCTGCTCGACCGCTTCAGCTTTCCGCTGTTTGGCCGGCGTCGCGGCTGGATGGCGCTGACTCAGGTGGGCTTGCTGCTGTCCGTATGGATTATGGCCGACATCAATCCGAAAAGTGCGCCGCTGGCCATCGCGGCCCTTGCCGTGGTGGTCGCGTTCCTGTCCGCCAGCCAGGACGTGGTGGCTGACGCCTACCGCACCGACGTCTTGCCGCCGGCCGAGCGCGCCTCCGGCACGTCGACCTGGATCCTCGGTTACCGCATCGCCATGCTGGTCTCGGGCGCCGGGGCTCTGGTGCTGTCCGACCACATGCCGTGGTCGCGCGTGTACGGCGTGATGGCGCTCCTCATGATCGTGGGCATCATCGCCACCTGGCGCGCGCCCGAGCCCGAGGTGGTGCGGCCCCCGCGCACGATTGCCGACGCTGTGGTCAAGCCGTTCGTGGACTTCTTCTCGCGCAAGGGCGCGGCCGCGGCGCTGGCCTTTGTCATGCTGTACAGAATCGGCGACACCATTGCTGGCGGCATGGTGCTGCCGTTTCTTATCAAGCTGGGCTTTTCCAACAGTCAGATCGGCTTCTGGAACAAGGGCGTGGGATTCGCCGCCACCATCAGCGGTGTCATGTTGGGCGGCGGCCTGGTGGCCAAGTATGGCGTGCGTCGCTGCTTGCTGACCTTCGGCGCGATCCTGATGGTCGCCAACACCGGCTACCTCGCGCTCGCCCTGCACGGCAAGAGCGTGGCTCTGTTGGCAACAGCCATCGGCATCGACAATGTGTGCGGCGGGATGGTGGATGCGGCCTTCGCCGCCTTCATCATGTCCTTGTGTAACAAGTCCTTCTCAGCCACGCAGTTCGCGTTGCTCTCCAGCGCCTCGACCATCATCGGTCGCATCATCGGTGCTGGCTCGGGGTGGCTCGCGGCCACGGTGGGCTGGCCGGCCTTCTTCGGCATCACCATCGTCGCGGCAGTGCCGGCTCTGCTGCTGCTCGTGCTGGCCTTCCCGCACGATGCGGGCGCCGTCGAAACCACGAAGTGAAAATCAGATACTGGCCCGCAAAGCGACGCCCAGATCGAAGAGAGCGGGACTGCGGCTGGACACTTGCTGCGGCAGCGAGCTCAGGCCGCTGAAGGGATCGGTGAACGAACCCAAGTTGATGGGGTCCATGCCGAAGCGGAATTCCCCGTTCCTCTCACCCCAGTGGACGGCGCCAAAGGCTTCGAAGCGCAGATGCGTGAGCAGAATGAACGAGTAGTCAAAACGAGTGATGCCGGAACGGTCGGACAGATTGGCCAGGTTCGACAGGGTGAAGGTGGTGTTGTCCCAGGAATAGGGTGCCGGCGCGGAAGCGAAAACGCCGGCGTAGTGGCGTCCCAAGTAGAAGAACGTCGCCGGTTCGCGGAGGGTTTGCGAGTGGGGCAGGACGAGACCGGGGTAGACGGCCGTGTCGTTGTAGCCAAGACCGTTGTAGAAATACTCGGCGCTAATGGTGAATACGTCGTTGGCGGCGTACTTGATCGAGTACGAAACGCCACCGGTGGCCTGCGGCTTGACGCCTGAACTTGGTGCCAGCGGATAGAGCGCATCCACCCGGTGTTCGAGCGCCTGCACCAGCCATGGCGTTGAATCCAGGCTGTTGTACGGCACATCGGGCAGGTTCGCATACGCGCTGCTGTCGTAGCGCACCCGATCGATGTCCTGGCCGAAACGCAGCGCCACCTCGCCGTAGAAATCGAGATCCCAGATCCCGGCTGAAAGATCGGCCGCCAGCTTGGGCTTATGCCCTCGCTGCGCAACACCGCCCAAGCCCAGCTCGGCCGAACTCCACACCATCTCGGCGCGGGCAGCCCCTGCCAGCGCGCTCGCGGTGGGCGTGGCGTCCGCTCCCTCGGTCAAACCGTAGGCGTAGAAGTTCCAGCCCTGCGCTTCCCAGGGCACGTGCACCTTGATCATGGTGGTTCCGGTGCGCGCGTCGAAAACGTCGAGGGGATTGCGGTGTTGGATGTGCAAGAAATCCGTCGGGGTCCAAAAGCGCGCCGTGCCCCAGCGCACATGCTGACGGCCCGCGGTGACGAACACCGTGTGCTTGATGTCGAAACGTAGCCACATCTGATCGAGCAAGACGCGCGGCGTGCGCGTCGCCTGGACGCCGAAGAGCGAACTCAGGTTGGCCGCGCCACCGGTGGAAGCCCCGCCCTGCGACCCCCCGCTGATAGCGGCGAAGCTCGTGGACGCCGTCGCAGGCAAGGTCGGATCGAAAATCGTGCGCGCAAGTACGAAGCCGCGCACCCGATCGTTGGGCCGCACGTCCATGTACGCGTCGAGCAAGGAAGGAGACGACAGCGTCCAATTGCCCGCGCTCTGTCCTTGCTGGGCTGAACTCTGCGCGCGCAGGTAGATCTGGCCGCCGATCTTCAGTGGATCCTCCGGCGCCACCTCGGCCGAAAAACGGGTCGCCCCCTCGGGTGCCCCGAGATTCAACTGGTCGCGGGAATCACCCACTGATGTCGTGGTCGTGGTCGTGGCCGTGGCCGTGGCCGGGACCGTGGCCGGGACCGGGACCGGAGCCGGTTCCGATGCCGGCGCCGCAAACATGTCGTTTTCGCTAGGCCTGTCCTGCGCCTGCACGGCGCCGGCCAGCCCGACCATCGCGACCAGCAGCGCCCCGAGGAACCGCCCGGTCATCGGCTCTTGCTCTCCAGCCAGGCCTTGGTGAAAAGATTGGGTTCCAAGGGGCGCATGTCCACGGACTTGACCAGGATCAAGGTCGAGTTGGCCTTCTCCACCTCGTCGTAGAAGCGCATCTCTTCCGGATACCACACGTCGACCTTCTTCGATTCGGAGTAGGTCTTCTTCCAGCGCGGATAGTACGACGTGCGCAGCAGCCGCCCAGAAAGCGCGAATTCCTGGCGCTTGAGGATGTTCTTGGTCTCCTTGTCGATCCACAGCTTGATGACCGGGAACGCCAGATCGATATTGGGCTTGCCGCTCAGCTTCATCACCTGCGCGGTGTAGGCGCCCAGTTTCTCTTGGCCCAAATCCTCGGGCTCGTACTCCTCGGCCAGGCGCGATTCATCGAAATCCGAACGGCGCGAATTGGTGCCGCCGATGCGCTCGCGTTCGGTGCGGCGTTCCCACTTGCCCACCGACGGGTCGTAGAACCACAGGTTCTTGTCGATGCGCAGATAGCCCTGGCCCTGGGACGCTTTGGGTTTGGTGAAAAGGATGATGAACTTCTGGTCCTGGCTGCGCCGGAAAACCAGGGCCTCGTAGGCCACGTCGACCTTGTCTTTTTCCTTCTGCTCAATGTACACAAGGTCGCGCCAGTCGCCCTGATTGCGCTGCCGCTCGTCCACCACCTTGAGCAGATCGACGAGTTCAGCCTTGCTCAAAGCCGCGGCCATGCGCGGGGCGAGCAACGAGAGGATCAGTCCGAAGGCGGCGAGAAGACGGGACGTAGGCATGAGTGCGGCTCCAGTGCTATCCGAAGTGGGACATGGCCGACACGGGCTTCAGTCGCGCGGCCCGGTAGGCCGGATACAGCGCCGCCAGGGTCGTCACCACGGTGATGAAGAGCGCAGCGCGCACCAGCCCGCCGACATGCAGGGCAAGCTGAACCCGGTCGGACATGAGAAAGAGCTGCACCGAGAGCGGCACGTGGATGCGGGCCGCATTGATGGCAGCTCCCAGGCCGACCCCAGCCAGCGCGCCGGTGCCTGTGCCGATGAGTCCGAGCAGCAACGACTCGTACAGGAACATGCGCAACACCCCGCCCCGCTGCATGCCAATGGCGCGCAGAGTGCCGATCTCGCGCGTGCGCTCGCGGATGGCGATCCACATGGTGTTCATGATGCCGGTGATCACGATAGCAATGAGGATGGTGAGCAGCACCGCGGTCAGGCCTTTGAGAACCGTCAGGGTCCAGGTGATGAAGGAGACCTCATCCTCCCAGGTGGTCACATCCAGCTTCTGCCCGGTCCAGTCCTCGCGCGCCACGGTCTGGAACTTCATCCAGAACGGGTTGGGATCCGCGTCCATCACGGCCCAGCCCAGCTTTTCAAGCTGTCCGCGCAGGCGGGCCGCGATGGCGGTCACGTCGGGAACGAACTGTGGCTTGAGATAGATGTGGATCGCGCCGGTGGTGTCGGAGCGAAGCTGATACAGCGCGCGCGTGGTTTCGACCGGAACGAAGACCCCGAACTTGCTCATCAGCCCCATGTCCTTGGCGATGGCGACGATGCGGCAGTCGATGGTATTGGCGGCGCCGCGCGTGGTCTGCGCCGACAGGGTGACCGCGTCGCCCACCTTGACCTTGAGCCTTTCCACCTGCGACTCGAACACCATCATGGTGTTGGGCTCGGCTAGGTCTTCCAGGCGTCCGCTGGTCAGTTCAATCACCTTGCGAAAGGCGGGTTCGTTCTTGATGTCGATGCCCGTGATGCCCGCCTGGGTCGAACCCAAGTCCGAGATAATCTTGGCCCAGCCGCGGCCGCGATGAACCAGGCTTTCCATCTCGGGCACGCTCTTTCTGACCGCCTCGATGACCTTCTCATACTCGGTCACAACCGGGCCGCCAGCGCTGCTGGTCACTTTGAAAAAGCCACCCACATTGACGTGGCCGGTACTCAGCGTGGTGGCAGCTCGGATCATGGTCTCGCTCACTCCCGTCGACAGGGCATTGAGCAGAATGAGCAGGGCCGTCACACCGGCGATGGCCGAGGCCAGGAAGAAGGTGCGGCGGCCGTGCTGGAACAGGCTGCGAAAAGCGATGCGGAAATCGAGAAGAAATCCCATGGCTAGTCGTCCGATTGCATGGCCTGGCGCGGGCTCACCCGCATGGCCAAAAGGCCTGGGTAAATGCTGGAGATCGCGCTCACCACGAGCACGATGGCGAGGGAAATGATGACGTTGGCCGGGCTCAGGCTGGGATGCAGGCGCGGGCCCGAGAACAGGAAGTAGAGAATCTCATTGGCGGCCGGTATGCCCATCGCGTGGATCACGCCCACGATGCCGGCCCCCAACAGAGCGCCCAGGCTACCGAACAGCACGCCCACCGCCAGCGCCTCCACCAGCAACATGCCGAGCAAGAAGCGGCGCTGCGCACCCACTGCACGCAAGGTCCCGATCTCGGGCATGCGTTCCAGGGTGGCCATGACCAGGGCATTATTGATGATGACCAGCGCCACAGCGAAAATGATGAGAACCGAGATGTAGAGCACGGCGCGGATCATGGTGACGAACTGTCCCACTAGACCCGATGCCTTCTGCCAGGTGATGGCGCGCAAGGGAATCCCGGCCTTGGCACCGGCCGCCTCGATGTCCTTGATGGTCTGCGAAATTCTGCGCGGATCCTTGACGATGACGGCGGCGTTGAGCACATCGCCTTGTTCGAGTTGCGCTGGATCGTAGGACTGACTGGCGCGAGCCGCGCGCTGCTGCCTGCCCGCTAGGCTGCGCAAGGCGGCCTCCGCCTCGTCGACGGGACGCGCGCTGCCCCCAGAGGCCGCCCCGCCGAGATCCGGCTTGCCAAAAAGCTCGGCCTCGGCTTGATCCCGCGCAACCTCTTTCATGCCCGCCATGGTCTTGATCTCCCCAACCTCCCGCGCGCGCTCCGGCGTGAGGAAACCGTACAGTTCCCGGAAGGAAACCATGTCCATCAGGTTGAGCTCGCCCGCGATGTGCGAATCCTCCAAGCCCTGGAAGGCAAACGTGCCGTACACGCGCAGTTTCACCGACTGAACGTAGCCGCTCTTGGTGAAGGACTTGATGGTCAGCATGTCACCGATGCGCACGCGGTACAGTTCCAGCATGGGCGCCAACTGGTCGTAGAAGAAGCGGTAGCGCCGTGCGAAGTTGGCATCGTCGACCCGGAAGAATTCGGCCAGCAGTTTGGCCACGTCACTTTGCTGGCTGCCCAGCTCGCCCTGCAGCAACCGGCGAAAGCTGGCCGTCTTCTGCCCGTCGAGCTGCAACATGATCTCCTTGACCTCGGTGGTGTTCTGCTTGATCCAGCGCTGCAGCTCCTCGCTGCGGGCGATGGTCTGGCTGCGCTTGTTGATGCCGTCGTTGATCTTGTCCAGTCGCAGGGCGGTCTTCAGCTTGACCTGCTGCTCGTAGACCCATTTGGAAAACAAGAAGCCGCGCTCGCCCCGCGGGATGGCCTGGCCGTCGACGATCTTCATGCGGTCAAAGGACTTGGCGAAAGCGTCGGTGTCGGTGCCCAGGTAGCGTAGGAACAGCATGTCCGCGTCGCTGGCCAAGGGTGCGATGCGATTCTCCAAGAACTCGAGCGCCGGATAGGGATCGCGGTCGAACCCGGCCCACAACTCAGGCGAGACCGCCTTGGCCACTGCGGCCAGGTCATCCTGGGCAATGGCTTTCTCGCTTTGGATCTTGCGTATGTTGTCCACCTCGGCGGAGAGCACCGTTATGATCTGGCGCACGTGATCCTTTTCGGACTCGTAGGCAGCCTGCACGTCCTCACCCGCGAGTTTGCGCCGGGCCAGCGCGCGCAGCCGTTCCAGCACCACGTCGACGGTATTGCCCGCGATCACGGTGGCCGCTGAAAGACCCATGGGGACCACAGCCTTGACGTTGGGGACTGCGAGCAGCGTCCGGCGCAAGGCCGCAAAGTCATCGAGGGGCGTCAGATCGGGTGACTCCATGGCCATGCTGCCCATCACGGTCAGCTCGTCCTTGGACTTGGCCGAGTAGACCTGGATGTGGCCGGCCACCGAGCCGATCACGCTGCGGCTCATGGAGGCGTCCACGCTGTCCACCAGCGCGGTTCCCACCACCACCAGGAGCGAGCCGAACAAGATGATCCCGCCGACGATCAGGGTCTTGAGCCGACTGGCGAAGAGATTGCGCAAGGCGATCTGAACGATCACCTTGAGGGTGTCGAGGTACCCGCGCATCAGGCCGGCCTTCCCGCGGGCAGTCCGCCCGCGCGCACCGCCTCCTCGGCTGACACGCGATCTTGAATCTGGCCGTCAGCCAGCCGCACCACCGCGCTGGCGTAGGCCCACACGCGCGCGTCGTGGGTGGAAAAGATGAAGGTCGTCTTCTCGCTCTGGTTCAGCTCCTTCATTAGATTCAGGATGTTGGTGCCGGTAACCGAATCCAGATTGGCGGTGGGCTCGTCGGCCAGCACCAACTTGGGCCGCGTGACCAGGGCGCGCGCGATGGCCACGCGCTGGCGCTGCCCGCCGGACAGCTCGCTGGGCCGGTGCTTGCTGTACTCCCGGATGCCCACGCGGTCGAGCAGGGCGAGCACGCGCTCTCGCCGCTCGCGCGAAGTCAATGCCCGCTGCAAGAGCAGCGGCAGCTCCACGTTCTGCAGCACGCTCAGCACCGACACCAGATTGAAGCTCTGGAAGATAAATCCGATGGTGTGCAGACGCAGCCGGGTCAGCTCACGCTCGGAGAGCTGCCCGGTTGGCTTGCCGTCGACGGTGACCGTGCCGGCGCTGGGGGTGTCCACGCAGCCCACCAGGTTGAGCAAGGTGGTCTTGCCGCTTCCCGACGGTCCTGCGATGGCGAGGAACTCGCCCTCGGCCACGTCCAGGGTGACCCCGCGCAAAGCCGGGACCACCACTTGGCCCAGATTGTAATTCTTGCTGACGTTGTTGACGGAGACGATGTGGTTCATGAGTTGGGCTCCGGGCAGTCCAGGCTAGCAGCCGATGCGGCGCCTGCGAGGTGTGATTAACAGTTGAACGGACTCTGGCGTCAAGCCATCCTTCGTACTCGCCAACGCCCCCGGAGTGTATTGCATGCCTGTTCTTGAGATTGCACCGTCGATCCTGTCTGCTGATCTCACACGCCTGGCTGAGCAGGTGAAAGAAGCCGAGACGGCGGGAGCCGAACGTATCCACGTCGACGTCATGGACGGACGCTTCGTTCCCAACCTGACTTTCGGGCCGATCATGGTGGAGGCTGTTCGCCGGTCGACCAAGGTTGTGGTCGAGGCTCATTTGATGATCGTCGAGCCGGAAAAGTACATCCCCGACTTTGCCAAGGCGGGAGCCGACATCATCCAGGTGCACCAGGAAACCTGCCCGCACCTGCACCGGACGATTCAGCAGATTCACGAGCTGGGCAAGAAAGCCTGCGTGGTGCTCAACCCCGCCACGCCGCTTGTGACCATCGAGGAAATCCTTGGTGACGTGGATGAAGTGCTGATCATGACGGTGAACCCAGGCTTCGGTGGCCAGAAGTTCATCGAATCCACGTTGCCCAAGATCGCGCGCTTGCGACAGATGCTGGATGCGCGCGGCCTACGCTGCGACCTTGAGGCAGACGGAGGCATCGGCCCGGCCACGGCAGGGGCCGTGGTCAAGGCCGGCGCCCATGTCCTGGTCGCCGGCGCTGCTGTCTACGGGGCCAAACAAGGCGTGGCCGCCGCGATCCAGGCGATCCGGGCAGCCGCGCAAGCCGTGTGAAGTGGAGTTCATCCGCGCAGCCGCGCGCGGCTGAGAGCACAAACGGGAGAAGCGAGGGCGCAGGGCAGGCTTGCGGCCCGCCTGACACGATCAACTGGCGCTGTCCGTGGCAGTGTCAGTGCCAAAACTCGTGTTCCTTCCGCGGCCAGTGGCAGTCCCTCGGCCGGTGAACGTCCCGATTCCACTGAACGTACCGACCCCGGTCCGCGTCCCGCTTCCGCTGAACGTACCGACCACGGTCTGCGTCCCGATTCCACTGAACGTACCGACCCCGGTCCGCGTCCCGCTTCCGCTGAACGTACCGACCACGGTCCCTGTCCCACGGCTGGTGAACGTCCCGAAACCAGTCTCCGTCGCGCGGCCGGCCAATGACCCGGTGCCGATGACCGTCCGTGTGCCGGTGCCCGTGCCGCTCCCGGTGTCCGTCGGTGTACCGGTGTCTGTCCCGCTCCCCGTATCTGTCGAAGTGCCGGTGTCGGACGGCGGGGTGGTGAGCGGTGACGCCCCGCCGGTCCCTCCCGTGTCCGTGACACTGCCGGAACTGATGGCTTGCCCACCTTGACTGCCAGCTTGCCCAGATTGATCCCCGGTGCTCGTTTCCTCACCCCCTGCCCCAGTCGCAGCAGTGTCGGATCCTCCCTGGCCGCCAGTGGCAGCCGCGCTGCTCGTCGTGCCGCCCGTGCTGGTTTTTCCCGAGCCAGGGTTCTCTACCGGCGCCAAACCATCCATTTCCGTGCGTGCGCAGGCGTGCAACAACGCCAGTCCCGCGACAAGCGGCCAGCCAAGCAGAAGCAAGCGTCTATTGGTCTTCATGGTTTTCTCCGTAATGCTCGAAATCGGACGTCGGCAAGTTGGACGAACGCAGGCCTTCCTCTGCACTCAGCCGTGGTCCGCAGCGCGCACGTGTCCCGACGTCGGCGGTGCCGTTGCGAACCCCGACCTTCAGACCACTTCATCTTCATACACCTTCCGCCGCTACAGGTTCTCCAAAATCGCGCGCAGCTCGCCTGCGTGGCGACCCGTGGGAGCAAGTTCCAGATATTTCTTGTAGGCAGCCTTGGCCTCGGCAGGTCTTCCCATCGCTTGTTCCGCCCCGCCCAGGAAGACGTAGGCGTCGGCCAGATTGCGGTTGACCCGCAAGGCCCTTCTCGCCCAATTCCGCGCCTCGGCCGCGCGGCCGAGATCGATCTCCGCGCGGGCCAGCATCACCAGGATATCGGCCGCCTGGGGCTCGGCCTCAATGGCTGGTCGGCACGCCGCCAAGACAGCCGACGGCCTGCCCCGTGCCCCGGCGTTGACCTCACGGCAGCGCTCGACCAGCGCCTCCGTCCCTGCCGTGGCGGCACCTGGTGTCTGCTCAGCGGTGTCCGCCTCAACCTGCGTCGAGGCTTCGTCTGGCCGTTGTGTCGTGACCGGCACGGCGCTGGGCTGCAAACCGGCCGTCTGGTCGACTGCCGGCACTGCGGCTTGGCTGCCGACGCCTCGTCCTGCCGCAACCATGGCTGGAACACTGCCGGCCGATACTCTCACTGCCTGCGGCACAGAACGCGAATGTGCCGAGGTTCGGCCTTTCGGACCGAGCCGCATGGCGTACGAACCGCCGGCCGCGACGAAGATGAGCGCCACTGCCAAGAGCGGCCATCGGCGCGCGTGGCGAGCGGCGCTGCCGTCCCCCTGGTCGAGGATGGGCCAGTTCTTGATGAGCTGCTCCTCGGCGGCCGAGTTGCACTCCGCCATGTCATCCTCGGGCTCGGTCATGTCGTCCGCCTGCTGGGCGGCGGGAGCTTCGGCACAGATGTCGGGGCCCAGCGCGGCGGAACCTGCCGCGCCAGGTGGCGGCTCGGTTGCAGCGCCGGCCGGCGGCTCAACCCAACCAGCTTGCGACAACGGGCGTTCGGTGGATGGCGAGTTCATGTGTTTCTCCTCGCTTGCGACGGGCTGTTCTGCTGTCCCGTCAGTGTGCAACATGCCACCTGTGGTATTCGGGCGTATTTCCGGAAGGTAAAGCTATGTAAATTGATGGGCTAGTGCGAAGCGGTCACGGTGCCGGCCAGGGTGCCGGTCACGCCTTGGAATTCGGCCGTCACCGTGACCGGGCCGGCGCTGACCGCAGTGAAGAGCCCGCGCAAGCCAGCAGCGTTTGCAACTGTCGCCGTGGCGTCGCTGGACGACAGCCAGGTCACGCTGGTGGTGATGTCGCGGGTCGAATTGTCGGCCCAAGTGCCGGTGGCGGTGAGCTGCTGAGTTCCCTTGACCACCACGCTCAGAGGCGACGGCGTAATGGCAATCGAAGTCAGCTTCGAGCCGTTCACCGTGAGCAGCGTGGTCCCCGACACGCCCTGGTAGGTTGCGGTGATGGTGGTCGAACCGGCCTTGATCGGCGCGGCCACGCCCGCGCTGCCGCCGCTGGTCCCGATGCTGGCCACTGTGGTGTCCGAAGACGTCCAGGTCGCGCTGCCTGTCACCGTTCCGGTCGAGCTGTCGTCGTAGATGGCCGTAGCCACAAACGCCTGGTTGATGCCAAGAACCGCCGTCGGATTGGTGGGTGCCACCTGAATGGTGGTCACCTTCTTGGAAACCACAGTCAGCACTGTGGAAGCCGACATCCCGCCGTAGCTGGCCGTGATGGTGGTGGTCCCGGCGGCGAGTCCGGTAGCCCGGCCGACCGTCCCACCCGAGTTCGAGATGACCGCCACTGCGGGGCTTGACGACGACCAATCAGCGGACGTGGTCACGGTGGCCGTGCTGTAGTCGCTGTATATGGCCGTGGCCACAAAGGGCTGGTTGGCAGCTAGCAAGCTGACGGTTGGGGTGGTCGGGGTGATCTCGAGCGACAGGAGCGGCGGGTTGCTCACGGCTAGGGCGGCTGTTGCGCTTTCGCTGACCCCGTTCTCGGTGTAGCTCGCGCTGATGGTCACGCTGCCCACCGCCAGACCAGTTGCCGTGCCACCACCCGTGATTCCTGCCCCGCCCCGGCCGCCACCTGCGGCGGTCATGACCGCGACGGTTGCGTCGCTCGAACCCCAGGTGGCACTTGCGGTTACGTTGGCTGTGCTGCCGTCGTCGTACACGGCCGTGGCCACAAACGTCTGGTCTTGCCCGACGAGAATCTTAGCCGTCGCCGGGGTTATCGCCAAACTCGTGAGCACGGGCGCAGTCACGCCAAGCTTCGCCGAGGCGCTGAAGCCACCGTAGCTTGCGCCAATGGTCACGTTTCCGGCGAGTAGGCCAGTGGCAAGTCCACCTGCACCTCCGCCCCCGATGGCGCCTCGCCCACCGCCGGCCCCGGCGGTGGTGATGGAAGCGATGGTTCCGTCGGAGGTGCTCCAGGTACAGTTGGCATTGTTGGTCACCGCCGTGCTCGTCCCATCACTATAGGTGGCATAGGCCGCGAACTGCAGCGTCCCGTTCACCCGCACCGACGCCGTGCCTGGCGTGATGTAGAGGCCCACCTGCGTGACCGGCGCTGTCACGATGAGCGCCGCCGTGGCGCTGAAGTTGCCGAAGGTTGCGTTGACAGTCACGCTGCCAGCGGCCACACCAGTGGCAAGGCCTCCCGCACCACCGCCTCCGATTGCACCTCGGCCGCCGCTGGCCCCGGCGGAGGTGACGGTGGCCAGCGTCCCGTTCGACGTGGTCCACGAGCAGTTGGCATTGTTGGTCACCGCCGTGCTCGTGCCGTCGCTGTAGGTGGCAAACGCCTCGAACTGCTGCGTCCCATTCACCTGCACCGAAGCCGTGGCTGGCGTGAGGTACAGGCCGACCTGTGTGGCCGGCGCTGTGACGGTGATGCTCGCCTTCGCTGTGAAGGTCTGACCGCCGGCCGTGTAGGTCGCGGTGACGGTCGCAGCGCCTGCGCCCGCGCCCGTGACTGCCAGACCGCCGCCAAATCCGCCGCGCCCGCCCCCTGCCGCGGCCACGGTGGCCACCGTGCCGTCGGACGTGGTCAACGTGACCCCGGTCGTCAAAGGTGTGGTGGTTCCATCGCTGGATGCCAGCACGACTGTGTACGCCTGATTGTCACCGACGTTGATGGTGGCCGTCGCTGGCGTAATCCGGATCCCGGTCGGCGTCACGGGTTGGGTCACCGTGAGCGTCGCCGAATCGCTGAGCTTGGTGCTTCCGCTGATGTAGGTCGCCGTGATGGTGGTGGTTCCCGCAGCCACGCCCGTGGCCGTGGCCGCGGCGGCAGGCCCGCCGGGGAAGCCGCCATCAGCCACGCCTACCGCGATGGTGGCCACGGTGGTCGTCGACGACAGCCAGGTCACGCCGGTTAGGGTCGTGGTGGTCGTCCCATTCTGGTACACGCCGGTGATCCGGTACGCCTGGGTATCACCCGCGCTGATGGTGGCGGTCGCGGGTGTCACTGTGATCGACACCAACGCCGGTGCGCTGACGGTCAGGGTCGCGGTCCCGTTTGCGCCCGAGTAGGTCGCGGTTATCGTTGCAGTCCCGGCGGTCAAGGAGGTCGCCACGCCGTTGCTTCCCGCTGCGTTCGACACTTGGGCCACTGCAATGTTGCTCGACGACCAGGTGACCTGCGTCGTGATGTCCAGGGTGGTCGAGTTGTCGTAATTCGCTGTCGCGGTGAATGCCTGCGTATTGCCTGCGCTCACCGTCGTAGTGTCTGGCGCCACGCTGATCGACACCAAATTGGGCTGAGCCACGGTCACGGTGGCCGACCCGTTGAGCCCAGACAGCGTCGCAGTCACCGTGGTGCTGCCAATTTTCACGCCGGTGACCTGGCCAGCCGCGCTCCCCGCATTGCCCACTGTTGCGACTGAACTATCCAACACGGTCCAGGTTGCGGTTGCTGTCACGTCCTGCGTGCTCTGGTCTGCGTATGTGGCCGTGGCCTTGAGTAGAAGGGAAAGCCCGACGGGCAGGCTGAGCGGATTGGGAGTCACCGCGATGCTGACCAACCGAGGTGCGGTGACTGTGACAGCGGCAGTTCCTGTCACTGTCGAGAGCGTGGCCTGGACGTTGGCCGTGCCCAGGGCCAAGGCCGTGGCCTGACCCCGGGTCCCGGTCGCGTTGGAAAGCGACAACACGGTGGTGTCGCTGGAAGACCAGGTCACCGAATCAGTCAGGTCGGCGGTGCTGCCGTCGGCATAGCTTCCCTGTGCCGTGAACGAGCTGGTGCCGCCCACGACGATGGTGGCGGTAGCCGGGCTGATTGTGATGGTGGTCAGCGTCGGCGCGGTGACCGTCACCGAAGTCGTACCGCTGATGGTCCCCAGCGTAGCCTTAATCGAAGTTGTCCCCGCGGCCTGCGCCGTGACCAGCCCGGCTGTGGCCCCGCTGGCGACTACAGTGAGGACGCTCGCATCGCCTGTGGACCAAGTCGCCTGCTGCGTCACATCGCCGGTGGTATTGTCGTCGTAGGTCGCGGTGGCCAGGAACGGTTGAGTGACGCCCTTCTGCAAGATCGGCTGCGTCGGCGTGATCTGGACACTGGTGACCAGCTTCGTTACCACAGCCACTTGAACGGTTCCGCTGATCGCCTGGATTGTGGCTGTCACCGTGACCGTGCCCGCGGAAACGCCGGTGACCTGGCCCCTGCTGGTCGCCGTGTTGCCTACCGTCGCAATGGCCGCGCTCGACGAAGTCCAGGTCGCCTGGGCCGTCACGTCCTGCTTGCTGCCATCGGCGAACACGCCTGTGGCCACCAGATTCATGGTCTGGCCGACGGGCACCGGCGCCACCGCCTGGATGCTGATCGACTGCAAGGTGGTGGCGACCACTGTGACTGTCGCGGTCGCGGTCTTGCCCTGGTCGGTCGCCGTGATAGTCGCAGTTCCCGCCTTCACGCCACTCAAGGTGGTTCCGGACACGGTAAGAATGGATGTCGAGCTTGACGTCACCGTCGAGGAGCTGGACACATCCTTGGTGCTGCCGTCGGAGTAGACTCCCGTGATTTCCAGCAAGAGGGGGACTCCGATATTCACCGTGGGATTGGGAGGTGAGATCTCGAGGCTGGTCAGAGTCACGGCGGTGCCGCCGCCACCGTCGCGTGGCCCGTCCACGGGCGGCGCCGCCGCGTCGAACCGGGCTGCGTCGACCGGCGCGGCATCCTTCCCGCCGCCTGACCCATCGGCCACTGTGCCGACGTCTGGCATCCCGCCCCCGATCATGGTGTCTGCTGCCCCAACCTCGGCCGGGGCTTCCGATGAAAGACCGCCATCCAAGTGCGCGCTGGCACTGCCGTCGCGCGCACCACTACCGTCGCCCAGCACGCTGAGTCCGCTGTGTCCGCCACAAGCCCCTATTGCGCCGATCAATGCCAGGCACAGGACCAATCTTGTTCGCGTGACAGCTCTTGCTTCTCCTGGCTCCCGACACGAAGAAGTCAATAGCGACAAGGCATTCTTCATCGAGACCATGGGTTCCTCCGGGGTTGAGATCCGCGGTCCTGCAATCCCGCCCATGTGAGATGACGCGTGCCTATTGCTGGCGTCTTGCTCGGAGGTAAAGCTATGTAAAGCGTCACAAGACAACGCCGCCCCGCGATGAAGCTCAGCCCGCATCGCTCGACGGTGAAAATGGCCCAGCCCAAGTGACTGGTGGACAGTGGGGATGAATAGTGCGGGCTAGTGCGAGGCGGTGACTGTGCCCGGCAGGGTGCCGGTCACGTTCTGGAATACCGCCGAAACCGTGACCGAACCGGCGCTGACACCGGTCAGGTACCCACGCGAACCAGTGGCATTCGACACCGTGGCGCTGGCGGTGGCGCCGCCGTCGGCGTTGGATACCAGCCAGGTCACGTTGTTCGTGATGTCGGCGGTCGTCGGCGGGGTATCGGCCCAAGTGCCAGTGGCGGTGAGCTGCTGGTGTCCGCCAACCACGACGCTAAGTGGATTGGGCGTGATGGTGATCGAGCTGAGGGCCGCGTTGCTGACCGTGACCTGCGAGGGCCCTGAAACCGAGGCCCCTGAAAGACCCTGATAGGTCGCGGTGATGGTCACCGGGCCACCACCCTTGACCGGCGTGGCCAACCCGGTGGTGGCCCCGACAGCGACCACGGTGTTGTCCGAAGACGTCCAGATTGCGCTTGTGGTCACAGTCTGGGTGTAGTTGTCACCGAGGGTAACCACGGCCGCGAAGGGCTGGTTGATACCGAGATGCATGGTGGGATTGGTGGGCGTCACAGCGAGCCCGGTCGGCGTCGCCGCGGACACCGTCAGGGTGGTGGAATCCGTGCTCCCTTGGAACGTGCCGGTGATGGTCGTCGTGCCCGCGGTCAGCCCCGTGGCGCGGCCGGTGGTGGCACCTGAGTCTGATATGACCGCCACCGCGCCGGCCGATGACGTCCAGTCGGTCGAGGCCGTGACGGTCGCGGCGGTGTTGTCTGAGTAGATAACCGTGGCCTGGAACTGCTGGGTGTTGCTGATCGCCATGTGGATGGTCGGGAGGGTCGGGGTGATGTGGAATTCGGTGATACTCACGGTGTTGACGGTCAGCGGGGCTGATCCGGCTTTCGTGACCCCATTCTCCGTGTAGCTGGCGTTGATACTCACGCTGCCAACCGCGAGCGCGGTTACCGTGCTGCCGCCCACAACTGCCCCAGGCCCGCCTCGGCCTGCTCCGCCTGAGGTGCTCACCACCGCGATGTTTGCGTCTGACGTCGTCCAAGTGGCAGAGCCGGTCACTGCGGCGCTTGTCCCGTCGTCATAGTAGGCCGTGGCCACGTAGGTTTGGCTCTGCCCAACGTGAAGACTGTTCGCGGCTGCGGTCACCACCAGGCTCTGCAGCACAGGCGCAGTCACGGTCAGTTGGGCTGTGACGCTGAAGCCGCCGTAGGTGGCATTGATGGTCACCGGGGTGGCTGGGTTGGTAGGAGTAGGCGCCAGGCCAGTGGCAAGGCCTCCGGTGCCGCCTCCGAAAATGGCTCCGCGGCCGCCGACGTTCCCGGCGGTGGTAATCGTGGCCAGTGTCCCGTCCGACGTTGTCCATGCGCAGCCGGTGTTGTTGGTCACCTCTGTCTCGGTGCCGTTGTCATAGGTGGCATAGGCGTGGAACTGCTGCGTCCCATTCACTTTCACCGATGACGTAGATGGCGTGATGCGGAGGCCGATCTGCGTAGCAACGGGGACCGCCGTGACGGTGAGTTGCGTCGGATAGGTGTAGGTCTGACCGTTGGTCGTGTAGCTGGCTGTGACGGTCACGGTGCCGGCGGCCTGGCCCACGACCTGCAAAAGGCCGCCGAACCCACCGCGGCCGACCGTCACCACAGAGGCCACCACTCCATTCGACGTGGTCAACGTGACCCCGGTCGCAAGGACTTCACTGGTTCCGTCGTCGTAGTTCAGGTAGGCCGTGTAGGTCTCGGTGTCACCGACCTGAATCGAATCGTTCGGATTGTTCAGCCGGATCCCTATGGGCAGCGGTTGTCGAATCACGCCTAGCGAAACCGAGTCGGTTAGTGCGCTGCCACCGGCGGGGGTATAGGTCGCGCTGATGGTGGTCGTTCCCCCAGCCACGCCCGTGGCGGTAGCCCCGGCAGCCGCCCCACCACGCCCGCCCGGGTTGGCCGCGACAGTGGCGACCGCGGTATTGGACGATTGCCAAGTGACGCCGGCAAGGGCGGTGGTCTCGGTTCCGTTTTCGTAGACCCCGGTTACGGTGTACGGCTGCGTGTCGCCCACGTTGATGGTCTGTGCCGCCGACGGGGCGATCTGGATCGACACCAAGCGAGGCTCGGTCACGGTCAGGAGTGCAGTTCCTTGCTTTCCCTGCAGGGTCGCCGTGATGGTGACGACCGTGCTTGAAGCGGCCACGCCGGTCGCAACGCCATTGCTCCCGGCCGCGTTCGAAATCGTGGCGATGGTCGCGTCGCTGGATGTCCAGGTAACGTCGGTCGTGATGTTCCTGGTGGTGGTGTTGTCGAATGTGCCTGTGGCTTGGAACGGGTAGGTCTGGCCCGCCCGAACGCTGGCGGTGGGTGGTGACACGGCAATAGAAACTAGCTGGGTAGTGACCACGTTCACTGTCGCCTGCCCGGTCTTGCCCGAGAGGGTCGCCGTCACTGTAGTGTTGCCCGCCTTGACGCCGGTGACTTGGCCCGCCGTGGTCGAGGAGTTGCCCACTGTCGCGACCGTGTTGTCGACAACCGACCAGCTCGCCAATGTTGTCACGTCAATTGAGAACTGGGTGGCGGGATTCCCGGCGACCCCATAGAGCCCAGTGGCCGCGAGCGAGCTTGTCAGTCCGACGATCACGTTGTTGAGCGTATCGGGGGTCACCGTGATGCTGATCAATGGTGCCGCAGATACCGTTACGTTGGCTTGCCCGGTCACGCCAGAAAGCGCGGCCCGAACCGTAGCCGTGCCTGCAGCGATACCCGTGGCCAGGCCAGGATTGGTGGCCGCGTTGGAAATCGTGAGGGCGGCGGTGTTGGTGGAAGACCAGGTCACCTGGGCGGTCAGGTCGGCTGTCGTGTTGTCGTTGTAGGTTCCCAGTGCGGAACATGACTGGGGGCTGGTCACGATAATCACGTCTGGGCAGGTTACCGTGATGGTCCTCAGCACGGCTGCCGTGACGGTAACCTGGTCCGTGCCGCTGATTGCGCCCAGCGTGGCGGTGAGCGTGGCTTGCCCCGCGGCCACAGCGTTGGCCTGGCCAGCGTTGGCTCCCGTGGCGACCACGGTGAGAATGCTGGCAGCGCTCGACGACCAAGTCGCCTGCTGGGTCACATCACTGTAACTGTTGTCGTCGTAGGTGCCGGTGGCCACAAAGGCTTGCGTTCGGCGCACCTGGATGGTGGGCTGCGAGGGCGTGATCTGGATGCTCACAAGCTTCTTCGATGCGTTCACGGTCATCTGCCCAGATGTGCCGACGATGGTGCCCACGGTGGCTGTCACGGTGAACGAGCCCGCGGCCACGCCAGTGACCTGGCCCTTTGTGGTGCCGGTGTTGCCCACGGTCGCGACCGTCGCAGCCGACGAAGCCCAGGTGGCCTGAGCCGTCACATCCTGTTTCGAGGCGTCAGCAAACACGCCCGTGGCCACCAGGCTCACCGTCTGGCCAATAGCCAGCGGCGAGGTCGGCACCTGGTCGATGCTGATCGACTTCAGAGGGTTGTTGCCAACTACTGTCACGGGAGCGGTTGCGGTCTGGCCCTGGTAGGTCGCGGTGATGGTCGCGGTTG
This sequence comes from Myxococcales bacterium, assembly GCA_003142855.1. Taxonomy (GTDB): domain Bacteria; phylum Myxococcota_A; class Polyangia; order Fen-1088; family Fen-1088; genus Fen-1137. Next base: position 19,356 of record PLNW01000139.1, read on the forward strand.
CGGTCGCCATCCCCGCGCCGACCAGGTTGGTTCCCGAAATCGTAAGAACTGCAGTGTTGCTGGAGGTCACCGTGGCAGAGCTGGTCACAACCTGCCGGGTGCTGTCCGAGTAGATCGCCGTGACGGTGAACGAAACTGGCGTTCCCACGTTGACGACAATTGGACTGCTGGTACTCGAGATCTCGATGCTCGACAACGTCACAACAACAGCGTCGGTGGTGCTGTCACGTGATGCATCGGTTGGCGTCGCTACGTCGGGCCGGCCGTCAGTCACCGGAACATCAATGGCGCCATCTCTGGGGACATCGGGCCCGCCGGCCTCGGCGCGGCTCCCCTCGGCCGACGCCACATCTCGGCCAATATCGAGCCCGCCAGCCTCAGCGCGAACCTCAGCAGCCGCGTCGGCAACCCTGACGTCCGAGATTCCGACTTCGATCGTGGCGTCGGAAACCCCTACCTCGGGCCTGGTATCCGGCGTCCCGCCTTCGTGCCTGGTATCCGACCCGAGGCCAGCTTCGAAACGCCCGTCGGCAAGGCCGTCCCCAGCGTCACCTCCATCGCCGTTCGCCACGCGAAGCCCGCTGCGGCCACCACAAGCGCCGAACGCGCCGATCAATGCCAAACAGAGTACCAGTCTTGTTCTCGTCATAGCTTCTGCTGCTCCTGCTTCGGTTCGTGCCGTTTCAGACGCCGCTCGACTCCACTCCAGGCTGTGTATGCCCCTGACCCGCATGTAAGAGTGTCCGGCACCCGCAATTTGTCAACGAGAGCGAGGACTCTCTGTCATTCAAGGCCGACGAAAACCATGGAACTTTGTCCACTGCCGGACGGACCCTGGCTAGCAGCAGTGGCTCACACGATTCCCTTGCCAGGATTCATGATGCCCTTGGGGTCCAGGGCCTGCTTGATCCGGCGCATCAGGTCGATCTCGACCGCGCTCTTGTAGCGCCGCGCCTCTTCGCGCTTGGCCACGCCGATGCCGTGTTCCGCGCTGATCGATCCGCCGTGGGCCACCACGATGGCGTGCACCACGTGGGTCACTTGCTCCCAGCGGGCGAGGTACGCCTCCTGCTCCACGCCCACGGGTTGGCTGAAGTTGAAGTGCAGGTTGCCGTCGCCCACGTGGCCGAAGGGCACGGGCCGAATGCCGGGAACCAGCTTCGCCACTGCGGCCAGCGCCTCCTCGATGAAGCTCGGGATCTCAGACACAGGCACTGAGATGTCGTTCTTGATGCTGCCGCCTTCGCGCTTCTGCGCCTCGGAGATGGATTCGCGCAGCTTCCACAGCGCCGCAGCCTGGGCCGCGCTGCCAGCCAAAGCCCCGTCGCTGACCAGCCCGTGTTGCAGCGCCTGAGCCATGAAAGCTTCGGCGGTGGCGCGCGCGACCGTGAGATCCGCCAGCACATACCACGACGATGGCGTCGCCAGCGGATCAGTGGCGCCCGCCACATGCTTCACGACCAGATCCAGAGCGAATTGCGGGATCATCTCAAAGGCCAGCACCCCTCCGTCACCCGACACCTCGCGCGCCAAGGTCAGAAGATCGAGCACGGCCCTTGGATTGGGAACGGCGACAAACGCAGTTTCCACCTGACGATGGCGCGGAAACAACTTCAACACGGCGGCGGTGATGATCCCCAACGTGCCCTCGGCGCCGATGTAGAGCTGCTTGAGATCGTAGCCGGTGTTGTCCTTGCGCAACCCGCGCAGGCCATTCCAGATCTCGCCGTCGGGGGTGACCACCTCCAACCCCAGCACCAAGTCACGCGAATTCCCGTAGCGCAGCACATGGATGCCGCCGGCATTGGCCGAAAGATTGCCGCCGATCTGGCAGCTGCCTTCGGCAGCCAGGCTGAGCGGGAAGAGCCGGTCCTTCTCAGCCGCGGCCTGCTGAACCGCCTCCAGCACGCAGCCCGCCTCGGCGGTCAGAGTGTTGTTGACGGGATCCACCGCCCGCACGCGGTTCATACGCGACAGGTTGACCAGAACCTCGTGGCCGTTTTCGCGCGGAATTTGCGCACCCACCAACCCCGTGTTCCCCCCCTGCGGCACGATGGCCACCTCAGCCTCCGCGCACACCCGCACGATGGCCGCCACCTCGGCGGTGCTGGCGGGCTGGAGCAGAATCGGAGTTTTGCCCTGAAAGCGACTGCGCCACTCCACCAGGTGCGGCGCCAGGGTGTCGGGATCGTCGGACCAGCCGGCGGGACCGGTGATCTGTTTCAGTCGTTCGAGCGTGGCCTGGTCAGGGGGGCGAGGCATGGATGTGTCCGTGAAGTGTGACTCATCTTAGCAGCCCCTCGAAAATTCGTTGCGGTCACGTCCCGACGTCGAGAATCACTTTGCCCATCGGGCCCTGGGCCAGGCGTTCGAACGCCTTGGGCAGATCTTCAAAGGAAAAGACGGAATCCACCAGCGGTCGGGCGTTGGTGCTCGCCATCAGTCTCACGACTTCTGCCCACGCCGCGCGGCTCTCGGCGCTGGTCCAGGCTCCCACCGCCACGCCGCCGATGCGAATGCGGCGGAAGAACAGAGTCGCGGTGTTGAATTCCGGCACGGGACCGGCCAGACGTCCCACCACGCTCACCTTGCCAAGATCGCCGAGGAGATCGATGACCTGGGGGAGCAGTTTGCCGCCGATGTTGTCAACGGCCAGATCGATGCGGCGGGGAGCGAGGGCGGCCTTGGCCGATCGCTGCCAGTCGGGATTCCCGGGATCGAAGGTCATCGCAGCGCCAAGTTCCAGCAAGCGGCGGCTCTTGTCCGGGCTGCGTGACAGGGCGATCACTCTGTGCCCCATGGCCCGCGCGAGTTGTACGGTTGCCACACCCACGCCCCCCGACGCGCCGGTGACCAGCACGATCGATTCGGGCGGCAGGGCGCCCCACATGGTCAGCGCCTGATACGCAGTCAAGCCAACCAACACCCCGCCCGCCGCCTCGGGGTCGCTCCAGCCCGCGGGAATCTCAACCAAGTTGTCGACGGGAACTGCGACTCGTTCCGCAAACGTGCCCGGCCGGTTCACACCCACCTCGCCGCGCAGAACGGCCCGCCGGTCACCCAGGCGAAGCGCCGTCACCCCGGGACCCAGTTGCTCGACGGTTCCCACGCCGTCGCGGCCGAGCACATGCGGCAGGCTCGGCCTGGCCGGATATAGTCGCTCGGCCAGGTAGCGATCGGCGGGGTTCAGACTCGCGTAGCGAATCCGCAAGATCACCTCGCCTTGCTGCGGAATGGGATGGGGCATTTCCGCCAGACGCAAGCTGCCAATACCAGTCAAGTCGTCGAGTAGCCAGGCGCGCATAGCTCAATGACAGCCGCTCTGGGGTTTATGTCAAGGCTCAAGCTCTTCGCAAACAACGAACAATCTGCGAGAAAAGAGCCCATGCCCTGGCTCAAGTCTCCCGTCGCCCTAATCATCGGCTCGCAAGCCCTCTTCACCGCGGGCGACCTGCTTGCGCGCGCCAACATGCGCAGAGGCGGCTTCACCCTCGCCACCTTTCTCACCTGGTGGTTCGTGATCTATTTCACCCTACGCACGGTGGCCATGTTCGGCCAGCTCTACATCCTGGCCAACGTCCCCATTGGCAAGTCGATGGCTCTCTTCGGCGCCACTTCCATCGCACTGGTGAACGTACTGGGTGTGCTTCTTCTCGGCGAGGTCCTGGGCGTACGCGCCTATGCCGGCGTGTCTCTCGCGGTCCTGGCATTCATCATCATGGCCCTGTGAACAGGGACAGACATCACGGTGGAGCGGGAATGACCGTGCCCGGCTTCTTGCGGTACACGGTCCAGGTTCCGCTCTGGGCCAGAACTTCCATGCTGTCCTGATACGGCCCAAACGGAGTGGCATTGGGCGGTGGGCTGTGCACGAAAAAGTAGTCGAAAATCGGCACGGACTTGCTGGGTTGGATGTCCTGGGGTTTCCACGGATTGGGCAAGTCCGCGCCGGCGGGCTTACGCGTGCAGGGCATGTGGCGCATCCCGCAGTAAGACAGGGGCGCCATGCTCCCGGGCGCGGATCGCATGGCTACGTAGAAGTCAGGCAGGCCAAGAAAAGCCGACTCGATTCGCATGACCTTCGAGCCGCGGCTGAACACCACGCCCATGGCCTTGCCACCCGGCGGAGTCTTGCGCATGACCTCGACGAAATCTGCGGTCTCTTTTCCGTAGAGACGGTAGTGCACGATGAGTTGGTATCCATAGATGGCGCACAGGATCACGGCCGGCACGGGAACCAGCAAGCGAAGCCAGCCGCGCACACGCCCCAGCCCCGCTGGAATCAACGCGATAGCCATGAGCACGACCAACACGGCAAAGCGCGGAAAGAACGTCATCAGTTCCAGCTGGGCCAGGTGGTGCGGCAGGATCAGATAGGCGGCCAGCGCGGCCACGAAGGCGACCAGGATTGCTGGCCACATGCGCAAGCGGGGGCGCGCCAGGGACGGCGCCGGCAACAGTCGCCAGGCCACCAGCCCAGCGATCAAGTAGACGGCGATCAGCACGAGCAGGGCGCGACAGGCGGCAATATCCACCTGGTCGGAGAAGGAGCGCATGGTGTGCCCGGGAAGGGCCAGAAGACGCAAGCCGAAGTCGTGCAGAAAGGTCCTCTTGCCGAGATCCTTCAAGCGATGGCGCTTGATCAGGTCCCAGGCATACTCGAAGGAGGGGTTGGCCGCGGCGTTGGCCACGGAAACGACCAGCCGCCAGTACAACAGAGCGGCGAGGGCCGGCAAGAGCGTGCTCGCACCTAGCAAACGTCGACGCCAAGGCAGAGGAGCCAACAGCGTGAACGCCAAGACCGCACCCACACCATAGAGAAAGTTCTGCAGGTGACACAGGAAGAGGAACACCGCCAGCGCCGCGGTCCACAGCCAGCTCCGTCTCACCTGGCCCGGCTCACTGTGGAGGTGCTTCACCACCTGCGCCAGCAGTAGCATCAGCACCGGCAGCGACAGGGCGAAGCTGATGAAACCGTAGTGTAGCGTCAGGTTGTACGCCAAGGGGAAGGCCAGCAACGCCGGTACGCGGCTGCGACCACAGGCCACCAACAGGGACGCCGTGGAAAGCGGCATCGCCGCGATATAGAGCGCCACGATCAGCTTGTGCGCCAGGAGCAGGTTCATCACCTTGCCCAGCGCCACCAACATGAAGTAGTGGGCCGCGTAGGGCGCCAAGCGGAGGCTGCCCTCGTAAAAGGCCGCGTAGGGCGAGGCCGCCGAGCCGCGCTTGCCCAGCATGTCGGCCACTGCCAGATGGAAGGGCAGGTCCAGCCCAGGCAAGATCGTGGTAACGAACAGCGGCGCCCAGTAGAGCGGCAGCAAAATCAAGAAACACGCCCCAAAGACCTTAGCGTCGGCGTTGGTCATGAGAAGGCCGTCGACCAGCCAGCGCCGAAGACGTGTTTTTAACTCTGTGAAGCCCAAGTGACCGCCTGTGTATACACCAACTCGACCCGCATTCCCCCTGCTGGCACCCGCGATCACTGTGGTATAGATTCCGCCGACCCATGGGCCTGCTCGATCTCTTCTCGAAGGAGAAGCGCGAAGAACGCGCGCTGGCGAACCTCATCCGGCGTGCAACGCATAAATACTTGCAGTCGCCCGAGCGCTACAAGGCCATGGAAGGGCTGGCCAATGAAGGCTCCGACGCCGCCCTTTACGGCCTGCTCTGCCGGTTCGGCATGGTGTACGACAAGTCCATCGACGACGAACAGGAGAAGGAGTGGGCCTTCGACACCATCGCCGCCAAGGGCCGCACGGCGCTACCGGCCGTCACGCGCTACCTGCGCTCCGCGGATTCAGTGTCGTGGCCGCTGCGCCTTTTGCCCAAGGTGGCGAGCAAAGAAGAGGAATTCGCCCTGGTCGAGCAGGTCTTGGCCGAGCACGAGCCGGGCTACGAACGCGACCCAACCAAGAAGATTCAGCTGCTGCGCCATCTCAGCCAACAGAAAGACCCGCGCGCGCCGTCGCTGGTGGCGCCCTATCTGGCTGACATGGACGAGGGCGTGCGCTTTGCCGCGGTGGAAAGTCTGTTGCGCCTGAAGAACGAGGAGGTGGCGCGCGAGGCGCTGCTGCAGGTCTTCGTGTCCGACACCGAGGAGAGCTTGCGGCTGCGTATCCGCATCGCCGAGGGGTTCGCCGAACTCGGCTGGCTGGTGCATGGGTACCGGGGCGGCGTGGAAAAGAAATTGCCCGAGGGTTTCCAACTCGACCGCGAGGGCCACATCCTTGACCGGAAGCGGTCCGAGTAATGCCTCGAAGAACAGATATCAAGTCCGTCCTCATCATCGGGTCCGGCCCCATCGTGATCGGCCAGGCCTGCGAGTTCGATTATTCAGGCACGCAAGGGGTCAAGGCCCTGCGCGAAGAGGGCTTCCGGGTGGTGCTGGTCAATTCCAACCCCGCCACCATCATGACCGACCCGGAGATGGCCGACCGCACCTACGTCGAGCCGCTCACCGTCGACTTCGTGACCAAGATCATCGAGCGCGAGCGGCCCGACGCGCTCTTGCCCACCTTGGGCGGCCAGACCGCACTCAACCTCACGGTCGAGCTGGGCCGCGCGGGCGTGCTCGATCGCTTCGGGGTCAAGCTCATCGGCGCGCAGATCGCCGCCATCGAGAAGGCCGAGGACCGCGACCTTTTCAAGCAGGCCATGAGCAACATCGGCCTGCGCGTGCCCTTCTCCGGCTATGCGCACTCGCTGGCCGAAGCGCGCGAAATCCGGGATCAGCTGGCTGTCCGCACCGGTCAAGGCTATCCCGCCATTCTGCGACCGTCCTTCACCCTGGGCGGCTCGGGCGCGGCCATCGCCTGGAACGGCGAAGAGTTCGACAGCAAAATCCTGTGGGGTCTGCAGCAGAGCCCGCGCCATGAGGTGCTGGTCGAGCAGTCGGTGCTGGGCTGGAAGGAATACGAGCTGGAGGTGATGCGCGACGGGAAAGACAACGCGGTCATCGTCTGCTCGATCGAAAACTTCGACCCCATGGGCGTGCACACCGGCGACTCCATCACCATTGCGCCGGCCATGACACTGACCGACAAGGAATACCAGTTCATGCGCGATGCGGCCCTGGCCGTGATTCGCGAGATCGGGGTCGACACGGGCGGGTCCAACATCCAGTTCGCCATCGACCCGAAGAACGGCGAGATGGTAGTCATCGAGATGAACCCGCGCGTGTCGCGTAGCTCGGCGCTGGCGTCCAAGGCCACCGGCTTCCCCATCGCCAAGATCGCCACCAAGCTGGCGGTCGGCTACACCCTCGACGAGATCACCAACGACATCACCCGCGAGACGCCGGCCTGCTTCGAGCCGACCATCGACTACGTGGTGACCAAGGTGCCCCGCTTCGCCTTCGAGAAATTCCCCGGCGCGGACTCGACCCTGGGACCGCAGATGAAGTCGGTGGGCGAAGTCATGGCCATCGGCCGCACTTTCAAAGAGTCGTTGGGCAAGGCGCTGCGCTCGCTGGAGATCGGACGCTGGGGCTTCGACCTCGAGCGCGTCCCGCCGCTCGAGGATCTGCGCCACCTGATCACGCAGCCTGGACCGGATCGCTTGTGGCAACTGGCCGAGGCCCTACGCCTGGGCATGACCGTGGACGAGGCGCAAACCCTGACCGCCATCGACCCCTGGTTCCTTACGCAATTGCAGCAGATGATCGACCAGGACGAAACGGCCCGCCTGGCCGGGGCCGCGCTGCTCGACGATCCCGCTGGCTTGCTTCGTTGCAAGCAGTTCGGTATGTCCGACCGCCGGCTGATGAAGCTGGCCGGCGTGGCCGAAGAGGACGTGCGCCAGGCGCGCCTGCGCCACGGTATCCGACCGGTGTTCAAGCGGGTGGACACCTGCGCCGCGGAGTTCGAGGCTCATACTCCTTACCTCTATTCGACATATGAAGAAGGTTCTCACGCCGAAAAGTCCGCCGAATCGGAAGTGCGGCCCACGGGCAAGAAAAAGATCGTGATCCTGGGTGGTGGGCCCAACCGCATCGGGCAGGGCATCGAGTTCGACTACTGCTGCGTGCACGCGGTGATGGCTTTGCGCGAAGAGGGCTTTGAAACCCTCATGGTCAACTGCAATCCGGAAACCGTGTCCACCGACTACGACACGGCTGACCGGCTGTACTTCGAGCCACTCACCCGCGAGGACGTGCTGGAGATCGTCGACGCCGAGAAGCCCGAGGGCGTGATCGTGCAGTTCGGCGGGCAGACGCCGCTGCGCCTCGCCGTGCCTTTGCAAAAGGCAGGCGTTCGCCTGCTCGGCACTAGCGCCGATGCCATTGACCGCGCCGAGGACCGCCAGCGTTTCGGCGAGCTGGTGCGCAAGCTCAACCTGCGCGCCCCCGTCTGGGGCACGGCCCACGGCCTGGAAGAAGCCCGCGCCATCGCCGAGAAGATCGGGTATCCGGTCATGGTGCGGCCCTCGTATGTTCTGGGCGGTCGGGCCATGGAGATCGTGCACGACGCCGCCGGGCTGCACACCTTCGTGGGCGTGGCCCTGGAGGCGGCCCGACGGGAAAGCCTGGCCTCGGGCGGCGGCACGGGCGACGAGAGCGCGCCCATTCTGGTGGACCAGTTCCTGCGCGACGCCATCGAGGTCGACGTGGACGTTGTGGCCGACGGCCAGGACGTGGTCATCGGCGGTGTGATGGAGCACATCGAGGAGGCTGGCATCCACTCGGGCGATTCAGCCTGCTGCCTGCCGCCCTTCTCTTTGCCCCGCGAGACCGTGGCCATCATCAAAGATCAGGCGCGGGCCCTGGCGCGCGAGCTGGACGTGCGCGGACTGATGAACGTGCAGTTCGCGGTGCCGCGTGATGGCCGCGGCGTATTCATTCTTGAGGTGAACCCGCGCGCCTCGCGCACGGTGCCCTTTGTGTCCAAAGTCATCGGCGTGCCTCTGGCCAAGGTCGCGGCCAAGATCGCGGCCGGTCGCACCCTGCGCGAGATGGGCATCCGCGAGGTGTCGCCCGCGCACATGGCGGTCAAGGAAGCCGTGTTTCCTTTCGTCAAGTTCGGCGGCGTGGACGTCTTGCTCGGCCCTGAGATGCGTTCCACCGGCGAGGTCATGGGCATCGACAGCAGCTTCGAGGCGGCCTTTGCCAAGAGCCAGATCGCGGCCGGCACGCGCCTGCCCGTTCCCGGCGGGGACAAGCCGGTCACCGCCCTGCTCTCCATCAAGGACGCGGACAAGGCTGCCGTGGTGGACCTGGCCCGCCACCTCGACAAGCTGGGCTTCCGTATTCTCGCGACCAACGGCACCCACACCTGCCTGAACCAGGCCGGCCTGCCCTGCACGCGCGTGAACAAGGTGCGCGAAGGCCGGCCCCACTGCGTGGACCGCATGATGGACGGCGATGTCCACCTGGTGGTGAACACCACCGAGGGTGCGGATTCCATCCGCGATTCCTTCTCGCTGCGGCGGACCGCGCTCATGCGTGGGCTGGCCTACTTCACCACCATGTCCGCGGCGCGCGCGGCCGCCGTCGCCATCCAGCGCCTGCAAGCCGGCGACATGTCGGTCCGCTCGCTGCAAGAGTTCCAACATGGCTGATAGAATCCCCATGACCCCGCGTGGGGTGAAGAAGCTGCGCGAGGAGCTCAAGCGCCTGCGCGAGGTGGAACGTCCCAAGAACGTGCAGGACATCGAAATCGCACGGGCTCACGGCGACATCTCGGAAAATGCCGAGTTTTCCGCCGCCAAAGAGCGGCAGGCCTTCATCGAGGGCCGCTCGCGCGAGATCGACAGCATCCTGGCCCAGTCTGAAGTCATCGATCCGACCACGCTGTCCGGCGATCGCGTGGTCTTTGGCGCCACCGTCCGTTTGGCCGACACGGATTCAGGCGAAGAAACCAGCTACAGCATCGTGGGCGATCACGAAGGCGACATCAAAGAGGGACGCCTCACCATCTCGGCCCCTTTGGCGCGCGCCCTCATCGGCCGCGAAAAGGGCGACATGGTCAGCTTGCGCACCGCCAAGGGCACGCGCGAGTACCAGATCGTGGATGTTCGGTTTCGTCCGGTACAAGACGCCTGAGTGACATGCCGGGAATCGAAGTCGTCTTCCTGGACTTGGGCAACGTCCTGGTCTTTCATGACGACGACGTGCTCTTTCGCCGCCTGTCCCAGTATGGCGGCGCTCCGCTCGATGTGATCCGCGAACGCCTGCTCGCGCTTTGGGATCCGCTGAACCGCGGGGTCCTGGCGGACGAACAGCTTCGGCGCGCGATCAGCCAGGCTTCGGGTGCAACCACGGTGATGGATGCGGAGACCTTCTTCCAGGTCTGGACTTGCTACTTCCGCATCCACCAGGAAATCCTCCCGATAGTCGAGACTCTCCTCAGTCGCACTCGGGTTGCACTGATCTCCAACACCAACGAGATACAGTGGCAATTCCTGCGGCCCCAGCTTCCCCTGCTCGAGCGCTTCTGCGATCGCGTGCTGTCCTACGAGCTGGGCATGGCCAAGCCGGATCCGGAGATCTTCCGGGCTGCCCTTCGCCGCGTGGGCAGCCCGCCGCCCGAGGCCTGCGCCTTCTTCGATGACGTGCCCAGCTTCGTCGAGGCTGCCCGCACGCTCGGCATCCAGGCGGAGGTATTCACCGACGCTGCCAATTTCCGGGTGCAGCTTGCGTGGCTGGGAGTCGGTGGTCTGTAGTCTTCTCGCGGGCGCCATTCGTGAACTATGTTCTCGACCTCCGGACTTGACGATGACCACTTTCGCGACCATGGTCATCAATATGGTCAGCAAGGGAGCCGCAGCCAGGCAGACAATCCAGGCTTCGGAGTTCAAGGCCAAGTGCCTTGCTCTGATGGATGATGTCGCTCGCACCGGGGGTGTCTGGGTGGTCACCAAGAATGGTCGTCCCATCGCGGAGCTGCGTCCGTATTCCGGCAAACGTGCTGGATCGCCGTTCGGGTTGCATCCCAAGCTTGCAATCACGGGCGACATTGTCGCGCCCATGGATGACATCGAATGGAAGGTCCTCGGATGATCGTGCTCGATACGCACACACTGTTGTGGATGGATCGCGACGATCCGGCACTCGGACTGGCGGCGCGCAAGATCATCAAGGAAGCCTGGCGCAAGGGCGAGACGACGGTCAGCGCCATCAGTTTTTGGGAAGCGGCGATGCTGGCTGGGCGCGGACGTGTTGTTCTGCCCGGTTCCCCCTCCGAGTGGCGGTCCGACCTACTGCAGGCTGGACTACAGGAAATTCCGCTGGACGGCCGCATCGCCCTGCTCTCCACCCGGCTAGAAAAGCTTCATCGCGATCCCGCTGATCGTTTCATTGTAGCGACCGCGCTGCAATACCAGGCAACGCTGGTCACGGCCGACAGCAAAATCCTGGCGTGGAAATCGGAACTCGTACGGCAGGACGCGCGCGACTGAGCGACCCAGAATCCTGCGACTCGAGATGGAGCATGCTCCGGAAATCGCCAAGCACGCGCACCGGTGGCGAACCGCCAGTAGCCGAGGCCAGGCAGTCGCTCGCCGAAAGCCCTCCGCTATGAGGTAGGATTCTTCGTCGTGCATGCCAACCAATGCGGAACTTCATGAAGAGAGTCTTTGTCTCCGGATGCTACGACATCCTGCACGCCGGTCATGTCCAGTTCTTCAAGGACGCCAGGGTGCTGGGCGATCACCTAACCGTCTGCTTCGCTTCGGATGACGTTCTATGGACACACAAGAAACGGCGATCGTCCATCCCCCAGGAGCACAAGCTGGCCCTGCTGCAATCGCTCGCCACAGTCGATGGCGTGGTCATGGGAGAGAACCTTGAATTGGGGCTGGATTTTCAAGATCACTTCTTGCAGCTCAGGCCCGACATCTTGGCGGTCACCGAGGACGACCAATACGGTGAACTGAAACGCATCTTGTGTGCAACGACCGGGGCCGCCTATGTCGTGCTGCCCAAGACGCCGCCGAAGTTCAGTCCGATCTCCACAACAAGAATCGTACAGTGGATCCGCGCGCCGCGGGAAGCGCCCTTGCGGGTTGACTTCGCAGGCGGCTGGCTGGATGTGCCGCGCTTTTCCAGGGCCGGCGGGTTGGTGGTGAACTGTGCCATCTCGCCCCTGGTCTCCATCAGCTCATGGGAGTACGAGAAACGCTCGGGCCTGGGCGGAAGTGCTGCCTGGGCGCTGCTTCACGGCGAAGACGGCGTGGACAGTGAACTCAATCTGGGAGTCGGCTGGCAGGATCCGGCTGTCATCACCGAGACGGGTCTGTGCGTGTGGAAAAGCGGGGTGCGACCAGCGCTCCATCTAAAGCGCAATGGCGACATGCTCAGAGGACTGATGGCACTGTTCCATACCGACCAGCAACATGATACGCCGGAGATCGCCGCCCGAAACCGCAATTACCAGTTGATCCACGAGGCGAGCCTAGTCGCGGGTGAGGCGGTCTTGCGCGAAGACCCGGGGAGATTGGCGGAGGCTGTGCGCATGAGCTATCGCGTCCAGATGGAGGAAGGGATGAATCCTCTGCCCCATCGCGAAGAGTGTCTGGCGTGCAAGTACTGCGGCGGCGGTTGGGGTGGCTATGCGGTGTATCTGTTTCAATCGCCCGATGATCGGAATGCCTTTGTCGAGTGTCACGCCCACGCCAAAGTGGTCGAACCATTTGCAAGAGGGTATGGCGTCTCCTGACGCCTCGTCACCAGGAAGCAGCCTTCTCTTTCTCGCCTGACGAGCTTACTCTAAGGGCTGAGCCAGCCCCGTAGCAGCGCAAGGAGACACGCATGACGCTTCGACCTGGGACACAACTCGTTGGTCGGACATGTCCCGAACATCTACGACATGCTTCTGCCCTACATCCTGACCAAGGGCGCGCTCACCGACGACGACACCGGCATCGCCGAGAGCGGCAATGGCATCCCTGACATCATCGACGAAGCTCGCTACGAGGTGGACTACTGGCTGCGTCTGCGCGACGGCACCGGCTACGGCAGCGGCGTCACCAATCCCAACACCAACAACGAGCTCTTTCAGGCTGGCCCCGCCGCCATGTCAGCCTGGGCCAACGCCGCCAATGCCGCCATGCTAGCGGATGCGTTCCGCATCGCGGGCAATACCACCCTGTCCGATCAGTACAAGGCGTCTGCGGTGGAAGCCTGGGGCGTTGCCAACGCCTATGCCGACCCCATGCTCGATCAGACGATCGCCGCCGCAGGAAGAGGGCGCGACCTCAAGATGATGGCGGCCGCTTTTCTCTACAACGTCACAGGCGATCAGACATACGAAGCCGTGATACAGACCGAGAGCCTGTGCACCACCGCCAATTCGGCCATTCTGAACGGGACCACCAGCCAGATCTGGGGCACCGCCGCCTATCTGATGACTCCGCAGCCAATCCACTTCCAGACCCTGTGGAACAACATGAAAGCGTCGGTCATCGCGCAGGCAAAAGCCAAGGAAACGGGCAACATCGACACGCGGCCCTCGCGGCGTGCAACCGACGAGACCGAGATGTACTTCCGCACCATCCAGAATGTGCACCACACACTCATCGCCCACGCGGTGACGACCGATGCGACGGAAAAAGCGCTCTTTCGCAAGGCCTTGGGGCTCGAGGCCGACTGGAGCCTGGGCCGCAATCCGCTCAATATGATTGAAATGGGCACGGCGTACACAGGGCTGGCTGCAAAACGCAGCGTGAACTACATGTACACATGGGGATCCAACGACAACCTGCCCGGAGTGGCCCCGGGGCAAACGCCGTATCTGAACCTGGACGACTGGAGCACCATGGTCATGTCCAAACCGTCCGCGTTGTACGCGAACTCCTACCCGGCCGACTTCAAGAACACCTGGCCCATCGGCGAAGGCTACTTCGACACGCCCTTTGTTTGGGCGCACTCGGAATACACGCCCCAGCAAACCATGCGCGGAAAAATGGCGCTCTACGGGTACCTTTACGGCATCAACCACGGTTCTGCTGCCACAGGAGGTGCCGGCGGCAGCGGCGGTACCAGCGGCGGCGGCGGTGTGGGCGGCAACGGAGGCACGAGCGGTGGCGGCGCCGCGAGCAGTAGTAGCGCCGTGGGCAGTGGCGGAGCCAGCGGTCGTGGCGGAATGAGTGGCGGCGGTGGTTTCACGGGCGCAGGCGGCACGCTTGGCAGTGGCGGTGTTTCGGCAGTGGCTGGCAGTGCAGGAGGCGGCGGTGTTTCCGCCGTGGCTGGCAGCGCAGGAGGCGGCGGTGTTTCGGCCGTGGCTGGCAGCGCAGACGGTGGCGGTGTCCTTGCCACGGGCGGTGAGGTTGGCGGCAGCACCGCAGGCGCGGGTGGTGTTTCAGCAGCAGGCGGCGCCGCGAGCGGCGGCATGGGCGGCAGCAGTGGAAGCACCAAGGCGCAAGCGAGCGGCTGTACCTGCGCGACACACCCCGGCCGCCCTGTCGGCCCTGTCAGTTGGCTGGCCCTTCCAGCACTAATTCTCTGGCGCCGCCGCAACCGCCACAGGAACGTTGGGGCCTGAAGCCTGCGGGACAGGGTCGCGAACGCGACGCGCGTGTGGACACAGTGTTTCTGGGCCAAGCCGGTGGCGGGTGGGCAGGAGCTGCAGGGGTCGCGAGTGACCAGCGACGGTGCGGTTCTCGATCCAGGCACACTCGCTCTCCCGGGCGGGATCGACATCGCGCTCGGGGAGGGCATGCGCACGCCCGTGGCAGCGGTGCCGTTCGGCAGCGACTTCCTGGTGTTCTGGCAAGAGAACAGCGAGCCGCGCATGGGCCGGGTCGGGCGCGACGGGTCGGTGGCGACCCTCGGGGGCAGCGCGATCGCGCTGCCGGCAGACGGAATCGCGCGAACACTGGTCGGCGCCGTCGCGGTCACGGGCGGGGCACTCGTCATGGTGTCGGAGAATTCGCTGACCAAGGTGATGAAGGTGGACGCGACGGGCGCGGCGCTGTCAGCGCTGTCGGACGCAGCCGGGCCGGCCAGCACGTTCCAGTCAGGGATCGCCTCGAGCGGCGGCAGCGCGCTGGTGTGCTGGGCGCAGGCCACGGCCACGGGCCAACCGGTCACGGTATACGGGCGACGGGTGGGCGCGGACGCTGTCTGGATCGACTCTGCACCGTTCGAGGTCCGCGCCGCCGGCGCCGCGGTCGGGCAGGTGGGCGCGGTCTGGAATGGCAGCGGCTACGTGTGCACACGTTGGCTTGGACCGGGACCCAGTACGTCGCGGTCTGGACCCGGGGAAGCGACGGGACGGTCACTTTCGCTGGCTGCTCGCTGGGCGCGGATCGCCGCTGCGCGCCCGGGAGCGAGACCTCCGTGCCGAGCGACATCGCGACGTCGACACCCGACGCGGGCGGGGCGAACAAGGGCGCGATGGACGACCTGCGCGCCCCAGCGCTGGTATGGACCGACGCAGGCGGCGTGCTCTTCTACCGGCGGCTCGACACCGCCCCGTACGTGAATCGCGAACGGGTGTTCACCAGACCGGTATTGGCAGGCACCGCGCCTCCGCCGGACGACGGCGGCGTCGACGCGTCTGAGCCCGTTTCCGACGGCGGCCAGGCGACAGGCGGTACCGGTGGCCAGGCGACCGGCGGAACGGGCGGCCAGGCAACGGGCGGTGCCGCCGGCCAGGCGACCGGTGGTGCCGGTGGCCACACGACCGGCAGTGCAGGTGGGGTGGCCGGCGGAACGGCGGGCCAGGCGACGAGCGGTGCCGCCGGCCAAGCGACGGGCGGTGCCGCCGGCCAGGCGACCAGCAACGGTGGCCAGGCCACGGGCGGAGCTGGCGGCCAGTCGACGGGCGGAGCCGCCGGCGGCGCGACGGGCGGCAGCGACGGAGCCGCGGTCGATGCGGGCAAGCCCGTGGCCGCGAGCGAAAGCGGGTGCAGATGCGCGATGGGCGGGGAGAGCCGCTCATCGCTGCCGTGGTCGCTGCTTCTCCCCGCGCTCGTGCTGCTCCGCCGGCGGCGCGGGCGCCGTCGGGCTCGCTGACTCGATTCGCTGGGACCGTTTCAGTCCGTCGCTGACGAGTCGTCCGCGGCGTCCGAATCGGGCGCGGCGTCACTGCCCACCGTCACACCGTCGGCTGCGGCCGGCGCGTCGGCTGCGTCGGCCGCGACCATGAGAACGTCGCTGGCTGCGTCGGACGTCGAAGCCGGACCGGCTGCGTCCTGACCTGTGCTGCCTCCGGTACCTGGATTGGTCGATGCTCGGCAGATGCCGTTCTTGGGCCCCCCCCTGCAAACCAGGCCGCTGCTGCAGTCCGAGTCAATCTGGCAACGATCGCCATCCCCCTGGCTGCATCCGACACCAAGCACAAGTGTGCCCACCAGAGCAAAGGCCAGACTCATCGCTCGAAAGCTCGACGACATGGTTTGGTGGGTTAGCACGGTCCCCTGCGTTTGTGAAGGCCGGAAGATCTGGCCGTATGTTAGCCTGCGTCCATGCGACGTCGTCCCATTCTGGTCGTAGTGGTGTCCGCCTTGGCCTGCGTCGGGGCGCTCAGCTTGCGGGCCGCAGAGAAACCCACCCGCAAGCTCTCGTCGGCGGAGCGCGAGGCGCGCGGGTTTCTCGAAACCGTGACCGGCCTTGTGCAGCCGCTCAACACGGTGGCCAACCAGGCAGCCTGGATCGCCGCCACCGACGTCAGCCCCGAGCATACCGCAGCGCGGGCCGCGGCCGAAAAGGCGGCGGCGGCGGCGACCGGCTGCAAGCTGGTCATCGCGCGCACCGGAGCTTTCCTGGCCAAGCCGAGCGAGCTCTCCGATCTCAGTTTGCGCCAACTGCGCAAGCTGCAACTGGCCGCGGCCGAGAACCCCGGCACCATCCCCGAAGTGGTCAGCCAACGCATCGAAGCCGAGGCCCGTCAGTCGGCTGTGCTCGACAGCTACTCCTTCTGCCTGCAACCGCTGGCGGGCGGAAAGTGCGGCCGCCTCACCTCGGCCAATGAGATCGATCAGATCCTGCGCACGTCGCGCGTGCTGGCCGATCGCGAACGCGCCTGGATGGCTTCCAAGGAGATCGGCCGTCCGCTCAAGTCTGGCCTGGTCGAGTTGCAAGCCCTGCGCAACCAGATCGCGCGCGCCATGGGCTATTCATCGTTCTTCGGCCTGCACGTGGCCGACTACGGCATGACCGTCGACGAGGTAATGGCACTCATGGACGCCACGCTGGAGGCCAGCAGGCCGCTCTACGATGGCCTGCACTGCTTTGCAAAACACGCCCTGGCCGACCGATACAAGAAGTCAGTCCCCAAGTTGATTCCGGCGCATTGGCTGGGCAATCGCTGGGCGCAGGAATGGCCCGGCTTGGCTGAAGGCGCCAGCCTGGATCCCCTGTTCAAGGGCAAATCGCCCGAGTTCATTGTACGCACCGCCGAGGACTTCTATGTGTCGCTGGGTTTTCCGCGTCTGCCCGAGAGCTTCTGGAAGAAATCGGACCTCTTTCCGGTGCCAGCCAATTCGCCGCGCAAGAAGAACGCCCATGCCACGGCATGGGACATCGACGGCGAGAGCGACGTGCGCTCGCTCATGAGCGTGGAGCCGAACGCGCAGTGGTTCGGGACCGCCCACCACGAGCTGGGTCACATCTACTACTACCTGTCCTACGCCACGCCCGAGGTGCCGTACCTGCTGCGCGCCGGGGCCAACCGCGCCTTTCACGAGGCAGTGGGCGAGCTGGCGCGGCTGGCGAGCCAGCAGCCCGCCTATCTGCGCAAGCTCGGCCTCATCCGCGCCGGGCAAGAGCCCAATACCTCGGCCGCGCTCTTGCAATCGGCGCTTCAGTCGATCGTGTTCCTGCCCTTTGCCGCGGGCACCATGACCCACTTCGAGCACGATCTCTACGAGCACGATTTGCCAGTGGCCGAATGGCAGAACCGCTGGTGGCAGTACGTGGCCACCTACCAAGGGGTGCAGCCGCCTGGCAAGCGCGCTGCAGATCTATGCGACGCTTGCACCAAGACCCACATCAACGACGATCCGGCCCAGTACTACGACTACGCCATGGCGACCCTGATCAAGTTCCAGCTTCACGACCACATCTGCCGCAAGATCGTGAAGCAGGAACCGCGCGCCTGCGACTATTCGGGCAGCGAGGAAGCGGGCCGCTTTCTGCGCGACATCCTCAAGCTGGGCGCCACGCGCGACTGGCGCAAGGTCATGCGCGAGGCCACTGGCGAGGACATCGGCCCGCGCGCCATGCTGGATTTCTATCAGCCCCTGCTCGCGGACCTGGCCAAACGTAACCAGGGACTCGATTGTTCGCGCTAGGGTCCATCTAGGGTGAAGTGGACATTTGCGCGCTCGCTGATGAGCCCGACGACGCTGCCGTCAGCCAAGGGGCCGTTAATCGCCAAGTCAAAGGAGACCGTTGGCCCGCTATTTGGGTTTAAGACACAGGCTGTGGTCGAGCACGCGCAGACGTGAGACATGTCACACAGGTTGTACTTCGCGCAGTCGACAACAACTGTGTGCCCATTGGCGGGATTCTGCAGGTAGCACTGCCAATTGGTTCCGTCGCTCGTCCCGCTGCCGCCTCCCCAGGCTGGAAGGCACATGCCGCTGTCGTCGATTGGCTTTTGGAGCGCGCACCATCCTGACCACAACTGGTAATTATTGATGGTGAACCTAAGCCGCTGGGGCTGGAACGTGCCGCTGGTCATCGAGTAGGCAAACCCCTCGGACCAATAGTTGCTGGCGCTGTCAAGCATCATGCCTTCCGTCGCTAGACCGGGTGGGTACCCGACATTCGGATCGGTGGCAGGTGGCGGCGGGGTGCCGTTGCCCAGAAAGACCGTCACCATGACCTGACCAGAAGAATCAACGGTCGAGGTGAACCTGATCACGTCTGAGCCGGACGGGAATTGGTAGTTCTCGATGTATCCGGTCCAGGAGGTTGGGCCCTGGCTGAGTGGTCCGGTCGCGGCCGGTCCCGCGTCGTGGACCGGAAGCACAGGCACGCCCGCATCGAATCTGGGCTGGGGGATTCCCGCGTCTATGCCAGGAGGGGGCGGCATGCAGGTCTGTCCAGGCAGAGGGCACTGCCAGCCTGGATCAATTATGCAGCCCGTACAGCCGTCACCGTTGAGCGTGTTTCCGTCATCGCAGTACTCGCCAATGTCTATCAGTCCATTCCCACAGTTGTTGATGTTGGGAAAGCTTGCCGTGTTTCCACCGGACCCGCCGACAGGAATGAGACACAAGATGCCGCATCCGCCACTGCCGCCAGCAACTTGCAGCGTGCCACCGTTGGCCACTGCACCACCGACACCACTGCCGTTGGGAGAACCGCCAGCAGCGCCCCCCGACGTTGCGCCCCCAGCGTCTGAACCGAGCGCCCCAATCCCGTGATGATGATCGCATCCGCCGAGCACTGCCAGCGCCGCTACCAACAATGTCCATCTCATGATCTTGTCTCCTCTCGGACCCTCTCGTGTGGCGAACACAACAAAACCTTTCACTTGCCGATCAGTGTGCGGGCCTGATTCGCGAATCGTCCTGTCGGGAATCGCGAGAGATAGTTTTCGAGGTCAGCGCGCGCCCCTGCCCCGTCGCCCATCTGCGCTCGGCAGGTCGCGCGCCCATACAGCGCTCGTTCGCTGACCGCATCGGGCGGCGCATCGGCGGAAAGCAGCGAGTTGAAATCGTTCAGCGCGGCCGCACGCCTTCCCTTTTCGGCACGCAGTTCAGCGCGCGCCACCAACATCTCGCGCCCCACCCCCGCCGTGGTCAGCGCCAGTCCGTCGAGCAGCCCCAAGGCCTGATCGTGGCGGCCGAGACGCAAGAGGGCCTCGATCCGTGTCACGTTCGCCTCAGGCTCAAGCGCGCCATTCGCTCCGAATCGCGCCCGGTGCTCATCCAGCATGGCCAGCGCCTGTCCGGGATCTTGTTCCTGCCGAAGCTTGTGGATCGCTCCAGCGAGCAATCGCGATTCCTGCGCCAGCGCCGATGGACTGGGCGGCAGCGCTGGGGGAGGTTCAAGCGATACCTTTGTCGCCACCGACTCCTGCGTGGCCCCGCGAAAGGCCAGGCGAGGCGCGTGGGTCTCCTCGGCGCGCACGACCGACGAAGGCTCGGGCTCAGGCAAAAGGGCCGGAGCAGGAGGTGGAGCGACGACGGCATGCGGGCGCCGGACAGACGCGCTGGCCGGCATCGAGACCGGGACAGCGGCCGGAAGTGTGCGAAGCGAAGGGCCGCGCAAAATGTGCAGGACAGCCGCATACAGGGCCCCGCCGAACAGCAAGAGGCCGACCGCGATGGCTACCTGCCACGCCCATCTTCTGGTCAGATGCCGTTCGCGGCTGCGCAGTCGCGCGGCAACGTCGGCCAGATTCTTCGCCCCGAATGGCGGCACAACCGCCGCCGAACGCAGCAAAGCCCCTGCTAGCGCCTCGTCGCTGTCGCCAGAAGGCCGCGCGCTCCAACGGTCGCGGATAGGAGTCCGCTCGTCGGCGTCAGTCTGCCTGCCTCTCGCCATGGGTTCTTTCATGTACGTCTCCCCGAATCGCGCTTCATTTCAGCGATGAACCGCGCTCGCGCCCGATGCAGATGCACCCAAACCGTTGCCAGCTTGAGCCCGGTCAAGGTGGCGATCTCTTCGCCTGACAACTCTTCGAGTTCGAAGAGGATGAGCACATTCCGGTACTTACCCGGCAGTCGGTCAAGGATGCGGTAGACCGTCTCGCTGGACTGGCGTCGCTCGAACTCATCAACCGGTGTCAGATGCGGCGGCGCCATGGTGCGCTCGATCTCGAGGTGCCTTGCGCGCGAGAACCAACGCCGGAACCGGTCTTTGCGGCGGCTTTCTCGCGCCACGCGTTCCGTGATCCGGTAGAGCCAGGTGGTCACTTTGGCCTCCCCGCGAAACTCCGGCAGCCGACGCCGGACAACCAGGAAGATCTCATGAACCAGATCGTCCACGTCAACCAGGGGCCCCGCGAGTTTTGCCGCCCAGCGGGCCACGGTGGGCGCATGGGCGCGATAGAGCGCTTCAAGGTCCGGGACGCCGGAGCGGCTCTCGATGACCGGAGTGGCGTCAGAGCGGACCAAAGTCATGTTCACCTAGTCTTGTGTTCCAGGTTGTCCCGAACCTTTCACGGAAAGCGCCCCAGGCTGAGTCCAGAAGCGATTTGCACCTCCACACGTGGAAGCTGGCCGCTGGCGCCGAGGCCGCCGACGTCAAGCTGGTCATGTCCAGGATAGACGAGCACGTCCAGGCCAATCCATCCCGCCGCACTATTCCATGCCCACAGGCCGCGCAGCCCCGCCCCCATGCCAAACTGCGCACTGCTGTCTGAGGCAGTCGACGGCAAGCCGACTCCCTCGACGCGCAGAAGCGCGATCACCCCGCCCGCGTGAAAATCCAACATGCTCGCGCTTCGGCTCACGCGGTACTGTGGTCCCGCGGCCAGCGCCACGCGCGTCCAGTGTGCAGCGCCCGTCAACGATCCCAACGATTGGGAATGGGTCGAGCTTGCCGAAAGCGCGGCGGCAAGGCCAAGGTGTCCACTCCGCCGAGACAGCGAAGCGGCCAGCGTGGCACCGGGGACGACTTCCCCGCCTGCGATAGATGCGAGCAAGCCGATCCCGACATCGAAGCGCTGGGGTCGATTGGGCGGTGGTTGCACGGCCTTCACCTCAGCAGCCGCCGGCGAAGGACGCGGTGGTGGTGCCGGTGGTGGCAACGTCACAGACGTTGCCACGTTGGGGTTGAACTCAGCCTCCCAGGTTGAGATGACAACAGCCACGGCCTCTGCCAAATCGGCGCAAGAGCCGGTCCTGTCGAGCGTCCGTTGGGCGAGACGTCGGCCATCCGAGCTGACCAACTCGACGTGCACCATCCCATCCTTGCTGGACAGATACGCCTGATGCTGGTCTGAACCTGGCGGTGTCTCTCCCGCGTTGAAGCCGGAAAGCTGGGCCAAACGGTCCCGCACCTCCGCGGGCGCGGGGCACACGCTGTCACCCCCGAGATCCAACAGTGGATGGGCGAGCCAGAGGACCATCACCGCTGCAATCACGCCGTCCCTCCCCTTAGACGCTAGAAACGAATCGCGTCGAATCTCAACAATTCGGCAAAGGCCGCGCAGCGAGCGCGGATGGCGCTCTCGTCGAGCGAGCGGAAGCGATCCAGGCTGAAGTCCTCTACGCAGAACGAGGCCAAGACCGAACCCACCACCAGCGCCGTGCGGATTCCAGCCGGTGAAGTATCGCCGGTGCGGGCCAGCCAGCCCATGCAGCCACCGGCAAAGGAGTCGCCAGCGCCCGTGGGATCCACCACGCGCTCGAGCGGAAACGCAGGCGCAGCGAACACGCCTTCTTCGCAGAAGAACAGCGCTCCAGCATCGCCGCGCTTGATGACCACGGCGCCGGGCCCCATAGCGCGAATCACGCTGGCCGCTGTGGGCAGGTTGTCCTTGCCTGAGAGCTGGCGGGCCTCCTCGTCGTTGAGCAACACCATGTTCACCCGCTCCAGCACGCGCACCAACTCGGTCCGTTTTCCGCCGATCCAGAAGTTCATGGTGTCGCACGCCACGAAGCGCGGGCGGCGCACCTGACCCAGCACCTCCGACTGCAAGACCGGATCGATGTTGGCCAGAAACACAAACGCGCTGTCGGCGTAGGCCGGCGGCAGCTTGGGCCGGAAGGTCTCGAAGACGTTGAGTTGGGTATCGAGGGTGGTGCGATTGTTGAAGTCCGCCGCGTAACGGCCAGCCCAGCGGAAGGTGCGGCCGGACGCTCGCTCCAGGCCGGCTAGATCGATGCCTCGGCTGTGCAGCAATGCCTCGTGGGCCGCGGGAAAGTCGCTGCCCACCACGCCCACCAGCCGCACGGGCGCGAAGAACGAAGCGGCGAATGACGCGTAACAAGCGGCGCCGCCCAGCACGTCCTCGCGCCGGCTGCTCTGGGTCTCGATGGTATCAAGCGCCAGCGATCCGACGACCAGCAGGGGCGAACCCGTGGACGCGGCCTGTTTGGCGACGCTGCGAACTGAATCTGGTTTCACGACAATGCCTCCTTCGGCGAACTGAGCCTTTGCTACCATGAAAAGGCGCCATGGCCGAAACCCCTTGTCCGAGGTTGACTCTCAACTACCAGCCAGCGAAAAGCTGAGTGAAGAACAACGGCACAACTTCACCCTCGGCCTGACCCACAACCACGCCGATTCCCACATGGGTCATGTCGGGGTTGAGGATGTTGGCGCGGTGGCTAGGGCTGCCCATGAATCCATTCTCGACCTCTACCGTCGAGAACGCCCGTCCCACGTTCTCGGCAAGGGTGCGCGGGAAGGGCGAGACGTGGGCCGCACGGACGCGATCCGCGGCGCCGCCACTCTTGTCCGATACGTGAACCACTTCACCCGTACGTGCCATTTCGCGGCTGTGACCGCGGGCGATCTCCTGCAAACGCGCGTCCCGTTGCAACGCGGGCAAGCCGGCAGCCGCGCGGTCTCGGTTGATGAGAGCCAGCAACTCGCGCTCGGCCTCGGCCGCATCCTGACGCCGAGTCACTTCGTTGCCGCTGACTGCGATCCGCGCAGGTGGCTCCACACCGCAGTACAGAGGGAAATTCGCCAGAACTCCCGGCCCGTGGCCGTCATCGCCTTCAATCTCCAACTGGTACACACCGTCGCCGGAATCACACGCCACCGTGAGTTCGAAACGGCCCTTGCGGGCCGACATGGCCAGATTGCGCACGCCTCCACGCGGGGCGGCCACCAGAACCGCGGGCTGCGCGAAGCGACCCAACAGCCGGCCCACCAAAGTCACGGTGCCCCGCGAGGGCAGCCGTCGTGGCAGCGCTCGCAACTCCAAGTTCTGTGGCTGCAAGGTCAAGACCGCGATCAGCTCGTCAGCGCCACGCTTGACCCCCACTCCCATGCGGCGCCAGTCGCCCATCTTGAAGACGCTGGGCACTTGCTTGCGTAGGTCAAGCAAAAGGGATCCATCACCCCCGGGCGAGCTGCGCATCATGACGATGTAGGGCTCGGGCTCGACGATGCCGTAGTGGTGGACCAGGAATGCAATGGCGTCGAACGAGGGCAACCGCTTGGCCACGGTGGCGCGCGCGATGTCCGTCGCCACCAGATCCAATCGACCATCCCGCAAGGGTGCCGGGGCACGCACGGCAGCCGCCGCCCTGTGCACCTCGGCCACCACCTGCGCCATCAATGGATCGGAGTCGCGTCCGCCACGAATCTGTCCCAACGGCGGAGCCTGATACTCCTGGGCCGCTGAACCGCTGGGAACCAGGTCCGGAGCGGCCGCCGCCCTGGCATCCCTCGCCCCCATCGATCCGGCGCAAAACGCGGCGCCGATGGGGATCCAAACAAGTGCCCCACTACGCCGTGATGACACCCGACCATCCCTCCCCGGAGCTAGAATGCTATTTCAGGTCGCTACTTCTTGGCCGGCTTCTTCTCGGCCTTCTTGCCGGCCGGTTCCGTCTTGGTTTCGGCCTTCTTGCTGTCCTTGGCCGGGGTGTCCTTGACCACGGGCACCTCGCCCTTCTCGTCAACGAAGACAATCTCGCCGAAGCGATCCAGTTTGTGGAAATCGCCGACCAAGGGGGCTGACCAGCCCAGGGCCGTCTGCGCCTTGGCGTCTTTGGGCGAGTCCATGCGGAACATGTTGAGACGCCACTTGTCGCCGAGCGCCGGCGGAACCTTGACGCCGTTGGTGTCCAGGCCGTTCACGTCAGCAAGCGGCAGCGCCATTTCCACCGTCCAGCCCTTGTCCTGGTCATCACGCTTGTTGAGGGTGCCGTCGACCTTCACCGCCGCTTTCAGCTTCGAGTTCCAGTCATAGGGCTTGCGCTTGGGATCCAAGCTGTCCTCGTACTTGCGGTAGGTGGGCAGATAGGTGTCGAAGATGGTGCCGTTGGGAGCCACCTGCAGCTCGATATACCCCTTGCCGTCGCCGTTGGCGTCGATCATCACCTCGTCCATCTCCTGCGTCCACAGCTTAGAGTCGCGCTCGGTGAGCGTACCCCAAACGTCGGTGTCGACGTTCTCGAACGCGATGTAGAGATTCTGATTGTCCCAAAGCAGCTTGGCCTCGGTGTTGGGCTGCGCCGGCTCGCCGTTCATGGTGTTTACGAACAGGCCGGTCGATGGGGCGGTCTTCCACGCTGGCTCCTCCAACTTGCCGTCGATCTTGATGGGCTTGGGCGTCTTGCGCACCAGGTACCGCTTGAGAACAGGCGGCACCTTGACCACAACCGGGATGGTCGCCGCCGCTACGCGGCCTTCTTCGTGCGGCCCGGACTTGATGGTCATGCGCTCGTTGCCCCGCCACAGGCCCGTGAAGACGCTGAAAGAATTGAAAGCCCAGTTGGGTGGCAGGTGGAACGAGTGTTGATCGCGGATGATGTCGCCAGCCTTCCAACGCGACACCGGGTACTTTCCACTGATGGCGCCGTGGTCAACGTTGATGAATCCCTTGCCGCCGGGGCCGCTGATATGGGTAAACAGTCTCCACCCGTCGCTGGGCGCGGACTTCACCTTCCAATAGTGGGTCAGATGAACGTCCTTTCCCGGTTCCGCCGGGTTCGGGGACACGTCAATGCCGATGTACTCGACCTTGCCATCCAGATCCGCATGCGCCACGAATTGCGGCGTGGGATCGGATGTCAGTAGGTTCTTCTTGATGAATTCCTCGTCCTCTTTGGTCGGCTTTTCATCGGCCTGCTCCACACAACCGAAAGCAAGACCCGACAGTGCGGCGACGCAAAGCCAACGGTCAGAGCGCAGCCGAACTGCGCGCGGCGTTCCTGAGACTCGTGACATCAATGCTCTCCCTTTCCTGGCCAGCCGGAATCCGATCTCTTCGGACCCTAGCTGGCGGGCTCCTTTCTACTGGAGACGCAACGGATTTGCAAACCTTGGGCCCTGACGCCTGTTCCTCATCGCGACTGCGACCGCAGCCACGACGCCCGTGTTGACCCGTTCTACTTCTTCGGCTGAGCGACCACGCGGACCCGCGGCGTTTCGCCGATCTCATTGATGAGAATGGGAGCCCCGTCCGCGAGACCGCCTGCCGAGAACGCATCGGAGGCAGCCTTGAGCGCGAGTTCGAGCGAAGCATGGACGCCCATCAGCCTGCGGCCACACACGACGGCAAACTGCCCGGCGTACCGCTCCAGCAAAGCATGCTTGCAGGTGTCGAAGTAGTTGGTTTCCTGTTGTGCGGAAAGCATGCTCCCAGCGTGGGGGCAAGCTCGGCTCCCGTCAAAAAAAAACGCTATCTCACAGCCGTGACCACGCCGGCCATATCTCGGGCATAGCGCATCCTGCGGCCGCGCGGCTCCGAGGTGCTTCAGATCTTGATGCCTGCCAGCGGATCGTTGTCCAACTTCCTTTTCCGTGGCAGCTGCGGAACCGCGTTGGGCGCGGCGCTCGGCGCAGGAACCGACGGCGCCGCGGACGCATGCCGCCCCGATGACCTGTGCCGGCCTCGGCTACTCGCCGGCGGGTAGGAAACAGATGATGCTGGCGCAACCGCTGCGGTCGCGGCCGGCGCGACGGAAGCTGCCGCGGTTGTCCCGGGAGCCGTCGGCGCGGCCTTCGCCTCGCAGGCCTTGAGCTTGGCCTGCGCCTGCCGCTCTGCCTTGGCCGCCGCTTCCACGGCTTGCGCGCGCGCATCCTCCACCCGGCGTATGCTCGCGTCCTTGTCGGCCAGAATGGCCTGTGTGTCACTTTGAAGTTTCAGGTAGCCAATTCCGGCCGCGGCCAACAGAAGAACCGCCACCACGATTGCCGGCTTGGCCGAGGATGTGGGCCGCGCCATACGGGCAAGCGCCATCGGATCCACGGGGGCATCCCAAGTAGCTGCCACGGGTGCTGCCGGAGCGTGACCAGCCGAACTGGCCCAGGCCGGCCCACCCAATGCGGGCTGGAGGCCGGCGCGCATGCCCTTCGCTCCCATGGCCAAGTCTGACCGTGGCGGCGGCGTGACCTGATCTCCCATGGGATCATGCCCTGCAACCGCACGCTTCTGGGAACGGCCGTTGCCCCCGGCGCCACCGGCCGCATGGCCCTTCTTCCGCCGCTCTTTTCTGAGCCTGCGCAGTTCATCTAGTGAGGTGAGTACTGAGTCCTCGGTCGCGGGCATATGCTACCTCCGATGTCGAACGGACAGCCGCCTTGGGACGACCAACATAACTAAGCGCAGGCTAACAGCCACGCCCATCCGTGGAAACCACACCGCGGTCCTCCTCCCCGACGTGAATATACAATGTTAGCGTGAATATGCACACGCTTCCCCACAAAGTCGCCATGACTGCCCACAAAGTCGTCATGACGCAACTGATCGAAAGCTAGCTCCGCCGCATCGCCCAACGAAAGCCCAAGGCCAAGCCAATCCACACGGGCAGCAGAAAGGCGACGAGCACCAGGTTATCTTGCGACATTCCCGGGATGGCCTTGGCAAGGACACCGATGGCAGCGAAGCCGGTGGCAGTAGCCACCACCCAGAACGCGTTGCGCATGGCGGCCGGCCGTCCCAACGCCGCTCCGATTCCGTAGCCGGCGAGTACGACCGACCAGGGCGCGAGCAGGAAAATGTTTGCATTGGCATGGGCAGCCTTGTGGTCGGTGAACAACCAAAAGGAAAGCAAGATGAGCCCCAACATGCCGAAGACGAGTCCCAGCAAGCTGCTAGCAGTGCCCAGTCCCACCCGCGCGGCCGGATGGTTGCCGGCCAGGCGGCCAAGCCCTGCCAAGAAGGCGCCCAGAGCCAAGCCGGCGGCCAGGAAGTAGACCGTCCAGTTGGGAGGCCGGTCCGGCTTGGGCGGCCGGTGCGCGGCGAACAGGGTGCGTTCAGACTTGACCAGAGGCCTCTCGCCCGTTTCTCCCGGGATGCGGACCTCGCGCAAGAGATCGCGCATTCGCTCAGGCAGAAACGCCTCGTCCCACAGGGTGATGGGTGCGTCGGTCGGCCGGCCCAGGCCCAAGTCGAGGCCGAGGTACTCGGGAAAAAAATCCGCAGTCATGCGAAGCGCGTCCGCTCGAAAAGTCATGGCCGCTGGCCGCTGGCCGGCCTGCCGGACCCGGCCGCCCACCGCGCGGTCGATGGCATCGCGCACGCGAGTGGAGCAGTTGTCCCGGAAGTAATCATAGAGGTATTCTCGATTTTCTGGCCGCGCGTTTTCACGCAGGCTCTGCCACAAAGCCCATTTCTGGACGGGCGTCAGATCGAGTTCCTGGGCCTCGATCGTCCGATTGTCGGAAACATAAGACGCGAACGTGTCTTCCATGCGCGACACTGATAGCCAGTACTTGAATCGGCCACGCAGGAAATTGGGAATGAGTGCGGGCGAGTCGAAGGCAAAGGTGCCGAAGTTATAGACCAGCCCGCTCTCCTCGCTGGTCTGCACCAGGATGGCGTTGTGGCCGAACTTGAAGAAGGGATGGTCGCCGGGGCCGAAGGTGAGAACAGCGACGGTCAGGTCCTCTCCTGGCTCGGCTCGTGCCTGCCGCGCATGGGAGACCGCGAGCACCGCCAGCGCCATCGTGAAAAGAATTCGCAAGCCCATGGCCAGAGAACCTACCAGGTCACACGCGCGTCCCCAGAGCAAATCCGACGCATCTCCATCACTGGGCTGCCGGCGACGCATCCGGCACGAGCTCGACCTCGAAGATGCGCGGCCACAGCTTACCGGTGAGCGCCAGATGCCCGGTGGCAGGAAGGTACGCGATTCCATTCAGAACGTCAGAGGTTCGCGCCTCCCCAGGTGCGAGCAGGCCGGAAGCGTCAATCCATCCGGTCACTTCGCCGGTGTGCGGATCAATGCGTGCGATGTGGTTGTCTTGCCAGATGTTGGCGTAGACGACGCCCTCGACGCATTCCAATTCATTGAGATTGCGCACGGCTCGTCCCGCTCGACGGACCGCGATCGCGCCGACCTTGGCGAAGCTCTCAGCATCGCGCAACGCGAGCGTATCACTGCCGTCGCTCATGATGAAATGGCGGCCGTCGAAACAGAGACCCCACCCCTCGCCCTGATAGGAGATCTCCCGTTCCTTATGCAGCGTCGCCAGGTTCCAAACCAGCGCGCGCTGGTTCTGCCAGGTCAATTGAAACAGGCGGCCGCCGACCCGCGCCAGTCCCTCGCCAAACAGATCCGCTGGCAAGTCGACCCCGCGCTCGACCACGCCGCTGTCCGGATCCACCCGGCGCAACGACGAGCGCCCGTTGAGCCCGGTGCTTTCATAGAATTTGCCTTCGAAAAACAGCAGGCCCTGGGTGAATGCATGGGGATCGTGGGGAAACGTGCGGATAACCTTGAGCCGCAGCTTCTCGACTGGGGCGGTTGGTGCGGGCCTAGCGGTCGGCTTGGCGCAGGCAACGAGTGCCCACGAAGCCGCGCAGGCGACCACCGCCACTGATATGGGAACCCTCAAAGGGTTGGCTCTGCCCTTCGGCCCCACACGCCCACCCCCACCCCGCTCGCTTCGCTCGGCCTCGCCAAACCCTCCCGCGATGGTGCGCCGCCGGCGAAGCCGACGGGCTCCCCACGCGAGTGGACAGGCATTCCGCCGCAGGGACATGATGGGGGCATGATAGCCGACCATCCCTTGTGGCACGATCAGAACGCGACCTGAAGGGCAATAGCCTGTTGCAGTCGTGCGAGGAACTCGTCACGCGGGATCTCGGCCGCGCCCAGGACCGCCAGATGGGGCGTCGGCACCTGGCCATCGAGCAGAACGAAACCACGCTGGCGCAGGTGCTGCACAAGATATACGACCGCAGCCTTCGAGGCATCGGGGCGGCGATGGAACATCGATTCGCCTCCGAAGAAGCCCCCGATGCTCACACCGTAGAGACCGCCCACCAGCTCTTCCTTCTCGTAAACCTCGACGCTGTGAGCGGCGCCCCGCCGGTGGAGATCAGTGTACGCAGCAATGAAATCGTCGGTGATCCAGGTGGTCGGCCGGCTGGGCGTGGGCTCGGCGCACTTGCGCATCACACCCTCAAAATCCCGGTCGAGCGTGAAGAGCCATCCCGCTCGGCGGATGCGCTTGCGCAGGCTCCTCGATGGGCGATAGCGTTCCAGGTCGAAAACGGCGCGGGGATCGGGAGACCACCACGTCACCATCGGATCCGAGGACCAAGGGAACACCCCTTCTCGATACGCACGCAGCAAGCTTTCCGGCGTCACGGCTCCGCCAACTGCCACCAACCCATCAATGACGCCACTCGCTAGAATACGCTCCGCGTCATCTTCATCAGAATCTTCTTGCATGTCCACCAGAGTCTTGCTACTGAATCGCTGCCTGACAATTATCGCAGCGCCTCATGGGTGTCTCAGCACCGGCGCTGATTTTTTCACTTTTCTTTTCGGATTCGAGTAAGGTACCGCCCCTGAGAGACCTATTTAGAAGAGTTCAAACCAGGAGACAAGGCTATGATGAGGAAGCTTGCTGTAACAGTATTTGCGATGTCGCTCACGGTAGTTGGCTGCGGCAGTAGCAGCACGACCAAGGTGACAGATGCTGGCAAGAAGGATGCGATTACCCCGGTTGCCGACACTGGCTCGACCCCCGATGTGATCAATCCGGCGGGACCTGAGGCGGGACCGGACACGGTACTAACAGTGCCGCCAGACGCCGCGGTTGACGTCAACAATGTTACAGGTCCAGAGGTTGGCACGACCCCCGATGGTGGTGCAGACGCTCAGGATAGCGGTTCCGTTAGTGGTCCCGATGGGCCGAAACTCGATGCTCCCAAACTCGACGCCATTGACGCTCCCAGCCCCAAGCTTGACGGTCCAGATGCCGACCGCCCGGACAGTGAGACTGGCGACGGTGGCGACGGTGGCGACGGTGGCGACGGCGGCGAAGTCGGCTAGGACCGAGTCACTTCGCGCGGCTTGACCGCGCGCCAAGACAAGGGACTGGATCCAACCTGGAAGGGTTGGGCTAGTCCCTTTCTTTTTGGACGTGTTTTGTCCATCCAACAGGCCAAAATCTCGTCGCAGGGACGAAAATTGGTCGGCGCAGACGAGGTCTCGCAACGACCACTAGCCTGTCCATTCTTCAGAGTTATCTGACGGTTCGGCGGACGCGTCGCCGTTTTCTTGCGCGGT
Source organism: Myxococcales bacterium (assembly GCA_003142855.1). GTDB lineage: Bacteria > Myxococcota_A > Polyangia > Fen-1088 > Fen-1088 > Fen-1137. The sequence goes on from PLNW01000139.1 coordinate 50,406, forward strand.
GGCACGTGTGATGCAAGAATGGCTGTCGGAAGGCCATGCGAAACAAGAAGAGCAGCGGATTCACTCTGGTGGAACTCATGATCGTGGTGGCGATCATCGGAATCCTTGCCGCGATCGCGATCCCTGCCTTCACCAAATACATCAGGAAATCGCGCACAGCCGAGGCTGCCGGTTTTCTGAACAAGGAATGGGCAGGGTCACTTACCTACTACATGACCGACTTCTCGGGTGGTGCTGCCGCAGTCCTGCCACGCCAGTTCCCGGGCCCAACTGGAGCCTGGGAGTCGGCCACTGATTGCTGCTACTTGGCAGGGGAGCGCTGCCCAGGCAGCGCGACTTTCTGGGGGAGTGACCCGGTCTGGTTGGCGCTGAAGTTCTCTCTTCCCGATCCCCATTCCTACATGCCGGGGTATTCGGGATCTGGCCAGGGGGTCGATTCGCAGTTCACCGCCTACGCTTTGGGCAACCTCAACTGCAACGCCACACGGTCCGAGTTCATTCGAGTTGGCCAGGTCACTAGCACCGGCGATGTGACCGGGGCCTACCAGCCAGTTGTGATAAACGAGCTCGAGTAGTCTCCCCTGCGCTACGGAACTTGCCGCCGGTATGGCACCGGGGGCGTGTACGGTCTGCGCAGCCGGTCCCGGGCTCAGCAGTTGAGATGCCAAGTGCGGGCCAGATTGTGTAGTCTCTAGGCCAGCATCGTCATGGCCTCGCCTCCCTCTCTCACCGCGACTCTCTTGGTCAGCTGTCGGGACCGCACCGGCCTGGTCGCAGCGCTGTCAAACTTCGTCTTTCAGCACGGCGGCAACATTCTGGATGCCGACCAACACGCGGAGAGTGAAAGCGGCGAGTTCTTCATGCGCCTGGTTTGGGATTTGAGCGGGTTCCAGCTCGATCGCCAGGCCACCCAGGCCGGGATTGAGGCACTCGCCCGCCAGTTCGACCTGCGTTGGGAGCTGACCTTCTCAGACGCGCGGCCGCGGGTCGCTGTGATGGTCAGCAAGTCTTCGCATTGCTTGTACGACTTGATGCTCTGCCAGCAGTTGGGAGACTTGGGCGGCGAGATCGTCAGGATCGTCTCGAACCACGACACTCTGTCCGATGTGTGCACGCATTTTGATGTGCCGCTGACGGTGATCCCGGTGGAGCGAGACCAGAAAGCGGCAGCCGAGGCCCAGCAACTGGCGCTGCTGGACGGGCTGCGCATCGACCTGGTTGTGCTCGCACGCTACATGCAGATTCTGTCGCCCGCATTCGTGGAGCGCTGGCAGGGACGCATCATCAACATCCACCACTCGTTCCTGCCCGCCTTCGCAGGCGCGCGACCCTACCAGCAGGCCCAACAACGCGGGGTGAAAGTCATCGGTGCCACAGCCCATTACGTGACTGCGGACCTGGACCAAGGCCCGATTATCGAGCAGGACGTGTGCCGAGTCTCTCATCGCGACACGGTCGAAGACATGATGCGCAAGGGGCGAGAGCTGGAACGACTGGTGCTCACCCGGGCGGTGCGCCTCCACCTTCAGCGGCGGGTTCTGGTCTCTGGCAACCGCACCATCGTGTTTGGTTGACTCGCGACGCCTCTGTCAACGATAATCTATATTATTGGGCTGTGCGGTTTCGCCGGAAGGAAGGAGATCCTCATGAAGATCTGGCTGGTCGCAGTCGTACTGCTGGCGGCAACAAGCGCCGGCGCAGCACCCAAGAAGGCTGCCAAGGAAGCAGCCACAAAGCCCACGGTGGATCCCAACATAGACGTGGCCAAGGTCCACGGCGGTAAGGTCTGGGTGATGTCTGATTCCATCCCCACGAGCGAGGGAGGGGAGCTGGCGAAATGGCTGACCGCGCACCCGGCGAACGCGGAACTCACCTGCAAGAACAATGAGGACAGGTGGGCGATCAACTTTCTGGCCGTGTTCAAGAAGCCGCCGGCCAAAGGCCCGATAACGGTCATGTTGGTCGACAAGAAAGAGCCGAGAATCATTGTCGATCAATTCTCACCGCAGACACCTGGCGGAGCCTTGGTCTACCAGGAAGGCTACGACCTGGAACAGAACAACGGATTCAACAAGGGCCACACCTACGTCATCCGGGTGGGACAGCTCATCAAGGGCAAGTTCCAACTCTACGCAAGCGGCGACATCACGCTCAAGTAGCCGACCGCGACCGAGGCGTGGGTTCCTCCGGCTTCGCCGTGCTACGATTGCATCGTCTGCCCCCGACCTAGTGCAGGCGAAAACCGCCATTGGCTAGCGACCCTGACCGCAAAAGACCCCACCCTCGCCCTGGCGATGAGCTGTGCGTGACCGTCGACCGCCTGGCCTACGGGGGCGAGGCGGTGGGCCGGCACCAAGGGCTCGTGGTGTTTGTTTCAGGCGCAGCGCCGGGCGAAACGGTGCGTGTGCGCGTGCGACGGGTGCAGCGGCGGCATGTGGAGGCGGATGTTGTCTCAGTTGAGAAAGCTTCACCCGAACGAGTGACACCGCGCTGTGCGCACTTCGCGCAGGGCTGCGGCGGCTGTACCTGGCAGCACGTTGACTACGCCTGCCAGTTGCGGGCCAAGGAAACCGCTGTGCGCGACAGTCTGGCCCGGCTGGGCGGGCTGCGGGATCCGCCCTTGCTCCCCATCATCCCCGCACCCAGTCCCTGGAACTACCGCAACAAGATGGAGTTCGCCTTCAACCCGGACGGCGTGCTCGGCCTGCATCCGCGCGGAGCTTGGCACAGCATTCTGCCCCTGCGTGAGTGTTCCTTGGCGCCACCCCTGACGGTCGCGCTGGTCAAGGCCGCGCAGACCTTCGCGCGAGAGGCGAATTTGTCGCTGCACGACCCGCGTACCCATCAGGGGCTGCTGCGTGAGCTGGTTGTGCGCCACAGCCGAGGCACCGGGGAAACCATGCTCGGCATTGTCACCAGCCCGGGACCCTTCGACGCGGCGGCCGCCATGGCCGAACGTCTGGCAGCGGTCGACACCAGCGTGGTGAGTGTCGTGCGCAGCATCCGCGCCTCGGCAGACACCTCGGCTCCTTTGCAGCAGACCACGCTGCTCCGTGGCCAGGACCACATCACCGAAACCATTGGCGGCCTGCGCTTTGGCATCGGCGTGGAGACCTTCTTTCAAACCAACTCGGTGCAGGCCGAACGTCTGGTGGCCCTGGTGCGCGAGCTGGCTGGCGACGGATCCGGGGCGTTGATCATCGACGTCTACTGTGGCGTGGGCATGTTCACCCTGGCGCTGGCCTCGGCCGGCACCAAGGTCGTGGGCATCGAGCTGTCGGCCAGCTCTGTCGCAGCAGCGCGAATCAATGCTGAGAACAACGGCCTGCACGAAGCCCAGTTTCTCGCCGGTGATGCGCGCACGGTCTTGCCTCAGGTGCTGGCCGAACACGGGACTCCCCGCGTGGTGGTGCTCGATCCGCCACGCGCCGGCGCCGGGGGCAAGGTCATGCGGCGAATTGCCCGCGCGGCGCCTGCGCGAATCATCTACGTGTCGTGCAATCCCACCACGCTGGCACGTGATCTGGTCGAGCTTGAGCCCTTCGGCTACCGTGTCTCCGTGGTGCAACCGCTGGATCTGTTTCCCCAGACCTATCACGTGGAGACCGTGGTCGCGCTCGACCGCCATGCTATCCTGAGTGACTCGGTTCCGCCGTCGGCGCGTGAGCCGGAGTGAACCTCCCCGTGTCATGAAGCGTGCGCGCAACCCCGTCTCCCTTTCCGGCATTCTCAAGGGAATCCCGCGCGGGTTCGATGCCAAGCCGATTTGGGCGCAGATCAACGTCACCTGGCGATGCAACCTGACCTGCCACTACTGCACCGAGTACGACAACAGCAAGGGTCACGTCCCGGCGTCCGAGATATACGCCCGCATCGACCGCTGCAAGGAACTGGGGGTGATTCACACCGATCTCATCGGTGGCGAGCCGCTCTTGCACCCCGACATTTTCCCCCTCATGCGCCACGTGGTGCATAGCGGGATGTCGACCGGGATGACCACGAATGGATTTCTGCTGACCGAGGACAAGCTGGACGCGCTCATCGACCTGGGCATGGGGCGCATTCAGATCTCAATCGATGGCCTGAACCCGTCGCCGGAAACCCCCAAGTCGTTGCGAACCCTGCGCAACAAGATCGACATGGTCGCGCGCCGGGGGCTGTGGTTCTACGTGGCGGCGGTGCTATGTCCTGAAACGCTGGACGAAGTGATTCCGCTGGCCGAGCACTGTTTCGATCTGGGGGTGCCCATCTTCTTCTCGGTGGTGCACGAACGCGGCCGGCTGCAGCCAGGGCCATTCAACGAGAGGTACCTGCAGAAGCTGCACTGGCTGAGGCAGAAGAAGCGTGAGGGGAAGCCCATCTCCAACCCGTACTATCTCATCCGCTATTTCGAGCGCGCCTTGGCCGGCCGACCCATGCGCTGGACCTGCCGCGGGGGCAACAAGGCCTTCTATGTCTCGCCCGAGGGAAATTTCCAGTACTGCTACCACGTCGCGCCCCTGCGCCCCTTCGCGCAGGTCACCGCGCAAGACATCCGCAATTCGCGCGGACGCAAAGGCTGCGAGGACGGCTGCGGCGTGGATTGCATGATTCGGACCTCGCTGCCGTTCTCCAACCGCGCCTGGGTTATCGGACACGAGATGGCGGAGCGGGCGCGCGGGCTAGGCAGCCGGCTCGGGCTGACCGGATCGAAAACTACGCCGCCGCCGGTTGACCCGGTCGGGAGAAACGCGGGTTAAACACCACCCAGCGGTTCATCGGATAGTTCCAACCGAGATAGACCAATGCCGCCACCAGGAGTTTCGAGACGGGATAGGGCAGACCGAGAAAACGCGTGAAGATCCACACGCCGCCGGTGTGCAACCCGGACGCGGCCACCTGAACCAGGACGAAGCGAAGAAACTGCATCGAGCGTGGCTGCCAGGCCACGCGAAAGGTCCACCAGCGGTTGATGGAGAAATTAGAAAGTGAGCCGACGACCGTGGCAATCCAGGTGGCCAGCACGTAGTCGACACCGGCCAGCTCGACCAGACTGGTCAAGGTGAAAAAATCCAGCCCAATGGTGAAAGTCGAGGTGAGCGAGTTGCGTACAAACGTGCCCCGAACCGGCGCGCTCGGTGGCGACGACGGCGCGGGCGCGACCACGGCGTTCAAGCGCCAGCCCTTCGGCGCGTGCGCCAGCCCTGATACAGCAACAGGACCGAGGGCAGGACAATCACCGCCGTGGCCAGACAAGTCAGCTCGCCCAGAACTGCGAACAGACCGAAGAGAAACAGCCCGCGGTTCTGCGCCACCAGCAGGGACGAATACCCGATGATGGTTGTGGCCGAGCACAGGCTGACAGCGCCTCCGGTGGCGCTGATCGCCGCCGTGACGTCGGAACGTCCGTCCTGCAAGTAGCGACCCATCACGTTGACCGCGTAGTCCACACCAATCCCGAAGGTTATGGGAAAGGCAATCAGGTTGATGAAGTTGATGCGTACACCGAGGTAGATGGTCGCAGCCAGCATCCAGCCCACCCCGATCACGAGCGATCCGATGACGAACGGCGTGGCCAGGCTGGCGCGGAACAGAACCACCACCACCAGTACCACGCCGACGAAAGCGAGGAGCGAGGCGAGCGGGCCGTCGCGGCTCATGCAAGAGAGGATATCGGCCGTCACGGGCAAGGCGCCGGCCACGCGGGCCGGGACGCCGGACGCCGAGGCGGCGAGGACGCGCAATTGCTCGACGAAGCTGGACATGTCGGGGCCGTACCAGGCGGTCTGCGTCGGCCGGGGAAACACGAGAATGGTCCGCCCCAGGGTTCCATCGCGCTCGCGCAGCCCGGTGAGCAACCCCTCGGGCAAATTGGCCGCCGTGATGGCAGGCATCGGCCCGTTTCCCAGAAAACCATCGAGCTTGTCCTGCTCCTCGGGCGAAAGCTGCGCGCGGATCCTGGGCGTGAGCTTCTTGCGCAAGCGCTCGACGATCCGCTGCTTTTCCGCCTGCCCGACGGGAAGCACATCATCGGCCGTCACGATCGAGGAGATGCGCGCCGACAGCGGCGCCCGGGTGGCAGCCTCGCGCAGGTGGGTCGCGATGGCGCGGGTCTGCGCCACGTTGTCGGCCAGGATCACCGTGGGCGTGACCTGGCGACCGAGAAGCTTGTCCATCCTGGCGCCCCAGTAACCTTCACCCGAGACCCAGGTGTCACGGCGCCGGAGCTTGCCAAGGTCGTACTCAAATTGGTCGGGGCCGAAGTGGCGGAGTTCAAGCACGGCCAGCAGCGTGAGCACGAGCGCGACCACCGCGAAAGGCAACGGAGAGCGCGCGATGCGATTGGCCAGCAATACCATGGGCCGCAGGCGCGCCGCCCGCTCGCTGAACGGTCGCAACCGGCCCTTGTCCAGCCAGGCGATGAGCGAGGGTGAAAGCAGGAAGGTCGCACCCCAACACAGCACCATTCCCAGTCCGCCGATGACGCCGAACTGGCGAAACCCGCGAAAATCCATCGCCATCAAGGACGCGTACGCCGCCGCGGCCGCAAGCGCCGCCGACAGTGTCCCCACCCGGGTCCCGGACAGGCTGACGGCCAGCGCCTCCTCGATGGGAACGCCTCGCCGTCGCGCCTCCACGTAGCGGGCGAGCAGCACGATGCCGAAGTTGATGCCGTTGCCCACGATGATCGAGCCTAGAAAGGCGGTGTTGGAGTTGAGCGCGGTGATGCGCCAGGGGGGCAGACTGGCCAGGGCAAACGCGGCCACCGCCCCGATGGCCAGCGGGGCCAGGAGAATCGGCACGGCGGCTGCCCAGCGGTAGTAGAGCACCAGGGCGATGACCACCAGGACGATGACCAGCACCGACGAAAAGGTCAGGTCGACCACCAGCGCCGACATCTCCTCGACGGAGATGGGCACGTCGCCAGTGAACCCGACGCGCATCCCCGGGGCATAGTGGCCCGGACCGCCTAGTTCGGCCAGGTCGCGGCGTACCCGATCGAGCAGCGCGCCCGCCTTCTTGGTGCCGGTCGAGTAGCTGCCCACCTCGACCAACATGAGGGTGAGGCCGAGGCTGCGGCTGGAGAAGCGATCCCCGCTCAGTCCCGGCTCGTCGAGCCGTGACTGGTACTTCTTCTCCAAGTCAGACACGTCGAGCGAAGGGGCTGGCTCACTCTCGTCGAGGAGCATGTCCTGATCCTTCATCAACTCGTAGTGGATGCGGTCTTCGATGCGCTGGCGTAGGGTTTCGAGATCCGCCAGATTCATGTACAAGGGCTTGTGCTGCTCGATAAAACGCCGCTCGCCGACCGTCCCCAGGCGAACCGCCCGCACCATGTCCGGCGGGTAGTTGCGCACGCGGGCCGCCAGGTCATCGAGCAAACGCTCGCCCGCGGGCAGATTGTCGGCCGCGCCCACGTCGACCAAGACGCCGAGGTACAGCAGCCCGGGCATGCGCAAGCGCAACTCGTCGAGCGCGAGGACGCTGGGCGCGCTCCGGGGTAGCAGCTCTTCCAGATCGCTACGCAGGTTGAAGTAGAGCTTGGCGGTGGCCAGGGCCGACGGCACGGCCAGCGCGACGGCCACCAGCCACAGGATCCGGCCGTGTCGGAGCGCCCACGCGACGAAGGCGCGACAGCGTGGGCCAGGAAGGACCGGAGAAGACGTCAAGTTGGCGAAACCGATTCAGCGAGGGCCAAGAAGGCTCGAAATGTAGCAGACAAGGGCAAGGGAGGGCAGAGACTGTGCGCGACGCCGCCGGCCGAATCGAGGTACAAGAACGGATCATGTTCATCCTCAAGAAGCTGCTGTCCGCGGCCGTCCAGCCGTGTTCCTTGCTGCTTGCCGTCATGGTCCTGGGCTTGATCCTGCTGTTCTTCACCAAGCGGCAACGGACAGCCAGGGCCCTGCTCACCGCGGGTCTCGCGCTCTTGGCGCTGCTTTCCCTCGGCCCTGTGGCCCGGGCCTTGGTTCGTCCGCTGGAAACCGCGTATCCCCCGCTGCTGGCCCAGGCGACTCAAGCGGTTTCAACCATGCCCGACGGCTCGCCCACGCCGCGTTGGGTAGTGGTGCTGGGGGGCGGGAAAAGCGAAGACGACTCCCTCGCGCCCGTCCAAAAGCTGGCCGAGCCATCTCTGGTCCGTTTGGCCGAGAGCATCCGGCTGCAACGACTGCTACCGGAATCGCAGTTGGTCCTGTCAGGAGGCAGCAGCGGCATGACAACCAGCGAGGCCGAAACGCTGGCCGCAGCCGGCGTCAGCCTGGGAGCCCCGCGGGACCACATGGTTCTCGAATCACAATCCTGGGACACCATCGATGAAGTGCGGATGCTGCGTGCGATGCTGGGCGACGACCGGTTCGTGCTGGTGACGTCGGCCATGCACATGCCCCGGGCCATGGCCATGTTCAGGAAGGCCGGCATGATCCCGGTTGCCGCTCCCACCGACTTCCTGGCCAGCGGCGAGGATTCAGACATGCTGAGCTGGTTTCCGCATGCCCAGGCCGGTCTGATAGTCGAGCGAGCGCTGCACGAATACTTCGGACTTTTCTGGGCCAAGCTGCGCGGGCAGGCGCGGTAGCAACCTTCAGTGTAATCTTCGCGCGGCCAAGGAGACCCATTCAAGATGCCCCACGAGCTTGCAGGCAAACCCGCGCCGACGTCGATACTCATCGACGTCGACCGTCTCACCAACGCCTACTTCAGCAAGGAGCCCGATCTCAGCGACCCCGAGCAACTCGTAAGTTTCGGGACCAGCGGACACCGCGGCTCCTCGCTCGCCGGATCCTTCAACCAGTCGCACATCCTGGCCATCACGCAGGCCATCTGCGATTGGCGCAAGCAAGAGGGCATCACCGGCCCGCTCTTTCTCGGCAAGGACACGCACGCGCTGTCACGGCCGGCCGAGCAGACCGCCCTGGAGGTCCTGGCCGCCAACGATGTGGACACTGTGATCGACCGCGACGACGGTTACACCCCCACGCCTGCGATCTCGCGATTGATCCTGACCCACAACCGCGGCCGTAAGAGCGGCCTGGCCGACGGCATCGTGGTCACGCCCTCGCACAATCCACCCGCCGACGGAGGCTTCAAGTACAACCCACCCAACGGCGGCCCGGCCGATACCAACGTCACGGCCTGGATACAAGACCGCGCCAATGCGCTGCTGCGAGGCAACCGATCGGAGATCCGCCGCATTCCCTTCGAGCGCGCGCGCACCGCGCCTACCATTCGAAAGGCCGCCTTCGTCGGCCCCTACGTGGCGGATCTGGGCAGCGTGGTGGACATGGCCTCCATCCGCGACGCACGCATCAAGTGCGGTGTGGACCCGCTGGGCGGCGCCTCGGTGGCCTACTGGCAAGCCATCGCCGACCATTGGAAGCTCGACCTGCAGGTGGTCAATCCGACGGTGGATCCGCGCTTCGCTTTCATGACCGTGGACCATGACGGGAAGATCCGCATGGACTGCTCCAGCCCCTTTGCCATGGCCAAACTGGTCGGCCTGCGCGGAAGCTATCAGGTCGCCTTTGGTAATGATCCCGACGCTGACCGGCACGGAATCGTCGTTCCAGCGGGCCTGATGAACCCCAACCACTACCTGGCCGTGGCCATTCGCTATCTCTTCGCCCACCGGCCGCAGTGGTCCCCGCGTGCAGCGGTGGGCAAAACCCTGGTGTCGAGCGCAATCATCGATCGCGTCGTGGCCGCTTTGGGGCGGCCGCTGGTCGAAGTGCCGGTGGGCTTCAAGTGGTTTGTCGACGGGCTGCTCGACGGCAGCCTGGGGTTCGGCGGCGAGGAGAGTGCGGGAGCCAGCTTCCTGCGCTTTGACGGCAACGCCTGGTCCACGGACAAGGACGGTCTCATCCTGGCCCTGCTGGCGGCCGAGATCACGGCCCGCACCGGCAAGGATCCCGGCGAGCACTACCGCGAGATCACGGCGGCCCATGGCGATCCCATCTACACGCGCATCGATCAGCCGGCCACGCCCGCGGAAAAATCCAGACTCAAGCAACTCTCGCCGGCGCAGGTCAAGAGCAGCACACTGGCTGGCGAAGCCATCACCGCCGTCCTGACCAAGGCGCCGGGCAACGGTGCCGCCATCGGTGGGCTCAAAGTGTCATCGCAGAACGGCTGGTTCGCGGCGCGCCCGTCAGGGACGGAGAACATCTACAAGATCTACGCCGAGAGCTTCAAAGGCCAGACCCACCTGGACAGCGTAATCCAAGAAGCGCGGGCCATCGTGGCGGCAGCGCTCAAGGCATAACGCTATCTTACCGTCGGCCACGTCTACGGCCACGCCCTCCCGCAGCTGTCGCGAGATTGGGTCTATTTCTTGCTCAGCCGCTCCTCCGGAGGCATATCTTGATCAAGCGAATTTGTGATGAAATATGCACCGCTGTTTGCCGTCCAGTCATGCCTAGCCCTCTTGTTGGGATGCGATGTCCGCGGTGTAGCTTCCCTGCCGCCGCGGCAGACAACTTCGTCGGCGGAGACCGCGGCCCCGACCAGCAAGCCTGCACCTGCGACCTCAGCCCCGACTAGCCCGCCGCCGGCTCCCGCGCCGCAAGCCCCTTCACCCAGCCTCCCACCTGACGACGATCGCGCCCTGGTGGTTCGCGACGGCCAGGAGAGCTGGACCAGCGCCACCGGCGCCGCTCGTTCCGGGTACACCATCATCGATCTCGCGGACGATTGGACTCCCTATATCTTCGAGGAGCATCGTGGCCCCGACGGCCAGCCCATGCCCAACCGCTACCGCCGCGTGTTCCTCGGCCTGGCCAACGACACGCTCGACGAGGACGGCGAGCCCTTGCCCGCGGGCGAAAAGAACCACCTCGAACTCTACGGCATCCCGCCCTCGCTGGGCGTGCTGCGCGCCCGCTTCCTGGAGGACGAGAAGCAGAAGTGCCACGAAGGCGCGAACCTGGCCGCTATGGAGGCGGTGGAGACCGTGGGCTACGTGGCGCCCGACAAGGTCGCGCAGGAAGAGAAACGCATCGCGCGCCTGCGCAGCGATCTGGAAGACGCCCGCAAAAAGGACCGCGCGCAGACGCTGGCTGAGCTGGCGGCCAAGGACCCCAAGCTGGAACCCAAGGTCAAGCTGGTCGAACGACGGGCCGCCGAGAAACTCGCCATGACCGAGGTGGAACGTCGCCTGGCCTGCGAAGGAATGTTCAAGCACGGCGTGAAACACAACGCCGGCATCTACGACGATGCCATGCGCTTGGCGGTGCGCCGCTTTCAGCAGAAGCACATGATCTACGAGTCCAACTACCTGCGCCAGAAGACCATGGACGCTCTGGCCCGAGCGCCGCTGGCCAACGATCATGAGGCGTTGATACGCGTGCTGCGGGAGCGCGTGGTGGCCGCCGCCGGCGTGGTCGAGGACGGCAGCGTGGATCTCAAGACTGGCCCGGCCACGTACACCGGCGCCAACGGGCAGCCCGTGCCGGTGCGCAACCTGGTCGAGGAGCTGACCAAGTCCGCCGTCGAGCAGTTGGGTTTGACCAGTCCCGAGGCTGCGCTGGCCTTCTTCAAACGTCACAGCGCGGCCGATTTCCACCACCTGCGCGCCGCGGTCCGTTTGCCGGCCCTGCCCGAGTACTACGGACCCAACATGGATCTGTCCATCGTGATCGATCGCGGCGAAGTCTGGTACGACCTGCCTTGGGACGCCTCCGGCGTGCGCCACCCCCAGCCGCGCAAGCGCTACCCGAGCTTCCACGTCTACGTGAAGTACAAGGAACAGCGCATCCCGCTGGCGCGCTGGCGCACCACCATCGGCGGCTGGCGCGCCGAACAGGCGTCTGACGGCTACGAATACTTCCGCTACAAGGGCTCCGACGTGGGCCCGCGTGTGATCCGCAACGTGGTGGCCGGCCCGGTGTGGATTGCGCCCGAGTCCACGCCCATCCGCACACTGGTCAAGACCAAGACGGTCAGCGGCCTGTGGCAGCGGGTGGTCAACTACGACGAGCTGGGCCCGGGATTCCTCTCGGCCTACGGACTCATCGCAGGCTATCTGGTGGTGCCCGGCAAGGGCGGCAAGCCCGACTGGGACAACGGCATCCGCGCCCACGGCTCGTCGGAGTATCTCTCCATGTACAGCGCCGAGGGCTATTCGCACGGCTGCCACCGCTTGCCCAACCACCTGGCCATCCGGCTGTACTCATTCATCCTGCACCACCGACCCATGCGCATCCTGGGCGACCAACCCACCAACATCGCGCGCCAGTTCCTGCTCGACAACGACGTGTTCGAACTTCGCGTTCCCTCGCGCGGCTATCAGTATGTGCTTGAGCCGCCCCTGCCGGTGGACGTCCTGGAAGGAGAGATCAAGGGCACGTTGAAGACGCCGATCCTGACCTACGTACCCAAGCCCGGCGTGCGCTATCCTGGACCGCCGCCGGCGGTGCCCAATTCCGCCGAGGGCCGAGCGGGCGGTGTCAGCCCGGGCCGCTCGGCCGGGGGCGACGAGGAAGGAGCAGCGCCATGACCTCGCACGGCCCGCTGGCTGGGTTCGCACTGCTGGCGCTGCTGGGATCGACTGCGGCCGTGGGGCTGGGCGCGGAAGATGCCAGCAAGAGCGCGGGCGAGCCATCGGGCCAGAAGACAGGGGACAAGGTCAACATCACCCTGCAAACGGTTCCGCCGCGCAAGGCAGTGGTCAAGTGGGGCAACAAGAACCTGGGGATGATCCCAGTGCCCCGGCCGCTGGTGGTGGTGCGACCGCGCGACAGTGGGCCCCTGGATCTGGTGATTCGCGCCATCGGCTTCTTGCCGGTTCACACGCGCGCCTATACCTTCTCCGACAGTCGCGTCGCCATCAAACTGACCCCGCTTGAAGAGAAGAACACCCTTTTCGGATTCCGCGCCGAGGTGCCACCCGAGGGAGCCGCCAGTCCCGACGGCGGGGCGCCACCGCCCGCGCCTGTACCCCCTCCTGCTCCCCCGCCGAGCCCGCAGAAGTAGGCACTGCCGCCGGCGAAGCCGGGCCGCGGCTAGCGGCTCGCGTGGGCGTGAGGGTGAGCGTGTTCGTGTGGGTTTTGCGAGAAGACGGATCGCGGGCCTCGGGCCTCGGGCCGCTCACCCCTGGGGGGCTTCGGGACGGACAGCCCACCCTACCCACCCCTCGCGCTTCGCGCTCACCCGTCGCGCCCACGCCAGTCGCCCACGCAGGCCGCTGCACGCTGGGCGCTCACGCTACCGCGACCGCTCACGCTGGCCGCCCCCGCTGGCCCCGACTTTGTGCATGCGGCGGATGTCCGCGTGCTAACCTGACCGAGGCCATCGGGCCGCTCGAATCAAAGTCCCATGATCCCCATCAGCGACGACAACACGACCCTGCGCTTTCCGCTGGTGACCATCGCCCTGCTGGTGGTGATGGGCCTGGTCTGGGTTCTGGTCCAGGGGGCAGGCCTGAGCCCCACCGTGCTGGCGGCCAGCGTGTGCAACCTGGGCCTGGTCGCGGGCGAGCTCACCGGCCGCGCCCCCATTGGGCAGGCCGTGCCTCTCGGCCGCGGCCTTCTCTGCCTGGTTGACCGCGACCCCATCAACTACCTGACGCCCGTCTTTTCCATGTTCCTGCACGGCGGCTGGATGCACCTGCTCGGCAACGGCCTGTTTCTCTGGGTATTCGGCAACAACGTGGAAGACAGCATGGGACGCTGGCGCTTCCTGGCCTTCTACTTCGTGTGCGGCCTGGCCGCTGCGGCCGCGCAGATCGCCATCGACCCTGCATCCCCGGTTCCCATGGTGGGCGCTTCGGGCGCCATCTCGGGGGTGCTGGGCGCGTACCTGATGCTGTATCCGCGGGTGCGGGTCAACGTGCTGTTCATCTGGGTGATCTTCGTGCAGGTGATCTCGCTGCCCGCGTACCTGGTGCTGCTGTGGTGGATCGGGCTACAACTCCTGAACGGCCTGCCCCAGCTTTCCTCGGTGCGACCTGAAATCTCGTCGGGCGTCGCGGTCTGGGCGCATATCGGCGGCTTCTTCGCCGGATTCGTCCTGGTCAAGCTCTTCGAGAACCCGGCGCTGGTGCGTGCGCGCACCCTGGTGCGACGGCGCGCCCATCCCGATCACTGGTAGGCAAGGGATGCACAGGGCAACCATCCTCACTTGCTTGGGCATGCTTTCTCTCCTGCTCACGCGATCGCCAGTGCGCGCGTCCGAGGCTTGTCGCGAATCGCCCGAGACCCGCATCTGGTGGTCGCCCGAAAATCCGTCGGCCGGCGCGCCCCTGCGCCTCATGGTGGTCAGCGAACAGGCCCACGACGGGACCATCACCGTCAGCGCAGCAGGCCGACCCGCACAAAAACTGGCAACCGTGCGCCGGGGCGGGCCGCCCTTCAGCTTTTCCGCCGAGCTGCCTGCTCCGGCGGCCGGCGACACTCGCGTCACGCTGGTTTCCGGCGGCGAGGTCGTCTCGTGCCACCGCATTTCCATCGCCTCGCGCGGCCGCGCGGCTGTGGCACGCGCCCGGTCCCAAGTTCCCGGCGCTTGGTCGGTGACGCGCGCCTGGAACCGCAGTCTGGAGAACCTCTACTCCGCTTGGATCGAGCGTTTGTTCGATGCGCCGGCTGATGCGGCGCTGGGCTTCCCCTCGCTGGCTCCCGTGGTCCGCGATCCGGTGCGCAATTTTCTCTGGGGCCACCTCGGCCTGCGCGAGGATGATCCCAAGAACCACGCCGCGCCCCCGGCCGTGCCTGACTGCGCGGATCTGCCCTACTACTTGCGCGCCACCTTTGCCTGGAAGATGGGCTTGCCCTTCGGGTTGCGCGACTGCAACCGTGGCAGTAGCGAGCAACCGCCCACTTGCGGTGCCCTGGTCAGCCAGGACGAGCCCGTGGCCGGCAACGACCCTCTCGATCGTTTTCGCAAGTTCTTGCGGCTGCTCGCCAACAAAGTCCACTCGGGCAGCGCGCGCACCGCGCTCGACGATGACCAGACCGATTTCTACCCGGTCAAGCTGGCGCGCGATGTCCTGCGGCCCGGCGTGATCTACGCCGACCCCTATGGACACGTGATGATGGTCGCCAAGTGGGTGGAGCAGGACGGGAGCAAAGGCGGGCGCCTCTTCGCCGTGGACGGCCAGCCCGACAATTCCGTGGGCCGCAAGCGCTTCTGGGAGGGCACGTTTCTCTTCGCCAGCGACGTGAAGAGCGCGGGCCCGGGCTTCAAGGCCTTTCGCCCCGTGGAAAAGTCCGCCGAGAATGGCTCGACGGTCGCGCTGTCCAACCACGCGCTCAGCAATGACCGTCGCTTCGCGCCCTTTTCGGCCGAGCAGGCCAGCATGTCTTCTGACGACTTCTACGCGCGCATGGCCAAGCTCATCAACCCCAAGGGCCTCGATGCCCAGGCCAGCTATGAAGAAACC
The DNA here is from genome assembly GCA_003142855.1 of Myxococcales bacterium. Lineage (GTDB taxonomy): Bacteria > Myxococcota_A > Polyangia > Fen-1088 > Fen-1088 > Fen-1137. The sequence continues at coordinate 65,758 of PLNW01000139.1, forward strand.
CTGAACGCGCTGGTGGAACAACTGGAGACGCGTCTGGGCTCGGTGGACAACGGCGAACGCTTCATGGGCGAGAAGGGCAACCCGGTAGTGCCCATGCCCGTGGGTGCCAAGATCTTCGAGACCGTGGGCCCGTGGGAGGACTACGCCACCCCGTCGCGCGACATGCGCCTGCTCATCGCACTCGACGTACTGGCGCGCCTGCCTGCTCGCGTGGCAGCCCACCCCGATCTTTTCGTGCTGGGCGGGCGCAAGCCCGAGGAGCTTCGCGCGGAGCTGGAGAAGTTGCATCAGCGCCGCGTTCACGAGCGCAAGGTGGAGTACCGGCGCAGCGACGGGACGCTGTTCCCGCTGACCGTGGCCGATGTGTACGCGCGCCGGAGCGCCCTGGAAATGGCCTACAACCCCAACGACTGCGCCGAAGTGCGCTGGGGCGCTGATGCGACAACGGCCGACTACGCCACCTGCAAACGCCACGCCCCCGCCGAGCAGCGCAGCCGCATGCAGGAGTATCGGACGTGGTTCCACGAGGCGCGCCGCCCATCGCGCTGATATGGGAACCCTGAAATGGTTCCCATACCCTCCCGCGATGGTGCGCCGCCGGCGAGGCCGGCGGGCTCCCCACGCGACTAGCCGTGCGGGCTGTGTGGTCGGGGGCACCACTATGTGTGCATGTGCGCACCTCGGAGCACGAACAACCTTGCGCCCCATGAAATGTTTTCCTAGCGAACGCCCCATCTATCTTATGATCGGGTGGCATTCTTCCGAGGATTCTTGATGGCCGCGCCTTTGCAGGCACAAGATTGGGAAGTCATGTCGCCAAGCCGCAGTCGGCAGACTGGATTCACTATTACCGAGCTGATGGTGGTGCTCGTCATCATCGGGCTGCTCGCTGCCGTTGCCACGCCGTCCTTGACCCGAGACAGCACGGCACGCAGGGGACGCGACTTCGCCAACTTCATCGCGCAGGGCCTGCAACGGGCCCACTTCGATGCCATGAGCTTGCGCGTGGCCCACATCGCGCTGGTCTGTGCAGATGGCATGGACCTCTATCGCACGGACCAAACGAACATCGTGCGCAGCGTGTTTGCAACTCCGGGCGTGGTGATCTTGGACGCACCCACCGACGGGTCAGTGCCGTCAACTTCCGTGCTGGGCACCCAGCGGCCGGGGCAATGCACGCGAATCTTCTTCAACGCCATGGGGAATGCAGGCATCAGCGCTGCCGCGGCAAACCTCACTTCTTGGAAGATCTATATTCGCAATCAGAACCTGCCTCCCACTCACCCTGACGGCGGCTTCGTCATTTCACTGACCGGCCTCACGTCGTTTGTTTCCACGCTGAACTTCACTTTCTCAATATGAAGCGCAATTCAGGATTCACGCTGGTCGAGGTCTTGGTGGCCCTGCTGCTGGGGGCCATCGGACTGTTGGGAACCCTGGCGGTTCAGCAAGCCGTGATCGGCGCCTCAAAGATGGCCAACGACTCGGCCGTGGCCTTGCGCCTGACCAGCCAGAAATTGGAGGAGTTCAGCACCGTGCTGACCACCGGAGCCCCCACCAATGCGCTGCCCATGCCCAACGTGGACCAGTTCCAAGCGCCCGTCGCCATCGCCAACCCGATCGGTAACACCAACTGGAGCGCGCCGACCTATCTGAACGCCGAGGGGCTGACTGCCACCGCGCTGAGCGCCCAGTATCGCTGGACCCGAAGGTGGCGGGTGGTCAACCTGGGCACTGCCCAGCCCTATGTCATCTCGGTCATCGTGACCTACGCCACGGACACCGGCAGCCCCAAGACCGTGCGCCTGGACCTGGAACGGAGGAAGTCGTGGTAGGCCGGCGCGCGCCTGAAAAGGGCATGACCCTGGTCGAGTTGATGATCACCATGATCATCGCGTCCATCGTGGCCGCCTCCACCTTCATGTTCTTTGCCGGCCAACAGCGCGTGTACGAAACCCAGACCAAGATGCTCAACGTGCAGCAAAACGTGTGGGCCGCCATGGAGGTGCTCAGCCGCTTTGTCCGCTCCGAGGGAGCAGGTATGTTCGGCTGCGTGCGGCCAGTGGGGGGAATCGTGGCTTCGCCTCCCCCCAATCGCTCGCTGGGCGTGAACCCGGACAACAGCGACGATCCGCCGGTGGTGTCTGGCGTACGCGATCTCTCTCAGCGTCCCAATGCCGGCCTGCGCGCGTACAACGCGGCCACCGGCCAGGTGCAACGAATTCCCCCGCTGTGGATCGTTGACCAAGTGGATCCCAATCAACCCTCGACCGCTGGAATCGTGGGTGGGACCGACGTGATTACCGTTGCCTTCGGCAATCGCTCTTCAGGCACGAACTTCGATTCACCACTTCAGGGAGCCGTAGCGCCCAACAGCCCCTATATCATCGCGCCCTTGACGGGCAACGCGGCCATGTTCCAGCCGGGCGAGTTCATCGTGCTCATCGGCACGCCCCCCATGGGAGGGATCGTGAGCGACATGGGGTGTACCTTGTTCCAGACCACGGGCGTGTCCGCCACTTTGGCCATTGCATCCGGTGGCACGAGTGCGTGCTTGCCCCCACCTGCCACTGGATGCGCAAGCTCGGTCTGGAACCCCCCGGCCGTGGTCGCCAACCTGGTTCCTGACACCTACGCCCCGACTCCCTCAACCACCAGCGGCATCCGCAATTTCGGGGAGTTCTGGTGGGTGCGCTTTGCCATCAGGACGAAAACCCAGGCTGGCGTGGCTCTGACCACGCTTGGCATGCCTGGGGTGACCCACGATATTCCGGTGCTGACCATGGAACGTCTGGACGGATCGCCCACCGCCAACGGTCCCCAGGTTCTGGCCGAGGGCATCGAGGACCTGCAGGTGGCTTACGCCTGTGACCCCAATGCCGACGGCGTCCTGACCGAGGGACCCGATACGTCCACTGACGAGTGGATGCTCAACGACCCCAACGACGTGATCGCCACCAGCAACGCCCTCAAATGCAACCAGCCAAGCGCCGTGCGTCTGACCCTGGTTGCGCGTTCATTGACTGAAGACAACGGCATCGACGCCACCCTGACTGACAACGGCCGGCCCAAGGCCGAAAACCATGCGGTCCACACGCCCGACAACAACTTCACCACCGGCCGCGACCAATTCCGCCGGCGGGTTCTGACTACCACCGTGTATCCGCGCAACTGAGGAGAGGCGTGATGACAACTGGCGACTCTTCGACTCAACTTTCGCTTCGTCGTCCTGAATGCGGCGCCGTGCTGGTGGTGGTCATGCTGGCCATGATTGCACTGCTGGGCCTGGGCCTCACCGGCCTGTACCTGACCAGTGGAAGCATCCAGATGAGCTCGAACATCAACATGCGCAACCAGGCGCTCTATGTCGCCGAGGCCGGCATTCAGGTCGCCAAGAGTGTTCTCAACCAGACCCCAGGGCCGGGCTATTTCCCGCCGCTGGGCGATATGCTCAAAGGCTACAGCCCAAACGACACCCCGATTTCCCTGCCCGCGGGCATCTCCGATGAGATCCCTTGGGACCCGGTCGGGGGTTGCCTGGGCACAGATGTCGACGGCACGCCAAGGCGCGGGGCCTATCTGCGCGACAATCCGGGTTCCGGGTGTCGAAGCGACACGTCAGCGTACATAAATTGCAACTACCCCAGCTACCCTAACAGCGCCGTCCCCGCTCCTCACAACGAGGCAACGCCTGACAACAACAATCCCGTACTCTCTCAATACATGGGCACGTACACCCTGTTCATTCGTCAGGACCTGGCCGAGTGCCGACAGGGCCTGTTCATTGTCGAGAACTCCCCCCAGCAAACCCCCCAGGTGCTGCCTCTTTCCAACGGCATCGTGGTGATTCGCTCCGAAGGCGTGGCCTCTGACAATCGCACCAAGGTGGTTCTGGAAGTCACCCTGTCACCCAATCCCAATTCGACGCAGATACAGCAAGGGATCGCCACTGTGTGCCCGGCCGGCGCAGCGGGCTGCGACGACAATGCGTCCGTCCAGCAAGGCATTACCGTCAGCGGCAGCCTGACGCCACCGACGGCCACCGGCACTGGCACTGGTACTGGTACTGGCACTGGAAGCGACACCGGGACTGGCACCGGCACCGGGACTGGCACCGGCACCGGTACTGACACCGGCACCGGCGGCGCTGGTGGGGGCACCAGCCCGATTAACACCGGCACCGGCGGCACCGGCGGCACCGGCGGCACCGGCGGAGGAGGAGGCACGGGCGGCGGCTGCGGCACCGGCTGCGCATCTGGGAAGGTCTGCTGCAACGGCCATTGCGTCAACCCCAGCAATACCAACTCCAACGCGTCCTGCGGCCCCTGCGCCGTGGCCTGCAACGCTTCCCAGACCTGCTGCACCAACAGTGGCAGCGGTGTCTGCCAGACTACCAACACGACTGATTCGAACTCGGCCTGTGGCCCTTGCGCCATTGCCTGCGGGTCTGGACAGATCTGCTGCAGCTCCGAGTGTATTGTGCCTACCACCTGCCCGACCATCGCGACAATGGGTATCTATGGAGTCTATGACGCCAAGTTCAGCCACTACGACGGGAAAGGCATCACCGACGGAACCAACACGGGAGCCCTGGTGAGTACGGGCGCTGGCACAATGCAGAAATGGATCAATCAACATTCGGCAAATTGCATAGCTCCCAACATTGACCTCAGCAGCACCCCAGATCTGAGGACAGTTCCCCTTGATCAGTACCAAGTGATCATAGTCTTGGACATTTTCCACAATCAGGCTGACGTGCAGGCCTACATCAATTCCAGGAACGGCGGCCCGAACCTCAACTATGGCCAGGTTGGGAACCAGCGCGGGCTGTCAACCTTGGAGGTGGACTTTTTCCGGGCCTGGTACGCTTCCGGCGGGAAAGGCTTGATGACAACTATCGGCACTGCAAACGGTCCTTACGGCGAGCCCACGAATGTGAACAAGCTGCTCGCGCCTTTGGGGATCCAGTACGACCCCAACACACCCGGCAACGACGCTTTTGGCCAGTCGACTGTTCATATCAGCGATTTGAAGACCACCTGTCCAATAGCCCTGCCGCTTACCACGGGCGTAAGTACATTGTTCATCAAACACGGATATAGCGTTCTGTACCCTGGCTTGACTGAATCCAGTACCTTCTCCGCCTATGTCAACCCCATTCAGTCCTACAGCGTCGCCGCTGCCAGGATTTCTCCGAAGAATCTATGGATCGGAACGGCCCCCCATAACTCCCAGATGGTGGATGCGAGCCGAGTCAATGTGTGGGGTGACGAGTGGATCACCTACGACGATGTGTGGGCGGGCTATACGGCCGGGCCGTACTGGGACAACGCCCTCGCGTGGCTCAGCCCGGAGTGCCCGCGGGCTCCGTTCTCTGGATGCCCGTAGCCGCCTGTTTGCACGAGCCGCTCACGCCAGCCGCTCACGCGTCCCCATAATACGCGAAGCCCACCGCCCGCTGACCCTTGGGCCAACAAGCGATGGGCTTCTTCGATCCTTCGATGGCTGGGAGGCTGACTACATCATGCCGCCCATGCCACCCATGCCGCCCATGCCGCCACCACCGTGGCCGTGGCCACCGGGCGCGGGCTGGTCTTCCTTGGGCGCCTCGACGATGAGGGCCTGCGTGGTGATGAGCAGGCCCGCCACCGAGGCGGCGTTCTGCAGGGCCGAGCGCACGACCTTGGTGGGATCGATGACACCGGCTTCGACCAGATCCTCGAAGGTGTCGGTCTGGGCGTTGTAGCCAAAGGCGCCCTTCCCTTCCTTGATCCGCTGCACGATGATCGAGCCTTCCTGGCCCGCGTTGGCCGCGATCTGACGGCAAGGCTCCTCGCAGGCGCGCGTGACGATGGCCACGCCGACGGCTTGCTCCTCGCCCAGCTTGTCCAGCTTATCCATGCTGGCCACCGCGCGAATCAGCGCCACGCCACCACCCGGCACGATGCCCTCTTCCACCGCTGCGCGCGTCGCGTGCAACGCGTCCTCGACCCGCGCCTTCTTTTCCTTCATCTCGGTCTCGGTGGCCGCTCCCACCTTGATGACCGCGACGCCGCCCACCAGTTTGGCCAGCCGCTCCTGCAGCTTCTCACGATCGTAGTCGGAGGTGGTTTCGTCGATCTGGGTCCTGATCTGCTTCACCCGGGCCTCGATGTCGGCACGCTTGCCGGCGCCGTCCACGATGGTGGTGTTGTCCTTGTCGATGCTGACCCGCTTGGCCCGGCCCATGTCCTTGATGCCAATGCTCTCCAGCTTCAGGCCTAGGTCCTCGGTGATGGCCTGGCCGCCGGTGAGCACCGCGATGTCCTTGAGCATTTCCTTGCGGCGATCGCCAAACCCGGGCGCCTTGACCGCGCACACCTGCAGGGTGCCGCGCAGCTTGTTCACCACCAAGGTGGCCAGCGCCTCACCCTCCACGTCCTCGGCGATAATGAGCAGCGGCTTGCCCGCACGAGCCACCTGCTCGAGCAGGGGCAGTAGCTCCTTCATGTTGGACAGCTTCTTCTCGTGAATCAGGATGAACGGGTCATCCAGCTTCACTTCCATGCGCTCGGCGTCGGTGACGAAGTAAGGCGAGAGGTAGCCGCGGTCGAATTGCATGCCCTCGACCACGTCGAGGGTGGTGTCCATCGACTTGGCTTCTTCGATGGTGATCACGCCCTCCTTGCCCACCTTCTCCATGGCCTCGGCCAGCAGCTTGCCGATGGCCTCGTCGCCGTTGGCGCTGATGGTTCCCACCTGGGCGATGTCCTTCTGGCCCTTGGTGGCCTTGGAGGCCTTCTTGAGCGCGTCGATGATCTTCTCGACCGCGCGGTCGATGCCCCGCTTGAGCTCCATCGGGCTGTGGCCGGCGGCCACCATCTTGGCGCCCTCGCGGAAGATGGCCTGGGCCAGCACGGTGGCCGTGGTGGTGCCGTCGCCCGCCACGTCAGAGGTCTTGGACGCCACCTCGCGCACCATCTGCGCGCCCAGGTTCTGGAACTTGTCTTCCAGCTCGATTTCCTTGGCCACCGTCACGCCATCCTTGGTGATGGTGGGTGAGCCCCAGGACTTCTCGATGACAACATTGCGACCGCGTGGACCCAGCGTCGCCTTTACGGCATCAGCCAGTATGTTCACGCCGATCAAAATCTGCGTACGGCCCTTCTCGTCGAAGAGGATTTCCTTCGCCGCCATTGGGTGTTCTCCTTTTCCTTAGCTTTCGGTTGTCGTTACTTCTCGATGATGCCCAGCACTTCATCCTCACGCAGGATGATGTGCTCCACACCTTCGAGCTTGATCTCGTTGCCGCTATATTTGCCGAACAGCACGCGGTCGCCCTTCTTCACTTCGAGCGGACGAACCACGCCCTTGTCGTTGGCTTTGCCAGGGCCCACAGCCACGACCTCGCCCTCGGCGGGCTTTTCCTTGGCCGAGTCGGGAATGATGATCCCGCCCTTGGTCTTCTCTTCTTCGGCCACGCGGCGAACCACGATTCGATCTTGTACTGGGCGAATTTTCATCGTCTCTTGCCTCCGGTGCTGGTTAGCAGTCGCCCCTCGCGACTGCCAGGCCGCAAAGATATGCACAGACGAGCGAGAGTCAACGTCCCAGGATGAAAAAACCTGGTTCCACAATCATCGCAGAGGTGGAGATTTTGGCTAACTATGCGACATCATTTAGTTAGCTGGTTCTCACAGAGAGCGCAGAGGCCACAGAGATCGGAAGAGAAGAAAGGGGTTCGGATGGACAGAAGCCCACCCCTCCTTCCCTTCCGACCTTTGCCTCTTCCGCCCTCTGCGCTCTCTGTGAGAGCCAGCTAGCTACCCCAGCCGAAGGTTGTCGATGAGGCGCGTTCCGCCTACGAAGGCGGCCACCAGCATCACGGCTGGCCGGTCGATGGTCTCGAGCGGCTTGAGATCGTCGGCCTCCCGAATCTCCAGATAGTCGACGCGGTCGACCCGACCGGCGATCTCGTTCGTGGCGACTTCCAGCAGGACCGATGCGCGACGCTCGCCCTTTTCGGCCAGGGTCTTGGCCGCCGACAGGCCTGCAAAGAGCGCCGCTGCCCGCTGCCGGTCCGGCGGCGCAAGGTAGGCGTTGCGCGAAGACAGGGCCAGCCCGTCCGGCTCGCGCACCGTGGGCAGCCCGACGATCTCGACCGGCAGGTTAAGGTCGGTCACCATGCGCCGGATGACCGCGATTTGCTGGAAATCCTTTTCACCAAAGAACGCAACATGCGGCCACACGATGTTGAACAGCTTGCACACCACCGTGGCCACGCCGACAAAGTGACCGGGCCGGCGCGCGCCACACAACCCCTGCGACACCTCGCGCACGTCGATGGCGGTCTGGAAGCCGGGACCGTACATGCTGGCTGCCTCGGGCACAAAGGCCATGTCGCAACCCACGCTGGCGGCCTTGGCGAGATCGCCGGCCAAATCGCGTGGGTACTTGGCCAGGTCTTCCTGGGGACCGAATTGCATGGGATTGACGAAGATGGACAGCACGACCCGCTGGGCGCGACGCCGGGCCTCGGCCAAGAGCGACAGGTGTCCTTTGTGCAAGGCGCCCAAGGTCGGCACCAGAGCGACGTGCTCGCCTTGCGCGCGGGCCGCCTCGGACCATGCGCTCATGGCCGCGGGATCCGCGATCACGGGCACGTCGCTCACGAGAAAGATTCTTTCTTCGACGGGAAACGTCCGGCGCGCACGTCGGCAGCGTAGTCGCTGAATGCCTTCTCCACTGTGCGCCCCAGTTCGGCGTAGCGGCGGGCGAAGCGCGGCGACCAGTCGGGGTCCAGCCCGAGCAGGTCGTGCATCACCAACACCTGACCGTCGCAGGAAGCTCCCGCGCCGATGCCGATGGTGAGCGCGGGAACCGCTGCCGTGATCTCTGCGGCCAGGGCAGCCGGAATACTTTCCAGCACCATGGCGTAGACACCAGCGTCGGCGATGGCGCGCACGCCGGCCACGATGGTGCGCGCCTGCGCCTCAGTACGGCCCTGCAGCTTGAAACCGCCGAACTTGTGCACCGACTGCGGCGTCATGCCCACATGACCCATGACCGGGATGCCGACGGAAACCAGACGATGGACCAGTTCGGCCACTTCCTCTCCGCCCTCGAGTTTCACCGCCTCAGCGCCGCCTTCTTTCAACAAGCGCCCCGCTGAGCGCATGCCGTCCTCCACGCTGGCCTGGTAGCTCATGAAGGGCATGTCGACCACCAGGTGGGCCGACGACACGCCTCGGGCCGCGGCGCGACTGTGGTACACCATTTCGTCGAGGGTGACCGGCAGGGTGCTCGAGCAGCCTTGCACCACCATGCCCAGACTGTCGCCCACCAACACAATGTCCACACCGGCCCGGTCAGCCAGACGGGCAAAGGCCACGTCATAGGCGGTCACGGCGACAATCTTGTCGCCTTGGCCTTTGCGTTCGCGCAGCGAAACCGTGGTGACTTTCTTCTTTTGCGCTGGCATTTGCCGGTACCTTCCCACGACTTGGCAGGACTTGCACGGCCGGCCTTCGCCTGCTGCTCCGTCGACTACCGCCGGCTCCAGTGGTTCACACCGGCACGTGTCTGCGCGATGACTTCCAGCAAGGCCGCGCGGTCTTCCGCGTTGCCCACGAAGTCGATCTCCGAGGCATCCACAATGAGCAGCGGACTGTCGTTGTACGAGAAGAAGAACTCGGAGTAGGCCTTGGCCACCTCGCGCAGGTATTCCCGACGGATGGGTTTCTCCTCGGGCCGTCCCCGCTTTTCGACTCGTTCCAACAGCACCTCGGCGCGCGCCTGCAGGTACACCACCAGATCAGGCGCTGCCACACGCGGCCGCAGCGTCTGGTACACGCGATCGTACAGGGCCAGCTCGTCGGGCGACAGGGTCAGGGTGGCGAAAAGGTGATCCTTGGCAAAGAGATAGTCGGCCACCAAGCCGCCCGGCTCGAACAGGCTGCCCTGGGCCAGGTCGGCCTGCTGCCCATAGCGCTGAAGCAGAAAGAACAGCTGCGCCGACAGAGCATAGCGTTTCGGGTCGCGGTAGAAGGAAGCCAGGAAGGGATTGCCGCCCGGGTCTTCGCTCACCAGGCGCGCGCCCAGGCTTTGGGCCAGGATCTCGGCCAGGCTGGACTTGCCCACGCCGATGGGACCTTCCACTGCGATGTAGCGTGGCCGGTTCTGTGGCTTCATGGTCACGGGTCCGCGTCCTGACATCTTATCGCTAGCACAACTTCCAGCCGAGCCGAAGTAACTGCGTTTGGCGATCCTCGCCGCGACTACCTCCCCCGCTTGCGCAGCAGCACCAATTTGGAAGCCGGCCGGCGCGCCATCTCGAGATACTCGCCGCTCGCCAGGGCGCGCCCGGCGGCGTCCGAGCCGAAGCCGCCCGTGTTCTCTGCGTACAGGATGTAGTCGGCCCCGTCGTAGCCGTCGCGCAGGTCGAAGCACTTGCTTCGCGCCGAAACGTGCGGATGCTCCTGCTCGCTGACCGCCAGGGCCGCATTCTTGGGCACCATGGCGGCCAGTTCGCGCAGATCCCGCGCCTTCTGCCGCTCTGCCGCTGTTATGCGCTTGAACTCTCCGATGTTGGAAAAGCCCCCCTTGAACTTGCTGCTGGGAGGCGCGGCACCCCAGACGTTGGTGGCCAGCAGGGTCGCGAGCGCCATGGCGCAAACGGCTCCCCATTGCCTGGCGCGCGCCGCCCTGCCCTCCCCCATCATCGCCAAGGCGATAGCCGCGGCCAGGAACAGGAAGGGGATGTTGTAGCAAACGTACTGAAAGCTGATCTCGACGGTGGGAGAGTAGCCCGTGGTCAGCAAGGTGAACATGGCGCCCGGCATGAGACTGATCCAAAGCAGGCGGCGGCGCAGGGGCAGAAAGGCCAGGGGCGCAACGGTTTGCAGGAAGAAGGTCATCTTCTCCGTGGTGATGAGCGTCTTGAACACGTAGACAGGATTGGTGATGAAGGTTTTCATCACGCCGGCATAGGAATTCTCGCCCGAGGGGTAGAGATCCTTGTACATGTCGCTGAACCACCACTGCCCGAAGCGCGGCATGACCACGAACTTGATGACCACGAAGTAGGCGGCCGACAGGACGCACAGCAAGGCGCCCACGCGCGGACGCTCGCCGGCCAAGATGAGATAGGCCCCGATGGCGATGAACCCGATGGGGATGTCCTCGCGGCAGCCCAGGGCCAGGACGAAGAACAGCGTGAACAGCCAGAAGCGCCGCAAATCGAGAAAGTCCACGGCCCACAGGGTGAAGACCGCACCAAAGGGCTGGAAGTGAACGTCGTAGAAATTCGCCTGGTGCATGGGCGCGTAGAACAGATAGGCGAACGCCAGCATCCAGGCCATGCTGCGCGGAATGCGCCGAGCCGCGAATCGATAGATGGGAATCGCGCCGCTGCCCAGGGCCACGGCCTGCATCACCAGCAGCGTCTCGGCGTTCTGGTGCAAGGCATAGAAGGGCAGGAGCGCGAACATGGTGAACTCGGCGTGGTTGCTCAGCATCGACCAGTTGCCGCCGGTGCGTAGCACTGCCGTGCCCCGAAAGGGATGCCCGTGCAGGCAGTTGTAGAACATGTTGTTGTACGACCCGAGATCGAACGCCATGGTCGTGAAGTGACGGTGGTTGACGATGGTGTACACGCTCATCCACACCGCGTAACCGACTGCCCCGAGCACCACCAGGATCAGCTCAGGCGACAGCCTGGGCCGCGCCCGATCCAGAAGCCGCGCCCACGCCGCGCCCAGCGCCCGCATCCATCGCGCCACCAGCAGCCGCGCCGACAAGATCTCGGCAACGGACATGCGAAAGCACAACTCCCCCACCACGGCGACCACGGCGATAGCCGCAATTCGCGGAAACGCATCCCATTCACCAACCCGCAAGAGCGGATAGGCAAAAGCGGGCAGGATAAACGGCGAGAGCAGGCGCGCCGTGCGCATCACGCGCGCGGTGCGCGCCTTGGCCCGCCCCCATGCCCACAGCGCCAAGGCCAGCAAGATGCCCGCGCCAGCGCCCGCGGCGATCCAGATGAGCATGCGATTGCGCTCGTGGGTCGTGGCGGTGTTCGCCCCCACGAAACCCACGATCCACTTGTGGCGCAGCAACTGCACCACAAAGGCGGCCACCGAGAACCCGCACAGGGCGAGCATGAAGATGGCCCGCGCCAGGGTTCCGAATTCCCGCGGCCCCATGTGCAGAAGCGGGCGACGCCGCGGCGGCAAGACCTGCGCGGGCGGGGTGACGTCCGCTTCCGCCATCAGCTCGATGTCTTCGGCTGACAAGAACTCGATAGCCGAGACGTCGAGCTCGCGCTCAGAATCTTCGCTCGGGAGTCCGGCTGCTGCGCCCAGGGGCGGTGTGTCTTGTTCTCGCATTCAAATGACCGACGGTGCCTCCCTGAGAGACTGCTATGCAACCGTCATTGGAGCAAGATCCGCGTGCCGTCGAAATCGAAGCGGAAGCGCAATTCCTCGAGGCCGGCGTCGGCCATGGCCCGGGCCAGCTTTCGGCGATTCTCCGCGTAGAACATGAGGAAGCCGCCGCCCCCGGCCCCCACAAGCTTTCCGCCAATGGCGCCGTTGGCACGGGCCAGCGCATACCACGCGTCGATTTTGGGATTCGACATGGCGCCCGATCGGCGCTTCTTGACCTCCCAGTGCTCGTGGAAGATTTCGCCCAGTTCTGAACAGCGTCCCGCCTCCAGGGCGCGTTGGCTGCGCAGCCCGAGTTCCTTGACGAAGTGCAGGTTGTCGATGACCGCGGCCTCGTCCTTTTTCGTCCGCGAATCCTGATCTTGCAGGATGGAGCTGGCACTGCGATCGAACCCGGTGAAAAACAGCGCCAGGTTGTCCTCGAGGTCGAAGAGGGTCTCGCGGCTCAACTTGAGCGGGGTCACGCCCACCTCGTCGTTGCGGTGGAACTGGAAGCAAGTGATCCCGCCGTAGGCCGAAATGTACTGATCCTGTTTGCCCACCGGCGAGGCCAGGCGGTCGATCTCGATCTCGCAGGCCGTGCGCGCGATGTCGCCTGTGTCCAAAGGCTTCTTTTCAAACGCACTGAGCGCCTTGACCAGCGCAGCGGTGAACGCCCCTGAGGAGCCGAGCCCCGTACCGGATGGGATGTCCGCCAGCGTCGTGATCTCGATCTGCCAGGGATCTGGCGCCATCGAACGCAAGGTCTCGCGCATGATGGGGTGTTGCACGTCGTCGACGCGATCCACGTGTTCCAGGTGGGAGTACTTCAAGAAGATCCCGGGCGTGAACGGGCGAATCACCGAGACGTAGACGTACTTGTCGATGGCAGCGGAGATGAGAGCGCCGCCGTGGTTTCGATAGTAGGAGGGCAGATCCGTGCCCCCACCACCCAGCGTAATCCGCAACGGACTTCTCACGATGATCATGATGGCGATACCTCGTAAATTCGCTCGACCACTCGCAGCGCTGCCATGGCATCCGCAAGCCCCGGCGACGGCTGCCGCCCCAAGGCCACGTCTTGATAGAATTCCGACAGCTCGGCTGCCCAGGAATCGTCCCCGCGCGGATAGTCCCAGGAGATCGTGTCAGGCGGGCCCATCTCCGGCAGCATGCGGTAGTGGATGAGTCGCTCCACGCCGTAGCTGCCTCCCAGTCCCTGCACCTCCAGCTTGCCGTCCCGGCCGAATACCTCGAACGAGAACAGGTTCTTCCACTCGCTGCAACTGCAGTGCATGAAGGCGACTTTCTTGTCTGCGGTTCGCAACAGCAGGAAGGCGTTGTCATCCACCGGCATGTTCCAGAACCAGCGGCCCGCGAGTCCATCGACCTGAACGAACTCGCCCGCGAACCAGCGGGCCAAGTCGATGAGGTGCATGCCCTGATCGATCAGCTCGCCGCCGCCTGAAACCTCGGGGCGCGCGCGCCATTCCTTGTCGTAGCCCACCCGGCCGCCGTGGCCGTAGCGAGCGCGCAGGTACATCAGCGGTCCCACGGCACCGTCGACAAACATCTGGTGGGCTTTGTGCAGGGCCGGATGGTAGCGATGGTTGAATCCCACGCGCACCAGCACGCCGCGGGCAGCCGCCGCCCGCACCACAGCTTCGAGCTCGCCCGCGCGACGCGCGGCCGGCTTTTCCACCAGAACGTGCTTGCCAGCCTCGACCGCGGCCAAGGTCACGGGGGCCAGCCAGTCGTGGGTGGTCGCCACTATGACCATTTGCACGTCGGGCCGCTTGACCATGTCACGCCAGTCCGCGACCGCCTGCGCGCCCTGTTCGGCTGCCAGGGCCTGCGCGCGATCCAAGACCGCGTCCGAGCAAGCCACCAGTTTGCCATCGCCCAGCGCGCGCGCGCGTTTGCGCCCGATCAGCCCGCAGCCAACGATGCCGACCTTCATCATTTTGCCCACTCCTGGCCTCGATCCTTGGGCACGATTCGCCTCAGCGTGTACACGTCCGAGGTTTCGATCTCGCGCATGTGCTCGGGCAGGCTCTGCCACGGATCCCACACCGCGCTCAGCAGCCGGCCCGTCAGTCCCGCGCTCTCGTCGCTGGCGAGAAACAGACACAGTTCCGCCGCCCGTCGCGCGGTCGCGGCGCTGTCCTTGTGTATGGTCTCCAGGGCACGCTGGTAGTCGGCGCCTGCGCGCTCAGGCCCGGCGTTCACTGTCTCGCGCATCATCGCGGTGTTCATGGCTCCGGGAGCCACGGCGTTCACCCGAATCCGGTGCGGCTTGACCTCGGCGGCCAGGGTTTCCGTGAAACGAACCAGCGCGGTCTTGGCGCTGGCATAGGCCGAGAAGTTCTCGCGCGGCCCAGCGGCGCCGCCGCCCGACAGATTGATGATGCTGCCTTTTCCGCGGCCGAGCATGGCGGGCACGGCAGTCCGGCACAACTGCACGGGCACGAGGAGATCCAGCTTGATCACCGCCTGCCACGCCTGCCAGTCGCACTCCCAGGCCTTGCCGATGGGCCCTTGCATGGCGGCGTTGTTGACCAGGATTTCGACGCCGCCTCGACGCTGCATCTGCTCAATCACACTCTGCAAACCCGAGTCGCTGCATAGATCGGCCGCGACCGCGTCGAAGACTTGGCCCGGCTTGGTCTGGCTCGCGAGCGCCTCGTGGAGCTTGTCAAGTCCCTGCGCATCGCGAGCTACAACAATCAGGTTCGCGCCTTCACTCCAGAAAAGGCGGGCGATCTCCAACCCCAGCCCGCGTGTGCCGCCGGTGACCAAAGCCTGTCTTCCACTAAAGCGCACGGCTAGGCTCGCTCCAGCACCCATGGGTTGTCCCGCAAGAACTGCAAAGTGCGCTCGATGCCTTGCTTGATGGTGAGCTTGGGCGCCCAGCCCAGCTTCCGGATCTTGGCACAGTCGAGAAAGATGAACGGACTGTCGCCGATCCAGCCACGCTCGCCGCCCGAGTAACTCACAACGGGACGCAAGCCGAGATGCCCGGTGATCCAGCCGATCGAATCGTTGACCTTGCAGAATTCGTCGGTGCCCAGGTTGAACACGTCGACCGGGCCGCTGGCCTTGTCCATGGCCAGGAGAATGGCGTCCACGCAGTCCTGCACGTAGAGATAGGACTTGCGCTGCTGGCCGTTGCCCAGCACGCGCAACTCACCAGGGTGCTCGCGCAGTTGTTTGTAGAAGTCGAAGACATGTCCGTGCGAGTAGCGCTCGCCCAGGATCGACACGAAACGGAAAATGCAGCCGCGCATGCCATAGCCAGCACAATAGGCGGCAATCAAGGCCTCGCCCGCGGCCTTGGACGCGCCGTAGAGCGACGTCTGCACGGGAAAGGGCGCGTGCTCTGGCGTGGGAAATACCTCAGGCTCGCCGTACACCGATCCAGTCGACGAAAAGGCGATGCGCTTCACGCCGCCTAGGCGCATGGCCTCGAGCACGTTCCAAGTCGCGATGGTGTTCTGTTCCAGATCCTTGCGCGGATGCTCGGTCCCAAAGCGCACATCAGCGTTGGCCGCCAGGTGCATCACCGCGTCCGCACCTGCCACGGCCGTGGTCAAACTCGGCAGATCCAGCACGTCCCCGCGTAGCAAGCGGAAGCGCTTGTGGTCCCGCGCCTGCGACAGGAATTCCATCCGTCCTGTCGACAAGTCGTCATAGCCAACTACCTCGTGGCCGTCGGCCAGCAGTCGATCCGCAAGGTTGCTGCCCACGAACCCCGCGCAACCCGTTACAACGTATTTCATCAGAAGTCTCTGCCGTCCTGCGGTCCAGCCTGGTTCAATCGCGACACCGACTCGGACAACCCGAGCGATTCCTCGACGATGAACTTGGGCCGCCGCTTGGCCTCGTCATAAATGCGGCCGATGTACGCGCCCAGCACGCCCATGCTCATGAGCTGAACCCCGCCCAGAAACAGCATGAGGATGCACGTGGTGGCCAGGCCCTGGGCAAACATGTAAAGCCCCTTGGCCTTGAGGTATGCCACCACGGGAATGGCCAGCAGGGCCAAGATGGACATGCTCAATCCAGCCACCACCATCAGGCTGAGCAACGAATCTGAAAACGCGATGATGCCGTTGAACCCGATGCGCAGACTGCCGGTGAGCCGATTGTACTTGCCCTGGCCGCCCACACGCGCCTCGCGATCGAAGGGCAGCAGGATGGTCTTGAACCCCACGATGCTGGTCAGACCGCGCAAGAAGCCGTGGCTCTCCTTGAGCTTGACGATCTCCTCGACCACACGCCGGTCCATCAGGCGAAAATCCCCGGTGTTGCGCGGGATAGCCACCGTGGACATGCGATTGATGGCCCAGTACCCGGTGTGCGCGATGATGCGCTTGATGATGGTCTCGCCCTGGCGCGAGCGGCGTTGCGGAACCACCACCTTGTAGCCCTCGCGCCACAGCCGGACCATGTCCCCGATGAGCTGCGGCGGATCCTGCAGGTCGCAGTCGATCACGACGACGGCCTGACCGGTGGAGTAAGCCAGGCCGCCCAGAGTCGAGGCGGGCTGGCCAAAGCGGCGCGAAAACAGCAGCAGCTTGATCCTGGGATCGCGAGCGTGCTCCTGCCGAATCAGTTCGATGGTACCGTCGGTGCAGGGATCGGCCGCGAAGATGATCTCGTAGTCCTGCGTCACCGGCAACAAGGCCGCGCGAATTGTTTCCAAGAATCGCGGCAGCGTTTGCTGCTCGTTGTAGACGGGGACCACGATGGAAAGCAGGCAGGGCATGGAGGGCTCAGGGCTGGGCTTGGATGATAGGGGGCGAGCACTCCGCCGGTCAATCGCCGAGTGCGCATCGTCCCTGCTCAAGACTGGCGACAAGCCGGGGGCTCTTCGCGTAATCTCCTGGCCATGACCAAGCACAACACCTACTTCGACGGCAAGGTTCAAAGTCTCGGCTTCGAGCGCAACGGCCGCCGCGCCACTGCGGGCGTGGTGCAACCAGGTGATTTCCACTTCGACACTGGCGGCCCCGAACGGATGATCGTGGTCAGCGGTGAGCTGGCGGCGCGTCTGCCAGGCGGCGAATGGAAGCACTACCCGGTGGGCACGGCTTTCGAGATCCCAGCCAAGACCGGATTCGACATTCGCGCGGATCAGCCCGCGGCCTACATCTGCGAATTCATCTAGATCCGCGCGCCTGCCAGGGACCGCTGGCGCAACGACGAAATTCGCGCCAGGGCGGAGTAGTCGCGGTCCTGGTGAATCACCACGAGATCGTTGCGGATAGCGCAGGCTGCAATCAGACAGTCGACGCCCGAGCGGACGGTGAACCCGGCGCGACGGGCGCGGCGGTAGAGGTCGGCAGCCTCGAGAAACAGGTTCTGGTCCAGCGGCGATTCCACGCAGGGGATGGCCAGCAGGGAATCGCGAGCCACGCGAAAGGCCTGCTCGTCGCGAAACCCTTGCAGGATCTCCTGAATCACCGGCAGACACACCACGATTTCCTCGAAAGGAACAACTGACTCAAGGTCCACAGGATTGTGCTGACGAAAAACCTGAATCCAAACCGAGGTGTCAAGCAAGGTCATGCGGCGCGTTTCCCCGCCTTGCGCGCGCGGCGAGGAGCGACGCTGTCACGCATGGCCGGCAAATCTCCGTGCCAGGCCCCGCTGCCCCGTAGCGAGAGAATCTGCCGTGCCTGCATCCGTCTCACGAAGTCCTCCAGCGCGAGTCCCACGGTGCGCGAATAGGTCTTCTGCCCGGCCAGCCTGGTCGCCTGCTCCAGCAAGCGCTCATCAAGCACAAGATTTGTGCGTTTCATACACACAGTATGTCGGCCGCCGAGGGCCGAGGTCAAGCCGCCGTTTTGGCTGACCCGCACCATTCAATATCCACTTCAAGTGCTTCACGACAGGCCTTGAAAACCCTGAACCCCCTGACTCGCGTTCTAGACGAAGAGCACGCCCTGTCCGGTGATGCGATAGGCTCCGCCCTGAGACTCGACCCTCTCCACCAGCGGCGGCGAGAATTCCCTCAACGACTCCGCGATGACCTCAATTCTCTTCGGATCGACACGCGCAGCGCCTGCCAGTCGCAAGCTACGCGTCGCCGGTACTGCTAGCGTCCCACCTGGGGTTCGACCACGCGGAGCCGCTTGAAGTAGTCTCGGTAGTAGCCTCGATCCCTGGCCAGCAGCCGATCGGCCAGACACACGGCGTGGGCGCCGATGAGAAAGTCCGGAACCACCCGCTGGGCCGGTCGGGTACTGCGTCGCAAGTAGATCTGGTACATCTCTCCCGCAAGCTTTGCGCTCGCGATAGTGGACGGTACGAACGCAAGGTTCCAGTCTGCCAGGAACTCGTCGATGGCAGACGCTCCCACCACGGGTGTGATCTCGGCCAGCACGCATTCGCACAGCAAGAGCGCACCTTCGCCCGAGGCACGCCGCAGGCTCTGCTCGGATGGCTCCACGAAGCGTGGATCGGCGATCAGGACGTCGAGGAGAACACTGCTGTCAACTGCCGTGCGCACCGGTACCCCTCGCGCGTGCCAGATACGTGTCGACGGTCATTCCGCTCGGCAAGTGACCTCGGCCTCGCCACTTGCGGAAAACGTCCTCCGGGACAGACTTGGCCCCAACCAGCCGCCCATTCTCGGCCCGAAACTCGATCAAGGTACCCGGACGGAGGCCCAGTCGATCCCGCACCGACTTCGGGATGGTCACCTGGCCCTTCTCCGACACCGTGGATTTCATACCTTGAGAGTAGTCTTTCCTACCTCTGAGGTCAAGCTCCCACGCAGGTGGCGCAGGCCACGCCGCCCTCGGGATCGACCTCGGCCACCTGTCCCGCGATGGCCAGGCGCAGGGCTTGTGCCACCGCGGGCGGCCTCGGGGTCAGAACGGGCTCCCGAGCGCCACTTGGCGCGAGTCTTCTTGGCGAACCTGACCACCGCCATCGCGGTCGAGAACCGACGAGGCCCGCTCTGGAGGTTGTCACCGCCTCACCTCTCGGATCCACTCGAAACCTAATCACGCAGCTTCGCTATTGTAGTGGCTCAGGAGTCCCCCAGGCGCGGGTCGCAGGTGGGCATTGGCAGCACGAAAATCGTCGAGAAAATCTCCAAAGTCCTTTAACTTTTCAGTTGCCGCTTGGCTGAACATATGTTTAGCTAATGGGCATGTTCTCCGTCGAGGAATTGGGTCAGGAGATAGCGGTTCTGGCGGTGCACATCGATGCGGCCACGCACCGGCTGCTCGAATGCATCCGCCACTTCGATGAAGCGTTTGGTTGGGCCGAGCAGGGGGCAACGTCGTGTGCCCACTGGCTGGCGTGGCGGGTTGGTTGGGATCCTGCGACCGCGCGTGAGAAGGTGCGGGTAGCGCGGGCGCTCGGCAAGCTGCCCATGATCGACCAGGCGCTGAAGACCGGCAAGCTGTCGTACGCCAAGGCACGCGCCTTGACCCGCATCGCGAAACCTGAAACCGAGGCGGAGTTGGTTGCGATGTCCGCCTACGCCACTGGCGCACAACTCGAACGGCTGTGCCGCGGCTACCGGCGGGCCCTGGCTGGAGATGAGCCGCCCGCGCTCGAGGAACGAACCGTGCGCCGTCGCGATCTGCCTGGCGGAATGGTCCGTCTGGAGATCACTCTTCATCCCGACGAGGCCGACCTGGTGATGCGCGCGCTTGATTACGCCCGCGAGAAGAAGCACGCAAGCGAGCCGGCCGGCGCAAGCGCCGCCGTCCCCGCCCCCGCCCCAACAGAGAACGCCGCCCGCGATCACGACGACGTTTCCGCGGAAACGTCCACCCCTTGGCCTTCGCGCGCCGACGCTATGATCACAGTTGCCGAGGGCTACCTCGCCGGCAACACCGGCACTGGCACGGGCGGCGAGCGCTTCCAGGTCATGATTCACGTTGACCAGGACCCGCTCGCGCCCGACGGCGCCCTCGCCGCAACCTTGGACGACGGAACCCGCGTTTCCGCGGAAACGTTTCGCCGCGTCGCCTGCGACTGCGGCCTGGTGGCCGTATCAGGCGACGCTGGCAGCGCCCACCAACTGAACATCGGCCGCCGCAGCCGCCAGATTCCACCCGCCATTCATCGCGCCCTGTCGCTGCGCGACCGAGGCTGCCGCTTTCCTGGCTGCACCAACACGCGCTTTCTGCACGGCCACCACCTGCGCCACTGGCTCCACGGCGGGCAGACGAGCCTGACGAACTTGGTGCAATTGTGTACCGCGCACCACCACCTCGTGCACGAAGGCGGCTGGAGGGTCGAGCTTGATGCCGACGGCGCGCTGGCCTTCACCGCGCCCGACGGCCGGGCGCTTGCGCCGGAGCCGCCACGCGAAATCGTCGAGGATGCCGTAGTGTTCCTGCGCGAGCGCGCGGCGGATCAGGGGCTGGAACTGGGAGCGGAGACCAACCTGCCGGAGTGGGACGGGAACGTGGTCGACTACGACTGGGCCGTGGGAGCGATGATCGGGATGGGGTGAGGGCAGCATGGGGAGGTCTTCGCTGCCGTCCTCCGTCTACGTCGCCCACTGGCCCGCGACAACTACGCCGCTACTGGGTCGCACGCCGTCACCATGATCGCGATGGCGCCCTTTTGCGATGATCGTTCCCACCTATCGACGGCCCGCAGAACGAGATGCCACCTGCAGCGTTCGCCTGGCGGGTGGCTCGTCGGAATCGAACGCGAACGCCGTCTGGTCCCTTCTTGCCATCGAGCCGTATCCCGGAACTGGTCCATCCGTTCCGAGAACGGCTCGACGACGATCTTCGCTCCAGGGTTCCTCGAATCTGAACTTGCCGCCTCGCAGATATTCAGCTTCGCGGTCGATACAGATCCAACGCCGACCAAGATTCTCCGCCACCTCTCCGGTAGTGCACGATCCCGCGAAGGGATCCACGACCAGATCGCCCTCGTCGGTCAGGAACCGGATGAAAAATGCAGGAAGCTGTGGGGGAAACCGTGCCGGATGGGGCGCCAACCCCTCCTCGTTGCAACGAGTGAAGTAGCGGCTGTTGGCGTCGTTGTTTCCCAGGGTGAGGACGTTGCCCGGGATGCTTCCGCCCTTGTCGACGAACTTGGCGGTTATATTGTGCCCACTCGGTCTTACCTTGGGTCGATATCCTCGCCGAACCAGGCGCTCCATGTCGGGGCTGTAGGGTTGGAGAACCTTTTGATTGTCAGCCTTGGGGAAAGACTCGCGAGAAAACCACCACAGGTATTCGACCGAGTCCTTTACGCGAATCTTCCGAACCGTGACCCACTCCGCTGGCGCTGGCAGTTTGGCCGGGTTGTACCAGAAGAATTCCTGCGCGAGGTGAAAGTGACCTTCGCGCACAATGCGGACAGGTGCCTCCAGATGGCACAGCGACCGAGTCGGGCTTCCCTTCCTCCAGCTCCCACCCAAGTTCAAGACGAAGGAGCCGTCGTGCCGAAGGACGCGGCGGATTTCGGGGACGAAGCCGAGAAGCCAGTCCACGTACTGGTCCTGATCGACGTTCCCATACGCTTTCTTGAAGTGAAGCGCATAGGGTGGAGACGTAAGAACCAGCGAAACCGATTCATCGGGCAGGCAACGGAGCAGCTCGAGCGCATCCCCACAGTACGCGGCGCCGCTGTCAGTCGAAAACACCGGCGTGTGTTCCTGGAGCCACGCGCGTTTTCGGCCGCTCATTGCCTAGCGTCCTTGATGGCATCCAGGATGTTGTCCCTCCACGAATCAGCGGCCGCCGCGGGAACCAGTTGCATGATGAGCAGGCGCTGCGGATCGTTCGGGCGCCTTCTCAACTGCCGCGAGGCGATGTGCAGGAAGCGCCACTGGCCAGTCCTATTGAACAGGCAAGCCGAGAGGACCTGGAAGTGGTCCACGCTGTATCCTCGAGTGGGAGTGCCGTCCTTTGAATTGCGAGTCTTCTGCAACTCGACCTTGATGGGGCTGCTTGGGGATGCGTTGGGCGTCAAGCTGCGCACGTTCTTGCACTCGACGACGACAGTCTTGTCGCCGATCTGAAGCGTGAAGTCTGGCTTCCCGTCAGCATCATGCCACTCAACCCTCTTGATGCGGTTAGCCTGCCGCAGGTTCGACAGCTCCCGATAGAGCATAAGCTCTGCGAGCTTCCCCTTGACGTCGACCTGGGCTCGAAAACCATGGCTGACAGCCTCGACCACATCGGCGGCGGTGACCCGCCATTGGGCAAGTAGTGGATGCCCCTCCGCCAGAAGATCCTCAGGACGGGTTTCGAGCGCCGCCGAGATCTCAAGCAGAACTTCCACCGTGACGTTCTGCTCACCGCGCTCGATTCGGCCGATGTAGGTGAAGTGGCGATCCGCACGACGCGCGAGATCCTCTTGCGACCACGCCCGCTGTTCGCGCAGCGCTCGAACTCTACTGCCGAGCCTGCGGAGGAGTTCTTTTGTATCCACCGGTGCATGATCGCGACCACGACCTTCAAGTCTATAGACTATAAGTCGTATCTGGACAAGCACCAAATCGCAACAAGTGGCCGCAAATGAAACAACTGCCCGCTGGGCGCGCCGGGGACAACGGCACGCTGAAGATCGATCGTGAGAAGGCGGCGTGCGTGTCAGGGAAAACGGTACCGCGGGCCCGCCGACTCTAGCTAGATCCAGTGGTCCGGCCGTACGATCTTCCGTGCGGCGCCGTGCCAGGCTTTGCAGTGTGCCGCCCGGCGGCCGGTAGGCGCGGTTGCCGGCTCTGGCCGGAACTATCCATTCTGACTACACCGACGTTTCCGGCGACAAGTACAAACACCTGGCCGAGATCTACGCCGACAACCACGAGACGCGCCGGTAAACCACGTCTTCGTCGACAGCGGCGCGTTCTTCGGCATGTTCGTGCCCGAAGACGCCCACCATCAGCGCGCCATGGAGTTCTTCGCGCGCGCCAACTCCCAGGACTGGCAGCTCGTCACGACGAACGTGGTGGTCATCGAAACCTCTTCATTGTGCCCCTTTGCCGCGCTTTCGAATATGTGACTGGCACCATACTCGCGCTTCTGAATATGTGACCGGCACCATAATCGCGAACCTCCCGCGCCCGCCCTCGATGAGCAGCACGGGCGGCAAATCGCCAACTCGGGCTTGTCATGATAGGCTGCCACCACGTTATGGCCACGCTGCGAGAGTATTTTGACACCGACTTTCGCCACACCCAGAGCGTGACGCGTTCATTTAGACTCGAATGGCGGCAAACGGGAATCGGGATTGTGCCGTCGGACAACCAACTCCGTATCGGCGGCCCCGGTGAGATTCTTGGGCTGGGGATCCCTAACACTACTGATTCAAAA
>PLNW01000153.1 GCA_003142855.1 Myxococcales bacterium
TGTGAAGCGTAGTCGTCTCGCCAGGCTTGCTTGAAACGCAGCGCAAGACGGCCGTCGGGCAGTTCTTGCAGACGGTCGTTCGCGATCGGCGGCCTTGCCAGGTATCTGCAGAGATGTTCAAGCCCGTCGCGGTCATTCGCACTCACGCGCACGTTGGCATGCACATTGAAACCGGCGACTTCCGCGCATCGCTTGCCCATGATCGCGGCCTCGGCGTCCTCGCCGGTACCTCCCAGGCGCACAACCCGACAGCCTCTGCGCGGACCAGCCGCGACCAGGCCTTGCACGGAGGCATTGGCCAGATGGTCTCAGAGAATTGGCCAAGAGTGTAAAGTCTCGGGGTACACCCTACGGTGCTTCTTGCCGCTCGCTCCTGAAGCGCGCCGCAGCGGCTGGGGCGCGCGGCTCCAGGGTCACGACCTTGCGGCCGCATGTGAACAGGCGATGTTGCCGCAGGTTTGCTAGAAGGGGCGCATGTCTCGCGTCCTGATTTGCCTTGCAGTCCTGGCCGTCAGCCTCGGCGGCGGCTGTCGGCGTGCACCCTTGCCCAGGGCCGCACAGGCGGCGCCGGCGTCCACGGCGGCGCGTGGCGCGGCCCAGACAGCCTTGCCACTACTGGACGAGTCCGGGCCGCGGGTGGATTTGCTGGCCAGCCGGGCTTTGTGGCACCTGTTTCAGCGCGGCCTGGTCATTCCCTTTGCCAGCGAGGGATTCAGAAAATACGCCCAGGAGTACACCAGTCCGTGGCGAGGGGTGACCAAGCTGCAGGATCGCGCCGGTCGCGTGCTGGGTACGGCCACCAGCAGCCTGCGCTTCCCGTGGGATGGCGAGACCGGGGCTGCCACCATCGTCGTGCGCATGAACGGCGCCACCGGGCAACGGCTGTCGCTGCGGCTCAACGGCAAGCAGCTGAAGACCGCCACCGTGGCCAGCGGTTGGCAGACCCTGGCCATCAGCGCTCCGGCCGGCGTGCTTCGGCCGGGCGAGAACGATCTCGTCATCGCTGTGGCCAAGAAGGGCGCGCTCTTTCACTCACTGGAAGTGATCGCCGGCCCGCCACCCGAGCCGGCCGATGCCTGGCCGGCATCGTCGCCCGTGATCGCGGCCAGCGTGGCCGGGCAAGAAAAGGCAGCTCTCGCCGGATTTCGCCGCTACTCCATGCTGCTCGAAATCCCGCGCCAGTCGTTCCTGGTGCTGGAAACCGCGGCGCCGCAGAAGGCGGCGCACCTGCGCGTGTCGGCGCAGCCCGAGGGTCAGCCGGCGCAGATCCTGCTCGATGAGACCCAGCAGCCGGGCCAGTGGCAAGCCCACACCCTGTCGCTGGCAGCCCTGGCCGGCAAGCTGGTCACGCTGGAATTCGCCGTGGTCGACGGCGGCGATGGGCTGTGGGCCGCGCCACGCATCTTGCTGGCGGCCGCGCCTTCGCTTGCGCGCCCCAAACCGGTGCGCAACCTGGTTCTCTTGATCGGCGATGCCCTGCGTGCCGACAGCCTCGCGCTCTACAGTCAGACCAAGGTCCTCACCCCGCGCATCACCGAGGCTGGCCGCAAGAATGGCGTTGTCTTTCTCAACACCGAGGCGGCCTCGCCCTCATCCCCGCCTTCGCACGCCAGCATCCAGAGTGGAACCTTGCCGCGCGTGAGCGGCATTCTGGGCGACAAGGCCAAGCTCAACCCGGGCACGCCCATGGTCAGCGCGGTATTGGGCGCGGACCACATCGCCACCGGATACTATGGCGACAATTCATTTGCCATGGGCCGGCTCAAGGCCGCGTCCAAGTGGACCGCCTATCACCAGCCCTCGCAGGAAGGCAAAGGCGGCGGCTGCCCTACTTTGATCAAACTGATGCTGGGCTTTGCCGATGAACAGATCAAAGCCGGACGGCGCTTCTTTCTGTCGTCCATCGCCTTCGAGCCGCACACCCCGTACGTCTATCACCAGGGCATCACTGAACACTACGTGAAGGGCGAGTTCGACCCAGCCATCGGCAAGAGCCCTGACGGCGTCATCCTGACCGCCATCGTCAGGGGGACCCTGCAGATGACCCCGGCGCGCTGGCAACAACTGCGCGGGCTGTACGACGGCGAGGTGGAGTATTTCGATCAGTGCTTCGGCACCCTGGTCGACGGACTGGCGGCCCGCGGCCTGCGCGACGACACGGCGGTCATCGTGCTTGCGGACCATGGCGAAGGTTTCTTCGAGCACGGCAGCCTGGGCCACGCCTACGGCCACTGGTTCGAAGTCACGCAGGTGCCGCTGGTACTGTGGGTGCCGGGCCTCACCGACAAGGAAATCACTGTCGACACCACAGTCAGCCACGTAGACGTCGCGCCCACCATCCTCGACCTGATGGGTCTGCCGCCCGAGCCGCGCATGCAGGGACAGAGCCTGCTGCCCATGGCCCTGCGCCAGGGCCCGTGGACGCCGCGTGTGATTCCTTCGGAATATGGCCGCAGCTACTCGCTACGCTCCTCCCATCTGCGCTACATCGTTGACTACGGTGGCAAGGAAATGCTCTACGACACGGTGGCCGATCCCATCGAGAAGACTGACGTCAAGGACCGGCGCCCCATGGCCCTGCGCTATCTGCGTGACTGCGCCGGCCTCTACCTGGCCCATCGCAGCCGCTGGCACACGGCCGCCTGGGGCACGCTCAACAATCAGACGCCGGAATTCGTGCAGGCAACGGGGGAGTAAGACAGTCGCTGGGAAACCGGAGGGGCACCGTGAACGAACTGACGTGGTTCGAATTGCCTCCTGAATCGGCGTCCAAGTAGCCGGCCCAGCCGCAGCGATGCCTTCCAGAGGATCCCGGTGCGGCATCGGCCCAGCGATGGCGGCGTCGTTTCAGAAGCGTGGCCCCCTGCCCCTCGCCGCATGCCAGAACGCAACGACCCTTACCACCCCGGCGGGTTCGTCAATCTCGTAGTAGATGTGATAGCGAATGCGGGGGAGAAGCAACCGCCGCACCGAGCGGAAGACCGTCTGACGATAGATGGCCCCGCTCAGGGGCGCGAAAGTCAGTCGTTCACCGGCCGCCTCGAACTCGTCCACGACCAGAGTCGGGGCCGCCTGGCGGTTTGTCTTCCACCAAGCCGCGACTTCGTCGATCTGTGCCTGGGCTCGGGGGGCGACCCGAACTTGGTAGCGAGGCATTATCCGTGCTTCGCCCTAAGCATCGCGACGACCTCGCCTGCGGGAATGCCTTCGCCTCGGTCCATTTCCGCTTGGCCGGCGCGGATGGCGTCGTGCAGACGCGCGCGATCGTCGTCGTCCAAGTCGTCTCCGTCCTCCACCACGGCGAGCGCGACTTCGCACCCATCGGGGAGATCGATGGGCTCGTCCACCAGGAGCCTGCCTCCGCGAACTTGCCCTCGGATCGTCAACGTCATGATCTCTAGTGTAGGCGTAGCGTCGCGAGGCTGCAACATGGCACGAAGGCGTGGCGCCCCGCAGCGACCGGGCCAGACCCGCGGAAAGCTGCGGCTCGCCCAACCGCACCAAACCTAGCTCGCCGGCCGCGCCGGCTGGCCCTTGCGGCGGATGAGTTCCAGTTCGCTCTCGGAGAACGTGTATTGTTCTCCGCAGAAGTTGCAGCCAACCCGAGCCTGGTTGTCCTCGAGGATCATAGCCCGCAGATCCTCTTCGTGAAGCATCTCCAGTGTGGCGGCAGCGCGCACACGGCTGCACGTGCACGCAAAGGTCACCGGCCGACTGTCGAGAATCCGCAAGGTCTCGGGCATGGGCGCCAGCAACCGGCGCGCGAGCGTTTCAGCGTCCACCCCCGGCGCTTCCAGCAGGACCTGACTGAGTCGCCGCTCGTCCCATGTCTGGCGAATGAACTCGACCAAGGCCGCGCCCTCAGCTTGGGGCAGGGTCTGCACCAGTAGTCCCGCTGAAACCATGACCCTGCCCTCGCCATCGACCAGGGTGTCACAGTGGAGCACGCTGTCGATCTGCTCGCTGGTCGAGAGGTAGTGTTCAATGTCGCCGTCGATCTCCCCGGTTTGCAGCGCAGTCTGACCGGCGTAGTTCTGCGCCAGGCCCAAGTCGCGAACCACGTTCACCACGCCTTGCTTTCCCACCGCCTCTGCCAGCGACAAGCGGGCTGGCTGGGATGCTCCGACCCAGGGAACGCCGTCAACATGCCTCAGGTAACCGCGCACGCGACCAGAAGACCGCGCATCCACCGTGATTCCGCCCAGTGGTCCATTGCCAAGAATCTGCAAAGTCACCTGTTCTTCATCCTTGGTCAGCGTCGCCAGCAGCAACCCAGAAGTGATCGCGCGACCCAGCGCAACCGCGGCCACGCCCAGCGCGTTGTGCCGGCGCGTGATCTCGCGCACCGTCTGGGTCGTGGTCGCGGCCACCACGCGAGCGCGGCCATTCTCCAGGAGGCAACGAATGATCTGGTCGTGCTCGGTCACGTCTCGGCTTTCTCGCACAAGATCGATCAGTCCTTCGACGAAAAGACTATGGCTCCAGGATCCTGTTCGCGTCCCGAGGCTTGCGCGCGGGCTTTTTCGATCGCTGCAAGCTCCTCGCCGATGCGCGGGAAGGCGTAGCGAATCTGGCCCTGGTCGTCCGCCACCACATCGCCGCCCAAGGCGACCAGAGACTGGGACAGCGCTTGGGCCGTGGCCGGCTCGGGCGCCAGTTCTTCGATCGATGCGGCTTGGCCTTGCCTGGCCAGCACGGATTGCAGCAAGCGCCGACGGGCATTGCGTCTGCGTCGGCCCGGCTCGCGCGCCCGCTCGACCAGCCAGCGACCCAACGGCACCGCAAACAACAACCCCGAGAAGGCCAGCGGGTAATCGTGCAGCAAGAACTCCTGGCCCGGGATGGGCGCGGCCAGGCCCGCCTCAAAGGCCGGCACGATCCACAGCGGCGCCAGCAGGTTGAACCCGTTGAACAGACTGATGGCCACGTTGGTCCCGGTGCGATTTCCGGTCAGCGGCGGCCGCGACTCCAGACGCTCCCAGGCCCGGCGCACCGTGGGTTCAGGCTGTCCGCTCTGCACGGCCGTCTTGCGCATGTCCTTGAACACGTACACCACCACACCATCGTCGGTGACCTCAGGCTCGCCGCCATAGTTGACCAGCAGACGCGTGGCCTCTTCCTCGGCGCGCGCGAAATCCCATCCCATCAACATCACCAGGTCCACTGCGGCGATGCGGCCGTTCTTGTGCCGAATGTGGGCCAGCACCTCCTTTTCGTCGGCCAAGGGATCCAGCGGCGGCTTGGGCGGGCCGAACACGAACTCGAAGACCTTCTTGTACAGCGGCTTGTCAGGCAGCCGGCGGCGGCGTCGGGTGAAGCCGCCAGCACTGCCCGGACCCCAGCCCCACATCCAAAACAGCGGCCAAGTGAAGTCGATATCTCCGCCGCTGTCGCGGTCGTCCGAACTGCGCCGCGCGAACAGGACCGCGATCAACATGACGACGAACGCCACGAAATACACGACCAGGGTTGTCACGATGGAAATCTTGAAAAGAAAGGAGAACCCCCTCCACAGCGCGTTCCCCACCTTGGCCAGCCTCTCGCGCAGAGAGACCGCATCCCGGCGCGCGAACGCGGGATCGAATTGATAGATCAGTTCGCCGCTCTCGGTGGCGGCTAGGTGGCTGCGAAATTCCTTGAGCAGGCCAGCCAGCGCTTCCTCGGCCACCGGTACCGGCAGGCCGGATTTCGCGACGGCGTCGGCCTTGGTCAATTGCCCACCCTGGCCCTTGAGCGCTTCAAGCAGAATGCGACGCGCATCGCGCTCGGAGTACGGCTTTGCTGCAAACGTGGGTTCGGCCCCCATGGTTCCTGTCATGCCTCACATTGGCGCAATCGCCAAGATGTTCTGTCACGGTTGCACGGCCGCGACTCGCGGCTATATTTGCTTGGTTCGCGCCCGCGGCATGGCATTGGGGCGCGGAAAGGGACGCGGTGGACAAGAATCTCGCTGCACAGTCGCGCCGGATGGACACAGTGGTGGCCGCGATGCCCGATGGCCTGGTGCTCTATGCCCGCGACGGGACGATCCAGCACGTCAACCCTGCGGCCGAGAAACTCCTGGGTTTGTCGAGTGACCAAGCCGCCGCGCCCACCGAGGAACGCCTGCGCGGTGTGAGAGTGCTCGATGCCAGCGGCAAGCCCGTCGCACCCGAGCAGCGGCCAGCGGCGCGTGCCTTGCGCGGCGAGGCGGTTTTCCACGAGGTGCTGATCCTGGACGGGCCGCCTCCCCTGGGACGGCGTTCGCTGTCTGTCAGTGCCGTCCCCATCCCGGGGCCTGACGGCGCCGTGGATGGGGTGGTCGCCAGCTTGGTCGACGTCACGTACCTGCAGCAGGTGCAAGAGCAGCGCGATGACCTAGTCCGCATGGTGTCGCACGATCTGCGCACGCCACTGTCCGCCTTGCTCTTGCAGGCGCAGATGCTGCAACGATCGCTGCAACCTGGAGATCCTCACGCCAAGCGCGTGGCCGCGATCATTGCCAACGGCCAGCGCCTGGCCACCATGATCCGCGACCTGGTCGAGGTGGTTCGTCTCGAAAGCGGCCAATTCCAGCTGGCCCGGAAACCCATCGACGTACAGCGCTTCATCACGGACCTGTGCGAGAGGCTGGGGGAAACCCTGCCCACGGAGCGCCTGCGCCTATCATCCGAGCCGCACTTGCCTCTTGTGCCAGCGGATCCCGATCGTCTGGAACGCATGCTGGTTCACCTGCTCAGCAACGCGCTCAAGTATTCAGATGCCTCGGCCGAAGTCGGCGTGCACACCAGCTGCGCCGATGGATTCGTCACAATCGCCGTCGCCGACCATGGCGTTGGCATTTCCCGGCGAGAATTGCCCCAGGTGTTCGCACGCCGCTCGCGCAGCAACGAGGGCGGCCGGCAAGAGAGCCTGGGCCTCGGGCTCTACATCACCGCCTTGTTGGTCCGCGCCCAGGGCGGTCGCATCGAAGTCGAAAGTGAACTCGGCCAAGGCAGCGTGTTTCGCGTCCATCTTCCCGTCGACAATGGAGTTGCCGCGCCTGTCCCTTAGCCGCACCCGGAAGCTCCGCCCAAGTCTCTTGCGCAGCCGTTCTGGCGACCTGCGCGGACGTCAGGGTCCTTCTGCTGTACCATGGCTCTGAGATTTCTTCTCATGCCCATTTGCGCCGCGCTTGCCTCGACCTTGCTGCTTGCCCAGACGGTTCTCCCCGCCGCGCCCGCGCCGCTTTCCGTGCGTCTCACATCGGATGTCTCCGAGTGTCCGTCCTCGCTCCAGGTTCAGTCCGCACTCCGGCAGGTTCTGGGAGACGGACAGTAGTCGGCCGGCGGGTGGGTGCTCTCTTATGGCCGCCCCGTAGCCCGGATCCGATCCACAACACGACTTCAGCCGCGAGCCCGCCGGCGTAACGGTGCCAACGCCCGCCGGATGGGCTCGACTTCGTCGGGGTAGCAACCCAACCGCCGCGCGATTTCTGCCGCGCCCGCGCCCGCGGCCACGCGAACGGCTACGCCTTCCACGACATCGGCCCGGATAGCGCGGCCCCCAATCACCGGAAATCCCATGGCCACGTAGCTGGCGTCGCTCACCTCTGAGCTGGGCACGAACGACACCGCGTCGGATTTCGGTTGATCGAGCCGCCATCCGATCTCGGCCTGGCAAAGCAGAGTGCGTTCGCGCAACGCCCAGGGCTGCAGCAGCTTGGCTGAGAAAATCACGTGGCGGCCCACGCGCACGCCCGCGCGTCCCAGGGCACTGCGATCGTGCGGTTGCAACTCGCGCACCTGCTCGGCCGCGCGCGCGACCAGAACCGTGCCCAGTCCCTGTTCCAGCTGATACACAAGACCACGCCCCGCAGGTCCCAGGCTGGCCAATCGCTCATCACGCAGGGGCGCCAACAGTTGCGCCACCCAATCGCGGGTCCATGCCAGAAGTCGCCGCTGCAGACGCAACCGCAGGCCAGCGCCCAGATCATCCAAGAGCAGCGTGATTTCCGGTCGCAAGCGATCCACACCGGCTGCCAGCCGCGCCAGCGCCCGATCCCCGTCCAAGATGCGGCCCGCCTCGTCGAGGCGGAAGCGTTCATGCGCGGCATCCACGAGTCCCTCGATCCAGCGCCCAATGGCTGCGCCTTGATCCGCGTCCTCTTCGCGTGCGTCGGCCCGCACAGGCACGACAGCGCGCAGTTGCTCGCCCAGACTCCCTTCACGCCGGTCACGAGAGCGCGTACGCCGGGAGGTGGGATCCACGAAGCGCGACACCAGCTGCTCGTGCAGGGCATCGCTCAGTCGATCCTCGATGGCCCGCGCGCGTTCCTGCCAGGCCCGGGCGTCGTCCACCCAGCGCGTGTGGTGCGTGATGTACGTCCACGTGCGGATGAAAGCCATGCGCGCCAGCAGGGTATCGATGTCACCGTGGGCGTTGTCCAGGTGGTCGACGTGGCGCCGGATCCAGTCGTCAGCCAACCGCTGCCGCGGTCCCCGAAGCTGCAGGAACACCGCGCGCAGAAGCTGAAAATGGTCGTCGAGCTGCAACTGGCGATAGTCAGGGATCTGGCAAACCTCCCACAGCAGGCCGATGCTTTCGCCATCACGAGCGCGGGCCGCGACCTCGCTGTCCTGGGAAAGGCGGACAAGAGCGCGCGCGTCTTCAGCCCCGTCCTGAAGTTCGAGGCAAGCGGCAGGCGGGCGCTGCTGCAAGGACGCCATCAGGGCGTCCAGCGAACGGGTATCGAGATCGCGGCTGCGCCAGAGAATTCGCCTCTGCACGGGAAAGCGATGGTCTTCGATGGCGTGGCTGACCGCGGCCGGCAGCGGTGGCAACGGCGCCAGCGTGGCAAAGCGACCGTCGTTGTGGTGACGGCCGGCGCGCCCCGCGATCTGGGCTAGCTCCGCGTCATCCAGAGGACGCATGTGCCGGCCATCGAACTTGCACAGCTCGGCGAACGCCACGCAGTCCACGTCCATGTTGAGGCCCATCCCGATGGCGTCGGTGGCCACCAGATAGTCCACCTCGCCGGCCTGGTACAGGGCCACCTGGGCATTGCGGGCCCGCGGCGACAGGGCGCCCAGCACCACAGCAGCGCCGCCCCGCCGCACACGCAGCCGTTCGGCCAGTCCGTACACCGCACCAGCCGAGAAGGCCACCACGGCGGTGCGCGGAGGAAGGCCGCGCAACGGCAGGGAGCCTGTACCCAGCAGACGCGACAGGCGCGGCCGCCCGTCGAGGACCGCAGTGGGCACCAGGCGCTCCACCATGGGCCGCATGGTGTCGGCGCCCAGGAACCAAGTTTCCCGCCGACCGCGTCCGTGCAACAGCCGATCCGTGAACACATGGCCGCGCTCGCCGTGGCCACACAACTGGATCTCGTCAACCGCGACGAAATCCACTTCGCGCTCTACCGGCATGGCCTCGACGGTGCAGACCCAGTAGCGTGGTTGTGGCGGCACGCGCTTCTCTTCCCCAGTGACCAGGGCCACCGCGCCTTCGCCGACTCGCGCAGTCACCCGGTCGTACACCTCGCGCGCCAGCAGGCGAAGGGGTAAGCCGATCATCCCCGTCTGGTGCTGCAGCATCCGCTCGACAGCCCGGTGGGTCTTTCCCGTGTTGGTGGGCCCGAGCTGGGCGAAGATGGATTGCGCACCGTCTGCGCGGCGTGGATCCATGTCCCCAAGACTACTCCCACGGCCCCGCCTATGCGTCAGAAACCCCTCGCCTTCAGGCGAAATGGCGGTGTAGACAGGGCCTCCACCCATCGTCCAATATCGACGGTCTAGCGAGGTTTCTCAGTGATCGACGGAAAGAGAATCATTGTCGTCATGCCGGCATACAACGCCGAGCAGACCCTCGAACGCACCGCGGCCGAGATCCCCAACATGGTCGACGAAGTCATCGTGGTCGACGACCGCTCCTCGGATGGAACCTCCGAGGTGGCTCGGCGTCTCGGCCTGCACACCATCGTCCACCCGCAAAACCGCGGCTATGGCGGGAATCAGAAGACGTGCTACACCGCTGCCTTGCAGCGGGGCGCCGACATTGTGGTCATGGTTCACCCTGACTATCAGTACACTCCCAAACTGATACCGGCCCTCGCTCATTGTGTCGCCAGCGGGCTGTATGACGTCGCCCTCGGGTCGCGAATTCTCGGTGGACGTGCGCTCCAGGGGGGAATGCCTCTGTACAAGTATCTCGCCAATCGAGCGCTGACCGCCGCGGAGAATATCCTGATCAAGGAGAAACTCTCCGAGTATCACACGGGATACCGCGCCTTCTCGCGCAAGGTTCTTACCACCCTTCCCCTCGAGGAAAACGCTGACGGGTTCGTGTTCGACAACCAGATGCTCGTGCAGGCCACCTACTTCGGCTTCCGCATCGCCGAGGTCACCTGTCCCACTCTGTACTTCCAAGAAGCGTCCTCCATCGGGTTCCGCCGCAGTGTCCAGTATGGCCTGGGGGTGCTCGAAACCGCGCTGCAATGCCGCCTGGCGCGCCTGGGGATCGTCGCCCCCGCCTTCTTGTCGCCCACGGGTCGCAAGCTGACTCTCGATCCCACGCAATGACCGTTGCGAGACCGCGGCTGACATCTTCGTCCCGATCCTGTCGTCTTCCGCACAAAAAGCCCGCGAAACTCGCTCGTTCCCACATTGACAGCATTCCTGCCGTCGACTAAAAAGCTCGAATGCTCGGCCCACGGTCGCCGGACGATTCCATCGCGACCAAGAAGACCAGACATCGTCGCGAGACGTCCGTGGCTATCATCCTGGCCACCTGTCTGCTTCTTGCTCTCCCGGTGCTGGCCGATCTCGCAGAGGATCCCGTGCGCCGTCCCTTCGGATATGCAGCGGCCGATACCTTCTACTATCTGTCTGTGGCGCGCAACATCGCTCTCCACGGCTCCGTATCCATGGATGGCAGCCATCCTACCAATGGATTTCACCCGCTTTGGCAGATGGTGGTCGCCGCCTGCTACGGCTCAGCGCACCTCCTGCATCGCCCAAGCAGTGCGCTGCTGTTTACCATCCTCGCAAGTCTTGCGTTTCTCATTGCTGCAGTATGGATAATCGGACAAACCTTTCTGCGCACTTCGCGCGCCATTCCTTTTCTATTCCTGGGCCTACCCTTCGGCCTCTACGCCCTGTTGCTCCTTCCACAATGGGCCACTGACCCGGACGTGATTGCACGCGCTGGCGGCGGCGAAGGTCCTCTACCCCTCTACGGGACACTCTATTCGTTCGCCAACGGCATGGAGAGTGGGATTACTATCTTTGCATTTGCTGTGCTGGCTTGGACCTTCGTCCGCTACGGCAAGCGCGTAGATGCAAAGTCCGGAGTTCGTTGCGCCGCCGCGCTTGTTTTCGTCACCTTGGCCCGTCTCGACCATGCTGCACTGGCAGTGTTTCCCCTGTGCTACTGGTTCGTCGAGGCCGCTCAAAACAAACGGCGCCGTCCCTTTGCCTGGGCAGCGATTGCAACCTTCGTGGGGTCTCTCCTGATGTTCCTGTTGTGCAACAAGCTCTATGCCGGATCTGCGATTCCTGTCAGCGGCGTCGCCAAGAGTACCTTCCCCTTCCCACGTTCCGAATCCATCGATGGAATTGTGGAATACCTCAAACGCCCTCTCGGTCGCCATGCGCTGCCCTCCCTCTACCGTTGGGCTCCTCCGGCGCTTTCGCTGCTGGCGACCTTCCTTTACCTGCTTATCGTCGTGCGGTTGCGAATCCTCAGCCAGGGATTTGCCGTGGAATTGCGAGGCTTTGCCACCCGTTTTGACCGCTTTCTTGTGATGATGGCGCCGGGCATTGTCCTGCTCGATCTTTACGACATTCTGTTTGTGTATGGTGTCGGCCATTGGTATTTCCCTGTCACGACCATTGCCATTTCACTCAACCTACTCTCCCTTTTGGCCGCCCCGATCAATCGCGGGCGCTACATTCTGGCTGGGTACCTGCCTCAGCTCGTGGGCATGATTGGCGCCGTCAGCCTTGCTGCGTTGGTGCTGGTTGGGTTTGCTCGATACCATCGCCAATTGCGCTACCACGAAGGTTTCGCAGACTTCTGCCTGAAAACTGCGCCGCGCGTGCGTCAGGCGTTGCACGGCCATGTGCCGAAGATCTTGGAATTCGATGACGGCATTGTCAGCTACGGACTCAATGTTCCGGCCATGTCGGGCTTCGGGTACACGCTCGATCGAGAGGCCTCGGATGCTTTGCAGCGGCACCGTCTCCTGCAATTGGCGGTCAAGCGGGGGTTTTCAACGGTAGCCACCTACTACTATCGAAGTCACGAACTCACGACCGCAAGCACCTCGACCCAGGCAGCAGAGTGGGTCCGACCGCTGGTTGACATGCCAAAGGACTATCATGCCGAGGTACTATACGGAGACCCCACTTTCACGATGGTCGAGGTCTCCTCTTTAGGAGAGCCGTCCCTAGTCAAGGATCAGAAT
Source organism: Myxococcales bacterium (assembly GCA_003142855.1). Classification (GTDB taxonomy): domain Bacteria; phylum Myxococcota_A; class Polyangia; order Fen-1088; family Fen-1088; genus Fen-1137. Next base: position 12,425 of record PLNW01000153.1, read on the forward strand.
CTTTGAGCCATTCTAGCCTTCGGGGTGTGAAGGACTTGCCATGACTGACGAGGTCAATGATCCCCAATATCGGCCGAGACCCGAGGCGTCGATGAAGAAGCCGCCCAATTGGCTGAGCAGGCTACTATGGATGGGGCCACGCGTGGCCGAGGCACGAGAGAAGACCTTCGCTCCAGGGAAGCCCGGATTTGCGTGGTTCGATATCGCGCGCCAGCTTTGCGTGGACGTCGTCGAGACGACTGGCAAGAGCAACTTGGCGGCTGTCCTGCTTGAGTGCCATCAGGTCAGTTTGCTGGTTCGCGCGCACTTGGAACGTGAAAGTGCGCTTCCCGGCAGTGGGCCACTCAGCGATGCCGATTGGGCGAACGCCTTGCACATCCCGCTGGTGGGCCGAGCATTCGCCAAGCTGACGGCCGCGCAAGCCTCGACGCTGACAGCTTTGCTTGGGCCGGGTCGCGACGCCACCCTGGCGAAACTGACAGGGGAAGAGCGAGAGTTGTTTGCCAGCGCCGTGCACGGCCTGGCCATCGGGATGTACGAGCCGCTTGAGTACGAGGCGGCTCGCCTCCGGTCGGCGCTTTTCGCGCGGTGCTTGCGCATCACGGTTGCCGTCTTGCTGCTGGCCGTGCTGTTAGGCGCCGCGGGAACCTGGCTGGACAGGAAGTACGGGGAACCCAACCTCGCGCTCCATCGCCCCGTCACCGTGAGCAGCCAGTTTCCCCCGCAGGGAACCGATCACCGCCTGCTGGTCGATGGGGACCGTGACAACCTCGGCTTCCACACCGAGTCCGCCGGCCAGCAATGGGTCGTGATCGACCTTGGGTCGGTTCGCAAGTTCGACAAAGTCGTCGTGTACAATCGATCCGATTGCTGCCAGGAGCGGGCCGTGCCGCTTAGGTTGGAAGTCAGCAAAGACAACGAGAACTTCACGTTCTTGCGGGAATGGAAGGAGATCTCCGACAAATGGACCGCCAACGGCCTGCGGGCCGAGGGCCGCTACGTTCGTCTCCTGAACAAACCGCCCAACTTCTTCCATTTGGCGGAAGTGGAGGTTTACTAGAGCACCGAACGGTTTGCCGGACCGAGTGAAATTGCGCAGTTGCGAGCGGCCCGAGGCGCGACGAGGGAGAATACTCGACGTATTTGACCGAGGAGCAACGAAGGGACGCGACGCAAATCCGCGATTTCACGACGGGAGGCAAACCGTTCGGTGCTCTAGGGCTACCCAAGGAGTAGCCAGAGGGATCACGGCGCCGTGCTTTCCGCCTTTGCGCCGTTCAGCTTGCCGAATCCGAAGAGGGGGATCTCCTTTTGTGGCTCGGTTCGATCGTTGCTTAGGATGAGAACCTTGCCCTGTGAAGCTCGACTGTCGTCAGCCACGCGGTCTTCCAGCACCCTCACCTGCACGCGGAAAACATTGTCACCGACCGGTCCCTCCACCGACGCAGCGAACGGTCCTTCCAGCACGCGCGCCCCATGCACCTGGAACCCCGGCTGCGAGCTGCGAACTTCTATCGACACCAGCTTGGGCCCTGGCAGCTTGAGGTTGAAGTAGGGGTTGCTGGGCGAAACCTCCAGCGTGCCCGCTACCTTGCAAGCATAGGGCATCGCGATCTCCTTGGGACGCGAGAGGCCCGTGGCCACAATGAGATTGCCCGCATGCATCCCCGCCTTCTTGCCGTGGCAGTGAACACGAAGAGTCGCGGGAGAGCCCGGCTGCCGGGCTGGGAACTCGACACTCGAATCTTCGGCAAGACCCGACTTCTTGAGCTTGATGGAGGCCGCGTCCAGCAAGGTGCCCACCAGATGGACTTCCTGCCACCGTTGCTCGCCGAAAGGCATCTGCAGATCGAGCACCTGCGCGTCGAATGCCAGCAGCGGCGTCACATTCGCCACCAGTTCGACGGGAAGCCGGTCCGCCTGCGGATCGTTGCTGTGAATCAGGATGAACTCTCGCATCGGCCCGTAGAGATCCGAGCGACAGGTCACCTCCAGTTGGCCGCTACTGCCGGGCGCGATGGTCTTCGCATCCATGCTCGCGGAACAGAATCGACTGGCATCAATGGCGCCGATTTCCAAGGGCAGGGAGCCCGCATTGGACACAGTGAAAACGCGGCGTACGGACTCATCCTGCACGACAGGGCCCATCTCGTAGGGCGGCGGTGCCAACTGGAGTCGCGGAGCCGCCGGACCCGTGGCTTCGCTCGGCGCAGGTGGCCCCGCCTTTCTCGGGCCTCGCTGACAGGCCGCGGGAAGGCCCAGCACAGCGAGGATTGGTAACAGCGGGAAGGTCTGCTTGATGGTCAAGTCCGCTCGAACTCAGAAACACTTGGCCGGCGTGTTCAGTTGACCGAGTTCTGATCCTTCTTCGTGTACATCCAGTCCTTGACGAAAGCACCCATCTGGTCTTGGCCCGAAAGGAGATCCCAGTTGTTGCCGTTGAACATATCCGGGAGCCAGCTATTCGACGCGCACCAGGCCGTCCAGCTCCCGCCCAGGCCTTCGAGCCAGTTCAACATGGGAGTTCCGTAAGTGCCGATGATATTCGTACCCTTCCCTGGTTGGCCCGAGCAGCTACAGAAACCCCACTCCGTCATGATGAGGGGGACGCCCTTCGCAGCCGTATTCACCTGCGTAACGTTCCCACCGCTCCCCTTGTTGTAGTGCTGTTCGTACATGTGGACCGAATAGATGATGTTGCCTCCGCTGAGTGGACTGGTCGCCGCAGCGCCCATTGTCTGGTCCCACGCGGGACTGCCCGCAATAATGATGTTATCGGGTGCGAAGCCACGAATGAGATTGACCCAGGCTTGCATTGTGGGTTTGTACGTCGCCCATGAATCCATCACACTCGACTCGTTGAACACCTCGTAGAACACGTTGGAGTAGGTCTTGAACATCGGCGAAATCTTGGTCCAAAAAGCATTGACCGTTGAGACAAGGTTGTAGGGGTTGGAGATGTAGTGCAGATCAATGATGGCATAAAGGCCTAGGTTGGTGGCGTAGTCCACTGCGGGCTTGAGGGTATTGTTTACGTAGTTGTCATCCGTTCCAGGCGGATCGGCGGGCAGACGCACGATCTTCGTGTACCAACCTGGCGAGCCTGGCGCACCTGTCGAGGGTGCATCGACGTCGTTCTTGTTTGTGATCTTGTCGAGGAGGCCGTTTACTTTGAGTCCAGTCGCCATCTGTTGAGTGAGGCCTTCGATCGAGACACCCCTGAGGATCACCATCTTGCCACTTGGATCCTGGAGTTGGTTCCCTACCACCTTGAGCCAGGGCAGAGAGCTAACCGATCCTCCGCCGCTGCCGGTGTTGCCGGCAATGGCACCCGCGCCGCCCGAGCTGGCCACGCCACCTGACCCGCCCGATGCCTTGCTGCCACTCGCGCCACCAGAGCTTGCGACGCCGCCTGACCCGCCCGATGCCTTGCTGCCACCAGCGCCGCCAGAGCTTGCGACGCCGCCTGACCCGCCCGAGCTGGCGATTCCGCCTGACCCGCCCGATGCCTTGCTGCCACCCGAGTTTGCGATGCCGCCCGAGCCACCCTCACCCTTGCTGCCACCCGCGTTGGTGTTGCCGCCCGAGCTTGTGTTTCCGCCTGAGATTGTGTTTCCGCCCGAGCTTGTATTTCCGCCTGAGATTGTGTTTCCGCCTGAGATTGTATTTCCACCGGTGTCCTTGATGCCGCCGGTGTCGGCTGAAGTTGCGCCGCCACCCGAGCCGGCCACGCCTGTTTCGCCACCTGCCCCGCCTTGCTCTGTGGCGCCCCCGGTCTCAACAGTTCCCCCAGCGGTCGTGGTGCCACCACTTTCGGTCCCGGCCCCAGAGACCGTTGTTCCACCTGCCCCAGGGTTCCCGGCGGTCCCGCCCGCGCCTCCGCTAGCCGGCTGTTGGTTGTTTACGCTGCATCCGATGCCGCTACAGACCGCGAGCAGCGAGATTCCCAAGGCAGCCTGTCGAACGGAAAGGTCTTTCATGAAACTCCTCCAGTGATCGATCGGTATCCAGCGTTTTGCAGTAGCGGCAACCCCAAAAACCGGTCCAGAAATCGCAGCTGGGCTGCCCGAGCCAAATCCCCCGCCAGAGAGGCCCTAGCCCAACAATGGACACCGCTGATTGTACCTTTCGTTCGCCATGACGCCAAGCGGACCTCGCCACCAGGCCGCGGCGCCGCCATGACGCACACACACCGCCGCTTCATTCGCCCTTTCTGGCGCATGAAGGATGGCCTCGCGAGTCAGGATACCTGAGGCAAGAGGGGTGCTAGAAACGCCCCATGGAGAAAGGCTCGACGCCAAGGTTCTTGCTGCTGGTGCTCGGCTTCCTGGCGATGTCGGTTTCGGCTACAGCGCAGCCCGACCAGACCAAGGTCGCCCACCTGACGGTCCACGTGGACCAGGAAGGTCCGAAGATCAGCCCACTCCTCTACGGCATCTTCTTCGAGGAGATCAACCGGGCCGGGGAAGGCGGCCTGTGGGCCGAGATGATCCAGAACCGCTCCTTTGAAGACGACCGCCAGGAGCCGGTGGGTTGGAAGGCGTCCGGTGGAGTGCAGGTCAGGCTGGACAGAACCAGCCCGTTGCACCGCCGAAATCCCACCTCGCTGTCGCTGGAGTTCTTGCAGCCCGATGCAAGCGTCGCCCAGGACGGGTTCAGCCGCGACAAGGACCACTACCCGGGTGGGATGGCATTCCGCAAAGGCGAAGCCCTGCGCTTTTCGCTGTACCAGCGCGGGGATTGCCCGCTGGAAGTCCGCTTGCTGGGACAGGGCGGAAAGGTGCTCGCGAGAACCTCCCTGCCAACGCCGACCAGCGCTTGGGAGAAAGTTGAGGTGACGATGAACCCCTCGGCCGCGGACCTGTCCGGGCGCCTGGTCCTCGTGGGCCAAGGCGTGGGAAAGGTCTGGATCGACCAGCTCTCTCTGATGCCGACCACGACCTGGAAGGGGCATGGTCTGCGGCGGGATCTGGCAGAAATGATCGCGGCCCTGAAGCCGGCCTTTGTCCGTTTCCCTGGAGGATGCTTTGTCGAGGGCCTGGACCGAGCCAATGCCCCGCGATGGAAAGACTCGATTGGCGAGCCGGCCCAACGCCGCGGGATTTCGAACCGTTGGGGCTACCAGACGTCAGGAGCCTTCGGCGCCCACGAGTTCTTGCAATGGTGCGAGGATCTGGGCGCCGAGCCCGTCTACGTGATCAATTGCGGCATGGGCCACGACTACGCGGTGCCCATGAATCAAATGAAGGAATGGGTGCAAGACGCACTGGACTTGGTGGAATACGCGCGGGGCCCTGTGGACAGCAAGTGGGGCGCGCTGCGGGCCGCTGCCGGGCATCCGGCCGCGTTCAAGCTGAATTACATGGAAATCGGTAACGAGAATGGCGGGTCCGCGTACCCCGAACGCTACGCCCTATTCCATGATGCCTTGAAGGACAAATACCCGGACCTGCACCTGGTCGCGAATATGTGGGACGGCGAGATCCCCAAGACCCGCCCGGTCGAGATCCAGGACGAGCACTACTACCTCGATACCTTGGGATTCCTGGGCATGGCGGACTATTACCAACGGGTCGACCGGAGGGATCCGCTGGTCTACGTGGGCGAATACGCCGTCGCCAACGGAGCCGGGAATGGAAACTTCTCGGCCGCGCTGGCCGAGGCAGCCTTTCTCACCGGGCTGGAAGCCAACGGCGACCATGTGGTGATGGCGTCCTACGCCCCGCTGCTGGCCCACCCGGCGTGGAAAGCCTGGACCCCGAACGCGATCGTCTTCGATCAAGGCCGCTGCTACGGCACGCCCTCGTATTATCTGCAAACCATGTTCGCTGCCAACCGCGGCGACGTGGTTTGCCCAAGCGACCTCAATCAGCCGGAAATTCCGTTCGAGTCACCCCAAGGCAGGTTCGGCGTTGGTACGTGGGGCGACACCCAGGTCGAATACAAGAACATTTCATTCACGGCCGCGGATGGAAGACTGGTCTTCAAGAGCGACTTCTCACGGGGGATGAAGGGCTGGAAGCCGTTCAAGGGGCAGTGGACGGTCGCGGACGGGGTCTTGCGCCAGACCGGGAAGGAAGACGCGTTCGAGCTGGCCCAAATCGCTGACAGCCTTTGGGGCGACGGCGTTTTCGAGGTGCAGGCCCGCAAACTGGGCGGCTTCGACGGCTTCCAGATCCAGTTCCAGGCCGAGGAGGACGGCCAGCAAAGGGTCTGGAACATCGGGGGCTGGGGCAACGTCCGCATCGGACTGCAAGGAATCTTCGGTGAACCCAAAGTGCTGGGCAAGGTCGAGACCGGCCGTTGGTACAACATCCGCATCGAGCTCGCGGGCCCTCGCATCCGCTGTTACCTCGATGGAAAGCTGATACAGGAAGTGGTCCGTCCCAGTCCCCCACGGCTCTACGCGGTGGCCAGCCGAACCCAGGACGGCAACGACATCATCCTCAAGCTGGTCAACGCCGGGACGGTGGCGCGCAAGACCACGTTTGAGCTGGAGGGCTTGAAGTCGGTCGCACCCAAAGGCCGAGCCATCGTGATGACCGCCCGGGACGGCAACGCCGAGAATTCATTCGAGCATCCCCGGCAGGTCGCCCCAGTGGAATCGGTGTGGACCGGGATGGGGCCGCATTTCACCCGGACCCTGCCCGCCCGCTCGATCACGGTGCTCAGGCTTTCGGTAAGAAACTAGTCGGCCGCTTCCTGCGCGGTGGCAAGAAGCGGCCGCTTTGGTCAAGAAGAACGCTCAGCGCTAGTCGCAGGTCCCTGAGCAGGGAACCCAGGTTCCCTCAGTAGCCGTGATGGTCGCTGTGCCGTCCGTGAGCCCGGTCGCCTTGGCGGTCACGGTGATGGTTCCGGCGCCGGTCGCCTGAACGATGGCGTAGGCTGCGCCTCCGGAGGTGCTGCGAACGTTTCCGCGGAAGCTTTCCTGCTTCTGGCTCCCGCTGTCCACAGCCATGATTCTTCCAGGGCCTGAGATGGAGAACGTGATGGAGGTGTCAGTGGACACCACGGCCTTGACGAACGAGACGTCATCCACGTCGTCCAGTATGCTGGTGTGGTCCGGCGTGAGCACGATCTTGCCCGCCGCCGCTCCACTGGGCGGAGCCGACTTCGTCGGCCCACCCCATATGCCCGACCAGGTGTAGCCATTAGCCCTCACTGCCCCCAATTCGTCCATAAGCGCCCCGGTGCCACCGATGCTGGGCCACCCGGTCGTGCTGGTGATCTCGCCCATGTAATCCACGCCCGTCCACTGGAACGAGCCCGTAAGCCCCGGGTTGCCCGTAACGCTGGTCCAGGTGCTGGTTTCTTCACCCACCTCGGTGATCAAGCCAGATTTCGTAACCGTGGCTGCCGCGGCCGAAATGGCAACGGCGACGTTGTAATTGTCGCCCCAGACATCGAGTAGGGTATTCGTTGCTCCCCCGACATCGCCTGACGTGCCGGGGTCAAGCAGGGCTTGGGTGACAAGGTGTGTGCTGTCGAGCTGGTGGACGATCTTGACCATCTCGGTGAGGATGGGAGTTCGCGTGCTTACCGAATCGTGAATTTCGTTGCCCGTGCTGTAGAGAGCCACACTGGGGTGGTTGCGATCCCGCATGATGAAGCCGGTAAAATCGACCTCCCACCACTTTGTACCGGTGGCAGACGAGGGCAGCGGGGGCATTCCGGTCGGGGTCGTCGACGCCTTGTTGAAATAGAGCGCGTAGTCGCCGTTGTCTGTGTACTTGTGGGCGGTCCACACGTCGGTGAACTCATCGAGGACGAGCACGCCCATTCGGTCGGTCAAATCGAGGAATTCCGGGCTCGGCGGATCGTGGGCCGTGCGAATGGCGTTCACCCCAATGGCCTTGAGCTGCGCGATCCGACGTTGCATAGCCCGCGCCGGCGCACCCAGCCCAAGCCCGTGATAGTCTTGATGGTTGGCAACGCCCTGGAAATGAGTGACCTTGCCGTTTATGGTCATGCCCGTAGAGAACTTTAGGTCTCGGATGCCGAACGGGGTCACGTCATCGTCCACAGCGGTGGTGCCCTCCATGACCTTTGTGACAAGCTGATACATGTTCGGAGTGGCGAGATCCCATAGCTTGGGGCTCGTGACAGGGACAGTGAACGTGAAGGTGGCCGAAGCACCTGCAGCAATGGTTTGGGCAGCAGCCGAGACAGCCGGGAGTGCTGTCCCGCTGGCGTCGCTGACAGTGCCCTGAACGCTCACGCTTTGAGACGTCGTGCCCGAATTGACAACCGAGGTTGTGACGTTGACGGTTGCCGACGCAGCCGTCGGACTGGGCGTGGCGACGTAGGTTGCGTACTGATCAATGTGAGCCGGATCGGTCGCGATAACGCGCGCGCGGCGGTAGATGCCAGCCCCCGCATAGAAGCGCGAGGCGGGCTGTGTGGTGGTGTCGGTCTTGACCGCGATCACGTTCGCCCCCGTGAAGCTGATGCTCTTCGTTATGTCGTAACGGAAGCTCACGTAGCCGTAGGGATGATTCCCGATCTGGGTGCCGTTGACATAGACGGTGCTGTTCCCCATGACGCCATCGAATTCAACGTAGACCTGCTTGCCCGCGGTGACGGTTGAGGGAAGACTGAAATGGTTTCGGTACCAACCGACCCCCGACGGCGCAAAGCCGCCGCGGCCTGTGGTCGGGTTGGTCTGAGCGAAGGGCCCCTCGACTGCCCAGTCATGCGGGAGAACCACCGGGGTCCACGCGGTATCCGCGAAAGCCGCTCCATCCGCGCCGGTCACGTCACCCTTGTTGAACAGCCAGTTCAGGTCCAGGGGCATGATCGTTCGCACCCGATCCTTGACCGGAGGAAGCGGGGTCGCGCCTCCTGCCGCGCCAGTGGTACCGCCAGTGACGGTGCTGCCACCGGGCCCACTAGTGTTCCCGCCGGGAGCCGTGGTCCCGCCAGGTGCCGTGCTCCCGCCAACCTTGGCGGTGCCTCCCACCACGCCCGTTTTTCCACCGGTCACGGTATTTCCACCGATCACGGTATTTCCGCCGGTCACAGTATTTCCCCCCGCCACGGTGTTCCCGCCGGCCACAGAACCACCCACAACGGTCTCTCCTCCGCTGGCGCCAGCGCCACCTGCGACAGTATTGCCGCCATTGCTGGTGGAACCGCCGGTGTTACCGGCTGCTGGAATGGGGATTCCGCCGGTCTGCGTCTGGCCACCTACGCTGGTCGTGCCGCCAGGGCTGACGGTGCTTCCTCCAGCGCCGGCGCCTCCGGACTGAACGCCTGCAGTATTTCCGGTTCCTGGCGAACTGCTGCTGCTACAGCCAACCGCCAGTGGCGCGCTGATGAGCAACGCGAAGACGAAGAGATGGGTCTTGTGAATCAACTTCATGGCTTCTCCCCAGAGTGAAAGGTACCTTGGCTAAAGAACGCAGTGGACCGGTCTTAGTCAGGTGGCTCAGCCAATTCGCATCGACGAAAGAATAGTCAATCTACACTTCACGCCGCCACCTGGCAACGCAGACACTATGTTTCATTAGGGGCTTGTCCCCACCAGGATAGGTCACCAAATTCCGCTGGATACGGAATGAAAAGGGTGGCGCCTTTCCACGCGCAGCAACACAACGCATTGTTTCCTAGGACGTGATAGACCGACAGCGTCATTGCGAAACAATTGCAGCCCGCAGCATATTCAAATTGCCAGGAGATCCAATGAACAGATCCTCTGGGTAGTGCCTGAGCGCGAGGATTCCCCGATAGATCTCTGCGCGTTGATCGACGTTCATGCCGAAGCCGGCCAAGAATTGCAGGCGCAAGTTGTCGTCGCGGTTGACCTCAGCGTCCTTGAGCCAAGGTTCGAGCTCTGGACCCCGGCCGCCGTATGTGGACAGCAGCGCCACGGCCGAATCGAAACCAATCTGCCGCAACGACTGCGCGAGCGGAGCAAACTCGGGACTCTGCAAGCGGCCCTCCAGCGCATCGACGTCGATGCGGGTCGGCTCCACCTGCCCCAGCAGCACGACATCGTAGCCTTGGCCTTGGACCGTGTTGCCCCAAATCGTCCCGTTGGGGAACGCCTCAAAGAACGTCGCGACCTCGCTTTTCACGGCCGCCATTCCACTGTCGTAGAGTTGCACGAACACCGTCACCACACCGCCTGGATTGAGGTGCCGCTTGGCCAGCTCCCAAAACTCGCGCGTGTAGAGATTGGCCGCGCCTTTGACCCAGGGATCGAACGGATCCGAAGTGATGGCGTCAAACCTCTGCTTGGTTGTCGTCAGAAAATGCCGGGCATCGTCCACTTCGACGTGCACCTTGGGATTGTCCACGACGTGGTCGTTGAAGGCGCCGAACAACGGGGCGACGACCCGCGGGACGAGCGGCTCGATTTCCGCGATGGTCAGTCGTTCGACCCGCGGATCGATGCTGGCCGCACCGGCCGTCACACCGGCACCGCAAGCGATGACCAACACCTCGCGCGGCTGTGCTGCCAGCAATGTCGTCAAATGCCCGAGCATGCGCTGCAGGCGCATGTCCTGAGGCAAAGTAGATGCCTGGATCTTCCCGGCGTTGTAGTAACTCAGGACTCCGTTCAAATCCCGCGATACCGCCGGGGACGAATTCATGCCTTCTCCGACGTAGAGAAAGGTCTCCTTGGTGTTTCGCTCAACAGCCGAAAAGCGGCCATGCCCGACCAGCAAGGCCGGAACCGCGGCCAGGTTGCGCCCCACCAGCACGGCCAGCGCGACAATGGCCAAGGTCCAGATTGCATCCCCAGTCGCAAAGCGCGGTGCCGCGCGATCGCGCACCAGCGCCGGCACCAAGGTCAGGGCGGCAGCGACGGCTGACAGCGCGATCAAGATGCGCTCGCTGTTCTGGGTTCCGACGGTGACGATGAGCACCAGGCTGGTGCCCAGCGCCCCAATGATCGCGCCCACGGTGTTGGCTGCATAGACCCGGCCCACCACCACCCCACCGTCGCTTCCCTTGGACGCGACGGCCGCCAGGGCCAGGGGAAAGCTGGCGCCCCACAGGCAAGCCGCGGGCAAGATCGCCCACAGGCAGCGCACGAAATCGATCTGGAACTGATTCCAGGGCGTGGCCGCCAGCCGCGGATTGACCGGCCAGTAGGGTAGCGCGCTGGTGATGTTCCAAGATGCCCACGCGATCGCCAAAACCAGCGCCAGTTGCGCCAGGCCCAGCGCGCGCCGCGCATTGAGCGTCCGGCGCGCTAGCAAGGAACCGACGCCGCTCCCCAGCCCGATCCCGATCAAGAACACCGCCAGGATGATCGAGAAGGTGTACGTGGTGTGGCTCAAGAGCAGCCCGAAAAGCCGCGTCCAGATCACCTCTGCGCCGAGAGCACTCATCCCTGACAGCCCGATGGCGAGATAGATGATCCAGGCGGGTGGCGTCGCTGCGGAAAGCGCCGCAGGCTCCCGGCCGGCTTCGCTGGGCTCGGTCCCGATGCGGACGCGCGCGAGTGCCAACGCGCCTGCGGCCACAGCCGCGTTCAGGCCGACGGCGACGAAGGTCGCGGTGTGCATGTCGTGAACCCGGAGCAGGTAGAAGCCCGCGAGCAGACAGCCGAACACCGCCCCGAGCGTGTTGCCGCCGTAGAAGATCCCCAGCCACGAGACGCCGCGCGGGCTCATTTCCACCCAACGCGAAACCGCGGGCAGCGTGGCCCCCATCATCACCGTCGGTGGCAGCAGGCAGATCGCCGCGAACAAGCCGCGCAGGAGCAGCCCCGGAATGCCATGCCCGACCACCGCGGTGTAGACCACCTCGACCAGCGGAATCGTGCCCAACATCAGAATTCCGGAGACGCCGATGGCGATTTCGAGGATGGCGTAGACCCGCAAGGGGTGCCGCTGGCGCGAGACGAAGCGCGCAAGCCCCAGACTGCCCAGGCACATCCCGCCCATGAAAGTTCCCAGCAGCACCGCGATGGAGACCGCCGAAGACCCGAGCACGAGCTGCAGCATTTGGAACCAGACGATCTCGTAGATCAGGGCTGCGCATCCGCTGGCCACGAACAACAGCAGGACAAAGGGAAAGAGCCGTTCGCGCGCGTCGCTCGATGCGGACAGCGCGCCCCGGCGGCGCCGGGCGATGCCCAGTCCCGCCAGCAAGACAATGCCCGCGCCCAGCACGATCTCGATCCAGCCGATATGTGACGCCGCGGGCTCCACGGTGACCGGCTTTTCTGGGGCCCGCGGCGCAACCGCCGTAGGCGCCGCGACGGTGCTCATGATCGGCGGGAAGGGCGTGGGGGCGAGACAATACGCGGCAAGCTCGGAGACTGAAAAGAATCCGTCCCCGTCGGGGTCGCTGATGCGCAAGTAGCGTACCGTCGCCGGCTCGATCCGGACAGCGCGCGCGCGCAAACCGTGCCCACGCTCGACCACGTTGGCGATCTGGGCCAGCACGCGGTAGCTTTCCGGCCGCCCGTCGCTCGATCCAGCGATCTTGTAGGTGTCGTTGGCGTCGGCTTGCAGGTAGAGCGCGCTCAGCTTTCGCGGCTGGCCCAGGTCGTAGGTTATCGATGCAGCACGGCTTACCAGCTTGACGGCGGCCGGGGCGTCCCATGGTGCCCCTTCAGGTGCAACCGTGCCGTCGGTGACCAGCGCGACGTTGCCGCGCACGTCTGCGTCGGCGTACGGCCTCCTGCCCGCGAGCAGATCCGTGGTGTCGCATTCAGCCGCGTGGACCGGCGCAGGGCGATCTTCGGCCTGTGCGTTTCGGCCCGCCGTCACACCCGTGGCCAGCGCCAGTGCGACACACGCGAAGGGCAGAGGGCGTATCATGAATCCTCCATCGGTCAGCGTCGGCCAGCGTAGCAGGTTGCCGATTCGCACGCGATTGCCGCGTGTGTCTCCGCCCGCTTGCCCGAGTCAGCCGCCCGGCCGGGCCTGCGCGCGCCGAACCGCCAGCGCGCGTGCGATCTTGCCCAGTTCACACACTGCGCGCAGCTTGGCCATGGGGTTCAGCTTGGAACCGCCCACGTCGTGCCACGCCAAGAGCGGCAGCTCCAAGAAGGCTGCGAAAGGAACAGGGTCTGGGCCCGTGAGCAAGCGGCCGATGAGTTCCACGTCGAATGCCCATCGCGAAGAGAAGGGAGACGCGACCGCATCGGATAGAGCCGTGCCCGCGCGAAAGACCTTGGCGCCGCACTGGGTATCGTAGAAAGGGTGCGCCAACACCAGGCTGGCCAAGGTCGAGAACACGCGACCGAGATAGTGGCGGCTGTGCTTGCGATCGATGTGCGCACCCGCGCGCGCGATGCGCGAGCCCATGACCGCGATTAGTGTGGGCGATTCCTCCAGCGTGTGCACCAAGCGAACCACTTCGCTCGCAGGCGTGGCCATGTCAGCGTCGGTGAAGCCCACCAGAACAGCCCCTCGGCCGAGTGCTTCGACCATCCCGAGTCGAACCGCCTCGGCCTTGCCACGGTTTGGCGACAGCGGCAACACGGAGATCTTGTCCGGTGCGCGCGCCTCGATCCGGCGGAGCAATGCCAGTGTGCCGTCGGACGAGCCATCGTCGATCAGCAGCACAGAGATGTCGTGGGCGCACAGGACGTCGACCGCCTCGGCCTCAAGCCGCATCTCCTCTTGGTAGCAAGGAATGACGACTACAGTTTTCGGCATCGCGCCCACCAGCTCAGGCCTGGGAAGTTCATTCCCATGGCCGCAAGCCTACGCGAAACACGCCCTTCAAGGCGCAGGATTCCGTCGACGACGCGGGTGACGGCCGCCCCACCGCCCCAGTTTCCCAGGTCGGCCACCGGGCGCCCTTTGTCGGTGCCCTTGCCCCTTATGCGCAAAAGGCGACTGGCAAGCACGGACAGGGCACGGGCGGGCAGCAGCGAATGGAACAACCCTCCTGACTGCTCCACCTCAAGGCCCGCCGCCGACAGCAAACTTCGTGCGGCCGCCGGAGAGTAGCGTCGGCAATGGCCCAGGTGAACGTCATGCGGGCTATAGAGCCAAGGCCACGCTGGAACGCTGACGATGGCCGTCCCCCCGCTGCGCAGACGGGCCAGCACGTCTCGCAGAAAGGCCGCATCGTCTTGCACATGCTCGATCACGTCGAGCAGGAGCACGAGATCGAACGGTCCCTCGGGCGCCGCCGCGACGTAGGTCAATCCCGGCGCTGACTGCATGGTAAGAACGCGCCCCGCCGTGTAGCCCGCGTCCCAGCAGACGACATTGTCCCGCGGGTATCGCTCGCAAAAACAGCTGGCAAACCAAGCGTCGCCTGCCCCGACGTCCAATACCGATCGCGACGCCAGTCCATCGCCCACGCACAGTCGGAGAAAGAATTCAGCGCGAGCCGTTTCCCAGGGATGCCGGCGCGAGATCTCTCCGCGATGCTCGACTAGGTCCACGACGGGCTGAGGTATCACACGCGTCCCGGGCGGTCAATTGAGGGGCTGAGTGAAGCATTCGAGTGTGTCGTACGACGACGGTTTCACCGGGTTCAACGCGACGTCAGACGCGAGGCGTGGCCTCACCCAGCGGCAGCTGTTCGAGTCCCATGCTTGAAGCGCAGCGCTAGACAGGCTATGTTGACCAGGAAGAAGCCGGCGACAGGAGGCATGTCCTTTCTCGTGAAACCTGTTCACATTCGCTCGTCCGACATCGTGACTCTTCTGACGGCGTTGCGGATCGTCACGCCGCCACGCGGTGACGGTGTCGGCGTATTCCGAGCCGCGCGCCATCGGAGAGCAGCGTGAGCACCTGGAGGGAGCGCGGACGTCGTCTCGCTGAGCGCATCCCGCTGTGGCACCATTTTGCGCCCCTGGCGGTGCTCACCTTTTTGCACATGGTGGTGCTTGAGCGCACCATGCGCGGCGCCGACGGCATCCCCGAGCGGGTCATTCCCTACGACTTCTCCACCTCGTACGCGCGCTTCCTGATCTTCATCAGCGACACGCTACGCGCCGGCGCGCTCCCCATCTGGTTCCCCTACGGCCACGCCGGTTCACCGTTCTTGGTCAATCCTCAGACCGAGCTGTGGTCGCCAGTAACGTGGTTGGTTTCGCTGTTTGGCGGCTACGACCTCCTGGTGGCGCAGCAACAGCTCATGCTGACCCTCTTGGCCGGCTCGTTTGGGCTGTATGCGCTGGCATTCGTGCTGTGGAAAGACCGCTGGGCTGCCCTGCTGGCGGCGATCGCCTACAACTTCACCAGCGCGCGCCTGTGCAACGCCGAGCACTTGGATTTCATCAATGCATTCTCCCTTTTCCCGTGGGTGTTCTGGGCCACTGATCGGGTCGCCCACGGCGCCCGGTGGGCGGGGCCGCTACTCGGGATAGCACTCGCCTTGCTGGTCGTGAGCGGCTACCCGGGCATTGTGCTGCTCAGTCCGCTCTGGTTTGGCGCGTGGGCTGCGTGGCTGCTGGCCACCGAATGCGCGGATCGGGCTGCGCGTCGACAGTTTCTGCGGGGACTCGCCCTGGCCTTGGGGACAGGCGTGCTGTTGTCGGCGGGCTACTGGCTGCCCATCGCCGCCCATCTGGAAGTTTTCGCGCGCAGCACGCCCCTACCCGCCGACGGGGCGCTCGGCAATAGCCTGGTTTTTCCCGATTTGCTCCATCTGGTTTTCGGAACCTCCACCCTGCTGATACCCGACGGCGCGGCCGCTGACATGTCGATGCGCGGGCTCTACTTCGGGATCCTGGCCTTCGCCCTTGCCCTTCTGGCCTGCCTGCATCGGCCCGATCGGCGTACGGCCGTCCTGGGCGTTGGCTTGGTGGCTGCGCTGCTCATGAGTCTGGGCAGTGGCTCTTCGTTCCGTGTTGCTCTGCACGACTACTTCCCCATTCTCAACCTGTCACGATTTCCGGCTGGAGACAGCCGCGCGGTGGTGGCGCTAGCCGGCAGCCTGCTCGCCGGCGGCGGGTTGCTGGCGGTTCGCGACGACGCCCAGGCACGCCGGCGCCTCACCCGGGTGTTGCTGGGCCTGGCCGTCATCTTGATCACCGGACCGTTGTGGCTCAAAGATGCAATCTTCGCTGGCACCAGCGCGACTTCCTTCGCGCAGCAATTCTCCGGCCCGATGTTGGGCGAGCTCTTCGTGGTGGGGCTGGCCCTGGTCTGCCTGGCGCGTGGCACCCGGCCGGGCGTGTTGGTGGCCTGCCTGCTGGTTGTGGCCGCGATCGATGCAAGCGTGCACGCCTCGGCTGATGCACCCCTATACGCTTGCAGTCCGGAGATGGTTGGGATCCAAGGGGCCGAGAGGATGCACGTCCGGACCTTCGACCCGGCGAACGCCGAGCGACCGCGCGTGGACAGCGCGAACGTCAATGCGTCGTCCAACAACGATGGCTTTCTCAACAAGAAGTTCTACCTTCAATCGTACGGGGGGTTTCGACTCAAGCGCCTCGATGGGCTGCTGGACGGGGGCTTTCGCCCATTTCTGGTCGATGGCAAGCGCATTGTGGGGTTTCCTACCGTAGGTCCGTCTGCCGCGAACGTTCCGACTTCCGGGGCGACATTCCAACAGCAAGCAAGACCAGTTAGCTACGTCATCAGTCGCTACCTGCCCGACCGAGTGGACTACTCAGTGGACCTGACGGAGCCAACGACACTGGTCTTCAACGAGACCTACTTCCCCGGCTGGAAGGCAAGCATCGACCGCGGACCTTCGGCTCCCATGCTCGAAGTGGCCGGCGGTCTGCGCGCACTGCGGGTCGAAGCTGGCTATCACCGCATCCGCACCCGCTTCTCGCCGGGGGTGTTCTGGCTGGGTCTCTCGATCACGGCTACCGCCTGGCTGGGCGTCCTGATCTGGCTGGGACTTGCCATCCGATCAGGGCGGGTGCGCAAGACGTCCGACCGGCTGCAGCCAGCGGCCTGACCGGACAAGAGTTTCCGCCCGACCGGTCAGCCCGTGCGCGCGTCGAGGGCGCGTCGCTCTGCGAGAAATTGATCGTAGTCGCGGATGTAGTCATCGGCTTGGTACAAATCCGACGCCATCACGAGCAGAACGGCATCCGCGGTGTACTTGTACTGGATGGCCCAGACCATGGGCGGCACGTACAGGGCCAACTCGGGTGAGTCGAGTACGACCTCCTGGCGGCTGACGGCGTCGTCTACCACCACAGAAACCGATCCAATCAGGCAGGTGAGCAGTTGCTCGAGGGCACGGTGGGCGTGCGCGCCACGCACTTCCTTGCTCGGTACCGCGAACACCGAGAAACAGCGCTTGGGAAGGAAGGGCAATCCACGCTCGATCTCGCGGGCCAGGAGGTTGCCCCGCATGTCCTTGATAATGGGAGTGCGGTGGATGGCCACACCGCGCACGCCGAGCTGCTGCACGCTGGGCGAACCAGCGCCCGCCCGGGAAGGCGCAGACTCCCGTTCGACCGGGTCGACGCCGCGACTGCCGGCGTAGCGCACGATGTGTGCCGGGTTACCCACCACAACCGCGTGTGGCGGCACGGAGCGGGTCACAACTGCACCAGCGCCCACCATGGCGTTCTGCCCGATGGTGAGGCCAGGCAGGATGGTGGCGTTCGCGCCGACGGAGGCGCCACGCCGGATGTGAGTCACGGGGTACTCGCGCAAGTGCTGCCGGCTGCGCGGCATCGGGTCGTTGGTAAAAGTCGCGTTCGGACCGACAAACACGTCGTCCTCGATGCGCAGGCCATCCCAGACTTGCACCCCGCACTTGATGGTGACGCGATTGCCGATCACCACATCGTTCTCAATGAAAGTGTGGTCACAGATGTTGCAGTCGTCGCCAATAACCGCGCCGGGCAGAACATGGGCGAATGCCCAGATTCGCGTGCCACGTCCGATATGCTGGCTTTCCACCAGAGCCTGGGGATGTCTGAAGCTGTCACTCACGATTCGAGCACTTTCTGATCCGAAGCGCGCTTGGCTGGTTCAGCAGCCCCGAAACGCTTCTGTATCGCAACGATGTAGTTCGGTCGGCCTTTGGTGTTCTCAAAGGTGCGCCAGACGTAGCCACCGATGACGCCCAGGCCGAAGCAGTTCAGGGCGCCAAAGAAGATCACCACGAGCACGGTGGCGGCGTATCCGGGAACGGGGATGCTGCCCTCAATTTTCGCCACCGCAACTACAACGGCGAGCAACGCACTCAGGGCAAGACCCAGCAAACCGAGCGAGAGGAGGCCCCTGATGGGCAAGTCGGAAAAACTGAAGATGCTGTCCATCAAGTAGCGCAGCTTCTTCCTGAACGTCCAGCCTGACCGACCCGCACGGCGCTCTTGGCGCATGTACTCGACCTCGGCGCGCCGGAAACCGACCCAGAACAGCAGGCCCACCAACGAGCTATTGTTCTCGCACAGGCGCAGTAGGTGATCGCGCACGGCGCACGTGCAACCAAACACGTCGACGCCACCGGTGGGAATCTCGCGCTGGATGCAACGCCGAAAGAAGCCCCAGAACAAGGCTGAGGCCATACGCGATCCCAGGGGATCGGCGCGACCGGTTCGGCGTCCCACCGCGACGTCACACTTCCCATCGCGCAGCAGCTTGGCGAATTGGAGTATGAGTTCGGGCGGCTCCTGCAGATCGGCCGCCATGACTGCGAAGAACTCGCCCTGACCTGCGGCTAGTCCGGCGCGAATGGCCGAGAAGGCGCCGAAGTTGCGCGACAGGAGGAGGAGCTGCGAGCGGAATGGTGCCTTGGGCAGGCTGGTTGCGAGTCGCAGATAGGAATCGTCGGGGCTGCCGTCGACAACGAACACCACCTCAAGTTCATCCTCAAGTTCGCGGTGCAGGCGCGCCAGCGCTTGCAAGAGCGCCTCGATGTTCTCGGCGTTGCGGTAAACCGGGATGACCAGGGAAATCAAGCTCCCCCCCATGTATTGACCGCCGCGACCACGCGGCTGATTTCATCGTCTGTCAAGAACGGGTGGATGGGCAATGAGACTTCGCTTGCGGCCAGCGCAGTGGCGCGCGGGAGAGGAGAGCGAACCTCGAAAGTCTGTCCGCGTAGCGCGGGCTGGTCCGTGATCAGGCGCGGATAGTGAATCGCCGTCAGCACGCCAGCCGCTCGCGCGTGCTCCATGAAGGAGGCACGCCGCTGCGCGGGCACGCAAACCGGGAACAAGTGCCATACGCTGGCCGCGGACGATGGAAGGCTTGGCAGGCGAACCTCCGGGTGGCGGATGGCAGAGAGGTAGGCCTGGGCGACCTCGTGGCGCCGCGCCGTCCAGGCTGCGAGCTTGGGCAGAAACGCATGCCCCAAGATCGCGGCATGTACCTCGTCCAGCCGGCTGTTCAGGCCCACCTCGTCGTGCAGGTAGCGCTGGCTTTGGCCGTAGTCGCGCAATGAGCGACAGCGTGCCGCGATTCCCGCATCATCGGTCGTGATCGCGCCACCGTCGCCGAGCGCGCCGAGATTCTTAGTGGGATAGAAACTGAGCGCCGTCACCTGCCCGACGGATCCCACCTGCTGCCCAGAGCGAACGGCCCCGATCGCCTGAGCACAGTCCTCGACCACGGTCAGCGCAAACTGATCGCGCAGCTCCGCCAGCGCTTTCAGATCCAGCGGGTGACCGTAGAGGTGAACCGGCACCATAGCCCGAATGCCGGGATCCGACGCCAGCACCATCCGGCACAGATCCAGGTCAAGCAATCCGTGCTCGTCCACGTCAACGAAGACAGGCACGGCGCCGGCGCGCAGAATGGCCAGCGTGGTCGCGAAGGCGCTCAGGGGCGTGGTGAGCACCTTGCTGCCGGGCGTGACGCCCGAGGCCCGCAGCCCTATCTCGATGGCATCGAGGCCACTGGCGCAGCCGATGGCGTGTGCACGTCCCACGCGCGCGGCCAGGGTCCGCTCGAAGTCCGCGACCTCGCGTCCAAGCACGTACCAGCCGCTCTCGCCCACGCGCCGAACCGCATCGAGGACAGACTCTCCGGTATCCGCCCACTGGCGCTTGAAGTCGTTGAGGAGGATCTGGGATTCAGCCAAAGTCTACCTGCCCGGTTCTCGGATAGGGCGCCTTTCAATCGACACTCTACCACGCAATCCTGCCGCCTTTCGAGCGCTGAGAGCGTGAGGGCAATCGTCTGCTGGGGCCGTGTGATCGCGGTCGGCGAGCGCACGCGATCGGGGGATCTATGCCAAGGAATCGCGAACCGGTCGTGACTTGACCCGACTCATCTTGTCTTTCATGCGAAGGAAGAACGACTCGAAGAATCGATACGAAATCGCCGCGACGGCCACCGTGAGTGCGAACGAAACCACCGATTGCGACACGAGCACCGCCGCCTGCGCCTCGACCCAGTGGTGCCCCTGCAGCCAGCCAACCAGCATGCCGCCGAATTGCAGCCCAAGGATGTGGTACACGTAAAGTCCGTAGGTGAGTTTGCCAAGCCAAACCAGGGGCTGGCGGGAAAGAACCCACGAAATGGGATTGCGCCCGAGCGGCAGCACGGCATCGAGGATGAGTGCGAAACCTCCGGCCGTGGCGAAGAACTGCCACACAACATTCCGCGACTGCGTTTCGATGCCAGGGCCCCACGAAATGGACACAATCGCCACCACGCCGAGCGCCAGTTTGAGCATTGGTATCAACCAACCGGGCCGCGGCGGGTGTGCGCGACGCCAGAGCGCAATCGCTATGCCCATGAGCAAGGGATCGAGTCGCGTAAGCGTATTGGTCCAGATGAACGGATGACGGCTGTGGCCGACATAGTGCAAGCGCAGGCAGATGGTGCCGACGAGCAGCGCCGCAATCAGCCCCCAGAGGGCCGCTCTGCGCAGCCGGAGCATCAGGCTGAGGATCAACGGCCAGACAATGTAGAACTGCTCTTCGAGTGTCACCGTCCAAAGATGGGCCAGTGTCCACACCGAAGGGTAGCTGTGGGCCCCACACGAGTAGTTGCCGAAGAGTGTGTAGTAGGCCAGGAAGTGATCCTTCATCAACTTCGCGTGACTGGCTGAGTTGAGCGGATCCGCAAACATGCCCAGCCAGGGCATGAGGAAGAAGCCGATGCTGGCCATCAGGTAGTAAAGCGGCCAAATGCGCAGTATGCGGCGCAGATAGAAACCACGTAGCGAGATGGCGCGATACTTTTCGTGCTCGATCAGCAAGAGCGATGTGATGAGGTAGGCGCTCAGGACGAGAAAGAGATCGACGCCACACCAACCCCAGTTTTGCAGAAAGGTGAGGCTAGCGCGCCCTGCGGATCTCACAGGAAAGAGGACGCTCATGCGCGGGCCGTGGTGGATGAACACCAGCAAGAAGGCGAGGAAGCGAAGACCGTCGAGCTGCGGAACGTAGAAGCGCCCGGCCTTGGTGGCTGGCCGATTCTCGGCGACAGGAGACGGAGCGGCGGTGGTAGACATGGTGAGGGACGTGGGACGTCAGGGGAATTCCCATCGGCCGACAAATTGCAACGGGCGTGCGGCGCGAAATGGTAACAGAGTGTGGCCAGATGGTCCAAAGACATCAGCATTTTCACGACATGACACCGTTCACACAGAAAATCACCTGGCCGGTATGTCGCGCGACTTGTGCCACTTGAGAATCGGCGGAATGTCCATTTCCGTCCGACGCCCAACGGTTCCCCGCTTGGGCTTGATCGCCATCCTGCTGGCTTCTCTGGTAGTGCGGCTCGTGCTGGTTCCGTGACTTGACCAGATGACCTGCCCGGGTTCTTCGGACCACTGATTACTAGAGAGCTGCCTCCCGGGCTTCTACGGATTCTTGGCTTTGGCCGCCAAGACGGAGTTTGCCATGTTGTCGCGAGCGAGTTCATCGAGCCCCAACTTCTCAACCAGCTTGCGATCGTCGTCCAGCAACATGTAGTAGTCGTAGAGTCCCTTGGGCTTCGAACGGGGGACGGGTTCCATCCAAGATAGGTTGTGTCGCTCTCGGTAGAAATTGATACTTGGTTCGAACAGCCAGGTCGCTCGCACGCGCACGGGCGCCGTGGGTTCGGCTCGATGGCGCTCACGAATGATATCCACGTAGTGGCGCGTGGACCGGTCAAACGCCCAGTTTTCGTAGTGGGAGACGTCGAGGACAATCAGGTCGTTAGCGAGAATCAACACGCACACGACTAGCAAGGGATAGGCAAGGGCGCGCCTCAGAAGAGACGAATTCCAAAAGGACTGGACCAATCCCAGAGCGCAAAGGGTGATCAGCGGTGTCCACAAAAGTCCCATGCGCGCTTCGGGATAGCGAATGCCGCACAAGAGGCGTCCCGCCACCATGAGGCCAAGGGTGAGAAACATGCCGGCACCAAGAAAGGACAAGCCTTCACCGCCCGGTGAGAGGGGGTGATTGCCTCTTGGGCGAACGAGGCGAAGGAGTATGAACAGGCCGACCAGCGCGAGCACCGCGAGTAGGAAGATATGGAGCACTTTGAGGAATACGAAATCCCAGGTGAGAAGCGACAACCAACCACCCAAACCCCCGTGCCGATGGAAGCTGAGACTCAGTATGGAATCCTCGGCTGCGCTCAGCGAGAGCGTGCCCACATAGAATTGACTCAATTTCATCTTGAGGAGAGGGCCGCCAGCCAAGCCAATGAAGATGATAAGGCTGGGAAAGACGCACCAACCAAGCCAAGCGCGCATTATCGGGATACGGGTTCCCGGGGCCGATTGGTAAAGAAGACTTGCTGCCAAAGCGATCGCGAACGCCGCCCCCGGCACAACGTACGCGAGGTTGGAGGCGGCGGACAACCCGATTCCCGCGCCGCTGGCGAACAAACATCTAAATGAAACCGGTGCGTTTCGCGCTGGCGTCTTGTCAACGGCTCGAAGCATGAAAAGCAACGAGGCGAAAAGAAATCCGAGGCCCAAGCCGTACCCGCGCGCGGCGCTCATATGGTCCAATAGATTCGCGTCGAGCGCGAGCAACGCTACCGTGAGAAATTGAAGCCAGGCGGAGAGGATCAATCGGCGGGCCAGGGCGAACGCCGAGAGTAGGTAGAGGAGCCCGCCCAGGAGACTTGGCAAGCGTAGGGTCAATTCCGACAGGCCAAACAACTGGATGGAGAGTTTGCTGAGGTAGGTATAGAGGACGTGATGGTTGTCAGTGAAAGTCGTGAAGAGTTCGGGCCAAGTCCTGTGCAACAGAAGGTTGTGAGCGAAAGCCTCATCATGGGTTATGGATTGGGTGATGGCTCGGTAGATATTCATGGCGAAAACCAGGAGAAGAAACGCAAGCTCCACGCGTTGCAGCCGGGAGCTTTTCGGTTGAATCCCCGGTGGAATGAACATCGGAGCGGATTCTACTTGCAGTCCTACGAAACATCTATGGCGGACCCAGACATGTTCAGGAATAGCAATCGGTACAGACATCTCCATGCGGCTGGTGCTGTTGCAGGATTGATGGCAGTCATCGCCCTGTCGCCAAAGCCCGATCCTCGCGCTACCCCAGCGTCGCCTTAAGCCGACAAATTGCAGTGCGGCGTGCAGCGCGAAATGGTAACAGAGTGTGGCCAGATGGTCCAAGGACGTCGTTCGAGCGCCTCATGCCATCATGATCTGCCATTCTACAAGGTGCTGGCCTGTGCATCGGTCTCCCTGCGGTCTGCGCCGCTCGCATGGAAATCGCTGCTTGCTGGGTGGCTCCTGTTCCCGGCAGTTGTTTCGGAAGGATGGAAAGTGTAGCGTCTGCTAGGAGTGGCCAGAGAAGCGGTTTCATCTTGGAAAACAACCACGATAACACGAACCCCCAACCTTCCTTTCGAACGGTGACGGCGTGGCTATTGGCTGCACTGCTCGCATTGGCTGTTGTCACGAACTTTTCTCGATACGCCTTTCAGCCCTTCTCGAAGAAGTCGTTTCTCGATTCCGCCGTTTTCAAGGTTCCTCCGGCGCAGAAAGACGCCTCTCTGCTCCAGGGGGTTCTGAAACCCTACCGCGCGGTCGGGTACGCCACCGACGGCGACAGCCCTCGCATTGTGAATGCCCGTTACTTCCTGGCCCCCGTTTTGCTAGATCTGGACTACCTGAGGCACGACATCGTTCTGTCGGACTACACGACTCCTGCCAAGGACATTCTCAAGACAAATCCGGCGTACACGTTGGTCGCCGAATTTCCCCAGGCGACCGATTGGGCTCGTTCCATCAAGATCTACCGCAAGGTCAAGTGATGCGGTTCTTTCTCGCTTTGCTCTCGTTCGTAGCATCATCTGGCTTGGGCTTCCTGCTGGTTTCCCTTTTTTGGCCCAAGGGCAAGAATTCTCTGCCCGAGACCCTTCTCAAGGTGGTGACCGCTCTGGCCCTCGGAATAGGTGCGACTGCCACTCTGTTTTTCCTGTGGCTGGTTGTCGTGAATCGCGCGTCGAGGGGGTTCGTGCTTGTCGAGGTCGTCGTTCTCGGACTATTGGGCTTCGCCGTAATCTTCTTCAACAGGCGGCGCCCCGTCGTTCTTCAAGATCGTCCAGCCGTGACTCGGACCTCCCGCGCATGGCCGATTTTGGCCCTGTTCTTCCTGGCAGTTTCGGGCTTGACTATTATTTGTCTGATTCTGGAATTCCCCACCGGGGCCTGGGATGCCCTTGCCATCTGGAACATTCATGCGAAATTCCTAGCTTCCTCTATGACCGGCCAGTGGAGGGGCATCTACGACGATATTCTGGTTCACGCACATCGCGACTACCCCTTTCTGACACCTGCGTTCTTCGCCCAAGCCTGGGTTTGGATGGGGACGACCAGCTCGATTCTGCCGCCCGCTTTCGTGACGTTGCTGTTTTCTCTCGGGGTGCCGTTGCTTCTGTTCGTCGCCCTGTCGTTGTTTCGATCGACGATCATGGGCGTTTTGGCCATGGGGTTCTTGTTGGTCTCACCAGCTTTTCTTGCCTCCACCTTCCTGCAATACTCCGATATCCCAGTTGGATTCTTTTTTCTGCTCAGCACCGTGTTGCTCATATACGCCGAAACCCTGAACGGTCTGACCAACACAAACGTCCAGCACCGCGGGCTCTATGCGCTCGCTGGGTTCAGCGCCGGCTGCGCCGCCTTGACCAAGAACGAAGGGCTTCTCTTCTTGCTCGTTTTCGTCGCCGCGTGGTTTCTTCAAGTTCTTCTTCGCCGAAAGCCCAGGCAAGAGTTCAGAAAGGGCTTGGTTTTCCTTGCGGCCGCAGGCTTCCTCCTCGTGCCTCTCGGCTTTCACAAGGCCTCGGCCCCCACGAACGAGCTGATCGGGACGCAAAACACCGGAAGCCTTTCAAAGATCATCCAGGCGTCCCGGCACGAGGCCATCCTAGCGTCCTTCGCGGAGAACATCAGCGACCCGAAATCGCTTTCCCTGATGGTCCGCGCGCCCACGAGCCGTTGGCCTCTATTTTGTGGACTCCTGTTCTTGCTGTTGGTGGGAATCGACGAGAAACGGCTCAGGAAGACTTCCACGTCCTTCGTCTGGTCCATCGCTTTCTTTCTTTGGCTTGGGTACTACTTCATCTACCTCACGACCCCGTCCGATTTGAAGTGGCACCTAGCGACTTCCATGGAACGTCTGCAGGTTCAAACCTTTCCCCTCATCCTGTTGGCCATCGGCCTTTCCCTGCGACGGATCGAGGCCAGGACCCGCAAGGACACCGATGCCAAGGAGGCACCCTGAAACGATTGCGGCGGCTTGTGCTGTTACAGGATTGACTGCTGCTATCCCAGCGTCGCCTTGAGCGCGCGGTAGTCGGTCTTCCCGGTGCCCAGCAAGGGCAGCGCTTCCAGCCGCACCACGCGCCGGATGTTGTGCAGGGGTGAAAGCCCGGCCTCGCGCAGGCAGCGGTTGGCGGTCTCGCGATCGATGTCCAACGACGTGAAGAGAACCAACTCGGGGTGCTCCTCGTCGGGCGTGCATTCCACCGCCAGGCCGGGAGCCTCGCCTTGACCAGGGGGCATCCACTTGGCCTCCAGCGCGGCCTCGACCGCGGCCAGCGGGATCATTTCGCCGCCAATCTTCACGAAGCGCTTGAGCCGACCGCAGAAGGTAAGGACGCCGTCGCTGTCTTCGCACACCAGATCGCCGGTGCGGTACCATTCCTTGCCGGCAAACGAGACAAAGGGCGACTGACCATCGTACTTGAGGTAGCCGCCAAAAATGCTGGGTCCGCGCACCAGAAGCATACCGCGCTGGCCGCAGGGCGTGGGCTTGCCACACTCGGCGTCGACGATGGCGTGCTCCACCGACGGCAAAGGCAGGCCGATGGTTTCCCGCCGTGGCTGGCCGGGACGGTTGACCGACACGATGGGCGAGCACTCGGTGATGCCGTAGCCTTCGATGACCACCATCTCGGGGCAGGCACGCGCCAGGGCATCGTACACATGGGGCGGGCACTTCTCGGCGCCGGCAATGGCCAAGCGCAAGCTGGCCAGCTGTCCGGGCTGGGCGGCGCGCACGATGCCCGCCAGGAAAGTGGGCGTGCCCACCAACAGAGTGGCCCGATACGCCTCGATGAGAGAGGCCAGCGTGGCGCCGTCATTGGGGTTGACGTGGTAGACGGTGCGCAACCCGCACAGCAACGGCAAGAGGATGTCGACGGTCAGCCCGAAGGAATGAAAGGGAGGCAGGATGCCCAAGAGAGCCTCGTCGGGGCGGAGCGGAATGACGGCGAGGGCGTCGCGGATGTTGGTGAGCAGATTGGTCTGAGTCAGGGGAACCGCCTTGGGCACGCTCTCGGAACCGCTGGTGAAAAGCACGGCGGCCACTTCCGGCGCCCGCGCCTCTGCCAGCGCGCCGATCAATCCCAGCCGCGCGCGCAGCGCCGCCAGCAGCTTTGCAGGAAGCGAGAATTGCTTGGCGACATCGTCCAGGTAGGTGAGCCGCTGCATGAATCCCGGGGTACTGCCGAAACCCTCTGATTCGAGGCGGCTGATCAGGCGGCGGGCCGTCACCACGCAACGGATGTCGAGCAAGTCCAGGCCGTGCAGCACGCCGCGCGGCCCGGTGGTCCAGTTGATCATGACCGGCGTCTTGCCCGCAAAAAGCGCGGCCAAGGTGGCCAGGCTGGCCGCGACCGAGGCGGGCAGCATGATGCCGACGAACGACCCGGGCATGCGGGCAAAGACCGGCCGCAAGAGCAAGAGCGCGGTGACCAGATCGCGATAGCTGCGCACCCCGCTCTGCTGGTCCGCGATGACCACCTGGCTGGGATGCCGGCGAGCCATGTCGAGAAACACCGCGGTCAAGCTGTCACCTGCCGGCATGACCGGCGACGTGGTGGCGTCCTGGGCGGCCGCAGTCCAGGCGTGTGCCACCGGCTGGGGCTCGGCTGCAGCCTTGCCCACGGTCTCGCCCACCGCGGCCCGCATGACGTCTCCCACCGTCTCGATGGCGTCGACCTCGGGTTGGGGAAAACCGAATTCGCTCTCGATCCAGGACTGGATCTCCACGCGTACCAGGCTGTCGAGGCCCAGGTCGTGGGCCAGACGCTGGCTCTCGTTGATGTCGCGCACCCCGGTGAGCTGGCGTAAATGCTCCAGCACGGTGTCGCGCGTGGCTGGCGGGATCCGGCGCGCCACGCCTGGCTCGGCGCTGCTGACCGGCTCGGGCAGCCAGCGCACGCCTCCACCCTCCCACAATGAATGGGGCACGTAGGTACTTCCACCCGCGTTGCGGTTGTAGAAGTCCTCCAAGTAGCGATTGAGCACCACCCGATCCGCGGTGCGCGGCAGATCGTCGGGCTCGACCACGTCGATGGCCACGTGGCGGCGAGGCGAGAGGAAGATGGCGCACTTGAGCAGGCCCCACAGGCCCCGGCGCAGGGCAGTCATGACCTCGGGCGGTTTGCCCGAGGCGCGACTGAAGCTGGAGCCCCACAGCCCGGCGGTGCGCACCAGCACCACCCGCACGTCCGGCACGGCCTGCAGCAACTGCTCGACTGCACTGTTGCCGCCCAGATCCTCGCGGCGCTGGCGATAGATGCGACCCGCAGGATAGAGCAGCAGCGCCTCACCCCGGCGCAAAGCCCCGGCGCTGGCCTCGATCATGGATTCCACCTGCTCGCGGGCGCCGCGACCATCGCGGGTCATGTCCGCGATCTCGAGCGCCCGGGCCCGTCGAGCCATGAAGTGAATCCCCCAGCGCCGGGCCTGGGCGCGATCCGCCAACACGCGCGGCCGAAAGCGCGGCCACAGCACGGCCATCACCATGATGGGATCGATGAGCGCCGGGTGGTTGGCCAAGAACAGAACCCCGCGACCGTCGGGCGGAGCGACACGATCCAGACCCTTCACGCGGATGCGGTAGCGCAGCCAAAGCAGGGAGCGGATGAGAAGGCGCAGGAACTGGTTGAGCATGGCCGTCGTGCCGACGCAGTATATCGCCTCCCGCGCGTCTTCGGGCTATCTGACACCACGCCCAACCCTCGCCTTCACTTTTCCGTTCCTCGCAGCTTGTCGAGGAGACGCGGCAGCTTGAGGTAGGGCACGAACTCGACCTCGATCTCGCCGAAAGATCGCTTGTACTCGTCGGTATCCCGTAGCGTGACAACGAGGTTCCGTCCCCTGGGATGTCTCCTGCGAAGCGCCATCAGGCTCGCAGGGTCGAGCTTCCGGGCGTCGCTCTTGCACTCGATCGCCAGCACATCACGACGCCGAGCAACCTCGAGGACGAAGTCGACCTCGTGCTGCTGCTTGTCGCGCCAGTAGTGCAGACGCGAGACACCAAAACGCGCCGCGATCTCGCCGAGCACAAGGTGCTCGAGGAGTTGCCCACGATCCTCGTCGCGCAAAGAGTCCCAGCCGCGGTGATAGGCGACGAAGCCGGTGTCGAAGCCGTAGACTTTGGGCTGGGTCCGGATCTCGGCGGCGCCGCCGCCGTGGTAGGGCCTGAGCACCGTGGCCAGCAGTGTCGTTTCGAGAATCGAGAGATAACTCTGCACCGTCGTTCGCGACACCTCGCACGGAGCCGCGAAGGCCTGAGCCTCGAAGAGGCCTCCACTTTGCGCGAAGATTAGCTCGGCGAACTTCATGAAAGCCGCGCGTTTGTCGACGACGAAGAGATCCGAAAGATCCTTCGCCCAGTACGAACTCATCCACTCCTCGTAGTCCTTGTCGTCGACGCGCGGGGCGAGGAAGAACGGCGGCAGCCCGCCCTGCAGCATGCGCCGGTCGAGGTCAGTGCTGCCGAATGCTTCGAAATCGGCTGCAATCATCGGAGTCAGCCACACCTCACGCTTGCGCCCGGCGAGGCTGTCCTTGAACTTTCGTCTTGCCGCCAGGGTCGATGACCCAGTGGCGAGAACGCGCAGCTTGGGGAAATGGTCGGCGGCGATCTTCAGGACCTCGGATGGATTCGTCAGTCGATGGATTTCGTCGAGAACGACAGTCGATCCGGCCGGCTGGTCGCGCCAGAAGAGCTCGGCATCCTCGAGTGCACGCCTTATCCGGACGAGTTCGCAATCGAAGTAGCGAACCCCGGGCAGTGAGCGCGCAAGTGTCGTTTTGCCAACATGGCGGACCCCAGCAAGCCAAACGACCGACCTCGACGCGAAGGCCGTCTCCAGCTCGTTCAACCAGAATGCGCGATTGGTCACGTCGCCATACTTGCATTTGGTCCGACCAAACGCAAGTTGCCTTGCCGAAGGGCGTAGGCGCTTTGCGTGCCATAGTGGCGCTGTGCTCTCTGTGGTGAAATCCGGGCAGACTCGCGGGGACGTTGTGGTTAGCACCTATGCCCCCCACGCAGTGTATCGCCTACCTTCGGGTTGTCGTACCATGGAATCCGCCATGCGCATTTCCACGACCCTTGCCTTTTGCACCACCGCTCTGATTGCAACCGGCCTGCTCGCCCAAACAGCCAGCGAGCCGCCAACCAGCAAACCACGTCCGGCCCGTCACTACGAGGGCCTGATGACCTGGGAGGTGCGCGATGCCGATACCGGCGCGCCCATCCCGTGCAAGCTGACCTTCGTGGGCGTCGAGGGCACGCGCGAGCCCGAATTCACCCACAATGACATCGGCAAGCCCGAGGGTGACTTGGCCATCGCCGCCTACAATCGCGTGTTCTCCGCCGCCGGCGACGGTGCGGTGCGGGTGCCGCCGGGAACCTATGACATCTACGTCAGCCGCGGCCTGGAGTGGGACGTGGCGGTGGTGCGCAAGTTCAAGATCACGCCCGAGGGCGCGGATCTGGTGGCCAAGTTGCACCACGTGATCGACTCGCCGGGCTGGTATTCGGCCGATTTTCACGTACACGCCGCGCCCTCGCCGGATTCCATCGTGCCCCTGCCCCACCGGGTGATCGAATTCATCGCCGACGGCATCGACATGCTCACGTCCACTGACCACAACGTGGTGACCGACTACGGGCCGACCATCAAGATGCTGGGCGTGGGCAACCTCATCAGCACCATCATAGGCGACGAGATCACCACCGCCTCATGGGGGCATTTCGGCGCCTTCCCGCTGCCGCAAGATCTGGCACGCGCAGGCCAAGGCGCGGTGCTGGCCCACGGCCGCACGCCCAAAGCCATCTTCGAGGAGGTACGCACCCTTGCGCCGGGCGCGGTCATCGACGTGCACCACCCGCGCATCGATCCGACCTGCGGATATTTCATCATTGGGGAATTCGACCCGCACTCGGACCGCGCGGGCAAGAAGGGTTTTTCATTCGACTTCGACGCCGTCGAGGTACTCAACGGCTATCAGGACCCGGCCCGTCGCAGTGTCGACCGCATGATCGACGACTACATGGGATTGCTCAACCACGGGCACCTGGCCACGGCCACCGGGAACTCGGACACCCATCACCTGACCTACAACATGGGCGGCTATCCGCGCAACTACCTGCGCGTTCCCGACGACCGTATCGGCCACGTCACCCCGCAGGACGTGGCCCAGGCGGTGAAAGCCCACCACGTCTTCTTCACCACCGGTCCCTTTGTGCGCATGCACGCGGGCCAGGCCGACATCGGCGATCTGGTGGCCGCCCCCAGCGGGCACGCCCGCGTGGACATCGAGGTCGATGCCGCGCCCTGGGTGTCAGTCGATCGCGTGATCCTCTACGTGAACGGCAAGGAAGCCCAGCGCTGGACGGTGCCGCCCAGTCAGAAGGTGGCGCGCTTCCGCGCCAGTCACGAACTCACGCTGGCCGCCGACGGCTACGCCCTGGTGCGCGTCGACGGCAACGAGTTGATGGCGCCCGTCGTGGGTGACCGCAAGACCTTCGGCGTCTACCCGTTGGCGCTCAGCAATCCCATCTTCTTCGACGTGAACAACAACGGCCGCTACGACCCCGCCTACAAGCACGGGCGACACTAAGAAGCCGGGCCGCGCGTGAAGAACACGCGCCAGCGGCCCAAGCACGCGAGCAGCCGCACCAGCACAGCCATGGAGAGCGGCCGGGTCAGGCGCAGGGGACGTTTGCGCAGCACACGCTCCACCACATCGACCGCTTGGTCGAGCGTGTACATCAACGGCCGTACCGTGGCGCGCGCCATCTTGGTATTGTGTGACTGGCGTCACCAACCACCCGCCAAGTCGCTGACCAGTCTGGTCGTGCTCTGGATGGTTGTGATAGCGTGCGAGCAAGAGCCATCTTGAGGAAAGGAACGCTCATGAACCGATTTTCTGGACTGTGGTTCGTTGTGACTATGCTCGCTTCCGTCTCCCTGCCGGCGTCGGCGTCCGCGGCGGCGAAAAAGCCGGCGCCCGCCGCGGCCAAGAAAGCGGCCGCGCCGTCGAGCGCGCCCCGAAAGGTAGAGGTCTTGCGCTGGTCGTTCGAGAAATGGATCCCAGGAATGTTCTGCACCAAGGTCGACGAGCCGACCGACTCGAACGGATGGGACGACAACTTCCTCTGTTCAACCCGCGATCTGGGCTTGCGCTGGTCCAGCCTGGGGCCCATCAGCGGAATGGTTTGCACGCAGTTCGAGGAGACTTCCGATCCCGACGGCTGGGGTGACAACTACCTCTGCGCCCCGCAAGACTACGGATTCAAGTGGTCAATGAAAGGGACCATCAAGGGCATGCAATGCCTGCAGGTCAACGAGCCCTCCGATCAGCACACGTGGCACGACAACTTCCTGTGCTGGCCCCCCGCCGGAGCAGGCCCGCTCAATGCCGTGGTCAGTCCCCCCCAGAACGCAACCGACGTCATCAACCTGGTCAGGGCGAGACACAACTATCAGACCTACTTGGAGCTCGGCCAGGGCACCCGCGAGGACAACTTCGACGCTATTGGGGCCAAGATCAAGATCGGGGTCGACCCGGACCGAAAGTCGAACGCCACCTTCCAGATCCCCTACGATGAGTTCTTCGCGCAGAACCATTACACCTTCGACCTCATCTTCATCAACGGTCTGCACGACGCCAATCAGATGGAGAAAGCCCTCGCCAATTCCCTGAAGGTGCTCAACCCGGGTGGAAGCATCGTCATGCAGAACCTCAATCCGATTTCGCCCGGGCAACAGGCGGTGCCGCGACCGGCCGACCAGGGAGACTGGAAGGGCGATGTGTGGAAGGCATGGGTCAAGCTGAGGGCCACGCACGATGACCTGGATATGCACGTGATCAACTTCGACACGGGCTTTGGCATCATCACCCGAGGAAAGCAGACCAAGCTGAAGCTGCCGGCCGAACTGACCTACCAAGTCCTAGACGCGAACCGCAAGGCTTGGCTGAACCTGATCGAGGTCAATGCCTTCCTCAAGGACCTCGGCGTCCAGTAAGGCTACCTATTTCTCACAGAGGCACAGAGGCCACAGAGGCGGATGAGAAGAAAGAAAAGGGCTGGCGACCGTCTGGTCCGAACCCCTTCTTTCTCTTCCGGCCTCTGTGCTGTCTGTGAAAACCGGCATTCTACCAGTAGACGATCTCCATCACGCAGTTGCGTTCTTCGCAGCGAAAATCCAGGCGCAGGCGCCGGCCCTCATCGTCGACCAGAAACCATGGCTCGGCCGGGCAGCGATGCGACGGATCGCCCGGCTCGCGCGGGCAGAGGCCCATCTCGTACTTGATGCAGGTGCGCGTGGTCATCACCTTGCGGCCGTGCATGTCCAGACCGCTCTCGGCTGCGGGCTCGATACCTTCCACACCGTGGCGACGGTAGAAAGACGCCGCTTTCTGATTGAGCACGTTGCCCAGGAACGACAGGTCTCGCTCGGGAAA
Organism: Myxococcales bacterium; assembly: GCA_003142855.1. Taxonomy (GTDB): domain Bacteria; phylum Myxococcota_A; class Polyangia; order Fen-1088; family Fen-1088; genus Fen-1137. Next base: position 45,449 of record PLNW01000153.1, read on the forward strand.
AGGCGCGTGGTTGTGCACGTGAGCGACCACACGCACAGGCCGCAGGCGGGCGCGCTGCCGACGCAGCTCCTCGACCAGCCCGCGGCGCAAGCCATTGAGTGTGGCCAGCGGCACATGGGGCATCCGCGGCAAGTCGAGATCCACGCGCGACGCGCAGAACTCGCTGGCGCCCAGCTTGGCTAGCTGGCGTTCGAGAACCCGGCGGGCCTGGGCCGGCCGGTCAGCCCCTACGCGCTGACTTTCGATTTCCGAACTCGCGGTCACTCCATCCTCGTCGCTGGCCTGCAGGCGAAATCCCGCCGCGCTCTCGCTCAGCCGCAGATTCACGCCGATCCGGCGTTGGTTCCGACTGCGCATCACCTGATTGACGAAAGCGTGATCGTGATTGCGGAACACGCGCAAGCCGCGCTCGATGCCGCCCAACTTCTCCGGAAAGAGCGCCGTGCCGTCGATCTGGTTGACCACCGTGCCGTGCAATTCCCGGTCGCGGCCGAAGAAGCTGATCCCATCGCCACTGTGCAGGGGAACGGCGGCCTCCAGCGCAAAGCAGTCGCGGCGCACGTCGACCACGCGCCCCACCGGCTCGCCCACGTGCTTGGGCGAATCAGGCGACGCCACGGCAGCGCCACGACCGTGCAAAAAGTATGTCGTGTAGCCGCGATTGAAAGTCTTGTTGGGATCGGGCTCGAACCCCAGCGTGGTTGTGCCCGACGACGCACGCCGGCCCCTCCCCTCCGCCAGCACCGCGTCCAACTTGCGCCGGTAGTGACCCACGACATTCATCACGTACGCCCTGTTCTTCAGGCGTCCTTCTATCTTGAATGAGGTGACCCCGACCTCGATCAGTTCGCGCAGCTCGGCGGTCAGGTTCAGATCGCGCAGCGACAGCAGGTGCTTGTCGCGCACCAGGGTTGCGCCCGCCGCATCCTGCAAGCAATACAAGCGGCGACAAGGTTGGGCGCACTGGCCGCGGTTTCCACTGCGACCGCCCAGCGCATAGCTCAGGCTGCACTGTCCACTCATGCTCACGCACAAGGCGCCGTGGATGAAGGCCTCCAGCTCGATGCTGGTGGCGGTGCGGATGGCGCGGATCTGGTCGAGATCCAGCTCGCGGGCCAGAATGGCGCGCGAGAAACCGACCTTCTCCCAAAAAGCCACGCGTTCCGCGCTGTGGTTGTGCATCTGCGTGCTGGCAATCAAAGGCAGAGGCGGCAGGTTACATTCCAGCAACCCAACGTCTTGGATGATGAGGCCATCCACGCCTGCCTGATGAAGCTGCTGGCATAGGTGCTCGGCCTCGGCCAGCTCGTCGTCGCGCAGCAGGATATTGACCGCGGCGTAGACCCGCGCCCACATGCGATGCGCGTACCCCGCCAGCTTTTCGATGTCTGCGATGCTGTTGCCCGCTGCCTCGCGAGCGCCAAAGCGCGGCGCACCCACGTACACAGCATCGGCTCCGCAGTCGATGGCCGCCTGGCCGCATTCCAGGTCTTTGGCTGGCGCGAGAAGCTCAAGGGAAAGCATGGGCAGCAGGTCGGCCGCGAGGGCCTGCGCCCATTCTGCGCAGGAGGAACCCTGACCGCCAGTGCTGTTGCGAGATCAGCCGCTGCCGCCTGCCAATTCGCCGACCAGCCAAGCCAGGCGCTCGCCGCGCTCGACGAAAGCACCGGTGGCGCGCGCCAGAGCCCGTTCGGGCATGCCCGCCACCACTGCGCTTTCGGGATCTTCCACCACCGCGGTGCCACCCGCGGCGTAGGTGGGGCAGTCACGCATGATCCGCTCGGTCGCCTCCAGCCCGTCCATCACGGGCATGAGCACGTCCATGCTGATGACGTCGGGTCGCAGTCGTTCGGCCAATTCGACCGCAGTTTTGCCGTCGCCGGCCTCGCCCACCACCTCGATATCCGGGACTGCCGCAAACGCCTCGCCCAGCACCGCCCGGACCAGCGGAGAGTCATCAACCACCAGCACCCGCGTCTTCACGGCCGCACCACCAGGGGACTCACGGTTCGCCACAGAAGGGCCTGACTAAAGTCACTCTTGTCGATGTAGGCCTGCGCCCCTGCCTCGAATGCGGATTTCTTCTCGCTCTCGTTGCCGCGCATGGAGATGGCCACCACCGGTACCTCATGGCCCTGGGGCCGGCTGCGAATCGCGCGTAGCAAGCCCAGACCAGAACGCGGTGACTGTCACCGGTCGGGCCAGTCAGCGCGACGGGGACCGGGGTGAATGGCTTGCCCGAAAGCTCCTGCACAAGATAGCTCAGCTTGCGCAGCACGCGGCCGCAAGTGACTCGCGCCTGCTGGTCCGACCCGCTGCCCAAGAGCCGCGCCACCTTTTCTCCCTCCCACGCCACGCGGGCCACTTCAGGCAGGCTGACCATGGCGGCCTCGCCCCCCATGGTGTGCAGCTCGCCGGCCAGGTTGCCACCCTCGCCTTCCTTGACGAGAAGCCCCAGGCCGCGGGAAATCCGCTCCTTGGCCGTGGCTATGAAGCGTTCCTGTAGCTTGGGACTTGCGATCGTAGCCATGGCTATCAAGGTCGATATCGGCTCTCCAGCCGAAGAACCTTAGAGCCGGCCGCGTCGAGAGATCGCCGTGGAAAAACGGGAGACGGGTCCGCTAACCTGCCCTACGTCCCCTCGGGCGGGACGAGTTTGAAGGTAACCTTCCCGGGGCGGCCCGGACGGCCGGGCGAGCCGCTGGCCCCATTCGAACCCGGCCTTCCGCTGGCGCCCCCGCTGCATCCCTCATCATCCGTGACGGATTCGCCGTACGAGTTGATGTGGGTCGACGGGGAGCGGCTTGAACCGCCAGGTCCACCCAATCCGCCCGCGCCCCCAGAGCCACCTGCGCCACCCAGTCCTCCGATGCTCAAGATGATCCCACGCAGGAGCGCGACCGTGTCGAGGCACGAGGCACCGCCGCACGCCAGCTCGACGACAACCTCTCCCCCATCGCCTCCCCGTCCACCATCCTCGCCCGCTCCGCCGTCGCCGCCCTGTTCACCGTCGCTGCACTCCGAGCCGGCTGCGCCCGGGCTGCCCGAGGAGCCAGTCGCCCCGGGCGAGCCCGGTGCCCCGCGACTGGCGATGTGGAAGTCGTGCAGGTTCGATTCGTCCACGACGACCGCGTAGGTGCCTTGCGGCGCGCTCACGGAAAAGACGAAGCGGGTCGCGGTCGGCAGCTCCACGCGAACCTTCAGCCTCGGCCCCGCGCGACCGGAGACGGTCTCGTTAAAAGCCAGGTCATCCGTTGGCTCGTAGGACAGCCCCCAGTCAAGCGACACGGCCGCCCGCCCCCCGATCCTCACCGGCAGCACAAAGTTTTTGTTCTTGGCGAGCGCCATGACTTCGCTCAAGTCGACATGGTCCTTGAAATGAAAGTCCCCTTCCCTGTCGCGGTACGCGACAGGATTGTCGACGGTGACGTCTTCGACAGCGATGCACGGGCTCGGATCCAAGTCTCGCTTGTGCCCACACAAACTGACCGGCCGTGACATCGACTGGAGTTTGGCCCACAAGGCTCCGCGAAAGGAGAGTTCAGGCAAGACGGAGAGGTTGGACCGGCCTGCGGCGGAGCCCAACAGTGTCGCGGTTCGATCCCACACGCGCTGGCGGACGAGGACGCCCCGGACCAATGTCTTGCGCGCGTCCAACGACGCAGTCAAGAGCGGGTGTTTCCCGAGCGCGACGCGATTGTGCCCCTCCCGGATGACGGTTTCCTCGACCGCCGCCGCAGCATCGCGTACCTCGTGGAAAGGGGAGAGGGCAATGTGAACGCGGACGATCCGGCGCTGCGCTTGCTCCCGAAGTTCGGGAGAAGGCAGACGCTCCACGAAGCGCGTGAGCGTCATCTCGTTGCCGCTCGCCGCGAGCTCATCCATCATCGCCGCGTCCACGGCACGCCCTTGCCACCGGCCACTCTCGACGTCGAAGGTCGCGACAAGCTCCTGGCCGAAGGGAGCGGCGACCGGGCCGAGCTTGCCCTTGGCAAGCGCCGTGCGGATCTCCTCGGACAAAGTCTCGCGCACGCTGGGGTTGCCGTCCAGCCCGGCTGGACGCTCGAGATAGAACCTGTGGAGGGTCGCGAGACGTCCGGCGAGGGAAGGATTCCTTTCGAGATCGGAGTCGGCCAAAATCCTTCGGTACGCGCGCTCCAGCTCGTCGAACAAGGACGGAATCTCGTCGCGCGGAAGTCTCTCGAGCAGGACATCGGCACAGCGGCGCCACAAGACTGGGTTGATTCTTCCCTCCATCATCCCGTCCACCAGCGCCGCGCGCAGGTCGGCGGTCATCCTGGGGACGTGAGGGCTGAGCGCGTGCAAATCGCAGACAGTCGGGCTGGCATCCGATTGGGCGAGGTAGGCGACCAGCGCCGGCCCCGAGTTGTACTGGACCAGCTGGGCGGCCGTCATGGGCGAGGGGAACTGTGGGGCACAGCCGCAAACCAGAAATCCAACCAGGGCCCATGTCCGCATGCGAACTCCTAGATTGGCCGGACGTGATCTGCGGACCGCAGCGCCTGGGATGGGCCTGAATTGCAGTGCTCTCTGTCTCCCTCTCCCTCCGGGAGAGGGCTGGGGTGAGGGTACTGTGTCGGACGTGAACCCATGCCGCGGATTTGAGGCACGACACCGGCGTCGCTTCAGCGTCTGGCCCAGGGGAAACATCACCCTCACCCCCGGCCCCTCTCCCGACGGGAGAGGGGAGAAGAAAGTGCTTGTCCTCGAATTGCGACCGGTCATTTAGATCCGCCGGACGTCGACGGCGAAGGAATAGCGGTACAGTTTCGGCTCTCTGCGGACAATCATCGGAACCAGCAGCTCGAAGTGGCTGCCTTGGTAACCAGCGGCCCGGTCGCCCGAGGGTGGCAGCGCGAAGGGAACCAGCCGCGCGCGCACGGTGGCCCCCGGGAGAATCCAGCCCACATCGACATGCGGGCGCAGCGGAGTCGAGCTTCCGTCGGAACCTGTCATGGTGATTTGTGGCCACTCGACCTGGAGCACTTGGTCGGTCTTGTTGGTCAGGTCCAGCAGGATGGCCCGCGCGCCCGTCGGGTCGACGAGAATCTCCGCCCGCACATCGGCGTCGTCCAGCACGTCCCCTTGGTTGGGCTTGGCCGCGAGCCGAGCATCGGGGTTCTCGACGTGAAAGCTGTACGCGTACGGCATCGCGCAGCCCACGCATGCGAGCAGCACGCCCAAGGCCAGATGCTTCACATCTGCCTCCTTGGCGGCGTCTTCGCGTTCGAGCAACCTTCAGCCTGGCGAACGGATGCCAATACGACCATGGCGGGGGACACGATACACCGGGCTACGCGACCGTACCATGAACTTCTGTAGCCGTGCCCAGCCCCAGGGCCGCCCCTGCCCGTCCTGACGGGGCCTCGTCTCGGGCCCCGTCCTAGCACTACTGATTGAATTTCTCCCGTCGCCGTCGCTGCTGCGGGGCCCGTCCGCTTTCTCGCTTCTCGGTCAGATACGTCGAGTATCTTCCCTCGGCGCTCGTCGCGGCCGGGCCTCCTCGCGACGCGACGGCTCGGTCCGAATTTCAATCAGTAGTGCTAATCCCGGTCTAGATCAATTGACCGGCATGGCCGCAGGAGCTGTCAGGCTCATGTGGTTCAGGCCGAAGTAGCCTGATGCCACGTAAAGGTCATCGCCAAACGCCTGCATGGTGTTGGCCCACCCCAACGTGCGCAGGAAATTGACCCCTGTGGGCTGAGCCGGATTGGACACGTCCACTGCCAGGATGCCATCGCCTGACAGGTTGAGGAACAAGCGGCCCTGCTTGGCGCCCATGATTTGCAGGTTGTACGCCTTGGTGGGCTGGTCGTAGAGCGTGGCAAAGGTGTTGTTGCTCAAGTCGTAGATCATCAGGCGGTCGGACGTGGTCTGCCAGTCCGGGGTGCTGCTGGCACCGGAGTTGGCGACGCCCCCGCCCGGCCCGATCGCCATGCTGTAGCCCCAGCCCCAGTAGTTCTGCTCGCCGGTCACGTACATGGTGTCGCCCGAGACGGTGAGACCGGCCAGGTAGATGTTGCTAAACACCTTGGTGTCCAGCAACTCCGCGGCGGGCTTGCCGCCCACGCTCACCTGGCGCAAGAGGTTCAGGCGGGTATCAGGCCGATAGTATCCGTAGCCATCTTTTGTCGCCGGCGGGATGTAGACGTAGAGCTGGTCCTGGGTCATGAAGTTCCGGCTGCCCGGGGACGGCGCCCAGGTGCGCACCAGCGGACCGGGAACATTGATCTTCTCGGCCGCGGCGAAGCTGCTGCCTGACTTGTTCCAGCGCTGGGCATAGTACTTGTATTGGTAGAAGGTGTAGTTGTTGCTGTCCGTGGACTGGCCCACTGGCTCGCCCAGGCCCAGGTAGAACCCAGTCGGGTCCACCGGATCACCGACCAGGCTATACCCGTACCAGTCCGTGGTGGAACTGGGCAGGGTCACCTGCTGGAAAGTGGGCGCATTGGCATCGGTCAGATCCAGGTACACCAGTCCCGCCGAGTACGTGCTCGTGTTGTTCGTGTAGTCGTAGTTGTACCCCTGGTTCACAGTCACCAGGCCACTCTCCACCTCGGTCCAGTTTCCGTATCCATTGAACCAATAGCCCCAGTAGCCCTCCCAACCACACCAGTATGGGTAGTACGGGATTACGCTACTCGGCAGGATCACTGAGCCTCCTCGCTGCGGATGCGTCGGGTCGGTCAGGTCGTAGACCAGAACCTGGGTTTGCTGCTGATAGTAATAGTTGTATGCGGTACTACTATCGTACGGAAGGTAGCGGAACAGGAGCAATTGGTTCCCGTGCTTCATCGCCTGCTGCACCTGCCCCACTGAGAAGCTGGCCACCGGAGTGGCACCATCGAGATCGCCGCCGGCGGTGAGAACCCTGAACTGCGACAGATCCTGGTTGGCGCTGTAGTAGTAGTCCTGCTGCGACTGCACCTGCGCCACCAGGTAATTGCCGAACTGGAAGGTTTGATTGTAGTAAGGCGCGATTTCGATAATTGATTGCAGCTGGGGATTGGCCAGGTCCTGTATGTTGGCAATCGAGGCGTGGGTGTCGGACAGGTTGACCATCATGCGCTGGCCGGTGGCCTGGTGGCCGAACACGATGGTGCGGCGGACCTCGCCATTGGGGTGAATGAAGGTGCCGTAGTTCTGCAACACGGTCTGCTGGGTCGGGTCCTTGGTGTCGTCGTACTTGGTGAGATCCCACGCCATGATCCCCACGGCGCTCTTAAACTGCTGCCACCACCAATCGTCGTTGGGATCGCTCTTGGTCCAGTAGTACACCGGCACAGTCACCACGTTGGCCGTGCTGTCGGAGTACATGCCGATCATCTTGTGCGCCTGGTCCAGGTTCCAGGTGATGTCCGAGCCCACCCACTCGGCGTTCTGCACCGCCACGCACTGGCGCTGTACCAGGCGAATGTTGGTCAAATCGCGAACATCGATGATGCTGACCGCGATGTTGGTCGGCTGGGGGCCATTCGGATCCTGGAATCCGGTGCAGGTCGAGCTGGTGTCCTGACCGATGCCCATTAGGAATGTGTTGTTGTCGCCGATCAGGCGAAAGACGTCCATGTTGCCGGACAGACCGTTCACGGCCGAAAGCACCGTCAGCTTCTTCGGGTCAGCGAAGCTGAGGGCATAGAGCGGGTCCACCCTCTGCGAGGTGACGGCGTAGACCACATTCCGTGTCACATCGAAGGTGCTGCCAGCCACCGTCTCGTTCTGGTTTCCGAAGTCCAGGCTGGCCTGCAAGGTCGGGTTATTGCTGTCGGTGATGTCCCACGACTCGAGGGTATTCTGGGTGTACTCGGTCCCCATGCAATTTGACGAGGACCAACCCTGGCGCGCGAAGATCCCGTAAAACGTACCTGTCTGCTTGGTCGGGTCGAAGACATAGGTCATCTTGAATTGATCGCCGATCTGGCCGGCAGCCTCGAAGCGCGTGTACAGGTGGATGAGCCCCGTGGGATCGCTCACGTCGATAATTGACACCACGGACTGTTGCTGACTGGAAGAGCTGCCGCAATTGTAGTAGCCGTTGTTGGTCGAGCCCGTGGAATTATATCCATACACCCACCAATTCTCGTCCACCATGAGCGCGTTGGAGGTGGCCGAGATCGTGACGTCGCTGAATGTCTTGCTGTAGTAGTACAGGCCCTTGGGATCGCTGACCTGGACGCTGCCGCCCTGGAAGATCTGAAGCTGACCCACCTGTTTCAACACCTTTGGGTCGGACACGTCGAAGGAGTAAACCCAGGCCTGCTCGGGCTGCGGGTTGCTCGACGCCTCGTAGCCCCAGCCCCAGTAGTAGGTCTGCGAGATGTAGGAAACCAGGTAGATGGTGTTGTCGATCTTGCGGGAAACCCCCTCGCGCAGCTCGCCGATGATGTCCACTGTGCTGAGCACCTTGGGATTCGTGAGATCAGTGACGTCGATGGCCACCAGTTGCGAGACATAGTGACGGTCGAACTGAAGCTTGGCGTTGACCTCGGTGAGATAGAGGGCGTCGCTCAGCAGGGCGTACACGGTGTTGCCCGCCACGAACATCTCGATGGGATAGCCATAGACCGGCAAGCGCGAAAGCTGCTTGGGGTTCTTGGGGTCGGTCAGATCGTAGATGAGCAGGCCGCGGTAGGTATTGAAGTAGAAGAGCCGGTCGTTGTCGATGCGGTAGATGTCCGCTTCCTGGACTGTGGCATCGCGGCCGCTCGGGGCGCCAGGAGCCGCAGTCTTGCTGGAGTCAGTCGTCTCAGTCCCGCCGACCGAGGCCGCGGGAACAGAAGCCCCATTGGCCGTTCCGAAGGACTGGCCTGGACCGCTCCCGGTTTGCTCGGTGGTGAACTCGGTCTGGCCCGGGGTCAACTCGCCCGCGTCGCCGATGTCCCCTGGGTGTGGCGCGCCAGAATCGGGCGTGCTGACAGAACTTTTTGAACCAGCGCAAGACGCCGCAAAGCCTGCGGCCAGGAACGCGAAAAGCTTTAGGGATGAGCGCATAGTAGGCCTCCGACCTGGACAGGCTAGCAAGGCTCGTGCCGCGCACTTGACCCGCGACAAATGGGGTTTAGGCGGGCTTGACCCTCAGAAAACCGGGACGCGGCCTGCTCTGCCTATCGAAAATTCGCGTACCCCATGACAGGGGCGTCACGAACGGGTCGGGCGACCGCAGGTCGCACCTACCGCGCGCCTGACCTGCCGAAAACCACCGACGACGCCCCCGCTCTAGTCCGTCGGGAATCTGCCGATGGTGTTTAGGGCGTAATGACCTCTGTCATCCGGGCCGTCAAGGTCTTCGAATCCCTGTCTGACGCAGAGTGCGCCGAACTGGTGCGCTTCATGCGCATCCGCCAGTACCAGGCTGGTGCGACGATCTTCGAACGCGGAAAGCCAGGCGACTCCATGCTGGTGATCGCCGAAGGCGCGCTCTCCGTGGTCATGCCGGGCCCGCGCCACGGGAACATCGAAGTGGCCCGGGTCGGCGTCGCCGAAGTGGTCGGCGAGATGTCGTGCATCGTCCCTACCCCACGCTGTGCCACCATGCTGGCCGCCGTACGCACCACAGCCTATGAGTTCGGCCGCAAGGAGCTGGCCACCATGCGACTCCAGGCGCCGGCAGTGGCGGCGGCTGTTGTGAGCGCAGTGATCCGCAGCGTGGCTCTGCGCCTGCGCCGTGTGGACGAGCGCATCGAGCGCGAGCTGGCTGGCCACCTGGCAGCGCGGCTCCCGGAAATGCGCCAAGCGGTCGGCTTTTCGACGCGCAAGCCTTCGCGCCGCAGCTCGGCCCACTCCGCGCCCGAGCCGACCGGGCCGGACGCATGGACAGCCCTGCTGACCCGCCTGCGAGGGAACGCATGAAGGCAGCCGAACTGGCGGCGCTGCTGCCCGGTTCGTCCAGCGCGGAGCTGGAGCAACTCCTGGCAGCAACGCGAGCGCGCCGTTTTCCTGCGGGAACCTGGCTATGCCGCGACGGCGCCCCGGCCTCGTCCTGCTTCTTCATCGCGAGCGGCGCCGTGGAAGTGATCAAGTTTGTCGACGGCGAGGAGTGTGTGCTCGCCACCCTGCGACCCGGAACCCTGGTGGGTCAGACGGGGCTTGTCCAGGACTCGCTCCGCTCGGCCTCAGTGCGAGCCAAGTCCGCCACCACAGCCCTTGAGATCAAGCGCAGGACCTTTCAGCGCTTTGTGCAGCAAGGCAGTCCCCTGGCCGTGCATTTCCAGGAACAGATCGCCATTGCCGGAATCCGCCAACTGCGCGCTGCCGCCGACCAACTGGCCCTGGTGCTGGCGCAAGCCGTCCGGCCATCAGGCAAGCAGCCCGCCACAGTTGATCGTCGGGCGCTCGCTTTCATCCAAGCCGGCACCGGCGAATGGGATCTGCCTCTGGACCGCGGCACGAGCCCGCCGCCTGCGGCCAAGAAGCGGGCGTCGTAGGTCTTGGCCGCTACCAATTCCGCCCGCCGCGTGCTAGCACCCGGCGCAAGGCCATGGACCAGCTCAGCAACCTCGCCATCAATACCATTCGCATCCTTTCTATCGATGCCGTGCAAAAGGCCAATGCGGGCCACCCGGGCCTGCCCATGGGGGCCGCGCCCATGGCCTATGTGCTCTGGCAGAAGCACCTCAAGCACAATCCGCGCAACCCCAAGTGGCCGGATCGCGACCGCTTTGTGCTCTCGGCTGGTCACGGATCGATGCTGCTGTACTCGCTGCTCCATCTGACCGGGTACGACCTGTCCCTCGATGACATCAAGAGCTTCCGCCAGTGGGGCTCGCGCGCGGCCGGCCACCCGGAATCCTTACTCGCCCCGGGCATGGAGGCCACTACCGGCCCGCTCGGGCAGGGCGCCAGCAACGCAGTCGGCATGGCCATGGCCGAACGCTTTCTCGCTGGTCGCTACAACAAGCCCGGCCACACCATCGTCGACCACTCTACCTACGCCCTGGTGGGCGACGGCGACATGATGGAAGGCATCACCCACGAGGCGGCTTCACTGGCAGGGCACCTGCGCCTGGGCAAGCTGGTCTGGCTCTACGACGACAACAAGGTGTCGCTCGACGGCCCCACCTCGCTGGCGTTCACCGAAGACGTGGGCAAGCGCTTCGAAGCGTATGGTTGGCAGGTCTTGCGCGTCGAACATGGCGACACCGACATTGAAGCCATCGACCGCGCCCTCATCGCAGCCAAGGCCGACTCGACGCGACCGTCGTTCATCATGGTTCGCACTACCATCGGCTTCGGCTCGCCCCACAAGGCAGGCAGCAGCGAGGCCCACGGCTCGCCGCTCGGCGCAGAGGAAGTGAAGGCGACCAAGAAGAATCTGGGCTGGGATCCGGACAAGCAATTCTTCCTTCCCGACGAGGCCGTTAACCATTTCCGTACGGCCGTGGAGCGCGGCGCCCAGGCCGAAGCCGACTGGCAGAAGCGATTCGACGCCTGGGCCGCGGCCAACCCCGATCTGGCCCGTGAGTGGCAGCTCGCCCTGCACGGCGAGCTGCCCTCGGGCTGGGATTCTGGCCTGCCTGCTTTTTCGCCCAAGGATGAGTTGGCCACGCGCCAGTCAGGCGGCAAGGTGTTAGCCGCCATCGCCGGTAGGGTCCCCTGGCTGGTGGGCGGCGATGCGGACCTGTCGTGCTCGACGCTGACCACGCTCACTGGCCAGGGCGATTTCGACGGCCAGACCGGGCTGGGCCGCAACATTCACTTCGGCGTGCGCGAACATGCCATGGGCGCCATCGCCAACGGCCTCGCCTACCACGCTGGCGTGCACCCCTTCACCGCCACCTTCTTCGTGTTCTCGGACTACGAACGCCCGGCCCTGCGCATGGCGGCCATCAGTCGCTTGCCCGTGACCTTCGTGTTCACCCACGATTCCATCGGCGTGGGCGAAGACGGGCCCACGCACCAGCCGGTGGAACAGCTCATGTCCCTGCGCCTGATTCCCAACCTGTGGGTCATTCGCCCGGCCGACGCCAACGAGGTCGTCGAGGCTTACAAGATCGCGATGAAACGCAGCAACGGTCCCGTCGCTGTCATTCTGACCCGGCAGAAGACTCCGACCTTCGACCGCTCCAAGCTGGCCTCGGCCGAGGGCGTGCACCAGGGCGGCTATGTCCTGAGCGACGCACCCGCGCCGCAAGCCGTGATCATGGCCACCGGCAGTGAGGTCGCGGTCGCGCTGGCCGCGCAGGAGAAGCTGCTGGCCCAGGGCATTCGGGCGCGCGTGGTATCGTTGCCCTCGTGGGAGATCTTCGCGGCGCAAAGCCCCGAGTACCAAGACTCGGTCATCCCGCGCGCCCTCAAGGCGCGGGTGTCGATCGAGGCGGGCGTCACACTGGGCTGGCAGCGCTGGCTGGGCAGCGAGGGCGTCGCCATCGGCATCGACCGCTTCGGAGCGTCAGGCCCGGGCGGGGTCTTGATGAAGAAGTTCGGATTGGACGCGGACGCGGTTGTCCACGCTGTCACAAGTTTGGTGAAAACATGAAGAACATCGGACGATCTTATATGGGAACCCTGAAAGGGTTCGCTCTGCCCTTCGGCCCCCCACCCGCCACCACCCCCCGCTCGCTTCCCCCTTCGGGGACTTCGGGACCTGCACCTTCCCCACCACACCCGCTCGCTGCGCTCGCGCCCTCGCGCTCGGCCTCGCCATGCCCTCCCGCGATGGTACGCCGCCGGCGACGAGGGCGCGCGAAGCGCGGGGCGGGTGGGGTGGGCTGTCCGTCCCGAAGTCCCCGCAGGGGGAGCCGGCGGGCTCCCCACGCGGCTGTTCTAGTCGCCACGTTCGTGATCTGCGGACTGACAGCGACGGCTCGGGCCGAGGACGAGCGGCCCGGCGTCTTCACCTACGCCTACCAGGGTCTGGTGGTGGGGGGTGGAACCGGACTGGCCGCGGGCTACCTGGTCGCTCGCGAAGGCGGCCTGCATTCCTCGGACTGGAAGCCCATGGTCTACGGCGTCGGCATCGGGGCGCTGGTGGGCAGCGGGATTGGACTGACCCTGGGTATTGTCGACGCCACCAATAACCAGCCAGGTCGTACCCACTACATCTTGCGCGACATGGCCTATGGCGTGGGCTTTGGCGCCACCGTGGGCGCAATCGCGGGCGGGCTCGCCGCGATTTCGACCAAGAAGCCCGAGCACATCCTGTTCGGCGCATCCATCGGCATGCTTTCAGGCGCCGCTTTGGGCTGCGTGGTGGGATTTCTCGAGGGCGGACATGCACACGGCCACAGCGAACTCGATACCGACAACCAGCGTTTCGCCCTGTCGGTCATGCCAGTGGTCGCGGCGGGCGGCAAGCTTGCCTACCTTCCGACTTTCTCGGCCCGATACTAGGGCGCGCGCGAAGCGCGCGGGGCGGGCGGGGTGGGCTGTCCGTCCCGACGTCCCCGCAGGGGACTAGAACCGCCTCTCGCGAGTTCGCAGCTGGTTGGGCGCCCCGGGTTGACGGCGGCGGCGAGGGTGCGCGCGAAGCGCGCGGGGCGGGGACGGTGGCTGGCGGGTCCCGAAGTCCCCGAAGGACCAGGTTTCTGAGCCGTGAGCTTTCCCGCCGGCACTGCCTCGGGGGTAATTAGTTGAAGGGGGAGCGTCCAACCCAAACGGGTCATTTCGCAAAGCTGTTTCTGGCCAGGATGCAGCCCAGCCCCGCAACCTCAAGAACCACGATACCGCATCGCACAGGAGTCTTTCCACCATGCAAACCGGTCTCACCCGCATCTTCGCCGGCGTTTTCGCACTCACTGCCTTTTCTCTGCTGGGCTGCAGCTCCACGAACTCTGCGCCCGGCGCTGGAGGAAGTAGCGGCGGTGAGGTCACGTCTTCCGGGGGTGTGAGCGCAGGCGGGACAACCACGAACACGACCAACACGGGTGGCGTTCTGCCCAGCGGCGGCACCTCTGCATCTGGTGGGGCTTCGCAGGCCGGCTCGCTTGCTCAGGGGGGATCGGACACGGGTGGCGCTGTGACCAGTACCAGTGCGGCTGGGCAGACGACAGCAGGTGGCAGCGTGGCTGGCGGCAGCAAGGCGGGCAGTAGCGCCGCCGGCGGGAGCGTGGCCGGCGGCAGCGCAACCGGCGGCAAGTCCGCAACTGGTGGGGCCACGACCGGCGGCAGCGCTGCGACTGGCAGCGAGACCGGCGGCAGCGTGGCTGGCGGCAGCATTGCCGGCGGCAGCGTGGCTGGCGGCAGCGCAACCGGTGGCGGAGTCGCCGGTGGAACCACGAGCTCGGGTGGAGCTTCTTCTTCCGGAGGCGCGGGAACTGCCGGCAAGACCTCAACGGGCGGCTCCACAGGCACCTCGGGTGGCTCAGCCGCGGCCGGAAAGACCGCGACCGGCGGGACCACCACCGGCGGAACTACAGCCGGCGGGACCACCGGTGGCGGCACCGGCAATATTACCATTTGGATGTCGGGCGACTCCACCATGGCCGGGGACAAGTGCGCAGGCGGCGGCTGGGGCGATCAGTTCGGTTCGTTGTTCAAAAGCAATGTGACTGTCCAGAACAAGTCCGTCGCTGGCCGGAGCATTCAAACCTGGCTCTATGAAGGAAACGTGAGTAGCACCATGGGCGCCAACGGCGAGTGCACACTCACCGCCACCACCTACTCGGACAACTGGAACGCCATGCTGACGGGGATGAAGACGGGCGATTGGCTGCTCGTCGAGTTCGGCATCAATGACGGCACCAAGACATGTCCGAGGTGGGTCAGCGAGACCCTTTTTCCAACCTACCTCACCGCCATGGCCAAGGCGGCCACTGACCGAGGCGCACACCCGATATTCCTGACGTCAACCAGCGCCATCGAGTGCAACGGATCCACGGCTCAACCCGACCGTGGATATGGGCCGCAGACCAAAGCCGCCGGCACAGCCGACAATGTTCCGGTCATCGATATGACCGTGCTCACGGCGGCGCTCTACACCAGCCTTGGCATGTGTCCGAACGCCGGTGACTACACATCAACCACGAGCAAGCTGGGCTTGTTCTTCTGCAACGATCACACCCATTTCGAGGCAGCTGGCGCCCTTCAGATCGCCAAGACCGCCGCCCAGGCGCTCAAGGACCAGAACATCCCGCTGGCGGCTTATCTTCTCAACTAGCCATCACATCGTTTCGGGGGTTCCTCCGCCATGAAGCATTCTCTCTCACGAATCTTCGCGAGCGTTTTCGTTGTCACGGCCTTCTCACTAGTGGGCTGTAGCTCCGGGAACAATTCTCCGGCCGGCGGAGGAAGCCAGGCTGGCGCGATCACGGCCACTGGCGGCGCAAGCGCCGGTGGCACCACGACCGCGTCGACGAGCGCGCCAAGTTCGGGAGGCATCGCAATCCAAGGCGGCACACCTGAGACGGGTGGACAGACTCAGTCACCAGGCGGCTCGGCTGCTCAGGGTGGCGGCACTACCGGCGGGAGCGACACCGGTGGCCACGACACCGGCGGAAGCGTGGTAGCTGGCAGCGCGAGCGGCGGAGAAGTCATCACCGGCGGCGAATCGACCGGCGGCGCAGCCACCGGTGGCGTGACCAGCGCGACTGGCGGCAAGGCCGGCGGCTCCACCAGTGCATCGGGCGGCGCAGCCACCGGCGGCAAGCCGACAACCGGCGGCACGGCCTCGGGTGGGACGACAACAGGTGGCACGACTTCGACTGCGAGTGTCCCAATCGGCGGCAACCTGGGAAGCAGCGACGGCACGACCCCGATCAAGGTCTGGATGGCGGGCGATTCCACCATGTCAGGCTCGGGTTGCGATGGCGGCGGCTGGGGAAGCCAGTTCGCTTCTGTGTTCAACAAAAACGTAACCGTCGTCAACAGTTCAGTGGCCGGTCGGAGCATCCAGACGTGGCTCTACGATCCCAACGTGACCTCCACGATGGACGCGAACGGCGAGTGCATCGTCAATCCCAAGACCTACAACCCGCGCTGGACGGCCATGACCAACCCGACCACCGGGATGAAGCCCGGCGACTACTTGTTCATCGAGTTCGGCATCAACGACGCCACGACCACCTGCGAAGCGGGAAAGACTCGGCATGTCGGTGGCGCGCTTTTCCAAACCTACCTGACCACCATGGCGCAAGCTGCGAGGGATCTGGGCGCGCAACCCATTTTCCTGACGTCGATGAGCGGCCTGCAATGCTCCGGCAGCACAGCCCAGCCCAACCGTGCATTCGGGCCCGAAACCAAAGCAGCCGGAGCAGCCGATGGCGTGCCGGTCATTGATGCGACCGTGCTCTCGGCAGCGCTGTACACCAGCCTTGGTCTATGTCCGAGCAGCGGCGTCACCTCGGGCGCGTCGGGCGCCTTCTTCTGCAACGACACCACGCACTTCGAAAAGGCCGGCGCTCTTCAGATCGCGCAGATGGTCGGCAAAGCCCTCAAGGATCAGGGGATTGGGCTGGCAGCCTACCTGGCCAACTAGCAGAATTTCCGTCGAGCCATGGGAGGGTCCGCGATGAAAGCCTGTTTCAACCAGATTTTCGCCGGCGGCATCGCTCTTGCTGGCCTCGCGCTACTGGGTTGCAGCTCCGGAGGTGGTGGCACCCCGGCAGGTTCAACAGGTAGCCCAGGTGGCACGACCGCGGCCACCGGCGGCGTGAGCGCCGGTGGCACCACCGCCGCTTCGACGAGCGCAGCCAGTTCGGCTGGTGCGACGAACAACGGCGGTACACTTCAGACCGGTGGGCAAACCCAGTCGCCAGCCGGCTCCCTGGCTCAGGGCGGTTCAGCGGTCGCTGGCAGCGACACCGGCGGTAACCTGGCAGGCAGCAGCGCCACCGGCGGAAAAGTCACGACCGGCGGCGCAGTGACGGGCGGCGCGGCCACGGGTGGTGACACCGGCGGCATGACCAGCGCGACTGGCGGCGCGGCGACCGGCGGCATGACCACTGTGGGCGGCAGCACAAGCACCACTGGAGGTGCGGCCACGGGTGGCAAGACCACTGCGGGCGGCAGCACAAGCACCGCGGGCGGCGCAGCCACGGGCGGCAAGACGACAACCGGCGGGACCGCGTCCGGTGGAGCCGACACGGGCGGCGCAACCGCAACCGGCGGCGGCGCGACCGGTGGCGGCCTGGGCAGCAGCGACGGCAAAACCCCCATCAAGGTCTGGTTGGCGGGCGACTCCACCATGGCCGACGGCGCAAGTTGCTCCGCCTCCGGCTGCCCGTGCGGCTACGGAACTCAGCTCGATCCTCTGTTCAACAGCAACGTGACCGTCGTGAACAATGCGGTCGGTGGTCTGACGATTCAGACCTGGCTCTATCAGGGCGTCAGCTCGACCCCGGATGCCAACGGTGAGTGTGCTGTCACCAACACGGCCTTCCAGTCGCGCTGGACCAACATGCTCAGTGGGGCAAACGCGATGAAGGCCGGCGACTACCTCTTCATTTCGTTTGGAATAAACGACGGCGATCCCAACTGTCCGAAGCATGTGGGCGAAGCCAAGTACGAAGCCGACCTTGACCTCATGGCAAAGGCCGCCAAGGACCTAGGAGTGGAGCCCATCCTCATGCCTCCGGTCGGCGCCATCGCCTGTAGCACCGACGGCAACACAGCCATCAATATCCGAACCCCCTCCTTCACCACCGCCACCAACGACGCCGGCGCCGCCAACAATATACCGGTCATTGATCTGGGCGCGCTCAGCGCGGCCCTGTACAACAGCCTCGGTCTCTGCCCGAACAGTGCCGACTACACCTCGACCACCAGCAAGGTGGGTCAGTTCTTCTGCCAGGACCACACGCACTTCGAGCTGGCCGGCGCCAAGCAGATCGCCCAGGTCATCGTCAAGGCGCTCAAGGACCAGGGCATCGGGCTAGGCGCCTACGTGCTCAACTAACAATCGGCGCGATGGTCCGACGACGGAACTCGCGGAAACCGCCACTCGCGCTGTCGTGTGCGTAGGTGACCACGTCGACACGCGCGCCATCAATCTCGTAAATGTTGTAGCGAGAACACCGGTCGGTCGTGCCGGCATAGGAAGCCGAGCCAGCACCCACCACCGGAATGCGGCGACCCTCGGGCCCGGCCAGCTCGGCGAATTCGTCGCGATGATCGTGCCCGTGCACAACCAGTTCGGCGCCCACGCGCGCCAGCACCTCGGCCAGCTGCGCGCGGTCGCGCAGATTGCGATTCTCCGGGGGCCGGTGCATGACCGGCGGGTGATGGATCACCAGCACGCGAAATCGCGCACGCACCTCGGGCGCGGCCAGCAGGGCCTCGACCCGTCGCAACTGGGCCTCGCCCAAGCGGCCCCACGCGCCCAGATCCCCGGTGGGCACGCAGCTATTGGCGCACACCAGAGCAATTTCCCCGCGCAGACGCGCGAAGGGATAGGTGTCCGGCTCCAGACGCAAATCCGCACTCTGAAAGGCCGCGAAGAGTTGCTCGAAAGCCCCACTGACCACAACCTCCTGCACATACGCGTCGTGGTTGCCAGGAATGACCGTGGTGTTCTCGGTCGAGGCGCCGATGCGCTCGATCCAGCTTCGGGCCGCGCGCCACTCGGATGACAAAGAGACATTGCCCAAGTCGCCGCTCACCACCAGATGATCGTGCGCCCGCGCCCGCAGATCGTCCCCCAGCGCCTCCAGCAACTCCGGGCGGTGCTTGCGCCGGCGAATCAGCGCCAGGTTGAGGGCGCCGATGGCCCGCTTGCCGAAGAAATCGCGCAGCCGCGCGCCCGCAAAGTTGCGGACATGCAGGTCGGTGACGTGGGCTAGTCGGAACATCAGGCCTCACACGCGTCCATCTGGATCTCGGCCAACAACCCAAAATGGTCGGAGACGTATGCGCCGTCAGCGGCCGGTTGATCCAAGACGATGCGACACGAGCGGATGGTCGCGCGGCCGTCCCGCCGCAATGGAGTCACAAAGATGTAGTCGATGCGCCGGTCAGGCTCAAGAAAAGTCAACGGCTTGGTGTAGGAGTTGGCGCGGGCCCAGGTCCAGCCGCGCTCGTCAGGGTGCAGGCGATCCCAGGCATCCTGGTAGAACGTGCGCCGGCCACTCAGCGTGACCAGCCCGCGCAGCCAACGAATCTCATCGGACTCGGGCCGCGCGTTGAAATCGCCCATCAACAGCGACGGCGTGTCGCCGGTACGGGACGCCACGATGGAGTCGATGGCCTGCACCTGATCCTCACGTTGCTTGCCGTGCGCCAAGCGATAGTTGAGGTGCGTGGTGTGAACCCAAACCGAGAGGCCCTCAAACGACACGCGCGCCGACAGCAAGATACGTCGCTCTTTGGGCTCCGCGTGCGGGAGACCGAAGGCCACGTGCTCCAGGATGGGATCGCGGGACAGGATGGCCAGGCCTTCCTGACCGCCGGCAAAAGGCATGGCGGGCACGAAGGCGTGATAGTAGCCAGCGGCCGTCGCCAAGGTCTTGGCTTGATTGGGAAGCTCGCCTGGCACCTCGCGCACCTCTTGCAAGCCCACCACGTCGGGCCGCAGCTCGCGCAAAGCAGCGGCCAGCAAATCCATACGACGCTGCAGGGGTGGCTCGGCTCCCCACAGGTTCAGGGTCAGGCAACGAAGAGATCGCACGATGGGATGTTCACTACCCCATCTCTCCCCGGTAGGTACAGCAAGAATCCATAGTTTCCCATACCGTCACGGCGCAAAGCTGGGGGATGCGTGGTTGGAGCGAGGCCCAAATGTAGCCGCACAGATTCTCGCACGTGGGATTCTCCAGCCCTTCCACCTCATTGAGCATGTGATGATCGAAACGCCGCTGCAGCACCGACCAGGCGTCGTCGATGAACGAGAAATCCAAGAGCCAGCCCGTCTGCGCATCGACCGGCCCGCGCAAACCAACCTCCACGCGGTAGCTGTGTCCATGCACGCGCGCACACTTGTGCCCGGCCGGCACATGAGGCAAGTGGTGCGCCGCCTCGAAGAGAAACTGCTTTTTCAGCTCGACTATCATGCGGCTTTCAAGGGTAGCATGTGCTACACGCCCGCGTAACGACGCCGGGCCGGCACCTTGTAGATGCGCCGCGAGGGAAGTTCCAGCGCCGTGAGTTCGCGGCCGTACACGCACCCCGTGTCCAGGCCGGTGGCCCGTGGGTATTGCTGCAGACCACGAACGGCGTCGTGCCCGAACACGATGTGCTCGGGGCCCCGCCAGGCAGCGGCCCAAGGCCAGCGCATGAGCAAGCGTCGGCTGGGGGCGCTGCCCCCGACCAGACTGCGCAGGCTGAGCAGGTTGTCGCGTTCCTGCTCTTCCAGCGGGACGCCCGGCACCGCGCCGGCGTGCACCACGGCAACTTCTGGCCCTCCCTCGCCTTCCGCGCCCAGCCGCAAAAAGAGCGGCAGGCTCTCAAGGAAGGCCCAATCCGATTCGTCCAGTGTGTCGAGCAACCAGCGGCGAGGACGCCGAGCCTCGGCCAGGTGGCGTCTGCGCCACACGTCGATGCAGAAGTCATCGTGGTTGCCGAGCACGGCCAGCGCGCCGATTTCGCGCACCAGTTGCACGACCCCGCGCGAGTCCGGCCCCTTGGCCACAAGGTCGCCGGCCAGCACCACGCGGTCGCCGCGCACCACGCCGCACTGGCGCAGGAGAGCCTGCAGCTCGTCCACGCAGCCGTGAACGTCACCGACGACGATGGTTCGTTGCATGGGACACCTTCATCATAGGCCATGGAAACAGTTCGACAAGCAAGTGCGAAGCGACTGGAGCTTCAGGCTTGCAGCCCGCGCGGGCTTCGAGCAGATTCTCTGCATGAGCCGCGCCGTGGACACGCGATCCCGCCGCCTGCGCGCGCAGCGCTCGCCGCGGGCGGTTGCGGAGGCGTTGCCCCGGCATCCGCCGTGGATTCGCATGAAGCTTCCCAGCGGCGCGGCCTACTTCGACCTGCGCGCGCAAGTACACGCCCAGGGGCTGCACACTGTGTGCGAAAGCGCGTCCTGCCCCAACATCGGCGAATGCTGGAGTCGGCGATCATTGACCATCATGATCCTGGGGGACGTGTGCACCCGTTCCTGCCGATTTTGTGACGTTCCCACCGGCCGGCCCCAGCCGCCCGACCCTGGCGAACCTGGCCGGGTTGGCACCGCGCTGGCGCGCCTGGGCCTGCGCCATGCCGTCATCACCTGTGTGAACCGCGACGACCTGACCGACGGGGGAGCGGCCCACTGGGCGGCCACCATCCGCGCGGTCAAGCAGCGCTGCCCGGATCTCGCGCTGGAAGCCTTGACCGGCGACTTTGCCGGCGACCTGTCGG
This sequence comes from Myxococcales bacterium, assembly GCA_003142855.1. Taxonomy (GTDB): domain Bacteria; phylum Myxococcota_A; class Polyangia; order Fen-1088; family Fen-1088; genus Fen-1137. The sequence goes on from PLNW01000153.1 coordinate 66,686, forward strand.
CGCTCGACCAGGTGCTCGACGCCGCGCCTGACGTGTTCGCGCACAACCTGGAAACTGTTCCGCGGCTGGCGCGCGAGGTCCGCGTGCAGGCCAGCTATCCCCGCTCTTATGCGGTGCTGGACCATGCCAGCCGGCGCGGCCTGCTCAGCAAGACCGGACTGATGCTGGGACTGGGCGAAACCCTGGATGAGGTGCGCGCGGTTCTGCGCGAAGTGCGGGCCATCGGCGTGGAGATCCTGACCCTGGGTCAGTACCTGCGCCCTTCGCGCCAGCACCTGCCCGTGTCCCGCCACGTCCCGCCCGAAGAATTCGCCCAGCTCAAACAGGAGGCCCTGGATTTGGGCTTTGCCCATGTCGAGTCCGGACCGCTGGTGCGTTCCAGCTACCACGCCGACGGACAGCTCGATTTGATTCGCAGGCGCGCGCGGCGCGCGCTGGTTGGGCCTACTCTTGCAGACGGGTGAGATAGGTCGAATTGAAGTTGCATGGCACGCCATAGGGGGATGCGATCCTTGGAAGCCCCGACTCCGAATTTCAGCACCAGCCCGCATCGTTGATCTTCATCAAGCGCCTAGGTAGGCTGAGGCTGAATGAAGCGGCCAAAACATCGCCAGGCTGCCAAGCCTGCGGGAGATGGAGCCCAGGCCGCTGCCAGAAGCCCGAAGGGTGCGTGGGCCGAAAAGATCGGGGGACTGCTGCGCACAGGGCCCAAGCGAACTTGGTGGTTCGCTCTGCTGCTGGTGACCGGCACCATCATTGCCTATTTGCCGGTATGGCACGCTGGTCTCATTTGGGATGATCGCAGCCTCGTCCTAGACAATTCGCTCATCCACCGGGCGGACGGTCTGTACCAATTCTGGTTCAGCACCCGACCCGTGGACTACTACCCCATGACCTCGACCATCTTGTGGGTGGAATGGCGACTGTGGGGCGCCAATCCGCTGGGCTACCACGTGGTCAACGTGCTCTTGCACGCGCTCAGTGCCGTGCTGCTGTGGCGGGTGCTGCAGGGACTGAAACTGCCCGGGGCGTGGCTGGCAGCGGCGATCTTTGCCGTACACCCAGTCAACGTGGAATCTGTCGCCTGGATTGCCGAGCGCAAGAACGTACTGGCCATGGTCTTCTTTCTGCTGAGTCTGTTGTGGTACTTGCGCCTCGATCCCGCCCCGGTGGCCGACAGCGCCGCACCCCAAGATCTGCCAGCTCAACGCCGCTGGTATTGGCTCTCGCTGGCCGCTTTTCTGCTCGCGCTGCTCAGCAAGACGGTGGTTGCGCCCATGCCGCTGGTGTTGCTGGGACTGATCTGGTGGCGCCAGGGCCGGGTGCAGCGCAGAGATGTGTGGCGCACTTTGCCCTTCTTTGCCGCGGCAGTCGCGGTGGGATTGATCTCCTTCTGGTTCCAGTCTCATCGAGCCATCGGCAGCGACATCGTGCGCACCGACAGCTTCTGGGCGCGGCTGGCCGGCGCGGGATGGGCCGTGTGCTTCTATTTCTACAAGGCAGTCCTGCCGGTCGGTCTGAGCACCATCTATCCCCGCTGGCAGATCGATGGGGGACAATGGTGGTCGTATGTGCCAGGGCTCCTCGTGGCGGCAGTCCTTGTGACATGCGGACGCTACCGACAAAGCTGGGGCAAAGGCCCGTTTGGGGGATTGGGCTACTTCGTCGTGATGCTCCTGCCCGTCCTGGGATTTCTCGACATTGGCTTCATGTCGATGTCTCTGGTGGCCGACCACTGGCAGTATTTTGCCATCATTGGCCCAATTTCACTCGCAGCAGCGGCAATAACCACAGTGTGCCGAACGCTGCGAATGAAGCATCCCTCTTTGCTTCTCGCCATGGCCGGGGCCTTGTTGCTGGTGCTGGGTGGACTGACCTGGCGGCAGAGTGCGCTCTACGCCGATCCCGGAACTTTCTGGCGGGCTGCGCTGGCTGCCAATTCCCATTCCTGGCAGGTCCACAACAATCTCGGCAGCGTTCTCTTTGAACAGGGCCACATAGATGAAGCGATGGTGCACTTCAAGAGGGCTGTGGAAATCGAACCCGGCTATGCCAGGGCCCAATATAACCTGGCCGGCGTTCTCAATGAAAAGGGTCAGGTGGATGAGGCCATCCTTCATTTCCAGCGAGCCCTGGAAATCCAGCCAGACTATTCAATGGCCCACTACCAACTCGGTGAGATTCTTCGCCAGAAGGGCCGCCTGGACGAGGCGATCGCCCATTTCAAGAGAGCGGTAGAGATTCGCCCCGACTATGCTGAAGCCCACAATGGCCTGGGCGTCGCTCTTCTCCGTAAGGGCCAGGTGGATGAGGCGATCACCCACCTACAAGGGGCGCTGGAAATCCAGCCCAACCGCGCCGAGGACCACAACAATCTCGCCGGCGTTCTCTGGCAAAGAGGCCGAGTGCAAGATGCCATCATGCACTACCAGAGGGCGCTGGCAATTCGCCCCGACTATGCACTGGCCCACCACAACCTCGGCAAGCTTCTCCAACAAGAAGGAAAAGTGCAGGAGGCCGTCGCGCACTACCAGAGGGCGCTAGAAATCCAGCCCGACTTCGCGGCGGCGCGCGGCAGTCTGGCCTGGGTGTTCGCGACGAGCCCGCAGGCTTCGCTGCGAGACGGCGGCCGGGCCGTCGAGCTGGCGCAAGAGGCTGTGCGGGTTTCCGGCGACGGCAATCCCATGCTCATGGCAACGCTGGCGGCCGCCTATGCCGAGGCTAGGCGCTTCCCAGAGGCCATGGAGACGGCCAAGCAGGCGCTGGAAATGGCAGCCGCCCAGAACAGGACCGGGCTGGCCAATCGCGTGCGGGCGGAAATCGCAGCGTTTCGAACTGGTTCCCCGTATCGCGACACCGGCCGGCCGGAGAATTAGGACCTTCCGCCCGATCTTCATCGTCCCACTTCCGCGCGCCCTCCTCGCACAGCGGCTTGCACCCCCCGTTGCTGCCCGCTAACCTCACCCTAGGCCCGCGCACATGAGATCCCGTCTCCCTCCGACGAGCATCGACAAGGACGCAAAGTTCCAGACGTGGGTTGCGGTCGCCTTTATCGTGGTCGTCGTTCTCGCCGCATTCTGGAAACTCACATTGATGAAGGGTCTGCTCATCACCGACGATATCTTCGCCAGCGACCTCATGAACGAGAATTTTCCCTACCGCTTTTCGCTGGGGGATGCTCTGAAGTCGGGCCACCTGCCTCTTTGGATGCGTGAGATCTACGGCGGCTTTCCCCTGTTGGCGCGGGCCGACGCCGGCATCTGCTACCCCTTCAACCTTCTCCTCTTCGGTCTCTTCTCGCCATACGTCGCGCTCAACCTCACAATCTTACTCACCCTGATTACCGCGGGCGTCGGGATGTATCTCTACGCCCGTGAGCTCGGCAGCAATCATCTTGCATCCATCGTCGCGGGAATCGCGTTCGGTTTCAGCGGGTACCTGGTTTCCCACCTGAAGCATCCCAGCCTCGCCAACGCGGCCTGCTGGCTGCCGCTCGCCCTGATGCTACTTGAGCGCGCGGCAAGGCGGAACCACTATCGCTTGCTTCTCTGGTTCGGAGTTGTTTTCGGGCTGCAGCAGCTCTCGGGAAACGCACAGACGGCCTATTACTCTGGGGTCCTATATCTCTTCTACTTCCCGCTTCGGTTCTTCAATAGCCAGCGTGACGTCCGGGATGGGTCACGGAAGCCGAGCCTTTCAAGTTCCGTGCTCAACCTGTTCAAGAACAGGCTAACCTGGTCCTTCGCTGGGGTCCTCGTGCTCGGCTCACTGCTCGCGGCCATTCAGCTCATCCCGACCTACGAGATGGTGTCTCTCTCGCAGCGCTCGGGCGGCGTGACTTTTCAGTACGCTTCCAGCTACGCCTACGACCCCAAGGACTTCTGGAGTTTCTTCTACCCCTATGTCAACGGCGACATCGGGAATCTCACATACAGCGGCAAGGGTGTTTTCTGGGAGGACTACGGATACGTTGGCGCCGTAACGTTGTTTCTCGCCGTTTTTGCGGCTCTGCGCTGGTGGAGAAACTGGCATGTGAGATTCTTTTCGGTCGTTGCCGTGATTTCCTATTTGCTGGTGCTTGGTCCAGCCACGCCTGTGTATAGGTTCGTCTTCGACTATGTCCCTGGTATGAGCTATTTTCGCTTTCCCACCAGGCTGCTTTTCATCACCGATGGTTCGCTCGCCGTTCTGGCCGCGCTGGGACTGACCCGGTTCGCGCAGCAGTTCCTCGGCCGCGCTCCCAGTTCGGATGCGCCCAGTCTCTGGCGCCGTCGTGGTTCCCTGGCGGTTCAGGTGATACTGCTTTTGCTCGTCGTGGCTGATCTGCTCCACTTCCAGCTTCGGCAAAATCCTATTGTGGATTCCTCAAGATGGATGGCTCCGCCCAAGACAGTCCGGATTCTCCAACAGGATCCATCCCTCTTCCGCATCTTCTCTGTCGGCGGAAATCAGTCTCACAGGAGAGCCTTCGCACAGGCACGAGGCTGGGAGGGCGATCTGCAGCCTTTTCTGGACCAGCGTGAGTTCCTTCAGCCGAGCAGCAACGTCCTTTACGGCATTTCTTCGCCCAATGGCTACGCCAACCTCACGCCCAACTACCTGGTCGATATCTGGGGCGATCAAAACCGCGCCGGCATCATTACGCAGACCGCGTCGACCCAGGGTGACAGCTTCCAGCCCACGCCCGTGTTTTGGAAGCTGATGCGCATGCACAACGTGAAGTATCTCACCTCGTTCTGGCCTTTCACTGTGGCGCCCAACCTCAGGCCGCTTGGAATCTACAGCGGCGCCTACCTCTACCAGAATGACGACTTTCTGCCACGGGCGTATCTGGTCGCGGACGTTCTGCCCGTGGCCGATGACAACATTGCGCTCAGGGTGCTTGCCTCGGATGCCTTTGCTCCAGAGCGTTCAGTCATGCTCGATGCGGTGCCGCCCAACTATCGCCCAGGTGACGGTGCGGCTGGGAGCGTGGAGGTCGTGCGCTACACGACCAATGAGGCCGAGATGAAGGTCCAAGCTTCGCGCGACGCCATTCTGGTCTTCTCCGATTCGTACTACCCTGGCTGGATCGCCGAGATTGACGGAAGCCCAACCGCGATCTATCGCGCGAACGTCACCCAACGAGCCGTTGTTGTTCCAGCCGGCGAGCACCAGGTCAGGTTCCGCTTCCGCCCTGCAAGCGTGCTGGCTGGATTCTTGGTCTCCAGCGCTTCTCTTCTGGTATTCCTGGGGTGTTTTTTGATCCCGCCGTTTCGGAGGAAGAGAGCCTCCGGGACGACTTCTGCGCTGCTGGGCGCGAGGGCAGACGCGTGACGTCCAAGCTGTCCTACTACTTCGAAATGGGCTGCAAGATCCGCCCCTTGCGCGCGGCACCCAAAGTCTGGAACTACGTCAGGTACCGTTCGCTAGCGCGGACGGCTCACACGTCAATTCACAGGTACACGCCACAGATCGCCTCTGTGCTGGTTACCAAGCGCTGCAACCTCAATTGCGAGTATTGTTTCGTCAGGAACATAATCAACAGGCAAGGGGCGGAATGGCGCGAGGGCGAGGCGACTCTTGACAAGATCCGGCGCATCTTCTCCAACCCCCTGTTTGCCAATTGTTTGTTGGTCGATCTGCAAGGGGGCGAGCCTTTGCTGGTCGAGGATCTGGAGACCATTATTTCCTATCTGGTGAGACGGGGTCACATCGTGAACACCTCCACCAACGGCCTGCTGCTGGCAGAGCGCATAGCCGGACTAAAACGCGCCGGCATTTCCCGGATCAATGTATCCCTGTACGACACCAATCGGCAGGTCATCGAGCGCGATCTGTCGCACATCAATCGCGTTTTTCCCGTGCACATGAGCATTGTGCTCCTGCGCAGCAAGCTAGAGAGCGCTCCGGACGAATTGCTCAGGACCGCATGCCTCCTCCGCGCCGCCGGATGCCGGAGCCTTCGCTTCTGGATGTATCGTCCCCTGGGCGCCGACCCGCGTGCCCATGAAATCATCGACGATGCCCTGCCCGCCTATCTTGAATTCCGCCGGCGGATGGACAAGGCGCTTCCCAGCTTTTGCCTTTGGCCGGCCGCCATTCAGAAAGCGCCATTCCACAAGCGTTGCCCACAGGTCTGGCAGCGTGTCGGCTGCGACGTTGTGGGCAACATGGCGATCTGTTGCGGCACCAATATGACGCTGCAGGGACCTGACAGCAATCTGTTTGACAGCAACCCTGACTCTGTCTTCAATCATCCCACCTTGGTAGCCATGCGCGAACAACTCCTCGATCCTGGGCGTGAGCCGCCCGATATTTGTAAGGCATGCAATCTACTGGGTGAACCGGGCTGGTAAGGGAGAATCGCCTTGAAGGACCTCCTGCGAAAAGCAAGGCTGCGGCTGCTCAAGATGCACTTCGACAGTGGCGTGGGTCACATTGGAGGCAACCTTTCGTCGCTCGAACTGCTGCTGACCCTGCACCATCGGGTCATGCGGGACGACGACCAGTTCATCCTTTCCAAGGGACATGCGGCTGGTGCCCTGTACATCACGCTGTGGTCGCTGGGCCGGTTGAGCGAGGAGCAACTGGCGACGTTTCACAAGGACCACACCAAGCTGGGTGGCCATCCCATGCCCCACGCTATCCCTGACATCCCCTTTGCCATCGGCAGTCTTGTCTGGACTGGACCCGTCCTCCATCCTTAGACTGCTTGCCGACACCCCATGAGCAACCCTGGACTGGAAGAGAAGATTCGCCGCCTGCAGGGACCGGTCCTGGTGCTGGGCGCCAGCGGATTTCTCGGGGCCAATTTGTTGCGCACGCTGCTCGCCTGTCGCGACGACGTCACCGGCACTGTCTTTCACACACCGGCTTGGCGTCTGGAAGGTGTGCCCGAGCGCAACACCATGGTGGTCGACCTGCTGGTGGACAGCAACCGCAACGAACTCCTCGACCGCCTCAAGCCGCGCACCATCTTCAATTGCGTTGGCTACGGCGGGTATTCTTTCGAGGCCGAGAGCGAGCTGATTTACGAGACGAATTTCAACCTCACGGCCAAGCTGCTCAAGCGTCTGGAGACTCTCAGCATATCTTGCTACGTGCATTCCGGCAGTTCCTCGGAATACGGCGACAGGGCGGCGGGCCCGAAAGAGGACGAGCTGCCGCAACCCAACAGTGAATACGCGGTCTCCAAAGTATCCTGCGCCAACCTGTTGCGCCTGTATGGCAAGAAGAAATCTTTCCCGTGCGCGAATCTCCGGCTCTTCTCTGCCTATGGCCCGTACGAGGATGCCTCCCGGCTCATCGCCACATTGGTCCGTTGCGGCCTGGAAGGAAAGTTTCCGCCCCTGGTTGACGGCGCCATTTCACGCGATTTCGTGTATGTCGACGACGTGTGCGAGGCCTACATCGACGCCGCGCTCAATCTGCGCGCGCCCTACTTTGGCGACTCCTTCAACATCGGCAGCGGCCGCAAGACTACCATTGCCGAGGCCGCCCAAGCCGCGGCCGCGCTTTTCTCGATTCCTGGCCAGCCCAACTACGGCGCGATGGAGAAGCGCCAGTGGGACATTTTCAACTGGTTTTCCGACCAGAAGAAGACGGCCGATGTTCTGCGCTGGAAAGCGCGCACGGAATTCTCAGAAGGTCTACGCCGAACCGCTGATTGGTACCGCAGCCTGGAAGACAAGGAGCATTACTATCGATCATCCAAGCAATTCGGCCTGGACACCGAGCGCAGCGTATCCGCGGTGGTGGCCTGCTACAAGGACGGCCAGGCCATCCCCATCATGTATGAACGGCTGAAGAAGACCTTCGCCGAGCTCAAGATCGATCACGAGATTATCTTCGTCAATGACAACAGCCCCGACAACAGCGAGGAGATCATTCGCGGCCTGTCCAGCCGCGACCGGCACGTGGTGGGGATTTCGCACTCGCGCAACTTCGGATCGCAGGCCGCGTTTCGCAGCGGCATGGAGATCGCGACCAAGAACGCGTGCGTGCTACTCGACGGCGATCTCCAGGATCCTCCCGAGCTCATCGGCAAGTTCGTTGACAAATGGAAGGAAGGCTTCGACATCGTGTACGGACGGCGGGTCGAACGCGAGGCGCCTTTCTTCATGCGCGTGGGCCACAAACTCTTCTATCGGCTGTTCGACGCCTTCTCGTATCTATCCATCCCGCACGACGCCGGCGATTTCTCCTTGATCGACCGGCGCGCGGTCAAAGCTATCCTTCAACATCCCGAGCGGGATCTTTTCCTGCGCGGCATCCGCGCCTCGGTCGGCTTCAAGCAAACCGGCATTGACTATACTCGCCCGAAGAGGATGTTCGGCCGCACCACCAACAGCTTCCTCAAGAACGTGGGCTGGGCCAAGAAGGGCATCCTCTCTTTCAGCTACACGCCGCTGTTGGCACTCAGCTTCTTCGGCACACTGCTATTCCTGCTGAGCATTCTGCTGGGCGTGGGGCACATCGCTTCTCGTCTGCTCTTCCCCGGCCTGGCCCCGCGCGGAGCCACCACCATCATTCTCTTCATTCTCTTCTTCGGCTCTCTGAATCTGCTGGGAATCGCCATCGTGGGTGAGTACATCGCCAAAATTCTCGAGGAAACCAAGCGGCGGCCGCACTTCATCCGCAAGACCATCATCAGGCGCGGCGAAGCGCGCTCCGCCGCCGACCAGCAGCAGCCTGACGGCGGCGACCAAAGGGCGTGAGGTGATTCATCTCGTCAGCCACCCGCCGCTGAGAACGCAGAGGTGAGAGGGGAGGCCGCTGAGCCGGAGGAAACGCAGCCATGTTCAGGCCTTCCGAAAGAACCTTCGCGGCGTGCGAAGGAACGATTCGTCAGCTGTGCAGGTCGTTCGTCAGCACCGACTGATGCTCAGGCCGTGCCCGATTTTTCTGTACTACTAGATTGCAGTTTCTTCGCAAGCCGCGAAGATTTCTCGGGAACACCCCAACATCATTCCGTTTTCTCTGCGCCCTCTCCTCTCCCCTCTGCGTTCTCAGCGGCGGGGCGCCCGCAAGATGCATCACCTCACACCCTTTGGTTGCGGCCGTGAGGCTGCCCTGTGCCCTCACCTCTCCTCTCTGTGTTCTCGGCCGCCATCCCTTCCAGTAGCCACCCCGTCTCACCCCTCCCAACGCTCGCTTCACACCAAATCGGCTTCTGCCCGTGCCACCTGGTCGTCGAGCCGGCGCTGTTCCGCGGTCAGATCGCTGCGTCCGAAGAACACGGTGTAGCTCATGAACGCGGTCAGGTAGGAAAGATCCTGCGCCCAGGCGGGCAGATAGGCAGGCTCGTTGGCCACGCCCTCGCGCACCAGCCGGTCGAAAAGCGGGATGTCCTCGACGGCGAGCTTGCCCACAAAGAGCAATCGCACGAGTTGGCTCTTGCCTTTGGTCAAGGCAATGCGCAGGAAATTGGTGACCCGCAGAAGCCCGTCCAGGTAGCACACGTCCTTGGTAAACGGAGCGCCGCCCTCGACCAGCCCTCCACGACACACCCGGCGCGCACAATCGAACGACGCGCGCTCGTCGTGGCCACGGCCAAGGAAGAAACGGTACAGGTCGAGGAAGTTGGCGCCCTCCTCGGCCATCTGTACCGCCAGGGTGCGGTCGCACAGGCGACGCACGCGGGCCAGGCTGGTCGAGCGGGTGACGAACTCGGTGAAGACCGCCAGCCCTTCCTGGGTGCGCGTGGTGCGCGGCGAAGGCACCCCGATGAAGGGCATCACCGGCTGCGCCCGGCCGTTGAGCGCGGTGGTCACGTGTACCCCCAGCTCGTGGTACTCGATCTGGCGCAGATCGCGCGGCGAAAACCGCGCGCCCCGCTTGATCTTGATCTCGTCGACGCTGGCCGATGCGTTGGACGCCAGCTGGTCCACCAGCACGACCCGCACCTCGTGCCCGGGAAAGCGCGCCTGGAAGCGCACGCGAAGCTGGGTGGCTGCCTCCACCGCGTCGATGGTCGGCTGGTCGACCGCTGCGGGCGGCGGCGCATAGCCGGCAATCACACCTTCAAAATGCCGAGCCAAATCGGAATTGGTGGTCCGTCGATCCGACGAGAGACTGCCGGGCCGGCCGTAGATCTCGACCGAGTGAAAGTAGAAATCCTTGCTGCCCACCGCATGCAGCATGCGGGCTGCCGTGGCCATGGCCACGCAGGTCTCGTGCAGGAAACGCTCGATCTCGTTGTCGCCGGCCACCCGCTGGGCCAAAGCGCGAAATCGTTTGCCCGCGGCATCGACCTCAGCGGGCACCTGATAGCTCGGGCGCGGCAGCTCGTGCGCGCCGTTTTCAAAGAACTCTCGCTCCACTTCCTCGGGCCACTCCAGCAGGCGAATCACCCGCAGGGGCCTCTGCGCCTCGAGGATCTCGGCGGAAACCTCGCGCAGCAAGGCGAGCAGACGCTGGGAAACCGCCATCCCAATCTCTGACTGTGAAGGGGGCTAGGCCCCGCCCCCGACGCGCCGGCCGGGCGGCACTGAGTAGCTGACCCAGGCGTTGGCGCCCACCACCGCACCCTTGCCGATCACCGTGTCGCCACCCAGAATGGTCGCGTTGGCGTAGATGACCACGTCGTCTTCGATGGTCGGATGGCGCTGGGGCACCGGCTGCTTGGGCGTCGTCGTCGCCGCGGCCGCACTGACTTTGCGCTTGATCGACAGCGCACCCAGGGTGACACCCTGATAGATGCGAACCGCGCGGCCGATGCGGGTGGTCTCGCCGATGACGATGCCCGTGCCGTGGTCGATGAAGAAGGGCGAGCCAATGCTGGCACCGGGGTGGATGTCGATGCCAGTGCGCGAGTGGGCGTACTCGGTCATCATGCGCGGCACCAGCTGCGCCCCTTCGCGTAGCAAACGGTGCGCGGCCCGGTAGATGGCGATGGCATACAGCCCGGGATAGCAGGCCACCACCTCGTCGGTGCCAGTGGCGGCCGGATCAGCTTCAAAGGCCAACTGGATGTCCTTTTCCAGAAGTCCGCGCAACTCGGGCAGGGCGGCCAGGGTGCGCGTGGTGATGCTCTGGGCGCGCCGCCAGCAGGCGTCCTTGTTCTTGGTGACTTCGGGGCAGAGGCGGTGCAGCCCCAAGAAGATCAATTCCTCCAGCCGCAGATCCAGATCGCCCAGTACCTCGGCCACCCGCTCGCGCGCAGCCGCGTGCGAAGTTTCGCCCAGCATGCGCGTGCGTCGGGTTCCCGGCAGGATCACCGACAGCAGATCCTCCACCAAGGTCGCCACCTCGTCGGGCGACGGCATCGGGCCTGCGAGCGGCGGCATCCCGCGACCGCGCTGCTTGAGGATGCGCTCAGCCAGGGCCTGGTGGGACTTCTTGGGAGGCGTGCCGTGATTCACGTGCATGTTCCGAATCTACCTCGATTCGACGGGTTAACCAGCCCGTTCACGCCGAGGCGTTCTCTGTACCACTAGAGCACCGAACGGTTTGAA
>PLNW01000047.1 GCA_003142855.1 Myxococcales bacterium
TTTGAATCAGTAGTGTTAAGCAGGCCCGCGCTCCACTGGGCCGCCGCGTCCGGAGCGTTGTCGGCGTAGAGGTCGAGGGCGCCGCTGTAGTCGCCCACGTAGGCGCCGTACTGCTGGAGCGCACGGGCGATCACCACGCCTGCCGACGAGAGGCCCAGGGTCGTGACGTCGATGCTCGGGTCGAGCTGGATGCGGCCGCCGCAGGGGATGCCTCGATCCCTCTGGGCGCCCTGGCCGTTGGCCGCCTGCGCGGTGCTGGCCGGGGGGGTGAAGAAGCTGGAGCGGATGTGCGGATAGGCCACCACCAGCGCGTGGTCGATTCGACCCGCCAGGATCTCATCGGGGCGGATCAGGCCAGCGATGAGCGCGAATCCGCAGGCGCGAGGCCCCTGGGCGAAGTTCCAGTCGGCGCCCGCGTCGGTGATGGGCGGACGGACGCCGGTGCCCAGGAGATCCATGTTCGCTCCCATGCCGCAGGTCCAGGAGCCACCCGAGTTGCTGGCGTTCCAAAGCCCCCACTCGAGGTTGGTCGAGCGATCGATCACCAGCAGGTGGTGGTCGGATTGCGGATCGGGCTCTGCTCCCGCCGGGATCGGGATCATCGCGGTGCCGTTCTGCTTGTTCTTGTCGACCGCGAATCCGTAGCCCGCGCCGTCGCAGGAAACCAGGATTTGGGGCGTGCTCGCGTCCGCCCAGTACAACGGAACCGAGAAGCCACTGATGTTGACGTCGAGGTGCGGACCGTAGACGGAGCTGACGGCCCAGTCGGCGATCATGGCCGCGCTGTTGGGATCGAGCGCCGGCGAGGACGGGATCGGGGTGTTCCAGGGACTGGCGTCGTTGAACGGACGCCAAACGCTGCTCGCTCCGCCAGCACCGCCGGCACCCGCGCTGCCGCCAGCACCACCCGTGCCTCCCTTGCCGCCGCTGCCACCTTGACCGGCGCTGCCGCCGGACCCCGCAGCACCAGCGGCGCCACCACCGCCAGCAGCGCCCGCGCTACCGCCAGCACCCCCCGTGCCACCTTTGCCGCCGCTCCCGCCCTGACCGGCGCTGCCGTCGGACCCCGCAGCACCAGCGGCGCCACCAGCGCTGCCGCCGGCACCTGCCACCGCGTCCCGAGCGGCGTCAGGGCCGGCGTCGTTGCCAGTGAAAATTGACACGTCCGCCGTTGCCGCATCGCCGATCGTACGCGCGGCATCGGCGCCGCCGCGCGTACGATCGCTTTGGCCGCAGGCCGGGGCAAGAATGAAAAACCAACCAAGGCCCGACAAGATTACGAACCGGCAACGGTCGTTCGACATGGTTTTCCCTTTCCTGACGGAGATCATGGCCGAGGCCCTTCAATCCCGGCCAGTCTTTCCTTGGCTTCGACAGTGAAACGACCGCTGGGGTAGCGGTCGAGGTACCTGACAGCACCAGCACACGCGCTGGCGGAGCCGCGATCGCGGAACCGGCCCAGAGCAGACCAGCCAGTGAGAAGCGGCGCAGGGATCTTCCGCATCTGTGGCGAATCCATCGAAATCGATCGTCGCTGTGCATTCCCGAAGCGCGGACAGCGCGAAAACGCGCAGCCGGCATCGGCGTATTGTACGCGCGGAAGCCGCCCTCCGACAGTGGATGCGGCCGACGTCCCCATTCGCACAAACGAAGAACCTGTGTCCGTCCGGGCGTTCCTCACTACAGGCACAGGTGAAGGAGGGGCTTCCCAACGGGCCCTGAACGGAGGTAAGGTCCCCGCATGGGAAATAGCGAAGGTGGAGTCAGACAGCATCGACGTGAGGCTGGCGATCGGGCGCGGCAGAGCCTGGCGGATTCGAACCAACAGGCGCTTCCCTACACCGCGGGAATAAACCAGGGGGTTCGGGCCTCGATGCGCAGCGGGGACGTGCTCTTGTTTCGCGGCAGCGGTCTATTGAGCCGGCTCATTCGACTTGCCACCCACAGTCGCTATTCGCACGCGGGGTTGGTGTTTCGCTACCGGGAGCGTGTCTACTGTCTGGAAGCCGTGGGTAAGGGTGTGCGTCTCGCTCCTGTGTCGCGGCTGCTCGATCACTATCCGGACGGGATCTTCTACTGCGGCCTGGGCGCGCTTGACCCGGCACGCGAAACCGCGCTTGGATTCGGGTTCCAGCAACTCTCCCTCCCGTACGACGTGCTTGGTTTGGTGCGGTTCGCCCTTGCGCTGATCTTCGCCACGCGGCGTCCGGTCAAGCCAGACCAGCGCTGGTTCTGCTCCGAGCTGGTGGCAGCAGCCTACCGCATCGCTGAGTTTCCCCTGACTGATGAGTTGCCGTGCTACGCCTCGCCCGTCGATTTGATCAATGGCCACAAACTCGAGCTGCGTGGTCGTCTGACCGCTTTGGATGTATGAGGGCGAGCCGGCCGCGGTTCAGGCTCGACCCCATCGATCAGGTCATCGTCGAGGGTCCCGATTGTCTCAATGCCTTTTTCGAAGCCGAAGTGCGACCACGACAAACCCGAGCAGCGCAAGAACTGGGTAGCTCCTTGTCTCGACCCCGGAAATGCGACAGGAGCAGCCGCCGCTGCTTGCCTGGGCTGCACTGGTGACGGTCGTCGCGCCACCCGTCGTACCGATTCCCGGAGTTCCGCCTGTGCCGGCCCTGCCCCCAGCTCCGACTGGGCCAGTACTGGCTATCCCACCGCTCGCAGACAATCCGCCAGCTCCGATTGCTCCACCAGTCGCGGCACCGCTGCCGGTTCCTACCCCGCCGCCAGATCCGACCGTCCCTCCCATGGAAACTGCGCCACCCATTCCACTGCCTCCAGACCCGCCCTGGGATTCCGTCGCTCCACCGCCCGCCGTGGTCCCGCCAGCTTTGGTAGCGCCGCCGCTGCTCATGATGCCCCCACTTGCCGTGGCAGCGCCGGCTCCCGTAGTGCCGCCGGTTCCTGTCACGCCACCACCGGCCGTGGTCCCGCCAGCTTTCGTAGCGCCACCGGTGCCCATCATGCCCCCAGTTGTCATGGCACCGCCGGCCCCCGCAGTGCCACCGGTTCCTGTCGCGCCACCACTTGCCGGTGTGTCACGAGCGTCGACGGGAGGGAGAGCGGCGTCGACCGGATGGAGAGTTCCGGCGTCGGCAGTTGCGGGTGGCGTGGTGGTGCCGCCTGGGCAAGCGAGATCGGCTAGTTCGTTTAGGTATTTCTCGACGTTGGTGTAGCCATCGCCGGTGTAGTCGCCGTTGCCGTCGCTGGCACTGTTCGGGTTCAGCCCGTGCGCAGTCTCCCAGGTATCCGGTATGCCGTCACCGTCGGTGTCAAAGCCCGCGGGCCGAGTTACCTGTGTCATGGCCGGCTGACCGCCCACATCGCTTTCGTCGGCGATGATCGCCCCCTTTGTTCCGAGCGAGGTGAGTTGGTCGATAAGTCGCAACTCGACGGCGTCCCGATGCTGACAGGTCCCGGCCTGGGCCACGACGCGCGCATAGGCATCCTCTGCGCTTAGCACCGTGACAGGCACAGGAGGCTTGCTATACGCTGCCGTCTCGAAGGTCGGGGGCGAGGTACCCTGGAAATCTGCCTCGACCACTGCCCGTCCATTGAGTTGGCCGTCCTTGTTCACGTCCACCATGTTGCCGGTTTGGTAGGCGTGGTCGGTATTTGTATAGAACGTGAAGAACTTGTCGACGGCCGTGGGGCCAGCAATCAGATAGTTGCCAATGTAGTCCTCGTACCAGTCGGTCCCTGAGTGGCCGCCGATAATGCCGCCACCAGTGCCCCAGTCATAGACGACGTTGTTGATGCACTCTCCGTTCGCTTTGAACTTGGGGTTGCGCTCTTGGTTGTCGATCCATAGGTTGTGGGCGATGGTGATGTCCTGCTCTCCATCGATGATGGAGCCGAAATTTTGCGGAGGCACGCCCTCGCCGACGATCGAGTTCTGCAGGGTCACGGTGCTGCTGGTACCGGTGATGCCGAAGTTGTCCCAGCGTCCCCATTGTATGGAGACGTGATCGAAGATCATGTTCGTGCCGTCGGTGATGTTGACGGTCTTCTTGGCACTGCCCGAGCTGTCGGTCATGCCCTGACGAAAACGGAGATAGCGCACGATCATGTTGCTGCGGCTGCTGAAGCTGGTTTCCCTGCCATAGATGGTGATGCCATCACCCGGGGCGCTCTGGCCCGCCAAGGTGATGTTGTCGCCAGCGACGACAATGACGTCGGTGGGTTTGATCACGCCGCTGACGTCGAACACCACAATGCGGTTGCCCTGGCTGACGGCATCGCGCAGGGAGCCGCTTCCGGAATCGGCGAGGGTGGTGACGTGAACCACCTGGCCCTTGCGGCCGCCGGTGACCATTGCGGCAAAGCCTTCGGCCCCGGGAAAAGCCAGCGGAGCCGCCACGGCCGAGCCTGCGGCCATGGTTGCAATTACTAGCGCCGTGGTGCCACACCAACGACGAAGACTCGGTGAAACGGGTGCATGCATCAAGATGACCTCCCAAGTTCAGCAAGCATTATAGTGGCTTGTCGGTGGGTGTGGAAACGCGCATTGAAAAGCGCTCCACGCGTACGGGATTGTATCGAAGGTCCTCGTGCGCAACTGGGCTGGCATGCGTCGTGGTTGATGTTGAAACGAAGAAACAAGTCGGCGCAGGGCAAGTTTCCCCAGCGATTCCAGGGTGCTTGCACTTGCACCGCGAGCTCTCCAATGCTATGAGTCACGGCTGGACAGGGCTTTTTCTGGACTGCGATGACCCATTCTGCCGGGTCGTTGCCCCGTATAATTGGAATTTTTCGTGCAAAAGGAAGTCGCCCTTCTCACACGGCGGGACACGAGTATCTTTCAATGAGTTCGCGACGACTGCACCTTCGCACGCCAAAATCCAGATGTTCTGGTTTGGCGCTATGTGAGGATATTGAGAAAGGCCACAACATGAGGAACTGCCAAGTCTTGCTGGGCATCGCGATCCTGGGCACCGCCCTTGCTGGCGCGTGCTCGAATGGCGGCGCCGGAACTCAAGCCAGCGGAGGCGCGGGAGGCAGCAGTTCCAACGTGTCGGGCACTGGAGGCGACAACGGCACAGGTGGAACCTCAAATTCGGGTGGCGCAACCGGCGGGCGCTCGGGCAGCGGTGGTGCTGCGACCAGCGGCGGTGCGACAGCCATGGGAGGTGCGACCAGCGCTGGAGGGACGATGGGCGGCAGCACGGTCGGGTCCGGCGGCAGCGCGGCTACTGGCGGCTCGATCAGCACTGGTGGAGTGATGGGCACAGGTGGCGCGATGGGCGGCACGACTCGCACGGGCGGAGCGACTGGCGGCAGCACCGCTACTGGCGGAGCGGCTGGCGGCAGCACAACCGGTGTCGGCGGAGCGACGGGAGGAACGACTGTCATGGGCGGAACGACCGCCAGCACCACCGATCTCGGCGGAGCGACGGCAGGGAGGGGCGGAGCCATGGGAGGTACGACCATCGATACAGGCGGCGTGACAGGGGGCAAGGGCGGAACGATCGGTTCAGGGGGCAGCACGAGTTCGGGAGGCACGACAGGAAAGGGCGGGTCCTCGGGTTCCGGGGGCAGCGCAGGCCAATCCGGCTCAGGTGGATCAATCCTGTCCGGCCCAGCGGTCGCATTTCCCGGCGCGCTCGGTTTTGGGAAGAAAGCGACTGGCGGGCGAGGCTATGCCGTCTACCATGTGACCAACTTGAACGACACCGGCACGGGCTCCTTCCGCGACGCCGTCAGCGCGGACAACCGCATCGTGGTCTTCGATGTCGGCGGCTACGTCCTTCTGACAACGGCCGTGTCAGTCAAGAGCAACCTGACCATTGCAGGTCAGACGGCGCCTGGCGACGGCATTGGTTTCCAGGGGTTCGAGGTTTCGTTTAACGCTGCGTCTAACATAATCGTGCGCTACGTGCGCTTCCGCCAGGGCCTCATCGATCCCGATTGGAGGAAAAGCGGGATCAACCTGCTCAATGGCAGCAACATGATCTTCGATCACATCTCGATCGAGTTCGCTCAGTACAACAACATCGACGCGGTGGATGCGACCAACATCACAGTCCAGTATTCCATCAACGCGGACCCAACCCACCAGCAGTTCGGGGCGCACACTGAGGGAGGCGGCTTCTTCACCTGGTATGCCAACCTCTGGGCCAATGCCCATGGTCGCTTGCCCCTGGCCAAGGCCAACACCCAGTACGTCAACAACGTGGCCTACAACTACCAGTACGCCTATTGTGCCGGGGATACCGGCGGTTCTAACTGGCACGACATCATCAACAACTACTTCATTGCGGGCCCGTCCACGACCAGCCCAGGAGACGATTTCTATCAGATGAACGCCGGGCAAACCGTCTACGCCAGCGGGAATCTCCTCGACAGCAATGCCGACGGCACGCTCAACGGCACGGACGCAGGTCAGCCGGGCGGCACCACCAAGGCGAGCAAGGCGAACTCAACAGACACCGCTAGCCTGCCGACCGCCAGTGCGGCAGCCGCATATGCCGATGTCTTGGCCAACGCTGGCTGCTGGCCAAACAAGCGCGATCAAGTCGATTCTCTCGTGATCGCCGATGTGAAATCGCTGGGAAAATCAGGCAAGTTGTGGACGGACCAGAATGCTACGGGCCTCACCAACAGCGGCTACGGGACGTTGGCAGGCGGGACCGCGCCGGTCGACACGGACAAGGATGGCATGCCAGATGCCTGGGAAACCAAGTACGGCCTGAATCCGAACGACCCCTCCGATGCCACCGGCGACTTCGACAAGACCGGATACACGAACATCGAGAAGTACATCAACGGGATCGTAGATGGACTGTACCCATAGTGCGGCATCCCCCAGCCGAGCCGCATAGGTGCCAACCCTCGGAGTCGGCCTGCTGGAAGATCCCGAGTGGCGCCCAGACAGAGGGCGCGCGATAGACCTAGCCACCAGATGCTGTGGTCGCATGGAAATGATAATATCTTCCTTGGCTGGGCACCTGGTTCCAGCTGTGTCACCCAGCCGGAGAGAGACATGAAAGCATCTTCCTTGCTTGGCACGCTTCTCTTTGTCTGGTTCGCTCCGCTGGTGGTGGGACTTTTCGGCTGTGGGGGAACCGCGGCCAGTAACCCGCCCACCACCAAGGCCGACGCCGCGGCCCTTCCCGCTGGTGGCAGTGGCGGCACGGGCGGAGCCACGCTTGGCACCGGCGGCAGCGCGACCAGCGCGGGCGGCACAACTTCTGGCTCGGGTGGCGCCACTCGCGCCGGAGGCAGCGCGACCAGCTCCGGCGGCACAACTTCTGGTGGCGTCACTGGTACCGGCGGCAGCACCACCAGCTCCGGCGGCGCGCCCCCTGGATCGGGCGGCTCGACCACCGCTACGCGCGGCTCGACGACCGAAACGGGCGGCAATACGTCCGGAAACGGCGGCAGCATCGCAACCGGGGGCCGCTTGGGCAGCGGCGGCACGGCCGCAAGCGGTGGCACAAGCGCAGGGACGGTGGGGAGCGGTGGGAATGCGGGAAAGGGTGGCTTCGACGGTGGAAGCGCAGGCTCGGGAGGAAGCACCGGAACCACTGGTTCCCCACGTGACGGATCAGCCGATGCTCCCACCGCCGGTGCGGGCGGTACGATCGACGCGGGCAGTGGTGGGCCAGAGCAGTGCGCGAACCGAGCGGCCATCGATAGTACGAAGTGGAAGCTGGTGTGGTCGGACGAGTTCGACAAGGACGGCGCCCCGGATTCTTCGAATTGGGGCTACGAAAAGGGATTCGTCCGCAATTCGGAGCTCCAGTGGTACCAGCCGGACAATGCCACGGTGTCGGGCGGACTGCTCACCATCGCCGCGCAGAAGCAACAAGTCTTGAACCCCAATTACAAGGCGGGCAGCACCGATTGGAAGCAGAATCGCCAATACGCCCAGTACACGTCGACCTCGATGACGACCTCGGAAAAGAAGAGCTTCCTATATGGCCGGTTCGAGCTGTGCGGCCAGATCGATACACGTCAGGGCAGCTGGCCGGCCTTCTGGATCTTGGGCAACGGGCTCAGCTGGCCGGCCTCCGGCGAGGTCGACATCATGGAGTACTACGCCAATGGCGTGCGCTCCAACATCTGCAAGCCCTCGGGGGGCAATTGCGACTGGTCGGGGAGCGTGAGCCAGTCGCTGAGCTCACTGGGCGGCACGACCTGGTCGAACAAGTTCCACCTGTGGGCGATGGAATGGGATTCGCAGAAGATCAATCTCTACTTGGATGACAAGCTCGTGTACGGCTACACAATCACGAGCACGACCCCGTACACAGGGAATCCATTCTACATCCTGGTCAACCTCGCCATCGGCGCGAACGGCGGCGACCCGTCGAGCACGACGTTCCCGGTCACCTACCTGGTGGACTACGTGCGCGTCTACCAGAAGCCCTGACCGATGACTGTGCCGGCCAGAGGCTTGCCGAGTTCTGGCAGCGCCTTGGTCATTGGGAGCGCACATCCCTCCCACCCTTCTGTGATGGCACGGGCTTTGAATGGTTTGGGGACGGATCGGGAGGCGGCACCGGGTGCAGGGGGGCCTGTGGGCGGACCGTGTGGTGGTGCGGGCAGGCCAGGGTTTCGGATGGGCGGCGTGGGCGGCGTAATCGGGAACGTGCCGTGGGCAGTGGGGCCTCAGCATGGTGGCGGAGTACCATTCTAGACGGAATCAGGGATGTCGTATTCGAGTGGCACCAGCAATACTCCGCCACTGTGCGGGGGCGTGATGTTGCAGGGAGCGAAAGCAGGACTTTGTCTTGGACGCACTTTCTTGCCAGCAATGCGACCGAACCGGCGCGCTCGATCGCGTCCGAAGCGAAAGCGATCTTCGACCAGCGCAGGTCCACGATCCTGTTGAGCGCGGTGGTATGGCGCTCTTCGCGCGTACGATCTGTGCGCACGATTTGTTCGCACGATTCGTGCGCTCTGGTCCCCGAGCATCCGGCCATACGCGTCGCTATACTGCCGACGGACGGGTCGCCAGGGGATAAGCGGGACTCTGACCGATCCTACTTCTTGCGCGGCCGCGAGATGCCGTACTGGTTCAGGCGCGCCACAAAGGCCGTGCGGCCCATGCCCAGCAGCTTGGCAGCCGCTGTCTGGTTGCCGGCCGTCTTGTCCAGCGCGTCGAGGATCCGCTGCTTTTCCTCGGGCTCCAGCGCGAGCCCCGACTGGGTCGTCGACAACCCATACAGCGGGGTCTGGCCGTAGGGCACGGCAGGGCTTGGCGCCGCAAAGGTGGCTTCCATCAACTCCCGTGGAAGGTGGTCGGGGGTGATGACCAGTCCTGATCGGCAGAGAAGCACCGCTCTGTGGATGACGTTGCGCAACTCGCGGATGTTGCCGGGCCAGGCGTAGCTACGCAGCAGTGTGAGGGCGTCGGCTGAGATCTCGGGGGCCGAACGCCCCAAGTCCCGGGCCATCTCGCTGGCGAAGCGACGCCCAAATGGCTCGATTTCCACGGGGCGATCACGCAGCGGGGGAATCGCCAGGGTGATGCCGTTGAGCCGAAAATACAGGTCACTGCGAAACCCGCCGCTCTCGATGGCTTGCGCAAGGTTGCGGTTGGTGGCCGAGACGAACCTGACGTCCACGGTCCGCTTGGTCACGCCGCCAACCCGAATCAGCGTGCGAGTTTCGATTACACGAAGCAGCTTGGCCTGCAAGGGCAGGGATAGCTCGCCAATCTCGTCGAGAAAAACCGTGCCGCCCGGTGCGGTCTCGAGAAGACCCGGCTTGGCCTGCGTGGCTCCGGTGAAGGCGCCCTTCTCGTAACCGAACAGCTCGGCGTCCACCAGGCTTTCCGACAGGGCGGCACAGTTGAGCGACAGGAAGCTGCCCTGGGCGCGCGGCGAGGCGCGATGCACGGCCTCGGCCAGAATCTCTTTGCCCGTGCCGGTCTCCCCCACGATGAGAACGTTGATGCTGCTCTTGGCGACGTCTTTGGCTAGGGAATGCAGTTCCCGCATCGCCGGGTCCACGAGAATGATGTCCGAGGCTGGCCCGGGCTGGACGGTCCCTGGTCGCACGGCATGGCACGCCCGCTCAAGCAATTCAGCAGCACTGCGACCATCAACCGGGTAGTGGGCCGTGCCGGTGCGAAAAACAATCCCGGCCTTGTGCAAGCGGGCGCTCAATTCGGCAATCAGCGTGGCGGCAACCTCCGGCATGGTTCGCGGCAAGAGCAGCTCATACTGCTGCGGTCCGTAGGCGCCGATGATGTCCGATGGCTGCAGGCACAGCGGGAGAAGCCCGGCGCACCGGCTGGTTGACACTTCGCCCTCTACATCCAGCCGGGCCAGGGCGAACGGCGAGCGGCCCCGAGCCGAACTGGCGCACTCCTCGTCCAGGCGAGCCAGAAAGTAGCCATGGGGCAGGACGCGAACCGGTCGCGGCAAGCGGCCCCCCGAGCGCAACATGAGAACTGTCGCCCCGATGCTCACCGCATCCCCTTGGGCGAGCTCCACCCGAACTCGCGGTTGCAGGGCATGATTGCGCAGCAAGGTGCCATTGGCGCTCTCGAGGTCCTCGATCTCGACCATCCCACCCTCCACGTACAGGCGGCAGTGGTCGCGCGAGGCCAGGGAATCGTTGATTCTGATGTCAGCCTGCGCGCTGCGGCCTATCTGCAGAACCCCCTTGGGTGGCAGAGCGATCGCCGCGAATCCTTCGGGACCGACGACCATCAGGAAAAGCCCGGTGCCGCAGCCTTCCGCCGCGGGGGAACGGATGGTGGTCAGATTTCCGCCGGGATGGGCAGCACCTTCTTTGTCGCGGTTCTTCGTCATGGGCTCTGGTTGGGCGTCCGAATGACCAGAACGTCGTTTCGGCTTGTGCCGGCCACTGTACCCACGCTTCAGCCTGGGCATCAACTGCGTTTCCGTTCCATAGCGCCTCTTGACAGGGCGCTGAGCCAGGCAGATTCTGGCTCGGCACAGGAAGCCCCATGCGTCGATCCGAGGTTCCCAGCGAAGTCCGCGCGGTCCGGTTTCGCGGGACCGAGCGTTTTCGCCTGATCCGGCTGTTGGGACAGGGGGGCATGGGCGTTGTCTATGAGGCCGAGGATGGCGAGTTGGGCCTTCGGGTTGCGCTCAAGCTGCTTCCCGGTCTGCAGGCAGACCTGCTCCGCCGGTTCAAGAAAGAGTTCCGGGCGGCCGCCAACATCCGCCACCCGAACGTGGTTCGCTTTGGCGACCTGTTCTCTGACGGCGAGCGCTGGTTCTTCACCATGGAGCTAGTCCAGGGCGTTGATCTGTTCTCGCACGTGCGTGGTCTCGCGGGTGACTCGAATGTGTCGACGCTGGTTCCGCCCGACCCAGACAGTGAGACGGTACGAGCCCCTAAGCAAGTGGTCCTGCCCAGGCGGCCCGCGCACAAAGGAACCCTGGACCAGCCCCGCGTGCGCGAGAGATTCTCGCAACTCGCCCAGGGTCTGGCCGCCATCCACGCCGCAGGACAGATTCACCGAGACATCAAGCCGTCCAACGTGCTGGTCACACGCGAAGGCCGGGTCGTCATTCTCGACTTTGGCCTGGCCACCGAGGGGGAAGTCCGGACGACTTTTCTTGGGGCCGGCACCCCCGCCTACATGGCGCCAGAACAGTCGTCGGCCGATCCCGTCACGCCTGCTGCGGATTGGTACAGCTTTGGCGTGATGTTGTACGAGGCCCTGACCGGGGTTCTGCCCTTCGAGGGCCAAGCGTACGAAATCCTATATCGGAAGCAGCACGAGAATGCCGTACCGGTTCGCCAGCTGGTTCCGGAGGTGGCACCGGAGTTGGCCGAGCTGTGCGAGATCCTGCTGACCCGAGCCCCCGACAAACGACCGGATTCGTGCGCGATCTTGCCGGCCCTGGGCGCGCCGACGGCACCGGCGTGGGGGCTGAATCAGGGCCGGGCAGGGGCCACGCCTCTGTTTGGCAGGTCGGGCCCCCTGGCGACCTTGCGCTCGGCCTTTTCCGACGTGGTTGGGGGAACACGCGTTGCGGTTCTGGTTTCGGGTGAGCCTGGCATCGGAAAGACCGAACTCTGCCGCCAATTTCTCGAAGCGCTCGCTGCAGAACGGGCGGGCACGGTCGTCGCCTCCCGTTGCCACGAGCGCGAATTCTTGCCTTTCAAAGCCCTTGATGGTGTCATCGACCAACTCGCTCGCCAGATGGGCCAGCTTGCCCCTGACGAGCGCGGTGTCCTGGTCCCGGGCATCGCCCCGCTCCTGCGCCACTTGTTCCCAGCCCTGGAGCAGATCCCCGAAGCAACCATCGCGGGCGCGGTCGAGATCCCTTCGGATCCGCACGAGCTGCGCAGTCGCCTGCTCGATGGGCTGCGCGAGTTGCTGGCTGTCATCACCGGTGCCAGTCCTCTGGTGATCTTCGTTGACGATCTGCAGTGGGCCGATGCCGATAGCCTGGCCATGTTCTCTGCCTTGCTGGCCGACAGCCGGCTGCCCCGCATGCTGTTTCTGGGAACCCATCGCGGGGGGAGCGGGGTTGGCACCGACTGGCTGGATCCGGCGATCCGTCAGATTGAGGTGGGGCTGCCACGCCTCGACCGCCAGGCCACGCTGGCCCTGCTGCAATCTGTTTTTGCGAATGATCGCCCGTCGATTCCAGAGCTGGAACCGCTGGCCGAGACCACGCAGGGCAACGCCCTGTTCATCAAGGAGTTGGCCCGCTACGTCTTGGCTCACGACCTGAAGACGTCGCGGCTGCAATTGGGAGATCTCCTGCGTGATCGCGTGGAACGAGCGGGAGCAACGGCGCGCATCGTGCTGGATCTGGTCGCCACGGTGGGCGCACCGGTGCCCGAGGTCGTCGTGCAGGCAGCCAGCGATCTCGAACCCGAGAGCTTCAGCCGCACAGTGGCCGAACTGTTGCGCGAACGTCTGGTGCATGCCAGTGGGGCCCTGGGGCGGGAACGAATCGAGCTGTGCCACGAGCAACTGCGTGTGTGGTTGTGGGACGGGCTCGACCAGCCCAAGCGGCGCGTCCTGGCCGAGCGTTTGGCCACCGCCTTTGGATCGGATGGCGATCCCGCGCAAGTGGCAGCCCTGTGGTTGGAGGCGGGGCACAACAGCAAGGCAGCCAGTCACCTGGTGGCAACCGGCGAGCGCGCGATGAAGGCTCTCGCCTTCGATCGCGCGGCCGAGCATTTCCAGATGGCGCTGAAAGTGGGCAGCTGGGACGCAAAACAGAAAGGGGCCTTGCTGGCCCAGCTGGCGGACGCGCTGGCATACGCCGGCCGCGGTGCCGCGGCTGCGGAACAGTACCTGGCTGCGGCCACCCAGGGAGCAGACGCAGCCGTGTCGTTGGAACTGTACCGCAAGGCCAGCGGCGAGCTGCTCCGCAGCGGTCATTTTGATCGAGGAATGGAGGTGGCGCGCACAGCCCTGGCAGCGGCCGGCATGAACATGCCCACGCACAATTTGCTGTCCCTGGCCTGGGTGCGCACCCGTCTGCGCTGGCGTGGGTTGCGTTGTGAATCCGGAGCGGGAAGTGCGCTCAGTGCAAGGGAGGCCGCGCGCATCGACCTTTGCTGGTCGCTCTCTTCTGGCATTGCGCTCATCGATCCCATCAAAGGGGCGTATTTCCAGGCACTCAGTCTGCTGTTGGCGTTGCGGGTGCAGGACCTTCCTCGCGTGGGTCGGGGTCTCGCGGGCGAGGCCGCGTGGTGCGTGGCTCGCGGCCAAGCGGGGGCGGCGCGTGCCAGCCGATTGCTGGCCGAGGCAGACAGCATTGCGGACAAGCTGGGCCATCCCTACGCCCGCGGCGTGACCCTGCTGATGGATGGACTGATCGGCCACCTAACTGGCGAGTTTGGACGCAGCCGCGAGCGTCTGGAAGCGGCCGAAAAGGTTCTGACCCAGCAGTGTGCCGGCGCGGTCTGGGAACTCGACACGGCCCGCCAGTTTCTCATGGAGGATCTGTACTACCTGGGCGATCTCGTTTCATTCCAGCGACTCATCTCGACCGGGCTGCGACAGGCCACCGACCGCGGGTCGCTCTACGCCGCGACCAATTTTCGCACAGGCCTGGCCAACTTCGTTTGGCTGATGCGGGACGATCCCGCGCGGTCTCGTCGCGAGACTGACGACGCCATCCAGCGATGGTCGCGGCGAGGCTTCCACGTACAGCACTGGTACAACTTGATGGCCATGGCTCAGACCGAGTTGTATCTGGGCCAGGGCCCCAAGGCGTATGACCTGATCCGAGATCGTTGGCCCGAATTGCGCCGCTCGGGCGTGTTCCACATCCAGCACACGCGCATTGCGGCCTTGCACCTGCGCGCCCGTGCTGCGCTGGCCGCCGCGCAACAGTCGAGCCACAAGCAGCGGGCGAGATACCTCACGGCAGCCCGCGGGCTCATCGCGACCCTGCGGCGCCAGCCAGATGCGTGGGCTGGTGCCTTGGCGCTTCTGGCGGGCAGCGGCCTGGCCGCGCTGGAAGGGGATGGCGAAGCGACCAAAGAAACCCTGGTCGCGGCCGTGAGGGCTTTACAGCAAAACAACTTGTGGTTGCTGGCCCATGCCGCCCGCATCGCAGGTCGGACGTACCTTGCAGATGGTCCTGCCGATCCGACTTTCGATGACGCCAAGACGTGGATGGCCGAAAAGGGCATCATCAACCCAACGGCCATCAGCCGGGTCTTAGCCCCTGGACTGGAGTAGGAGTCATGGAAAACACCAGGCCTGGCACGCGGCCGCCTGAGCTTGACGGCCGATTCGTGAACCTGGACGGCACCACGCCTGACAAGAACGGCTTGGCAGTCCTGCGCTGGCTTGTTTGCAACCGGTTGGGGGACGAGCTGCGGCAAGGATCCGCGGCCTTCTTGGACCTGTTTCGGCGCGAAAAATCCTGGCGGCCCCCGTTCCGGCCGAACGAAGCGGCTGCTCTCGACCCCAGCCAGCCCCACCTGACCTGGATAGGACATTCCACATTCCTGCTGCGCATAGGGGGCTACTGGCTACTGACCGACCCGGTCTTCGGCCACCCAGCCGCGACCATGTGGCGCCACGTCCCGCCGGGGCTTCCGCCCGATCGGCTTCCGCAGATCGATCTGGTGACTCTGTCGCACGATCATTACGACCACCTCGACCTGCCCAGCCTGGCTGCGCTGAAAGGCGAACCACAGATCGTTGGACCTTTGCAGATGGGCCGGTACCTGCAGCGTTCCCCGATCCAACTGGATTGGTGGCAGTGCCACGAGCGACCCGGGCTTCGCATCACCTTGACTCCCGCCCACCACTGGGGGATGCGCGGACTGACCACCAGGAACCGCACGTTGTGGGGCGGCTTCATTTTCCAGGGTGACGGCCTCACCATTTACTTTGCTGGCGACAGTGCCCTGCAACCACCGGTGTTCAAAGCCATCCACGAGAGATTCCCGCGCATTGACATCGCTATCCTTCCCATCGGCGCCTATGCGCCCCGCTGGTTCATGCAAGCCCAGCATATGGATCCCGAAGAGGCCGTCGAAGCGTACAAGATCCTGGGCGCGCGTCGCTTCGTGGCCATGCACTGGGGCACCTTCTTCCTCAGCAGCGAACCGACTCGCGAACCGCTCGACCGGCTGAAGGCGTGCTGGATAGAACGAGGTTATCGGACAGATGAGCTGTGGATCATGGATGTGGGCGAAACGCGGAGGCTGTCAGCAGAGAAAACGTGAAGAGTGACCTGTAGGGCCCAGGCCGTCGGCACGGCCTGCGAGCCGGCCCCCGTTGTGCGCAGAGTCTGCGCCATTGGACCGTCCGCAACGGATTCTATCGCCGTCCAAGGAAGGACAATCCACTGGGCTAGCCTACCGCCCGGGCGCGACATCGATATTCGGGACATTGGCTGAGGGGGCACGGACTCTAACTCTTGTGGCCCGAAGATTGACGGCGTCGTTGGCGGCCAGAGGAATGCGGACGCAGCGGAAGGGAGAACGGTGATGAGTAAGAGGCGAAATAGGCGGCATCGCAAGTCTGCCCAGAGTCAAGCGAGCATGGGGCAGGACGCGCCTTTGGAGGCGCGCCAGGATCAGCCTGGCAGTTCGGAGGCATGGTCCCAGGAAATGTCCGATCACGACACCGAAGAAATACAAGAGGTGACCGACGATCAGATAGAGGAGATTGTGGTGGAGTAAGCCGACGGCGCCCCGCCTGCACGCGCGGCCGCAATCGAAAGATGAGTCCCGATGGGCACCGCCCCAGCGTAGTCATCGCAAGGTTCGGGCATCGAATAGCGCACAAAGGGTGGTTCCAGAGCGGTTGAGAGACTCGCCCCCTCGATCATCCGTGAATGACGGGGCCACCGCCAGACGGCGGATCGGCAGGCGCGGATCGCTGCTTGGTGAAGGCCGCCGGCTTCTTGTCTGTGGAAATGAAACGTGAGATACTCTTTTTCCCAAAGGAGTATCTTGCCATGAAGAATCAGCTTAGACGTTGGCTTTCCCCGTTCGTTCTGGTTGCCTCGCTCGTAGCCTGCAGCAGCCACAGCTCGTTCGATGCGCAGAACGCGCCGTTCGGCAATCGCACGCCGACTACGGTGAGCCATTCGACGATCCAACTCGGTTTGGTGAGCGTCAACGGTGTCACCCAGACCGTTGGTGACAAGACCATTGGCGGAACCTCATACAGCCGGGTTACCTATACCAACGCCAGCAATCCCTCGTCGGGAGTCGAGTGGTGGATCAGTGAAAAGCCGGGTGAGAGTGTGACCCTGGCCGGCTGGGACGGCCATTCGCAGCTCGCCACGACCCTCGTGCCACCGGGCGTGGTCGTTCTCGACCAGCCGGTGACCGTGTCTCTCGACCCGAAGCTCAATACGCCGCAGTCGGGGACCAGTGGCGCCACCATCACGGTCACCGGGGACGCCACCCCACACCAGGCCCAGGCGACCTCGCAGGTCACACTGGTGGAGGACAATGTCGCGGTTGACACGAGCATGGGGACGATCTACGGGTGCAAGCACTTCTCGGGCTCGAGCTCGGTGACCAGCGACCTTTTGCCGGCCGCCCTGGCAGGGCAGCCGCTTTCGGGCGATCTCTGGTACCACCCGAGCTACGGCATAGTCGCCTTCACCTCGCCCGAGATCGGACTCGGTTTGAAGATGACCGACACCTCTGACTGCGGCGCACCCGACTCGGACGGCTTCGCCA
Organism: Myxococcales bacterium; assembly: GCA_003142855.1. Taxonomy (GTDB): domain Bacteria; phylum Myxococcota_A; class Polyangia; order Fen-1088; family Fen-1088; genus Fen-1137. Next base: position 17,122 of record PLNW01000047.1, read on the forward strand.
TCGTCCGCAAGGTCGGCATCGTCGACTCAGATCACCCGTTCAAGGTGAGCACCTACGACGACTGCTCGCAACAGTTCGACGCTGACAAGAACGAACACGCCAAGATGCTCCTCGAACTGCGCTGGGCTGACGACAGCAAGGCCAAGGCGGGCAGTGTCGACACGCTCGGCCCGATGCTCAACGTCGAGTTCGGTGACAGCTACGGGTATTTCCCGTTCGCGCCGCAGAAGACGCAGGTGAGCGTGTTTCACCCCGAGGAGAACGGACAGGGATTCAACTATTACTACGGGTTTGTCAGCCAGGCGGACAAGTACATGACGACCAACGGAATCGAGTACCACGTCTCGGTCGGGCTCGATCCAGGGGCGAGCCCCATTCGCGCGACGGCTCGGATCTACTACAAGAAGTTCCCTGTCGGTGGCGTACCTGGAAATGGTGGCGCCACGGGAACGGGCCTGGGCGGAATCACGGGCGCAGGCGGAATCACGGGAGCAGGCGGGATCACGGGCGCAGGCGGAATCACGGGAGCCGGTGGGATCACCGGTGCAGGCGGGATCTCGGGAGCCGGTGGAATCACCGGCGCAGGCGGAATCGCTGGTGCGGGTGCTGGCGGGACCGGCAGCGGCACGCAGGAAACCAATTTGTTGAAGATGGAATCGGTCCTAGGAGTTTCCTACAATCCGCCGGTCCCCACGATTTTCACTCTGGCCCAGTCGGCGTACATCACACGCGTCTGGACCTATCACTACGGTGCCACCATCGGCAGCAAGAGTCCGACGGTGGCGTTCAAGGACACCAGCACGGGCACGATCTACGGTCCCTGGGCACAGATCGGATATACGAGCTTCAACGGCACCCTGGGCGCGAGCAAGAGCGATCCAGGGAATGTGCTGGGACCTCCAGACAATTACTGGATGGCGTATCCGGCCCAGACTGTTCCCGCTGGCACCTACCAGGTCATCGACTCTGACCCGACCACCTGGGCCTATACCTCGGATCTGGGGAATGAAGGATGCGCGTGGGTCTACGGTTGGTCCCCCATGCAATGACGTCGTTGCCGATTTCAGCGCCAACCTACGCACGCGACTATCGCATTTCTGCGAAGACCGCATTGGAGACGGCTCTGTCGAGTGTGCCGGCCTACCAAACCTGGCGCCGCTATGATCGCCCGTCGGCTGACATCTTCGCGCGCTACCAGGCGATGCCGGTGCTGACCAAGGCTGATCTGCGCGCACACCAACCTGCGGAATTCGTCCCGCAGGGGCGTGATCTCGCCGCGGCTCTCGCCCGGGGCGAAGTCGAACTGGTGATGACCAGCGGGTCAACCTCGGACGCCATCACCAATGTCTGGTGCCAGGAGTGGTGGGACGCGTCCGAAACCTCCTCGTGGAAATTGCATGCGGCCACGGCATCGGCGCGATTGGGCGCCCACCGTGAGGCGATTCTCGCCAGCCCGCGGTGCGTGGGGTTTGCCAGTGAGGTCGGAACTCTCAGCATGGCGCAGCGCACGCTCTGGCACTATCTCTTTCTGAACGAAAAGGCCGATCCGGCGGAATGGAGCGCGACGTTTTGTGATCGGATGATCGACGAGCTGGGCCGCTTCGAGCCGGTGGTGTTTGAAGCCAACCCTTCCTTTCTCAGTGTGCTCTGCCGCCACGCAATCAAACATCACCGCGCCGTATATCAGCCCGCAGTCGTGACTTTGACTTATGAGAATCCGTCACTCATTCACTTGCGGCATATTCGGAGTGTTTTCTCGTGCCCGGTGATTAGTTCCTACGGCGCCACCGAGAGTGGGTATGTGTTCATGCAGTGTGAAGCGGGCCGACTCCATCAGAATGTGGAGCACTGTCACGTCGATTTTCAGCCGCTGGCTGCCCGCCACGGCGGGCCCGCGGTCGGACGGATTCTGGTCACCACCTTTCACAACCCCTGGCGGGCGTTGGTCCGATTCGACATGGGGGACCTGGTGCGGCTGGCAGCCGAGCCGTGTCCGTGCGGTCGTCATCAAGGACTCACCCTCGATGCCATCGAGGGAAGAGTGGCAAATGCAACGCTTTCGCGTGCCGGCCGGCTCGTCACCCAGCGCGAGGCCGATGCGGCGATCGCCGAGGTCGATGGCATCGATCAGTACGAGTTGGTACAAACCGCTGCCGATACGGTCTCGCTACGCAGCGTGAGCGACACCCGAGATCCGGCAAGGATCGAGCCCGAATTGCGCGCGTCGCTGCAACGATGCTATGGCGCTTCGGTGAAGATCATTCTGGGGCATGCTCAGTCGCTGTCACCCGTTCTGGGCGTCAAGTATCGACTGACCAGGGCCGACTTCGATATTGATATCGATAGGTTTCTCGCGGAGCGTCCATGAGCAGACGGAAGCCAGTGTTCCTGATTGCCGGCGATCCCGGCAACAGGGGCAGCAAGTCCGATCCACTGCTGCGAACGGTGTTTGACAATTGCGGAGTCTCTTCTCCTTCAATTGCATACATCGGCGCGGCGAACCACGACGACCGAGGCTTCTTGGGCTGGGTGACCGAGTCTTTCAAGAAATCCGGGGCCGGGGAAGTGAGGCTCGCCCCGACGGTTCGGCGATTCGAGCGCCGTTCTTTCGAGAGGACTTGCCAGGCGGCGGACGCGGTTTTCGTCAGCGGTGGCGACGTCGAAGAGGGAATGAATGTTGTGGCCAGACGCCGCCTCGCTCCGTTCTTTAACGAACTGTATCGGGGTGGCAAGCTGCTGTTCGGAGTGTCGGCCGGCAGCATCATGCTGGCCCGCGCCTGGGTGCGCTGGAAAGATGAAGAGGACTCAGTTGGGTGCCTTTTCCCGTGCCTGGGAATCGCCGACGTCTTGTGCGACGTGCACGGCGAAAAGGAAAACTGGGACGAACTCAAAGCACTGCTGAGGCTTTCGCCCGCCGCGAGCGTCGGCTACGGCATCCGGGCTGGCTCAGCGATTCGCGTGGATCCCGACAGCACGGTCCAAGCGATGGGGAAGATTGATAAACTTTCCGCGGCAAACCTCCCCTGATTGTGTCGCGCCTGGCATAGCCCGCACAATTTGCCGAGCCTCTCCAGGCCCCGTGGAGTACCATGGCGTCTCACTCAAGGAGGGGTTGTCATGGCACTAGTTGAGCGCATCCAGAACATCTGCCTGAAGCCGAGCGCCGAGTGGCTGGTCATCGCGGAGGAAACCACTTCCACCCGAGATCTTCTGATTGGATACGTGGTGCCGCTGGCGGCCATCGCTCCCATCGCCACGTTCATCGGCAATTCCGTCATCGGTCGCTCGGTCCCGTTCATCGGCAGCTATCGCGTGCCGATGGTCAACGGGCTCACCATAGCGGTCTTCAGCTACGTGATGGCGATCGTCGGCGTGTTCATTATCTCCTTGATCATCAATGCGCTGGCGCCGACCTTCGGCGGTGAGAAGAACAGCGCGCAGTCCCTCAAGCTGGCGATCTACTCATTCACACCGGGTTGGATCGCCGGGGTGCTGCACATTCTCACGTCTTTGAGCCTGCTGGCACTCATCGCCGGGCTTTACGGCCTGTACTTGCTCTACCTCGGCCTGCCGCGCTTGATGAAGTGCCCGCCGGAGAAGGCCGTGGGCTACACCGTCGTCGCCGCCCTGTGCGCCATCGTGCTGACGGCCCTGCTTTCGGCGGCAGGAGGCATGGTCGGGCGCGCGGGAATGATGGGCTCGGGCGGGCTATCAGGCTTGCCCAACCGGGGCCCGTCCGCTGCAGTGCAGTTCGACAAGGACAGCCCACTCGGGAAGCTGCAGGAGATGGGGAAGGCGCTTGCGGAGAACAACAAGAAGATGGAAATGGCCGACTCCACACTAGCAGGTAACGTCCGTCACCCATAGGTGACACGCGCTCTCCAGGGACGCGCCATTCAATGGCCATCTTTGGGGAACAAGGCTTGCATTGCTTCCCGGCATGACGGGTGGTTTGTGGGATCTGATCTCGACGCAAGGGATGCGCAGTGGCGCTGATTCGGAACAGGTGACGCACAGCGAGCTGCCCCAGGGAGTAGTCTGCCCGCCTGCACCCGATCCCCAAGCGGCTAACAGCAACGCCGTGCCCGCGCCGGTGCTTACCCGGGAGGCTGCCAAGCGGTTCGAGTACGTGAACCAGGTTGGCGCCGGCGGCATGGGGGCGGTTCACTGCGTTCGTGACAAGAACCTGCTGCGAGAGGTGGCCATCAAGGTTCTGGCCCCCTCGCTGGCCGACGACCCCAGGTACGTGCGGCGCTTTCTCGCCGAGGCGCAGATCCAAGCGCAACTCGCTCATCCCAACATCGCGCCCGTGCACGACCTGACCATGGATCACGAGGGAACCAACACCTTCACCATGCGCCTGGTGCACGGCCGGACCTTGGCTGACTGGATCGTGTCGGCGCGCCTTTCGCCGACGCCGTCGGAGACCATGCGCGAGATGCTGGGAGCCTTTCTCAAGGTCTGCGATGCGGTCGCCTTTGCCCACAGCCGGGGCGTGCTCCATCTGGATATCAAGCCCGAGAACATCATCATGGAGGACTTCGGCACCGTGTATCTGATGGACTGGGGGCTGGCGCGACTGAGCGCGCCCGATCGCGAGAGTGGCGACGGGGTTTCTCTCTCGCCCGAGGCCGCGGGCGGCGTGGTGGCTGGGGTGGTGGGATCCCCCTCCTATATGTCGCCGGAGCAGGCCGAAGGTGCGCAGGGCCTGGTCAGCGAGCGCACTGATGTTTTCGGTCTGGGGGCGGTGTTGTACGCGATCCTGGCGGGTCGGCCGCTCTATCTGGCTGACTCGATGGACGAAGTGTTGGAACAGGCACGTGGGGGGCGGATGCCCTCCCTGCCCGATGCGCCCCGGGGCGTTCCGCTATCCGCACGCATCTGCCAGATCACGCGCAAGGCCTTGGCCTTCGATCCGCGGGATCGCTACCAGAGCGTGCTCGAACTCAAGCGCGAGGTCGAAGGGTTCTTGCAGGGGGGAATAGCCTTCCCCATCGAAACATTTTCAGCTGGCGAGCGCATCGTGAGCGAGGGCGAGATGGGAGACACCGCCTATGTGGTTGTCCGGGGAGACTGCGTCGCGTACACCACAAAGGATGGAGTGCGAAGCGCTGAGTGTCGACTCGGGATCGGCTCGGTTTTTGGTGAAGAAAGTGTCTTCCAGCCGGGCCCGCGGGGCGCAACCGTGGAGGCCGTGACCGATGTGTCGGTTCGTCTGGTGACGCGCAAGATGCTGGACGAGGCAATGGGCCAGGACTCTTGGTTCGGGGCCTTTGTCGTGGCTCTGGCCAAGCGGCTTGTACCGGCGGCCGCCCAGCCGCACACGGTTTCACCGCCCGGCAGCGACGTTCGTGAAGAACGCGCCCCCAGCCTGTTCAGCGATCCCCTTGGGCCTACAGCAGCACTTCTCGAATGTCCGCCAACAGCTCGCGCAGGTGGCTGGTGAAACGGGCGGCTTGGGCGCCGTCGTTGGCGCGGTGATCGTAGGAAAGCGAGAAGGGCAGAATCAGGCGGGGAACGATCTGTCCGTCGCGGCATATCGGCCGCAGCGAGGCGCGCGAGAAGCCCAGGATGCCGACCTCGGGCGCGTTGACGATGGGTGAAAACCCGGTGCCGCCAATGCCGCCCAGGCTGGAGATGGTGAAGCTGGCGCCCTGCACATCGGCGGGCGTGAGTTTTTGCTCGCGCGCACGCTGACTGAGCGTGGTCAGCTCGCCGGCCAGCTCCCAGATGCCTTTGCGGTCCACGTCGCGCACCACGGGAACCACCAGCCCCTCGGACGTGTCCACCGCAATGCCGAGATGGTAGTAGCGCTTGCACACCAGGTTTTCGCCGGTGGCGTCGAGCGAGGCATTGAAGCTGGGATGTTCTTTCAGGGTTGCCGCCGTCGCCTTCATGAAGAAGGCGAGCAGAGTCAGGCGCACGCCCCGCTGCTTGGCCTGCTCGGCCTCGGCCTTGCGAAATGCTTCCAGGTCGGTGATGTCGGCTTCGTCGTATTGGGTGACATGCGGAACCAATCGCCACGAGCGTTGCACGCTGGCGGCAGTGGCGCGGCGAATGCGACCCAAAGGCCGCAATTCAATGGGACCAAATTTGGAAAAATCCACCGCGGGTAGCTCAGGCAGATTGTTCCCGCCGGCCGCGGGGGTGCGGGCCATCGCGGCCTTGATGTAGTTGCGTAGATCTTCCTCGACAATGCGGCCGTTGCGACCGGTGCCTCGAATCTCGGAAAGCGCCACGCCCAATTCGCGCGCCAGACGCCGAACCGCCGGCGCCGCGTGATGCTGGGACTTCTCTTCGTCCACCACCAGCGGGATGCTCGCGGTGGGCGAGGGGCGCGTGCCGTCACGGGCACTGTCGGTCGTCGGCTGGTCCATGATCACCCCCGACGCCATGGGCAGCGGTCCGCGCGCCGCCTTGCCCTGTTCCCCTCGCGGCACGGGCGTCTCAGGCTGCCAGGGACCGGACCGATCGAGCTTGGGCGAGCCAGGCACCGGCCCGTCGTCGCCCGCCGGCACCAGAGTCGTCTCGTCGGTAACCACCATGGTGGCCAGCCGCGCCCCGGCCGAAACCTTGTCGCCTACCTTGACCAGCACTTGCTCGACCAGGCCGGCATGAGGCGAGGGCACGTCCATGGAAGCCTTGTCACTCTCCAGGATGGCGATGGGATCGTCGCGCTTGATGGACGCTCCCGGGGAGACCAGAACCTCGACCACGGGAACGTCGTGGAAATCGCCGATGTCAGGGACCAGCACGTCAACCGTTTTGCTCACGTTGCTTCTCCTTGCCTGATCACACGCGGGTTGGATCGGCTTTTTCGGGATCAATCTCCAGCTTGCGCAGGGCCGCGCTGACCTCTACCGCGGGAATGGTACCTTCGTCGGCCAGTGCCTTGAGTGCCGCCAGCGCGATGAAACGCCGGTCGACCTCGAAAAAGTGGCGCAGGGAACTGCGCCGATCGCTGCGACCAAACCCGTCCGTGCCCAACACGACGTAGCGTCTGACATGGGAACCCTGGGAGGGTTCCCATACCCTCCCGCGATGGTCCGCCGCCGGCGGAGCCGGCGGGCTCCCCACGCGACTAGACACAAAGGGCCGGATCTGGTCGGCAAACAGGCGCACATAGTCGGTGGCCGCCACCACTGGGCCTTGGCGATTGGCCAGACATGTCTCGACGAAGCTCAGCCGGCGCGGCTGCTCGGGATGCAGCAGCGACCAGCGTTCGGCCGCCAGTCCCTCGCGCCGCAATTCGGTGAAGCTGGGGACACTCCACACGTCTGCGCCGACGGCGAAATCGCCCTCCAGCAAGTCAGCCGCTGCGATCACTTCGCGCAAGATGGCGCCTGAGCCCAAGAGCTGCACCCGAGGCCGGTCGGCGGCCACACGACTTTCGCGCAGCAAGTACAGTCCCTTGAGGATCCCGGGCGCCACACCCGCGGGCATGGCTGGATGCGCGTAGTTCTCGTTCATCATGGTGATGTAATAGAAGACGTCCTCCTGCTGCGTGACCATGCGGCGCAACCCGTCCTGGACGATGACCGCCATTTCGTAGGCGAAGGTGGGATCGTAGGCCACGCAAGTGGGAATGTTGGCGGCCAGCAGGTGGCTGTGGCCGTCCTGGTGCTGCAGGCCTTCGCCCGCCAGGGTGGTGCGGCCAGAGGTACCGCCCATGAGGAAGCCGCGCATGCGCATGTCCGCGCCGGCCCAGGCGAAGTCGCCGGTGCGCTGGAACCCGAACATGGAATAGAAGCAATAGAAGGGGATCAGATTGATGCCGTGGTTGGCGTAGGCGGTGCCGGCCGCGATGAACGACGACATGGCCCCGGCCTCGTTGATGCCTTCTTCCAGGATCTGGCCGTCCTTGGCCTCGCGGTACGACATGAGCTGCTCGGCATCGACTGGTTCGTAGAGCTGCCCCACCGACGAGTAGATGCCGAGCTGGCGGAACAGACCTTCCATGCCGAAGGTGCGGGCCTCGTCGGGCACGATGGGCACCACGTGGCGGCCGATGACCGGGTCGCGGGTCAAGCCCGCCAGCATGCGCACGAAAGCCATGGTGGTGGAATATTCGCGTTCGCCACTGCCCTTGAGTAGGAAGTCGAAGGCTTCCAGGGACGGCACGGCCAGCGGGGCGGCCGTGGCCCGACGCGCGGGCAGAAAACCGCCCAGGGCCTGGCGCCTTTGTCGCAGGTATTGCATCTCGGGACTGTCCTCGGGCGGCCGGTAGAAAGGCGCCTTGCCGATGTCCTCGTCGCTGATGGGAATGTCGAAACGGTCGCGGAAGGCGCGCAAGGCTTCCTCGCCCATCTTTTTCTGCTGGTGGGTGACGTTCTGGCCCTCGCCGGCCTCGCCCATGCCGTAGCCTTTGACCGTCTTGGCCAGCACCACGGTTGGCTGACCCTGGGTCGACACCGCCGCGGCGTAGGCGGCGAAGACCTTGTGCGGATCATGGCCGCCGCGATTGAGGCGCCAGATGTCCTCGTCAGAGAGGCTCGCCACCATCGCGCGCAGTTCGGGATACTTGCCGAAGAACTTCTCGCGCGTGTAGGCGCCGCGCTTGGCCTTGAAAGCTTGGTATTCACCGTCGACACATTCCAGAAAACGCTTGCGCAGAAGACCCTTGCTGTCGAGCTGCAACAGGGGATCCCAGTACGAGCCCCACACCACCTTGAGCACGTTCCAGCCGGCACCGCGAAAGATGGCCTCCAACTCCTGGATGATGCTGCCATTGCCCCGCACCGGCCCGTCCAGGCGCTGCAGATTGCAGTTGATCACGAAGATGAGATTGTCGAGCTTCTCGCGCGCCGCCAGCGTGATGGCGCCCAGGGACTCGGCCTCGTCCATCTCGCCGTCGCCCAGGAAGGCCCACACCTTGCGATCCTGCACCGCTTGCAGGCCGCGGTTGTGCAGGTACTTCATCAGACGCGCCTGGTAGATGGCCATCATGGACGACAGGCCCATGCTCACCGTCGAGAATTGCCAGAAATCGGGCATCAGCCAGGGATGCGGATAGGACGAGAGACCCTGGCCCCCGACCTCCTGGCGGAAGTTGTTGAGTTGGGTCTCGCTCAGGCGGCCTTCCAGAAACGCGCGCGCGTAGATCCCGGGCGCTGAGTGTCCCTGGATGTAGACCAGGTCGCCGCCGTGCTGCTCAGTGGGGGCGCGGAAGAAATGGTTGAAGCCCACGTCGTACAAGGTGGCGGCAGAGGCGAAGCTGGCGATGTGGCCGCCCAACTCCGCGCTTTGCCGGTTGGTATGCACCACCATGGCCAGGGCATTCCAGCGGATGAGCGAGCGGATGCGGCGCTCGAGGGCCGGGTCGCCGGGCGCAGCGGCTTGGCGCGAGGGCGGGATGCTGTTGATGTACGCGGTGGTGGCGTCAAAGGGCAGGTGGGCGCCCGCACGACGAGCGCGATCGACCAGCTGCTGAAGCAAGAAATGCGCGCGTTCGACGCCGGCATGGGCCAGCGTGGATTCCAGGGCGTCGATCCATTCTTGCGTTTCCTGCGGATCGACGTCGCGCGGTTCCTGTTTTGCGTTTGTTGGCGCGTCTCGCTCGGCCGGTTCCCCTTGAGTCATCGGTGCCACTCCCCGTTTGCCGGCCGCAGGCCGGATTGGTCGCTTAAGCGTAGCGCGAAAAAGTCAGAGGGCGTCTGAAAAGGCTCAGAGCATGTCCGGATTGGCCGCGTGATGTGCCAAGCAAATGATCGTGGGGGGCAAAGGCGACGGACCAGGAGTGGAAAGGGAAGGCATGGGCAACAGCGACGACCAACCGTCGGGTGCTGGATGCGGCCCGTTTCGCGCCGGGTGAACGCCCAAGACAGCTTTTCAGACGCCCTCTCAGAGGGAAAGGTGCGCCAGAGTTGCGCTTCAAACCATCAAGGACCCAGGAACGGGCGAGGCTGGGAGGACAGCATCGTCGCTTGCGAAGCATCTTGAACGGCCGAGACTGCGGGGGACGATTCTGCTGCGGAAATCGGTAGCTGGTGAAGCGCGGCGGGTGATATCGGCGTGTTCGCATACCACTGCATCACGTCTGCCAGCAGCTCGGCCGGCGCACGCATGGTAACGGTGTGCCCGGCGGAGGCGTAGTAGGGAAAGCGAACCTCTCGGGTGAGGGGAGCGGCTGTTACGCTAGCGAGGAAGGTCAGGTCGATCCAGCCGGCGCGCGCGATGCCGGTGCGGGGAGTCGTGTCGTGAACCGAGCTCGACACCAGGCTGGTGTACTGAGCGAGGGCAGGTGGAATGGCCGGCGCCCACACCGTCATGTCGAGTCTGGCATTGGTGATGAAAGTGTTCACGGAAAGAACGTCATTCAAGAAACTCACACCGATCGTGGGATCCAGCCACCAGCGCGAACCGGAGCCGTAGCCGGACAAGACCGCGGAATTGAGGTTCAGAAGATAGTTGTCGTCCGGACCGAGAGTACCGAAAGTCGTGGTCATCTCTGGAGTGTTGACAATGGTGCCTGCGCCGCGGCCGTAGGCCCGGGTTCGCGCGCTGGCGTAAAGCCAAGCAATCGAGGTCGGATCTACGCCCAGTGCCTGGCGTAGGGTCGCAATGGTGGTCAGGTGCTCGGCAGCGATTTGGGCTTGTTGGTCCGACCACCCCGTCGCCTGATCGCACTGATAGCGGTCGTATTGTGCCACGCAGACTGAGTTGTCTGGCACATTCAGGCTCCATTGAGTTTGGCCTGCCACCACGGGCTGGATCAGCACTTGGTGGCCGAATTGCGCAGCGATCTGTTTGTGAGACAGGGTCTTGGGATTCTCCAAGGGGAAGACCGCGGAGAAGTGTTGCAAGAGATCGTTGTAGAGGCCGGAATCCTGATAGGCGGCGCCGGCGGTGGCGAGGAGTTGATAGTTGAGCAGGCGGTCCTCCATCAGAGTGGCGCGCGTGCCACCGTAGCTTTCTCCCACCAGAACAACCGGATTGCTTTGCAGGGGAAGGTGGCGGTCAAGGAAGCGGACGATGACCCGGATGATGTCCGCGGCGTCGCGATCGAGATCGATCCCGACGCTCGGTTGGGTGCCTCCATCGAGGGACATGGGATAGGAAAAACCCGTTCCTGGTGCGTCGATGTAGAGCAGATTGGCAAACTGGGTCCAGCTGTTGGCGTTGGCCGCGATTGGACCACTGCCGGTTGCCGCTGGGTCGAGCGTCCAGGGGCCGGTATTGAAAGTGAACAGGTAAGTGGAGGTGGCTGATCCAGGGCCGCCATTGAAGAAGACCGCAAGCAGTTTGCTCTCGGGTGTGACAGTGGCCGGTTGAAAGGAATACCAGATACGGTGCGTGGGACTGACTCGCGCCTGACCTTCCGACACGTAGGCCCCGCCGGCGAGCTCAAAGAAGCCAGCCTCCGCTGCCATGGCGACGGCATGTCCTCTCTCATCAAGGCAGGTGTCGGCGGAACACGACCAACTGGGATCGCGGCAGAGGCAGCCGCAGCAGGGCGCATTGTTGCCCGCCTCTCCCGAGTCGCCGCTGTCGCCGATGTCGTCAGAACTGCCGTCGATTGCCGCTGGACCGTCAGCATCGGCCCGGTCGGCCGGTGCATCCTTGCCGGCTGAGTCGACCACGCCATCAGCGCTGGCGGTTCCACCGTCCATTGGCACGGCTGCGGCCCCATCGCCGGCTCCGTCCTTCCCTGCTGACGGGCTTGCGCTGTCGCTTTCGCTTTCGTCTGGACCAGCATCCATTCCCGCGGGCTCGGCCGCATCGGGTCCATCAGCGGCCGCATCGTTTGCCGCTGAACTGTCGACACCAGCACCGCTGTCCGGCCCGGCTCCTGCTTCGAGGCCGGCGGGGCCAACCTCCTCCATTTTCGCGTCGCCCGCGCCCCCTCTTCCCCCCGTCCCCATCTCGCCGGAATCCGAACTGCTCTCTTGGTCTGCGGCCTGTGCGCTTCCGTCGCCTGCGTGACCGCGGTCAGGACCGGCGCCATCACGGAAACCGGCATCGGTACGCGAAACCGAGTGTGACGACGGTCCGCACGCGTGAAGACCCAGGAGCAAGACCGAGCCCATGAAGATCTGACAAATGAAGCGAGTCAAATCGGACACGAACCGGGGAAATCGAAAACCGTAGCGACCGCGTGAGCCTCGCTGCACGAAGCACGCAGGGCGCGAGATTCTTCTCCTGCTCATTGCCATCGCGTTTTTCAATTCCCGACGATGATACAGCATGGTGGCATCAAAGCCCTCTTCGCGACCTCCGTGGTACAATGAGGAGTGCGCATAACGCGATGCCTGCTTGTGTTTGTCCTGCTTGCGTTCGGATGCGGAGGGGCGAGTCCCAGCAACCAGGGCACGGGTGGGATGTCCGCAACCGGCGGAAGTTTGGGCCCGGATAGCGGAGGCAGCAGCGGCGCAGGCGCAGGCGCCCCGGGTGGTAGCTCCGCGGCAGGTAGAAACGACGCGGGCGGAACGACGTCGATGGGTGGAATTCTCGGCAGCGGTGGCGTTTTGGGCGCGACTGGCGGCAGCGCGGGCTTGGGCGGAAAAATCGCGACGGGCGGCGCGACCGGCGGGGCAAGGGGCACGGCGTTGGGCGGCGCGGGCGGGAACGCGACGAGCGGCACGGGCGGCAGCGCGGGCTTGGGCGGAAAAATCGCGACAGGCGGCGCGACCGGCGGGGCAGGGGGCACGGCGTTGGGCGGCGCAGGCGGGAACGCGACGAGCGGCACGGGCGGGAAGGCGACAGGCGGCGCGGGAGGGAACACGACCGGCGGCGCGGGCGGGAACGGCGGCTCGGGTGGCAAGGCGACTGGCGGCGCGGGTGGGAACGCGACGAGTAGCACGAGCGGGAACGCGACCGGCGGCGCAGGCGGGAACGGCGGCTCGGGTGGCAAGGCGACAGGCGGCGCGGGCATCGGCGGAAGTGCCGCGACCGGCACGGCTGGCGGCACTGGCGGCAAGTCGACAGGAGGTGCGGCGGGGAGCATGACGGGCGGCAGCAGCGGCACATGCAACGCGATGGACGCCGGAACCGTGACCAGCGCTGGGAATCCGAGCGGCTCCTGCAGCACGGGCGTCCCCGCCAGGGGCCAGGCCGTCGACGTTTCCAATCCCGCGACCGTGGTGGGGACCGGCAGCGAGGCGAGCTGCACTTTCAGCCAGCTCCAGGCGGCGGCAACCAAAGGCGGTATCATCACCTTCAACTGCGGGAGCTGCCCGGTCACCATTGCGGTCACCGCCACGCTCAACCTCCCGACGACCAAGAACACTGTCATTGATGGCGGCAACAAGATCACCCTCGACGGCCAAAATGCCGTGCAGATCCTGAGGTTCGACAGTGCGAATTTCCGGGCAAACGACATGGGACTGACTCTGCAACACATCACGCTCATCAATGGCAAGACCACGCCCACCCTGGCTATCCCCAACGCTCCGGCACCCTGTTCGCAAGGATGGAACGATGGCGAAGGTGGTGCGCTGTACATGCGGGACGGCACCCTCACGGTGATCGATTCGATCTTCATGAACAATCAGGGCGCTCCGCTGGGGCCCGACACGGGCGGCGGCGCCATCTATGTCCTGGGCAGCAAGAACGGCGTGCTCATTGTGGGAAGCACGTTCAGCCACAATGCCGCCAGCAACGCCGGTGCGGTGGGATGCTTGTTCGCAGAGCTGGACGTGTACAATAGCCTATTCACCAACAACACGGCGATCGGCAATGGCGCCAACAACGACGACGCCACCCAGTGTTCCGCAATCAACAATGGCCAGCATGAGATTGGATCAGGCGGCAACGGCGGGGCGCTCTACAGCGATGGAAACTCGGTGAACATCACCCTGTGCGGGGACGCCATCCTCAACAACAGCGCGGGGCAAGGGGCGTTTGGGGGCGGTCTCTTCTTCACCAGCAACGACATGGGCGGGACTCTCTCCATCGCCGACACCACCATGACGGGAAACACGGGCGGACACTGGACGGTGGTTGCCTCGGGCAGTGTCACCAACGTCGGCTCCGCGGTCGGCACCAACGCCAAGAGCATCACGGTGAGCAACTCGACCCTGCAACCGTAGGGGAGGTTCTTGGGGTTGGAACCGAAGTTCGTGAGCGTGGTCGTCGTGCCCGCTTGCGCAGTCGCAGCCACGGCGGGGGTCAGCAGGCAGGCAAGACCCATCGCCAGTTTTGCGCGATATCCACGGATGGTTTCCATTTCCTTATGAAAGGGTTCTACCAGGCGAGAACCTTTCAAGAAAAGGCTCAGGTTGCGCCCGACCAGAGCAAAGCGTCGTGATCGGAGCCCGACAGGTTGCCGGTGACGATGTCCGCATTCGGTGCCGTGCTACAAGCGAGAAACTACCACCTCGTAACGGGAGATCGAGTTCGCGGCCGGATTCCTGTGCGCTCGGCGGCCCGCCTGCGGTGGCACGGGGCTTGTATAAGCAAGGGCACAAAGGGAAGCGGCACGGGGTATAGAGGGGGCCTGCAGGGTACCGGGTGTGGTGGCGCGGGCAGGCCAGGGTTCCGGATGGGCGGCGTGGGTGGCGTTAGGGGAGGTGCCGTGCAGGGTGGGGGAGAGCCTCAGCATCGTGGCGGAGTGAGTGCCTGGAAAGGTGTGGGTTGTGTTGGGTTTGGTTCCAGGCAACCCTCCGCCACTGTGCAGGGGCGATTTTGTTGTATGGGCACTGGCAGCGGCGAATTTCTGTAAGGCGTTCGCCTGTTCGTGCATCTATAGGTGACTCCGGACTGCGGGTGCACCCTACCGTCAGCATGAGGACCGTTGACAAGCCCCACTGTCTTGCCCACCATGGCCACTCTGCAGGAGAGACTCATGCCGGGCTTTGAACTCCCCGATCGGTGGTCTCCAGTCATTGGCGGCGCCGGCCCGGTGGCGGCACCGGACGCGCCGCGCACAGTGTGGCACTCAGCGCCTGTGCGCTACGGGATCGCCGTCTTGGCTATTGCAGCCGTGGCGCTGATCCAGCGCCTGGCCGTGCCTCAGCAGGATCTGGCGCCGTTCGTCCTGTTCTTTGCCGGCATCGCGATTGCGTCGGTATACGGAGGCCGCGGGCCGGGTCTGCTGGCCGCTCTGCTTGCGGCGGCAACAGGCAACTACTTCTTCATTCGGCCATTCGGCCAATTCGCACTGCATGGCTCGGCACTCATCGCCACCTGTCTGTCGCTGATCTCGGGCGTGGTCGTAGCCATCTTCTGCGGTGCCTTGCGCAAGTCCTTGGATGAAGCCAACGCCAAGGCCGCAGCGCTGCGCGGGCAGGCCTGGATCATGCGCGGGCAGGCCGAGCTCGCCAGCGAGGCACGTGGGGAGCTGAGCGAAGAGACGACCGCTTCGCAGATCCTATCCTTCGTCGCACACTACTTGGGCGCCAAGCTCGCCGTGCTCTACGTGATGAGAGAGTCAGGGATAGCGGAGCGCGCGGCCACCTTCGCATGCGCCAGCAGCGGTCCGGGCGCACCACCTGATTCCTTCCAGCCGGGCGAGGGCTGGGTGGGTCGGGTCGCAATCGAGGGCAAGCTGGCCTCGCTCTCCAACTTGCCCGAGGAGCACGTCCGCATCGTGACCGCCACCGGCGAGTCGCAGCCGCGTCACCTGGTGATCGCGCCGCTTCTGGGCGAGGGCCGCACCATCGGGGTCATCGAGTTGGGCTTCCTTGAGAGGCCCGGTGCGGATGCGCTGGAATATATCGAGACGGTCTCTGAGCTGGCCGGCATCTCGCTGCGCTCGGCCCGCTATCGAGCGCAGCGCCAGGCGCTTCTCGAAGCAACTGAGCGGCAGGCCCGCGAGCTACAGACCCAGCAGGAGGAGCTGCGAGTCATCAACGAGGAGCTGGAAGAGCAGAGCCGCGCTTTGCGCGAGTCGCAGGCACGGCTTGAGGATCAGCAGGCGGAGCTGGAGCAGACCAACGCGCAGCTCGAGGAGCAGACGCAGGCGCTGGAACGACAGCGCGACGATCTGTCGCGAGCCCAGGTGGATCTGGTCGAGAAGGCCGACGAGCTGACCCGGGCGAACCGGTACAAGTCCGAGTTCCTCGCCAACATGAGCCACGAACTGCGCACGCCGCTCAACAGCGCTCTCATCTTGGCCAAGCTGCTCGCCGACAACAAGAACGGCAACCTGACGCCCGAGCAAGTGAGGTACGCGGCCACCATCTACTCCTCAGGCAACGATCTGCTCGTGCTCATCAACGACATCCTCGACCTGTCGCGCATCGAAGCGGGGCGAATGGAACTTCAGGTCGAAGCGGTGGACTTGGCGCGCACCATCGAATCTCTCAGACGCACCTTCCTGCCGGTCGCAGCCGAACGGCACTTGTCCTTCGAAGTGGAGCTGGCACCAGGGGCGCCCGCTTCGATCGCGAGCGACGGGCTGCGCATCCAACAGATACTGCGCAACCTGCTCGCCAACGCGTTCAAGTTCACCCAGACTGGTGCGGTGAGCCTGCGCGTCTGGGATGCTCCCGGCGGGTGCGTGTCGTTCTCGGTGAGCGACAGCGGCATTGGCATCGCCGCGGATCAGCAGCAGATAATCTTCGAAGCCTTTCGCCAGGCCAACGGCACCACAAACCGCAGCTACGGAGGCACCGGCCTGGGCCTGACCATCTCGCGCGAACTGGCCAGACGGCTGGGCGGCGACATCTCGGTCGAAAGCACCCTGGACAAGGGCAGCACCTTCACGCTCACCATCCCGCGAGTGATCGAGGCCGGGACCCTCGAAGGCTCCCGGGCGGTGGAACAGCGAACGCGTGCCACGACAGTCCCTGCTTCGGCGCACAGGCCGGTGGGCGTGGCGCCGGTGTCGTCAAATCACAAAGCGCGCCCCGATCCGTCGCCGTCCCCGGAAGACGACCGCGATCGATTGCAGCCCGCCGATCGGTCAATCCT
Source organism: Myxococcales bacterium (assembly GCA_003142855.1). Taxonomy (GTDB): domain Bacteria; phylum Myxococcota_A; class Polyangia; order Fen-1088; family Fen-1088; genus Fen-1137. The sequence goes on from PLNW01000047.1 coordinate 33,973, forward strand.
GGTGATCGAGGACGACCACGCCTTCGCGCGCATCCTGCGCGACCTGTTGCACGAGCAGCGCTTTCGCGCGCTGGTGGCGACCACCGCAGCCGAGGGAATTCGCCTGGCGGAGCAATTCGTCCCCAGCGCTGTGCTGCTCGACATCAACCTGCCTGACAACTCCGGGCTCTCGGTGCTGGAGCACCTGAAGCGCAACCCCGGGACGCGTCCCATTCCGGTCCATGTGGTTTCGGCGCTGGAGCATACCCAGCAGGCCCTTGAGATGGGGGCGGTGGGCTACGCCGTCAAACCGGTCCAGCGCGAGCAACTCATCGAGGCGATCCAGAAGCTGGAGCAGCGGCTTGAGCAGAAGCTGCGGTATGTGTTGGTGGTTGAGGACGTCGCGGTCCAGCGTGAAGGCATCGTTCAGCTTCTGCAAGCTGAGAACGTGAACATCGTTTCGGTGGCGACCGGCGCCGAGGCCTTGCAGCGGCTGAGAGAACGCACCTTCGATTGCATGGTGCTCGACCTCACGCTGCCGGACATGTCGGGCTACGATGTGCTCGACAAGATGGCGGCGGGCGAGGCTTTCGCGTTTCCCCCGGTGATTGTGTACACCGGTCGATCGATCGAGCGGGCCGAGGAAGAGCGGCTGGGTCGCTATGCCAGTTCCATCATCATCAAAGGCGCAAAGTCGCCCGAGCGCCTGCTCGACGAGGTGACGCTTTTCTTGCACCAAGTGGAGGGCAATCTTCCGGCGGAGCAGCAGCGCATCCTGCGCGAGGTGCGCAACCGTGAGGCCGCGCTCGAGGGCAGGCACATCCTGTTGGTCGACGACGACGCACGCAATGTGTTCGCGCTGGCCAGCGTTCTTGAAAGCAAGGGCGCCAAGCTGCGTTTCGCCCGCAACGGCAAGGAGGCGCTGGCCGCGCTGGAGAGCGCGCAGGCCCCCGGCGGCATCGCCGTGGATGTGGTGCTGATGGACATCATGATGCCCGAGATGGACGGGCTTGCGGCTACCCGCGAGATCCGCAAGAAGTCCGAGTGCAAGCGACTGCCCATCATCGCGCTCACCGCCAAGGCGATGCCCAACGATCGCGAGGAGTGCCTGCGCGCCGGCGCGGACGACTACATCGCCAAGCCACTCGACATCGACAAGCTGCTTTCACTCATCAAGGTCTGGATCCCCAAGTAGAGGCGTGATCTTGTTGGCAGAGTTCGATATTGAACTGCCCCTGCTGCTTGAGGCCATCCACCTCAAGTACAGCTACGACTTCCGACGCTACGCGATCTCCTCGCTCAAACGCCGTCTGGAACAGGCGATGGACCACTTCGGTTGCCGCTCGCTCTCGGCCTTGCAAGAGCGCGTGCTGCGCGAGCCTGAGATCATGCGCGGGTTGCTCGCCCATCTGACGGTGCAGGTGAGCGACATGTTCCGCGACCCGAGCTTCTACCGGGCCTTGCGCGAGAAAGTCGTGCCCTACCTGCGGACTTATCCCTCGCTCAAGGTCTGGATCCCGGGCTGCGCCACGGGCGAGGAGGTCACCTCGCTCGCCATCCTGTTGCGCGAGGAAGGGCTTCTCGATCGCACGCTCATCTACGCCACCGACATCAACCCCGAGGCCCTGCACAAGGCCGAGGCCGGCATCTACGCGCTCGAGCGGATTGCCGATTTCAGCAAGGCCTATGGCGAGGCTGGTGGCCGCGCCTCGCTCTCCGACTACTACACCGCCGGGTACAACGCGGCGGTTTTCGACAAAAGTCTGCGCCAGGGCGTGCTCTTCTCCGACCACAGTCTCGCCACCGATAGCGTCTTCGCCGAGGTTCAGCTCATCACCTGTCGCAACGTTCTCATCTACTTCGACCGCGTCTTGCAAGACCGGGCAGTCGCCCTGTTCCGGGACTCGCTCTGTCGCAAAGGCTTTCTCGGGCTGGGAGCGCAAGAGACGCTCGCTTTCTCGATCCACGCCGCGGAATTCTCGGAATTGGTGCGCGAGGAGAGGATCTACCAGAGGCGATGAGGGGGACACGATGAGGCCGCTCAGCCCAGCCAGCGAACGCCAGGCGCCGCAGGCCGTTCTTATCGGCGGCTCTGCCGGCGCGATCGAGGTTGTCTCCCTCGTGTTGGGGGCGCTTGCAGCCGACTTCGCCACGCCTATTGTTGTAGTCATCCATCTGCCCAGGAGCAGACCCAGCGCGCTGGCAGGGGCCCTGCACGGGAAGTGCCGGCTTGCCTTGCGCGAGCCGCTCGACAAGGAGCCTCTGGCGCCTGCCACGGTGTACCTGGCGCCGCCGGACTATCACCTGCTCATCGACCCTGGGCCGTGTTTTGCCCTGTCCGTCGATGAGCCGGTGAATTTCTCGCGCCCCTCCGTCGATGTGCTTTTCCAATCTGCCGCTGATGTCTTGGGCTCGTGCTGCGCGGGGGTGCTTGTCTCGGGCGCCAACCCCGACGGTGCGCAAGGACTGCGCGCCATCCAAGAGGCCGGCGGCTTGGTGGCCATCCAGGACCCAAACGAAGCGGCACAGGGGGCGATGCCCAAGGCGGCGGTCGCCCTTTGCCCGAACGCGCCCCGGTTGTCTGCCAAAGGGATCTCCCAGTGGGTGCAGCAGCTATCCGCGTGGCACACTTTAGCAGATCGAGGCGCAAAATGAGCGATCTGCCCAAGCTCCTCCTGGTTGACGACCGCCCGGAAAATCTCCTGGCGCTCGATGGCTTGCTCCAGCGCAGCGACGCTCAGATCCTCAAGGCCGAGTCGGGCAAGCGTGCCCTCGAACTCCTGCTTGAGCACGAGGTGGCGCTGGCCCTCATCGACGTCCAGATGCCCGAGTTGGATGGCTTTGCGCTGGCCGAGCTGATGCGCAACGTGGAACGCACCCGCGAGATCCCCATCATCTTCGTGACCGCCGGACTGCACGATCAAGATCGCGTGTTCAAAGGCTACGAGTCGGGCGCGGTGGACTTCCTGGTCAAGCCGCTCGACCCCCGCATCCTGGCCAGCAAGGTGAACGTATTCCTGCAACTCTATCGGCAAAGACAGTTGTTGATGGTGGCCAACGCGCAGTTGCTCGAGGCCGATCAGCGCAAGAATGAATTCCTGGCGGTGCTCTCGCACGAGCTGCGCAACCCCCTGGCGCCCATCAAGAACAGCCTCTACATCCTCAACCGTGCCACTCCCGGTGGGGAGCAGGCCCGCCGCGCCCTGGGGGTGATCGAGCGCCAGGCCACGCAACTGTCGAACCTGGTCGACGACCTGCTCGACGTGACCCGTATCACGCGCAACAAGATTCGCTTGCAGAAGCAGCGTCTTGACCTCAACCAGCTCGTCCATCGTGCGGTGGAAGACAACCGCAGCTTCTTCGAGCGCAACGAGGTGCGGCTGTCATGCGAGCTGGCGCCGACCCCGGTGATGGTCAATGCCGACGCAACCCGGGTGGCACAGATGGTCGGGAATCTCTTGCACAACGCAGCCAAGTTCACCTCCCGCGGAGGACGGGCGCATATTTCGGTCGCGGTCGAGGCAGGGCAGGGGGTGATTCGCGTGGTCGACAACGGCGTGGGCATGGCACCGGACACGGTCGCGCATCTGTTTCAGCCCTTCATGCAAGCCGATCAGTCCCTGGACCGCAGCAAGGGGGGACTGGGGTTGGGACTGGCCTTGATCAAGGGCCTGATCGAGATGCATGGGGGCAGCATCCAGGCGCAAAGCGAGGGGCTCGGCAAAGGAGCCGGCTTCGTCGTGCGACTGCCACTCGATGGCGGTGCAGCGTCGGACAAGCCGGCCGAACGCGAGAGGGGCCCGCGCGTGTGCCGGCGTGTTCTGATCATCGAGGACAATCTCGACGCGGCAGAAAGCCTGCGCGAGGCCCTGGAACTGAGCGCGCACGAGGTCGCGGTCGCCTACAGTGGGCCGGACGGCCTGGACAGGGCTCGTTCATTCCATCCCGACGTGGTCCTGTGCGATATCGGTTTGCCAGGCATGGACGGATACGATGTGGCGCGGGCGATTCGGCAGGACCCGGCCTTGCGCTCCGCCTTCCTGGTCGCCTTGAGCGGCTATGCCTTGCCGGAGGATCTGGAGCGCGCCGCCGCGGCTGGCTTCCAGCACCATCTCGCGAAACCGCCGAGCGTGGACACGCTGGAACGAGTCCTGTCGGAGCTGTGGAAAACGCCACAGCCGGTGCGACTGGGCTAGGAAAAGAGGTCTACGCGGCGCTGCTTGGACATCCGCCGCGTGGTATTCTTTGCACGCAATGGCCGTTTCCAGTGGCGCTTCCAAGCTCGGGTTTCCCTGCCCAGACTTTCGCCTTCCAGCGACGGACGGGAAGGTTTATGGCCGGGACGATTTCGCCGCCTCGCCGGTGCTGGTGGTCATGTTCATTTGCAACCATTGCCCGTACGTGAAGGCGGTAGAGGACCGCCTGCTTGACCTGGCACGCCGGTACACGCCCCGGGGTGTTCAATTCGTGGGCATCTGCTCCAACGACTCAGTGACCTATCCCGAAGATGCGTTCGACAAGCTGAAGGAGCGTTGGAGCCTGAAGGCGTACGGTTTTCCCTACCTGCACGATGACTCACAGGCCGTGGCCCACGCCTTCGATGCCGTGTGCACGCCGGACATCTTTGTCTATGACGGCGACCGGCGCCTGGCCTACCGCGGGCGCATCGACGATTCCTGGAAGGATCCCGCCAAGGTGAGCCGTCGCGATCTGGCCGAGGCGCTGGAGGCCCTGCTTGCTGGCCAGAGGCCGTCGACTGATCAGGTGCCGTCATTGGGATGCTCCATCAAGTGGAAGCAGGACTAGGACCGCTGAGGCCTCTTTCCTTGTAGCCGGCCAAGCCGGTATCCCGTCACCTAGACCTGCCCGCTGGCATCTACCTTCACACGTGGAGGAGAGCAGATGACCATCATGGCGGCGACGATCACGGCCGGGTTCTTGGCAGCGACGACATCCCTGGCATCGGCTAGACCGGTGGCGGTCAAGAGCAAGAGTGTCGAATACAAGATAGGCAACCAGACCTTCGAGGGTTTGTTCGTGTATCCCGAGAGCAGCAAGGGCAAGGTTCCCGGGGTCCTGATGGTGCACAACTGGCTCGGGATTTCCGATGAAACCAAGAAACAGGCGGAGCGCGTGGCCAAGCTGGGCGTCGCTGTCTTCGCTGTCGACGTCTACGGCCAGGGTGTTCGCGCCAGCGAGGCGAAAGCAGCCGTGGCGCTAGCAGGCAAGTACAAGAGTGACCGCAAGCTCTTTCGCGAGCGGCTGCTCCGCGGCCTGGAGGTCCTGCGCGCGCAGAAGGGGGTCGAGGCCGGCGAAATCGTCGCGGTTGGCTACTGCTTCGGGGGCACGGGTGCGATCGAACTCGCGCGCGCGGGCGCCGACGTGAAAGCCGTGGTCAGCTTCCACGGCGGACTCGACAGTCCCAATCCTGCCGACGGCAAGAACATCAAGGCCAGGGTGCTTGTCCTGCAGGGCGCGGACGATCCCTACGTGAAGGCATCAGACATCGTGGCGTTTCAAAACGAGATGCGTGCGCACGGCGTGGACTGGCAGATGACGGTCTACGGCGGGGCTGTGCACAGCTTCACCGACGTGAGCGCCAGCTCGGACGTCAAGACCGGCGCGGCCTACAACGAAAAGGCCGACCTGCGCTCGTTCCAGGCCTTCACGGACCTACTCAACGATCTTTTCCCCAAGCGCTGACCAGGATAATCCCATGAGAGCGACTGAGATCTTGAAGAACGAGCATCGAGTGATCGAGCAAGTGCTTTGTGCCGTGGATGGGATGGCCGACCAAGCTGTGCAACGCGGAACCCTGGATCCACAGAGTGCGGCCCAAGCCATCGACTTCATCCGCACCTTTGCCGATAAGGTTCACCACGCCAAGGAAGAAGACGTGCTCTTCGTTCGCATGGAGGCTGTCGGCTTCCCGCGCGACAACGGTCCCATCTCGGTGATGTTGCGTGACCACGATTCGGGCCGTGCCTACGTGCGCGCGATGGCCGGTGTCGTAGAAGACGCGGCCCGGGGAGATGCGGAGGCCCTGCGCACCTTCGCTAGCAACGCCCACCGCTACACCGAGATGCTGCGCGAGCACATCCTGAAGGAAGACAAAGTTCTCTATCCAATGGCTGACCAGTCCTTTGACGAGAACGACCAGGCCGAGCTGTTGACTGCCTTTGCCGAGGCGGACAAGAAATCCGGCGCTGGGCTTCACGACAGGTACGCGGAATTGGCGCGCACGCTGGCCGGCCAATATCAGGGGTCGAAGAGAGATAGACCTCGCTGACAGGCTCTTGGCGGTGTGGAGACCTTGCGTCCTGGTTCGAGAGATGGTGAGGTCCGAACAGCAGTCCATGGTAGCCTTGGCCCAGGGGAATGACATGGGCGACGCGAAGATTCGACGCATTTTGGTACCCACCGACTTTTCCGACGCCGCGGGCGAAGCGGTGCAGGCGGCGGTAGTCCTGGCGCGGGCGTTCGATGCTGGCATCGAACTTCTGCACGTGACTGCGACGGTTGCTCTCCTGCCGCCGCCGGTCGATCTTGTGCCCTTGTCGGTCTTGATGCCCGATCTGTCGAAGCAGGTGAGGGAGAGACTGACGGAGGAATGCAAGCGCGTGCAGGCTGCTGGAATACCCTGTGAGACGAACAGCAGGGAGGGGAGCCCGCACACGGAAATCGTCGAGCGAGCGCAGGAGATGGGTGCGGATCTCATCGTGATGGGCACGCACGGCCATGGCGGCGTGGCCCATGCGGTTCTGGGCAGTGTGACCGAAAGGGTGCTGCACAAGTCTCGCTGCCCGGTCCTGGTGGTGCCGCTGTCCAGGTGATCCAGAACATCGCGAGAGCCGCGTGGGCAGGCGCAGGAACTGCGCGGCCTGGCCGAAAGAGCCACTTCACAGTCGATATTTCGTGGGGTTGTAGGCGCGCGATGTAACGAGTCTGTTCGGTACCGCATCAACCTCCACAAACATGCGGGTTGCGCGTGACCTGCTCTTTGGGCAAGGCCAGTGCCATCCCGCCAAATCAGCAAAGGGGGAACGCTCGATGAAACCAACACTCATTGCCGCTCTACTTCTGTCTCTGGTGACACTGGCGCCTGCTCACGCCGCCGATCAGCCTGCCATGGCTGCGGCCGCGCCCACCTGTGGCCAGATGACGGCCAGCATGGCTGCGATTCCCGAAAAGCTCGCCAAAGGTGCCATGGCGGTGGCCGAGATGGATGAGGCTCATGCCAAGTTCATGGCTCCCAATAAGGACAAGGCCTCGCAAGCCGAGGTCAAGGGCTTGCGTGACCTGGCCAAGACACACAAGCAGATAGCAGCCAGTATGGAGAAGGTCGCAGCCGAAATGAAGAAGGCCGCGTCTTGGCCGGCGGCACCGCACGACATGGCCAAGATGAAGGCTGACCCCGAGTTGATGGCGGCCAACAAGAAGGTGCTCGATGCCTCCAAGGAGATCGTCGCGGAGTTTCAGAAGATGGTCGCCAATATGGAGAAGATGAAGTAGGCCGCCTCTCGAATCCTTTCCGTGTCCTCCGCGTCCTTTGTGGTGAAAAACGGGATCCAACCACAGAGGCGCGGAGGGTGCGGAGCCGCTTACTCGGCCGGCCGCAAGTGCGCGGGCGCTTCCTCATGCAGGGGTCGGCCCGCGCCGGGCGGATCGCGGCAAGCCTGCGCCGGGTCCAAGTTCGCTAGCATCTGCTCCAGCTTCTCAAGGCTGGGCGGCTTGGCGAGGTGGCGCTCGAAGCCAGCCTGGGAAGCCCGTTGCACATCCTCGGGTAGCGCGTAGCCGCTCAAAGCCACGAGGAATGCGCCCTTGAGCGCCGGGTCGGCCCGGAAGGCGCGCGCAACTTCGAAGCCGTCCATGCCAGGCAGACCGATGTCGCACAGCACGACCTCGGGTCGGAACGCACGAGCCCGGGCGAGCCCGTCAGGCCCGTTGTACGCTACCGCAACCTCGTGCTCGCCAAGTACGAGTGCTTCGCGCAGAGTGTCCGCAGCGTCGATGTTGTCCTCGATGATGAGCACGCGGCGGCCGGCGCGGCGGGCGCCGCCGCGGCTGGTTTCGGGGACGACGACACCCTCGATGGCCAGCGGCAGGCGCACGACGAACTCGGCACCCTTGCCCAGCCCCTCGCTGTACGCGCAGACATCCCCTCCGTGCAGTTCGACCAGCCCCTTGACCAGCGCCAGTCCCAGACCCAGCCCGCCCTTGCTTCGATCCAGGGTGGTGTCTGCCTGCATGAAGGGCTGGAAGAGACGGCCAAGCAACTCGGACGGTATGCCGGCTCCCGTATCCGACACGCGCACAAGGACTTGCGGTTTCGCTGGATCGACGGACGTGGACACGGTGGCGCGTCCGCCTTTGCCAGTGAACTTCGCCGCGTTTTGCAGCAGATTCCCGATCACTTGTGCCAGGCGCGTCCCATCGGCGTTCACTGTCACACGCTCAGGCCCCAGTCTGACCTCGAGCTGGGTTTCGCTTTTCTCGAAGAGCGGGCGGTAGTCCTCGACGGTCCGGTGTACCAGATCATTGAGTTCTAGCAACTGACACTCGAGTCGGATCTTGTTGCGCGAGATGCGGGTCAGGTCGAGGAGGTCATCCACGAGATGCGACAAGTGTCCGACTTGGCGGTCGATGATCGTCTGCGCGCGGCGCGCCTGATCGCTGCCCGGTGCTGCGCGCTCGAGGATGTAGAGACTGTTTCGAATGGGCGCCAGCGGGTTGCGCAGTTCGTGCGAGAGCACGGCCAAGAAGTGGTTCTTGCGCTGGTCGGCCTCGACCAGTTGCTGGTTGGCCGCACGCAAGGCCGCCTGTGCCTGCATACGCTCCATGGCCGTGGCGACCTGGTCGGCGACTGTGTGCATGGTCTCCACGTCGTCCGTGCTGAAGTGGGCCCGCGTCCTGGTCCCAAACGACAGGGTACCGATGAGCTGTCCCTGGACCAGCAGCGGATGGCAGCAGTAGGCCTGGATTCCGTAGGACTTGACCAGGTCGGTGCGGCGGTCCGAGGTATTGAGGATATCCTCGGCAATCATCCGCTGCTTGTCTCGCGCCACGCAGCCACAAACCGCTACGCCATAGTCGAGCCATTGGAGTTTGCGAACTTCCTCGTCGGGGATTCCTGCGCAGGCATTCAGCCGCAGCCGGCCAGTGGACTCGTCGGCGAGGAAGTTGAAGAAGGCCTGGCAGTCCAGGTGGTCCATCACCGCTTGACAGAGTTCGTTGACTACGGTCTGGGGATTGTCGGCCGCGAGCAGCCGACCGGCCGTGCCGGACAGCAAGCGCAGGCGAGCCTCGCTCTCCTTCAACTGGTCAATCGCCCGTCGCCGCCCCGTCACGTCGTGAAACACCAGCACCGCACCAGTCACCTGGCCCAGCTCGTCGCTAATCGGCGCCGCGCTGTCCTCAATCGGGATCTCGCGACCGTCGCGGGTGAGCAAAGCAGTGTGGTTGGCCAAGGCGACAATCCGTCCCTCGCGCAAGACCTGCTCGGCGATGTCTCCTGCTTGCTCGTGGGTCTTCTCGTTGATGAGCCGGAGAATAGTCGTGATCGGTTGTCCGAGAGCCTCTTCGGTCTTCCAGCCGGTTAGCGATTCGGCCACGGGATTGATGAAGGTGATCCGGCATTGGGTATCGCAGGCGATTACTCCGTCGCCGATACTAGAAAGCGTCACGCGCAGCCACTCGCGCTGGTCGCGCACGGTCTGCTCCTGCTTCGAGACAGCGCGAGCCACGACCCCGCTGGTCAGCAAGGAGAGGAGCACGCCGACCACGAGAAGCAGCAAGGGCAGGTGGCTGGTGGTCTCGAGGGCGCGGAGGGTGGCGGTCCTGCGGGCCTCGAAGTTATCAACGGCCTCGATGCTCATCTCCTCCTTGACCAGTTTATGCAGCCGCATGCGCAGGGAGGCGAAGCGTGCCTGTTCTTGCGGGCCCGCCTGGATTCCGGCCTCCAGCAGCGCCGCGCCCAGGGTGTGAACCTCGTGCCACTGGCCTGCGAAAGACGCTGCCAGCTCTCGCTCGCGTAGGGTGGTGGCAAGAGCCCCGTACTCGGCGAGGTGGCGGTCGAGATCGATGGCCTCTTGCGACGCCGTTTGCCGGGCTTGCGTGTCGCCAGCCACCGCCAGACGGACCGCCTGGCCGTAGCCGAGAACGTGATTGGCCAGTTCGAGGGTTGCCTCTTTGCGAGGGCGGGCGACGTTTGCCTGGGCGTGCACATCGTCAGCCAGCGTCTGCATGTTGACCGAGAACACGATGCCCACGGTGGCCAGCAGGCAGGTGAGCACGCCGAAGCCGACCCACAGCACGCGACCCGTGCCTCGCAGGCCCAGGCTCCTCACCACCATGCCCTCGGCAGCGCACAGGATGCCAACCCCCAGCGCGACAAACGCGGCGGCCGTGTGCAGAGCCATGCTGACGAAGCCGGGCCACTGTCGCAAGTAGACTGCCCCGGTGGGAAAGGCCATGAGCGATATTGCGCCGATGACCGCGGCGACGAGTGCGAGCAACTCGACGGCGGAGCCGATGCGCCTTCCCAGATCGGAGATGCCGATCAACGCGACGCCGAGCAACAGGAAGCACAGCGCGGTCGAGGGCGCCATCCGTCCCGGTGGAAAGGCGGACTCCGGCGCAGCCACGATATCGCGTACGAGAATCTGATCGATTCCGAAGCTCTGCCCCGCGAGGTACTCGACCAGCGACAGGGCACCAAGCAATGCCACGAGAGCTCCCAGCGCGAGCCTCAGGGAGCGCCGTTTGCGCCACCAGAGCCCGGCTCCGGCCAGCACGAAGGCGAGGGCGGTATTGAACTTCATAGCCGCGAGGCCCGGCAGCACCCGCTTGAGGGAGTCGATGTCCAGCCCCCAACCGACGGCCACCAGCAGCCCAATGGTGGCCGTGAGCAGGGCGCAGGCATCGGCGACCCGTGACAGGCGGGTGTCCCGTGCCACTAGCGGCCTCCCTCGCCGGAAGCCATGCAAAAACTGGGCAAGGCCGGCCCAAGTTCCAGGACTGTCTCGGTTGTGGCCATCAAGGTACCAATAGCGTTCTCTTGTCGACCGCCATGCTGCTCTCCCGAGCCATGCTCAACCTTTCGATACCACGGTCCCTGTCCCCGATCCAGCGTGGATGCTTGATGGGGCGGGACATTACTGTGCAGCAACACGGGACAGACCTACGGCATCAGAGTGGCTTCCACAATCTGTTTCTAGGGTTCACCATCACGCGCGAGTTCAATCTCTGACCATCAATCAAGGAGTTCATCATGTCCAGCTCGACATTCGGCCGCCGCCCCTTCCTGGTGGGCTCGGGGCTGAGCCTGGGCGCACTGCTGACGCTGCCATCGGCGGGCGCCGCGGGAAGCAAGGTCGCCATCCCGCTGGCCAAGCTGGAAGCGTTGAAGTCGGTGGGCGGATCGATCGCCATCAAGGTGAGGGACAAGCTGCTGCTCCTGGTCCGCGATGGTGCGACCACCGTGCGCGCCTTCAACCCAGTTTGTACACACCGGCAGTGCGTGGTCGCATTCAACGCGGGCGACAAGAAGATCAAATGCCCCTGCCACGGCTCGCAGTTCGATCTGGACGGGCGTGTGATCCACGGGCCCGCGTCGCGACCGCTGGAAATCTACCCCGCCGAACTGGTCAATGAGCAGGTCATCGTGACCTTGTAGGCAAGACATGCGACGCCTCGTTGTCCTCGTGGTGTTCGCCGCTGTGGCAACGACGGCGCTGGCCTTGGCGTCCGCAATGGCCGCGCCAGACCCAGCGCCAGTCGTGGAACAGATCGGCGATGTGCAAACGGTCACCCCGAGCGAAGTCGAGGGCAAGCCAAGCGATGTGGGGGATCTAGTCGGCCGCCTTCACCCCGCGCTGGTGCACTTCCCCATCGCGTGGCTGGTGGGCCTAGCCATCATCGACTTTTTCGGCCTCGTGCGCAGACGCGAGGAGTGGCAGCGTGTGGGCATCTTCGTGCTGGCCGGGACGGTGCTTAGCCTCTTGCCCACCGCCGCCACCGGCCTGTTGCGGGCCGCCCACATGCCGTCGGATGCGGCGACACACGCCCTGCTGGTCGCACACCGAACTCTCAACTTCGCGGTGGCTGGCCTGGTCCTGGCCGCCTTTGCGCTGCGGCTCTGGCGGCGCAACTCCCTGGCGGGACGGTGGCGTATCAGCTACCTGGTGTTGCTGTTTGCGGCCACCGGCATGGTCTTAGTGGCGGCCGACTTCGGTGGCCGCATGGTCTATGGCCCTGACTACCTGCCTTGGTAGCCACGGCTAGTGCCTCCAGTCAGAAGATCGGGCAGGTTTCGGGCGTTCAGGCGCCCGGTCTGCGAGGCGCGACGAGGGCGCATACTCGACGTATGTAACCGAGGAGCAACGACGCAGGACGGGATGCATGGACGGCCCAAACCTGTCCGGAATTGTGACTGGAGGCACTAGTGCTTGGCTTCGAACATGATCGGGTTGAGCGGGATGGGCGAACCATCCACTTCGACACTGTCAGTCAAGTCCAGCGCGAAGCTGTGGCGGATGAATATTCTACAGCAGAAGAAACCCGGCGAGTTCGGCGGCTGCGGTCAGAGTCAGCAGGGCAACGGACCAAAAGGTCAAGCCTTCCCAGCTCGCGGGCCGCAGCGCCCGGCCGCCACGGCCGCAGCAAATTCGCCAGACGGCAATGGGCGCGAGCAAGGCCGCGGCCAGGGCCACGGTCACAGGTAAGCCGGCCGCAACCAGGATGGGCAGCGTCGCAAAGGCGACGGCGAGCATGGTCAGATGCCAGCGCACAGCGCGGGCGCGGCCCAGCCGCAGCACCAGAGTGCGTTTGCCCACGGCCAAGTCCCCGATGGCATCCGGCACTCCCACGGCCAACAGCATCGCGAATTGCAAACAGCACGGCGGGAAGAGGGCCAGAAGCAGGGTCGGCCAGCCAATCAAGTCCGGGGCCTGCAGGTAGAAAGCGAAGAAGGGCACCAGCGCGGTCACCACCACGACAGCGTCTAGCTCACCCCATCCGGTGGAATGCAGGCGCAGCGGCGGGGCGCTGTACAGCCACGACAAGACGAGGATGGCCAGGGCAATGGGCACGAGCAAGGGGCCAGGGTGTCGGCTCGCTAGCACGATCAGCACGGCAATTCCCGTCGCTGCCGCCGACAGCGCTCCGGCCAAAGCGAGGCCGCGCGGTACTTCACCGCGTGGCAAGACACGGCTTCCCCCTGACCAGCGCGTGGGCGTGGCATTGGCACGATCCGCCTCGTAGTCGAAGAAGTCGTTCGCATACTGGGTCATCAACTGGAAGGCCGTGACGACCGCCTGCCCGAGCAGATACAGCGACGGCTCGATGGTCCGACCCTGCGCCGCAACCACCGCCGCTCCCAGCCCGTAGAGCACGAACCCGCCCAGCAGAAACAGAGGACGGCCGAGACGGATGAAAGCATAGACAGCCTGGACGGCGGCTGAAAGCGGCCGCGGGATGAAGCGCGGCTTGTCCGCCATGACGGCCTGGTAGCTGGGATGGCCGAGCAGTACAGCTTCCTCACTGTGCACGCGATGGTGCAGGACCCAGATGTGGGCCGCTGACCCAAGTACGGCAGTGAACCAGGCCGCGTGCAGCAAAGGCAAGGCGAGCAATTCCAGAAAGACCGCCAAGTAGTTGGGGTGGCGAATCCAGCGGAATGGACCCTTGCACACCACAGTCAAGCCTTGTCCTCCGTTCTTCTGTTCTTCAATGGAATCCATGATGGCCACGTTCCAGTGTGGGCCGAGGCTGGCGATCACCCACCAGCGCAACGCGATGGCAGCCGCCAACAGTGTCAGCATCGCCACGGCAAGCCCCGGGATGAGCAGCCGTCGCGTGCCCCATGCCTCCACGCCAGCGCCGACCAAGATCGCAATGTGCAGCAACGCCATCGCGGCAAAGTGTGGCTCTCTCACGGCGACCGCCCCGTTGCCGCGCAATCGCCGACGGTTTCGCCGCGACAGCAGCAACTCCCCCAGCCGAGTCAACCCGACCAGCAGCAGCAGGGCCGTGTACAGCGGAAGTGTGAGGGCTAGTTCCATCGCAGTAGGCACAGATCAGCGGAAAGCCCCGGCCCAAAGGCGCCCAACAATCCGTAGGCGCCGGGACGCGGGCGAAGCTCTTTCATGCAGCGCTCGAGCACGAACAGAACTGCGGCGCTCGACATGTTGCCGTACTCGCGCAACACGTCCCACGCGGGTTGGGTTCGTGCCCGATCCAGGCCCAGCGCTTCCTCGATGGCCAGCAGGATGCGCGTGCCGCCCGGGTGAAACACACAGCATTCCACGTCGGCGCGTGCAATTCCGGATCGGGCCAGCAGACGATCGACCACGGCCCCGAATGCGGTACGCAGGGTGTCCGGCAACTCCTTGGCCAGCACGACATGCAGTCCGTCGTCATGCAGATCAAAGCCCAGCAGATTCAGAGTGTCGGGAAATAGATGGGTTTCGGCGTCGAGCACGCTCACGCCGCTGTCCGATGCGCGTCCGGTGAGCAACACCGCTGCCGCGCCGTCGCCAAAGAGCGCGGTCGACACCAGTTGCGCGGTGCTGGCGTCATTGCGCTGGAAACTCAGGGTCGGCAACTCGACTGCGACGATGAGTACATGGGCCTCCGGGTGCCCGCGCAAGAAATCGTGCGCCCGGCCCAGCGCGGCCGCGCCTGCCCCGCAGCCCAGTTCAGTGATGGGCAGGCGACGCACGTCCGGTCGAAACCCCAGGTCCTGCGCCAAGTAGGCATCCAGCGACGGAATCATGAAGCCGGTGCACGACACCGTGATGATCAAGTCCACCGCCCGCGCGGACACCCCCGAAGCCGCCAGACAGTCGGCGGCCGCTCTGCGGCCCAGGACAATCGCGCTCTCGCGATAGAGAGCCATGGTCTCCGACAGCGAGCGAGACACGCACAACTGCTCCAGCGGCAGCACACTGAACCGTCGCTGTACCAAAGCGTTGTCAAACAGGGCCATCACCGCGTCGAGGCGGCACTCGGGAATCGGCAGCAAAGAACGCAGCTTGCGCTTCACGCTGTCTTGCTCGAGACAGTGCTCGGGCACCACCGTCGCAATTCCCAAGATCGCGCTGCCCCCTGCTGGCGAGTGTCTGTCCGAGTCTGCCGACATTGAGTTCCCTTCTGCGCTATTGCGCCACCAGCGGTCGCACTGCGCGCGCGGCGACCCTGGCACAGTGGCCACACTCCTCGCAGCCCGTGGCGTGGCAGCCGCCCGGTAGAATCACATCGTCCAGAGCGCGGTTGTCGATGGACCATGGAACTTCCAGCTTCATGAACTGACGGGCGCTGCGCAGCAGCGCCAAAGCCCTTCGCACGCCCAGATGGCGCAGAGAATCCACGACAGGAAGGGGCCGGCGTCGCGGCGGCGTTCCACGCGGCCCGATGAGTTGCAGCAGGTCGCCCTCCCAGCGCCGACTGTGATAAGCGCGCACGCGCTCGACCAGCGCCTCGGTGGAGCAGGCGCGGTCCACGATCTTGAAGCTGGTCACGCCCACGTCCTGGTACTGATCCAGATCCTCAGGCCGGATGAAATCGCTGCGGATCAGGTTGACCGGATCCCGTCGCTTCTCCTCCATGCACCAGCGCACGCAGGGATCCATGGGTTGGGTTCCGCGCCGAGACGAATGCGAGAGCCGGGCCACGTGGGTGCGCGCCAGCGGGCAGCGCAGGATGCAGCCGATGTTGACCGGCACCTCGATCTCGGCGTGCGTCGCCGCGGCGATGCGCTTGATGCCGCCGAGATCGCGACACAGCACGTGGGTGTCCAGAGCAATAATGTGCGCGCCCAGGGTCTCCCAGTAGCGGGCCTGTTCCACGGTGGCGACCCCAACGAACACGCCCACGCGCACACGCAGCGCCGTCTCGCGCGCCAATGAAACCAGCCAGGGATGCGCCACCGTCACCGCCGTCACGCCCATGCCCGCGGCGCGCGCCATGGTCCGTCGCAGTCGGCGCTCCAGGCCCGTGTTCTCTTCGTACCCGCCCAAACACACCGGGTTGAGCAGCAGGTTGAATCCCATCCCGGCCGTCCGGCAGTGAGCCACGTGCCGTTCGAAAGTGCGCCACGAGGTGGGCGGGATCATGGCGCGCGGCCGCCCATGTCCCACCGGCGCGTCGTCGCAGGAGCCGAACAGCTCGTCCACCTCCATGCCGGCCAGGCGTCCGGGAAGCTCGTCGTCGAAATTGCTCGCCACCGAAAACATTCGGTTCTCCGGCCCGCATTCTACAGCGAAGTTGCGGCCGGTCCACCGGCGGGCCGTCGGCCAAGGACCCGCAGCACAGTCATCAGTACCAGCGGAATCACGCCAGCCACGATGAAGATCAGGTCCGCGCCGATGCGCAGCCATTCCAGCAGGTGAAACGGGCCGGTCATCAGGAAGGTCAGCCGCCGGGCGTGCCAGTACCCGTTGGCGAGCGAGTCGGCAAGTTGAAGCACGCCAGCCGGGAAGAGATCGATGGCCATCATCAACCCCAGGCCTAGGTTGAGCCCCCAGAAGCTCAGTTTGACCAGAGGCTGGGTTCGTTTCCAGCCGACGTTGTCGGACAGGCAGCGCAAGCAGAACACCAGCACCGCCAGGGCGAGCAATCCAAAGACACCGAACATGGCCCCATGGCCGTGGTTAGCCGTCAAGAGCGTGCCCACTTCGAAGTAAGAGACTATGGGCAGGTTGATCAGGAACCCGAACACGCCGGCGCCCACGAAGTTCCAGAAGCCCACGGCCATCAAGAAGTAGATGGTCCACTTGTGGTCCGCGGCGACCGCGCGCACAGCGGGCTCGGCGTGCAGGTGGCGCAGACGGATGAAGTCCCAGGCATCCAGGGTCAGCAAAGTGAGCGGGACGACCTCCATGGCCGAGAAGCATGCGGCCAGGCCCATGTTCAGCGTGCCCTGCCCAGTGAAGTACCAGTGGTGGCCAGTGCCGATAATCCCCGCGGCGAGAAAGAGAATGGCGTCCAGATACACCATGCGCGTGGCTGTGCGCACGGATACCAGGCCAAGCTGGCGGAACATCACAGCCACTAGGACTGTGGCGAATAATTCGAAAAAGCCTTCGACCCAAAGATGGATAATCCAGAAGCGCCAATTGTCGATAACTGCGAAATTGGTGCGCGGGCCAAAGAACAACGCCGGCAGGTAAAACAACGGAATAGCCACAGCGGCATAGAGAAACAGCGAGGCCAGTTGCCCGCGCTCCGGTTGTCGCATCGCCGGCCGCAATGCGCGGAACATCAGCACCAGCCAGCCCACAAGGCCTGCGGCCAACAGCAATTGCCAGAAGCGGCCCAGGTCCAGATACTCCGAGCCCTGGTGTCCCAGCCAGAACCAGAGATTCCCCAGCTTGTTGTTGATGCCGAGAAATTCGCCCCCCATGCTGCCCAACACGACGACAGTCAGTGCGCCCAGCAGCAACAAAACGCCGGCTCGCTGGCCTTTGGGCTCGCCGCCGCCCACCAGAGGCGCCATGAAGAGACCGCCCGCAACCCAGGCAGTCGCAATCCAGAAAATGGCCAGTTGCAGGTGGTAGGTGCGCAGCAGGTTGTACGGCATGAATCGGGAGATATCGATTCCGTAGAAAGCTCCCGGCTCGACCCGGTAGTGGGCCAGGCCGCCGCCCACCAGCACCTGAAGCAGGAAGAGCAAGACCACCACGGCGAAGTACAGCCCAGCCGCTCGCTGGCTGGGAGTGATGGCCCAACTCAGCAAGGGACTGTCGTACACATGTTGGGCCTGACGCTCGCCGTGCCAGCCCAGATAGTCGAATCGCCCGACCAGAAACAGCACGGCGCCGAGGCCGGCCAAGAGAGTAATCAGACTCAACGCGCTCCACAGATAGGTCGAGGCAGTCGGGTGATTTCCCGCCGCCGGATCGTAGGGAAAGTTGTTGGTGTAGGAATAGTCCTTGCCGGGACGTTGGGCCGCGGCAGCCCAGGCCGCCCACGCGAAGTACGACGTCAGGGCAGCCAGCTCCTCGGGGTCGCTGATGTATCCGCGTGCCAGCCCCGGGGCGGGAGTGTCACCTGCGAAGTAGCGCGCCCATTCCTTCTTCTGGATCGCGTAGGAGGCGATCTCCCCGTGTGTGAAGACCAGCGTGTCGCTCTCGGCGTGAAAGCGATTCTGCTTCAACGTGCGCTGGGTGAGCTCCACGGTTTCTGCGGCCGCGCCCATCTCGAGGGCCGCGAACGCCCGGCCGAAACGGTCTCCGGCAATAGCGTCGCGCATGATCTCGGTCAGGCGGTGCAGGTATTCCGCGCTGTAGTCCGGGCCGAGATAGGCGCCGTGGCCCCACAGAGTCCCGTGTTCCATGAGCGCGTACTTGAGAAAGACCTCCTGTCCGGCCTCGATGTCGTCGCGGGTGAAGATGGTCGCGTCCATCTCGTCGGTGACTCGCCCCGGGATGGGAGGCGCGTTGCTATAGGTCTTGACGGTCACGAACGACAGCACGGCGAAACCGATGACCATCACCAGGATCACGCCGTGGCGCCACCAAGCAGACAGGGGGGCACTCTCGGGCGCTGGGTTCGTCATGGATGGCTCCTCAAAGGGTCGGGCTGTGGGGTTGAACTTAGATGCGCATCGGCCGCCCCGTGTGCCCCAAAAAGCGGGCAGGCAGACGGAGATCAAGAACGCAACGGGTGGCCAAGACGAGCATCAAACCGCCAGGGATTTTTGGGACGAGGACCGGCAGCAAGTGGTGGGATTCCCCGACTAGTCATTTCGAATTGTTATACGTAGGTTTATACTATTCTGCGTATAACTCACTCAGGCCTGCACCCGCAGGTAGCGTTCTACTGAAGCAGCGGCAGTGGAACCTTCGGCGGCGGCCGTGGCGATCATCTTGACCTTGCCTGGATAGGCCACGAAGTCACCGGCCGCAAACACGCCGGCCACAGCGGTGCGCATGGAAGAGTCCACTGGCAGATGGTTTCCTTCCAAAGTCAGATTCAGGTCCCATTGGGCCAATCCGCCCAGATCCGGTTCCTGGCCCACACTGACCAGCAAGAGATCCGCGGGGATCTCGTGTATCTCCTTGTCGTGCACCGCCACGAGGACATGGTCCAGCACGCCATTACCACCCAACCCGACCACTTCTGCTTCAGTCATCACTCGGACATCAGACGCGTCCAATCGCTCCAAAGAGTGCGGGTAGGCGCGCAGACCCACGTGGCGGTGCACGAGCGTCACCTCCGGGACGAAAGCCTTGAGGGCAATGGCCATATCCACAGCCGTGTCACCGCCGCCCACCACTACGGCGTGGCGGGCCACGATGCTGTCACGCGGAGGAAGGTTATACACAAGACCATGGCCGGCGAAACGGGCCTCGTCTTTGAGCCCCAGCTTGCGCGGCCGGAAGCGGCCCATTCCCAACGCCAGCAGCACAGCGCGCGCTTTCACCAGCCGTCCCGTGGACCGCAGTGCGAACCCCAGGTCGCGCGCGAATGCGACCGACTCCACTGGTTCGTGTTCCCGCAGCTCGGCACCGAAGTGCGCCGCCTGCTCGGCCAGCCGGCGCGCCAATTCCCCGGAGGCCACGTCGAGATGGGCCGGGAAGTTCGTGACGGGCTTGCTAGGATACAGACTGACAAGCTGGCCGCCAAAGGCCTGGGCCTCGAATGTGATGCTGCTCAACCCGCGCATGCGGCAGTGTGCAGCGGCCACCAGTCCAGCCGGTCCACCACCCACAATGGCTACGTCGTAGGGGGCGGTCTCTTGCGCGGCCAGGGCCTCGGGGTCGTCCAGCGCGACACGAGCATCAATCTCGTCCAGCACGACCAACGGGTCGGTGTTGTCATTCTGCATCTCCCGTCACCCCCCACATGAAAGTGTGGGCCGCGTGCGACGAGCGGCAAGGCTCACAGCGTCGCGCGGATTCCGCTGTTTTTGCAGCCACGGTGGATGCCAAGCGATCACTCATGGTAATGACAGAGCAACGTGGCAGAGTTCCCCGGAACCTGACGCAGGCCGAACGTTCGCATGCCCAAGCGGAAGCCCCAACCCCGAAGGCCGAGCAAGCCGGACTCATCTTCGGTCCGAGCACGGGCGCGCAAGGCGCCGCCTGTCCCGGCCACAGCCGTGGCTCCCACGCCAGAAAGGTTCGGGGCGGATGGCCTCGCAGATGCGAATGTAGATCTGCAAGCGGAAGACCTGGCTCGCCGCTACGCCAGCCTGTTGCGCCTATCCCCAGACGCCATCCACGTGCGCCGCCTGAGCGGGCAGATCGAATTCTGGAACGACGGCTCCCAAGAACTCTACGGCTTCACCGAGCAGGAGACCCTGGGCAAGAATGCCCATGAGTTCCTGCAGACCCTCGGCCCGACCTCCATGGCCGAGGTGGACGCCATCCTGGCCCGGGTTGGCCACTGGGAAGGGGAGCTGGTCAGCCACTCCAAACAAGGCCGGACAGTCACGGTTTCCGTCCGCATGCAGCTCGTGCGTGGCGAAGACGGAATCGAGCGGGTTCTCCAGTCGGGCCACGACATCAGCGAGCGCAAGCAGGCCGAGCAGGCGCTGCACGACTCCCAGACGCGGCTGGCGGCCATCGTCGACAGCATTGCCGACGGTTTCTACGCCCTCGATCGGCAGTGGCGCATAACCCACATGAACGACACGGCCCTGCGCTACTTCCACAAGTCGCGCGAAGAGGCGCTCGGGCGCTCGCTCTTCGAACTCTTCCCCGCGTTCGCCGGCAGCGTGTTCGACATCGAGTTGCGCCGGGCCATGGAAAGTGGTGCCCCGATCCGTGTCCACGCGCCTTCGGTGGCCACCGGCCGCACCGTCGAGCTGTTTGGCTATCCGGGTGCGGACAACCTGACGGTGTTGTTCCGGGACGTGACCGAGCGCGAGCTTCAGGCCCGTCGCGTGCAGCAGCTCACGCAGCTCTACGCGGTCTTGAGCCAGGTCAACGAGATGATCGTCCGCACCCGCGACGAAGCTCACATCTTCCAGGAAGTGTGTCGCATCGTCGCCGAGCAGATGAATTTGCCACTGGCCTGGATCGGGCTGGTCGAGGGCCGGTGGGTGAAGCCGGTGGCCGCCAGCGGCCCTTCTGCCGCGTACCTTGGCGGCATCAGGGTAGAGGTCGAGGGTGAATTGGGCCAAGGCCCGACTGGTACCTGTATCCGCGAGGATCGGGCCATGGTGAACGATGACTTCGAGGGCAACCTTTTGCTGTCGCCCTGGCGTGAGTCGGCGCTGCGACACGGGATCAGGGCGTCCGCCGCCTTCCCCTTGCACAAGCAGGGAAAAGTGGTGGGCGCTCTCACTCTGTATTCGCCGCAACGAGCCGCCTTCGACTCGGAACAGGTCATGCTGCTGCTGGCTCTGGCAGCCGATGTCTCGTATGCGCTGGATGCGATCGAAGCCGAGCGCCAGCGTGCCGAAGCCGAGCATGCCCTGCAAGAAAGCGAGCGCGAACTGCGCAACGCAGACGCGCGCAAGAATGAGTTCCTCGCCATGCTTTCCCACGAGCTGCGCAACCCGCTGGCGCCCATCAAGAACAGCCTGTACGTCCTTCAACATGTTCGCGGCGATGGCGAGCAAGTCCAGCGTGCTGAATCGGTGATCGAGCGCCAGGTTGCGCACCTGACCAGTCTGGTCGACGATCTTCTCGACGTCACGCGGGTCACGCGCGGCAAGATCCGGCTTGAAAAGGAGCCGGTGAACCTCGACGAGCTGGTCGGCCGGACGGTCGAGGACCACCGCGACCTGTTTGCAAGAGCCGGCGTGAAGCTTGCGTTGCGGCCCAGCGGCGTCCGGTTGATGGTCCACGCCGACCGGACCCGCCTAACCCAGGTGGTCGGCAACTTGCTGCAGAACGCGGTGAAGTTCACCCCCAAGGGCGGCGCCACAACGGTGTCGATCGAGAGCCGTGGGGATGGCCAGGCAGCCGTTCGGATCTGCGACACCGGGGCTGGGATCGGTGCAGACATCTTGCCGCACCTATTTGAGCCCTTCACCCAGGCGGACCGGACCCTCGACCGCTCCAAGGGCGGCCTTGGCCTCGGGCTGGCGCTGGTCAAGGGCCTGGTGGAAATGCACGACGGTAGGGTGGCGGCGCAAAGTGAAGGGCCAGGCAAGGGCGCCGAGTTCGAGGTCGTCCTGCCCACGATACCGGCCTCAGAGATCGCCGAGCCTCGTCCGCCCATCGAGCAAACTCCTGTTCAGCCCCGGCGCGTTCTCATCATCGAAGACAATCGCGACGCCGCCGACAGCCTGCGAGAGGTGTTGGATCTCCTCAATCACTCGGCGATGGTGGCCTACTCCGGCGATGAGGGCCTAGAAAAGGTTCGGGCGCACCGGCCGGACGTGGTTCTTTGCGACATCGGCCTGCCAGGGATGGACGGGCACGAGGTCGCCCGGACCATCCGCGCAGACGCCACTCACTCCGCCACCACGCTTGTCGCGTTGACTGGGTACGCCTCCCCAGAGGACCTCGCCAAGTCGCAGGAGGCGGGCTTCGATTTCCACCTGGCCAAGCCCCCGAGCATCGAGGCGATTGAGCAGGTGCTCGCGCAAGCGATGAACAGAGCCGGAAACCCCCAGTTGCAAGAGTAGCGAACCTGTGGCCACTGACGTCGAGGTGGCGTACAACGGCCCGCAGGGCATTGCGAAGGCGAAAGAATTCCGGCCCGACGTCGTGTTCTGCGACATCGGCCTTCCCATGATGGATGGCTTTGAGGTCGCGCGTGCTTTCCGGGCGGACGAGGCACTCAAGGGTGTGTTTGTTGTGGCCTTGAGTGGCTACGCTTTGCCCGAAGACGTGGCGCGGGCGCAGGCAGCTGGCTTCGACCAGCACCTGGCCAAGCCCACGAGTCTGGAGAAGCTGGAGGAAGTTCTGGAGAGTCGTCCCGGCTCGTAGCCTAGTGATTGCTTTCAACTATAAGCGGAATTTCGATTCGGCCGAAAGACTGGTTGGTTGCCGCATCGACCAAATCAGCGCTGAGGGTCAGACCCGCGACGTCCGGCCTGGTCTTCTGGAAATAGACGAATCCCGCGATCTTGCGCCCGTCAGCAACCAAGCCCTCCCGGATCGCCCGCCGGAGCATCTCCTTTGTGGGCAAAGGTTCTCGCCAGTAGGCGTGGGCGACGTACTGGTCTAGATCCGACTCGACCCATTCGCCAATCCACTCATCCTCAAGGCGAAACTCGGGCGGTACCGCTGAGACGGGAATGATCGCGTTGCCCTTCACCTCGGAGGGCGGCACAGCGCGGAGCATCTCGGGATTGTCGGGCAGTGACTTCACGCGGAAAGAGTCGTAGCGCAGCGACAGTGTCTTGCCGCTGTGGTTCTCTACTTCTAGCCAGACGGGAAGAACGTATTGCGACAGCGTGGGCGGATTTCCGTTCCAGGCACGCGCCCTCGCAATCATGCGCACGCCAGCGCTTTCACCCGTTTCATTCCGCAGCGCGCTCGCGGCTTTCGCCGCGCCGGAAACCGGGACCGGCTGGTCGCGGTGGGCACAAGCCGCCAACGCACACACGCTGAGCAGCGCTCCGCGCAGCCATTGCGTGCTGTCCGCGACTAGTCTCCCATTCCTCATGACTTTCTCCCCTGCCCGTATTGGATGCCCGATGGGCACGAAAGGTGTCACCGCCCAAGAAGCGGCGCCGCGCAGAATCGCGCGAAGCCAAATCGATGGCGCGTGTTTCTGATTCTGTCCTGTGCCAAGAATGATTCGGTGGAGATCGCCGAGACGATCATCGAGCGCGAGACCGGCGATCACTCATGGTCGCTCAGGCATCGTTTCGATCTGGCGACCGATCTCCTGGATCGCGTTGCTCCCGAGAGCCCGCAAGAGCTGGCCCTGATCTTCGTGTGGCTGCGCTTCTCGGCCGTGCGGCAGCTCGACTGGCAGCGGCGCTTCAACACTCAGCCGCGCGAGCTGGCTCACGCCCAGGACCGCCTGACTCTCAAGCTGAGCGAGCGCACCGCCTCGGCGCTTGCCACGCGTCCGCTCTTGCGCCTGATTGCTGGCTGCGTGGGCCGGGGCAGCGAGGGCCAGCGGGTACGCGATGGGATCCTGGAGATCATGCACCGTCACGACATCAAAGAGGTGTCGGGTCACTTTCTGGAGGAATGGCACCAGAAGCTGCACAACAACACCACGCCCGACGATGTCGTGATTTGCCAAGCGTACTTGGAGTTCTTGCGCGGTCTTGGCGATGAGCGGGCCTTCTGGGCCAGCTTGCAGGCCGGGGGCGTGACCCGCCAGCGCTTACAGAGCTACGAGCGTCCCATTCGTAGCGCGCCTGACTACCTTCCCCATCTGCGCGAGGCGCTCTTGCACGATTTCGGCGAGTTCTTGTCGGTCTTGCGTGCGCTCCACGCCGCCACCGACCTGGGCAGCGCGGCTCTTGCCGCGCGCCCCCTGCTCGACGAGTCCAACCGCCAGCTCCTCGACTCGCTCTGGCGCCGGCGCGACGAGGCTGGGGCAGAGACCTGGGTATTGCAAGCGGCCAGCAGGCTGCGGGAAAGCTTGAACAGCCGACTGCAGCCGGGCACGGCGGGGCTGCGTGAAGTGCTCTACCTCGATCTGGCTTTGGAGGACTTTGTCCGCGTGGTGGTCGAGCGCAACTTGCAGCAGTCGCTGTCGCTCGCGCAGTTGCTGGCCTGGACCGCACTGGTCTTGCGCAATCTGTGCGCCTCGCAGCCAAGCGAGGAACTGGCGCTGGGACTGAGCCACTTGCAGCGCCTGTGGACCCAGCCGCCCGTGGGGCGCGAGTGGGCTCTGCATGCGCAGGCGGTGCTGGAACGGCTGCGGCGCGAGCTGGCCGCGCTGGTTGATGGCGATGTGCATTTGCTGCAGCCAGTGGCCGAGTATCTGGGGCGCGCGTTCGGGGCTGCGGATTGGTCGGTGCGTTTGTTCAGCGAGGAGGTGGTGCGCGGTCGCCTGGATTTCGTGGCTTCGGCTCTGTTGCGCAAGCTCGACGGGGTGTTGCGCGGGATTGCGGGGCTGGGCCACTGGCAGGTGGTGAGCCGCGGCCGCGGCGAGGCGGGGGGAGTGGTGGAGAGGCTCCATTCGCTGGCGACGGTGCAGGGCCGCGTGTTCCAGGTGCGCACCATCCTGATCACAGAGGAGATCAAAGGCGACGAGGAGATCCCCGAGGGCGTGACGGCCCTGCTGTGCAAGAGCACAGTGGACTTGGTCTCGCATGTGGCGGTGCGTGCGCGCGACGCGGGCGTGCTGCTGGCCACTTGCTGGGACGCCGATCAGTTGACGGATGTGCGCGGCGGCCAGTGGCTGCGCCTGCAGGTGAGCGCTGCGGGTGATGTCACGGTGGAGCGGGGCGAACCTGCGGGCGGAGTGACGATTCCGTCACGGGCCGCGCAGCCTGTGGTGCGACCGCCCAAGCCGGACATCCTGGCGTTGCGCCCCAAAGATTTTCGCCCAGACAACGTGGGAGCAAAGTCGCGCAACTTGCAGCGCCTGACGGGGCGTCTGCCCGATTGGATCCATATCCCCGCTTCAGTGGCGTTGCCCTTCGGCGTGTGTGAACGGGTGCTCGATGATCCCGGCAACCGGGCGGTGACGGAAGAGTATCGGTCTTTGATGGCAAGTCTGGGCCGTACCGAGCGCGAGGTCGTGCCGTCGTTGCTGGCGCGACTGCGCGATGCGATCGTGCGCCTGCATTCTCCGTCCGATGTCGAGCAGGCCCTGCGCGCGGCCATGGCCGCGGCCGGGCTGCCCGCTGCCGAGCCTTGGTCCGAAGCCTGGCGCTGCGTGACGCAGGTCTGGGCGTCCAAGTGGAACGAGCGCGCCTTCTGGAGCCGACGGGCCAATGGCATTTCCGACGAGGGACTGCTGATGGCGGTGCTCATTCAGGAGGCGATTGCGGCCGACTACGCCTTCGTCATCCATACCGCCAATCCCATGACGGGCGATCGCGACGAGCTCTATGCCGAGCTGGTGCCCGGCCTGGGCGAGATCTTGGTGGGCAACCATGCGGGCCGCGCCCTGGGCTTCTGCCTGCGCCGGGGCGAAGCGGTCCCGCGCCTGGTCTCCTTCCCGAGCAAGAGCCTGGGCGTGTATGGAGACGGTCTCATCTTCCGATCCGATTGCAATGGGGAAGATCTAGCTGGCTTTGCCGGCGCGGGGCTTTACGACAGCTTCATGCTTCCGCCTGGTCGTCCCGCTCGCATCGACTATGCCCGCGAGGAGCTGCTGTGGAACGAATCTTTGCGCAACCACATCCTCATGGGTGTGGCCGGTATTGGCACAGCGATAGAAGCAGCCCTGGGTGGCGCGCAGGACATAGAGGGCGTATATGCCAAGGGACGTTTCTTCGTCGTGCAGGCTCGTCCTCAAGTGGGATGAGAAAATGGCTGAGTCTTCGCGCATTCACATCGGCAATCAGACCGCCTTCTACGTGGCCCCGCTGCAGCCCTTTGCCTTTGCCGTTGAGCAGGGCTTTGATGCCTTTGAGTTTTTTCCCGATGGTTCAGCCGAGGGGCCAAGCTGGGCCACCGCCGACGTGCCGCCGGAAATTCGCGCCTTCATACGCGAGCAGGCCAAACGGCGCGACATTCGGCTGAGCGTACACGCCTCCTTGGCGGCCGACCCGACGACTGCCTCTGGTCTGCGCGTGCTGGCGCGCGACGTGGCCTTTGCCCGCGACATCGGCGCTCACGTGGTCAACCTGCATCTGGCGCCGGTGGAGCCCCAGGTGTTCGGCCGGGCGGTGCTGCTTCTCGCCGCTCCCCTGCAGGCGGTTGGCTTGCAGCTCTCGCTCGAGAACATCATTGCCACCGCGCCCGAGGACATCAACGCGCTCTTCGCCGACCTGCGGGCCCGCGATCGGGTGCGCGCGCGCTCCGTCGGCCTCTGCCTCGACATCGGCCACGCCAATCTGCACGAGGGCACGCGCAACGACTACCTGGGGTATCTGGATCGATTGTCGGATCGCGTGCCCATCGTGCACGTGCATCTGCACGAGAACCGTGGCGACCATGACAGCCACATGACGTTGTTCACTGGCCCGGCAGGGGAGAACCCGCTGGGCATCGAGGGGTTGGTGCGGCGTCTGATCGAACGCAGCTACAGCGGCTCAATCATCTTCGAGCAATGGCCCCGTCCCGCCAGTCTGCTTGCGATGGCCCGGAACCGGTTGTGCGCCATCATCGAGGTTGCCCAGTCAGGCAAGGGGGCCACAACGCGCGCCTAGCGCTGCGGATCGGGTGCATGCCTGTTGCTGTGGCCTGCACCATGTGCTAGGTCCTAGCTCTGGTCATGGGGTGGGCGTCATTGGGAATGCGCGGAGTGCTTTCTTCGCTTTGTCTCTTGCCGAGAGATCTTCAGTTTCTTGCCGGATCGAACCTGCGCGAGAAGAGGTGATGGGCACGAAATCTCCCAAAGACGTCAATGCTGAGAACCAGCGGCTGAGTGCCGAGAATGTGGAACTCCGTCTCCGGTTGCAGGAGGCCGAGCAAGCGCTGGAAGCGATTGGCACGGGACTGGCTGAATACAGCGCCGAGCACAAGCACACCGAGGAGGCGCTGCGCGCGGCGAATCTCCAGCTGGCCGCAGCCGATCGCCGCAAGAACGAGTTTCTGGGACTGCTGTCGCACGAGTTGCGCAACCCGCTCACGCCCATCCGCAACAGCATCTACATTCTCGAAAAGGCCACGCCGGGCGGGCCGCAAGCGCGCCGGGCGCTCGCGGTCATTGACCGGCAGGTAAGTCACCTCACCCAACTGGTGGATGACCTGCTCGATGTCACCCGCATCAGCCGGGGCAAGATCCGGTTGCAACGCGCGCGTCTCGATCTGGTTGAGATTGTGCGCCGAACCGTGGAAGACCACCGCGCCTTCCTTGAGCACCATGAGGTGGTGCTGGAGCTGCCGAGCGATGCCATCCCGATCGACGGCGATCCGACGCGGCTGGGGCAGGTGATCGGGAACCTTCTCATCAACGCAGCGAAGTTCACCCCTGAGAAGGGCAAGATCTCAGTGGTGCTCGCGCGGACTTCGGATAGCGCCGTGTTGGAGGTCGCTGACACAGGGCTGGGCATCGACCCGGACATGTTGAAGAGGCTGTTTCAGCCTTTCGCCCAGGCCGAGCGCAGCCTGAGCCAGAGTCGCGGCGGAATGGGGCTGGGGTTGGCGCTGGTGAAAGGACTGGTGGAGTCGCACGGCGGCGTGGTCAGCGCGCACAGCGATGGCCCCGATCAAGGCGCGCGCTTCACCGTCAGGCTGCCGCTGGACGAGAAGGGCTCCGTCGCGCGCGAAGGCCAGAAGGCGAATGGCGTCCACGCTGAAAAACACAAAGTCCTCGTCATCGAGGACAACGTCGACGCTGCCAGCCACCTGCGCGAGGCGCTTGAGCACTGGGACCACGAGGTCGAGGTCGCGCGCAGCGGGCCCGAGGGACTGGACAAGGCACACCTGTTCGATCCCGACTTCGTGCTTTGTGCGCTGGGCTTGCACGGAATGGATGGCTACGATGTTGCCCGCGCCTTCCGGGCCGACGAGCAGCTTAGAGGAGTGCACCTCGTCTCCACGAGCAGCGGTATCGAGCCCGAGGACATGGAGCGAGCGGCGCAGGCCGGTTTTGAACGGCATCTCAGTGAGGCGTCCAGCGTTGAGGCGATCGAAGAGATTCTCCGCGCAATGTTGAGACCACCATCAGGAGGAGGCAGGAGTCGGTCGGGCTCGTGAGGTTGACGGGCATTGGTACACTAACCCGGCGTCAACTGAGCATTCACTAACTGGGATTCGGAGTAGGAGGCCGCTCGCATGTAGGGGCGACCGGCGGTCGCCCCACCGGCGCGTTTCGACCGCGCAATCTCGCCGGACGACGCGGTTGCTGCCTGTGCTGCGCTCCGGCATGCAATTGCTACAGGCCGAGGGGCATTCCTGCTGGCCAACGGCCTGGACGAATACGCGGTGAGATTGAAGAGAGTCATGGACTCGGTGTGGCAGCGCGAATTTCCGGAGAAGCCCAAGGCCGTGGACGATTCCCGGCACGTGGGCGAGCGCGGCCGCAGCCTGCTCGAAAGGGAGACTTCTGGTCAACCGCGCCGCGAAGCCCGCGCAGTCGCCTCGCGGCGATCGCACCTCAGAGAATCGATTGTCCTTTCCACGCCCCGCCCACTGAGACCCAATTGTAATAGGGGCATCCAAAGGGTAGGGCGTGGAGGTGCTGGCTCGTGCGCATCTATGCAGTTCTGTTCTTGGCAGGAGTCCTGACCATCCTCCTGCCCTGCATTCTGCCCTTGGTGCCGCTGGTGCTAGGAGTAAGCCTGGCCGGGCAGCGACGCGTTCGGCCGCTGGTCATCGTGGCCGGAATGGCGGCCAGTTTCGTGATCTTCACTTTCGTGCTCCAGGTGGTGCTGGCGCGTTTCGTGTCGGCAGCCGACCTGATTCGCATCGCCAGCACCTACGTGCTGCTGCTGTTCGGCGTCTGCTTCCTCAGCACTGACACGCGCCTGCAGATAGCGGTGGCGGTTCTGGGCGCCATCTTCTTTGCTTCGCATGGCTGGCTTTCGGTGTCGCTGGCCGCTCTGTTGGGAACCGCGGCTGTGCTCTTGGCAGGCCGGGTAATCGCCCGCATCCAGCAGCTCGGGAGCAACGTCCAGCGCAGTGCCAGCACCGGGCTGGGCGGTGAATCGCTGCTCACGGCACTGATCGTGGGGCTGACCCTGGGCATGGTCTGGGTTCCCTGTGCAGGGCCTGCGCTGGGATTCGCGCTGGCGCTTGTGCGCGATCAGCCGGGCCCGCGCGCACTGGCGGCCTTGAGCGCCTACGCCATTGGTGCGGCCACGCCGCTGCTGCTGGTGGGATACGGCGGCCAGCAGGCGGTGCGCTCCGCTCGCGCCCTGAATCGGCACAGTGGTGTCATCAAACGCGTGGCCGGGGGCTTGCTGGTGCTGTCCTCGCTGGCCTTGCGCTACGACTGGCTCACCGACGGGCAGGTGTGGCTGTCGCAACACACGTCGTTCGGCTCGTTGGCCAGCTCATTGGAGGACAAACTCGTGGGCAAGAGTCTGGTTCAGCCGGCGCTTGCATCTGGTGTGAACCCGCCGGGCGCGCAGGCGGCGCCAGAGTTGCCCTCGCTGCCGCGGCTGGGCCCAGCCCCGGAGTTCGTGGGTCTGGGCCCGTGGTACAACTCGCCGCCCCTCACGTTGGTTTCGTTGCGCGGCAAGGTTGTGCTGGTGGATTTCTGGACCTATAGCTGCATCAACTGCGTTCACACATTGCCCTATGTGCAGGCGTACTGGACGCGCTACCAGAACGCACCCTTCGTGCTGGTCGGGATCCACACGCCTGAGTTCGTGTTCGAGAAGGGCCCGCAGAACGTAGCCGCGGCCATCCAGCGCCACGGGCTGAGCTACCCCATCGCGCAGGACAACGATTACGGAACCTGGAATGCCTACGGCAACCGCTATTGGCCGGCCAAGTACCTGGTCGATGGCGAGGGCCTGGTACGCTACACACATTTCGGTGAGGGCGACTATGAAGAAACCGACCTCGCCATTCGCAGCTTGCTGGCCGAGCTAGGGCGCCAGCCTTCCCCTGTCAACGCTCCGGTCATCGGCGGTGGCGCATCCACTGCATCGTCTGCGCGTGATCGGTCGCCCGAGACCTATCTGGGTGTGCGTGGGTGGTCGGCTCTGGCCAATGGGCGGGACCAACCCGATGGTGCAGTCCATCGCTACATTGCTCCGTCCCCGCTGCCGCTGAATCGCTATGCGCTCGTCGGCTCGTGGCGATTGCTGGAAGGCGAACGACAGGTGCTGGCTGGAGTCGAGGGCGAGATTCGTTTCCACGCGCTGGCTGGCGAAGTGAACCTGGTGCTGGGACTGGAGCCCGGTACCCCGGCACGCACCGCCGACGTGGAAGTGGACGGCCAAGACTTCAAGACGATCGCCATCGACCGACACGATCTCTTCAATCTGTGGAGCGGTCCCTACGGCGAACACGAGGTGGTGGTGCGCGTTTACGGCCACGGGGTGGCCGCCTACGCCTTCACCTTTGGCCAGTAACCGGGGCATCCGCGAGCAGCGCCTCCAGCTTCTCCAGACTCGATGGCTTGGCGAGGTGCTTGTCGAAGCCAGCCTCGCGTGCCCGCTGCAGGTCATCGGGCTGGGCGTAGCCACTCAGGGCCACCAGGAACACGCCTTTCAGTGCCGGGTCAGCCCGGAAGGCGCGCGCGACCTCGTAGCCGTCCATGCCGGGCAGGCCGATATCGCAGAGGACGATTTCGGGCTTGAAGGCTCGCGCCCGGTCCAAGCCATCGGGACCGTTGTAGGCGACCTCGACGACATGCGCGCCGAATTCGAGCACCTCGCGTAGGCTGTCAGCCGCGTCCCGGTTGTCCTCGATGACCAGCACACGCCGGCAGTGCCCCTCGGGCCCGGCTGTGCCTGGGCTCGGCTCGGCGTCCGCCGTCTGGTCGAGCGGCAACTCGACCACGAACTCCGCTCCTTGGCCGACGCCGTCGCTGTGCGCGCTGACCTCACCGTCATGCATCTCCACCAGTCCCTTGACCAGCGCCAGGCCCAGCCCCAGGCCACCCTGGCTGCGATCCAGGGTTGCGTCGGCCTGCATGAATGGCTGGAACAACCGGCCGAGCAGCGCCGGCTCGATGCCGACCCCGGTGTCGATGACTCGTAGGATGGCGTGAGCTTTCGACGGAGCGACTGCGGTGCTGACTGTGACCCGTCCGCCGGCCGGGGTGAACTTGGCCGCATTCTGCAGGAGGTTCCCCACCACCTGGGCGAGCCGATCGAGGTCGCCCCGCATGGGCAAGGGCTGCGGCGCGAAGGTCGTTTCGACCGTAACTGCCTTTTCCTCGAACAAGCAGCGATGGTCTTCCACCGCGCGACGAACCAGATGGTTCAGTTCGAGTGAACCGCGCTGCAACTGAATCTTGTTGCGCGACACGCGTGTGACGTCGAGCAAGTCGTCCACTAGGCGCGTGAGTTGGCCGATCTGCCGGTCGATAACATCGCGGGCGTGCTGGGACTGCTGACTACCCGAGGGTGCGCGGTCAAGAATGTAGAGGCTGTTGCGAATGGGCGCGAGCGGGTTGCGCAGCTCGTGTGAAAGAATCGCCAGGAACTGGTTCTTGTGCAGGTCCTGTTCGCGCAGTTGCTGGTTGGCCGTTTCGAGGGCCTCCTCGGCTGCCTTGCGCTCGGTGATGTCCTGCACCATCCCGAGCGATCGAACGATGCGGCCCGACTTGTCGCGGACGTGCTCGCACTTCTCGTGGACCGCGCGGATTTCGCCGCTCGACCTGCGGATGATCCTGTGCTCGATCTCATAGCTATCCCGCCCGTCGCGCAAAGACCCGGTGTAGGCGCTGTCGACCGCGGCGCGATCCTCGGGGTGGACCGCATCCAGGAATGCCTCGTAGGTAGCGCCAAACTCCTGAGGCTCGAAGCCGAAGATGCGATACACCTCATCCGACCAAGAGAGCCGGTTCTTGATGAGATCGAGCTCCCAACTCCCGAGATGAGCGATCTGCTGCGCCAGCGCGAGGCGTTCCTCGCTCGCGCGCAATGCGGCCTCGGCTTCGCGGCGTTCAGTGATGTCGCGGGAAAACGACAGCACGGTCTCGATCTCGGTGCCGCGGAACTCGGGCACCAACTGTACGTCGTACCAGTGCCCCTCGACGCTGCGGCGGTCAAAGCGCAGCGGCTCGCCTGACTCGAAGACCTGCTTGAGACGCGTCTCAAAATTCTCGACACCGATGTTGCGGCCGATCTCCTCAGGCGTCTTGCCGAGGATGGCTTCTTCGGGAATGCCGAGCAGGCGAGTTACGAACGGATTCACGTACACGTAGCGTGCGCTTCGGTCGAGGCGCACCAGGCTGTCCTGCGCATTGTCGGCGAGCCTGCGGAACCGCGCCTCGCTTTCGAGCAGGGCTTCCTCGGCTGTCTTGCGGTCGTCGATGTCGCGCAGATAGACGTCGAGGCCTCCCGTGTGCGGGAACATGAACACTTCGTACCAGCGACCGTTGAGCGGCGAAGGCGCTTCGTAGTGCTCGTGGCTGCGCTTCTCCACCGCATCGAGATAGTGCTGGTGGATTCGTGTCCCCACGATCTTCGGGAAGACGTCCCAGATGACCTTGCCCACCAGCTCGCTGGCGGGCCGGCCAAAGGGCGCTCGTTCGGCGGCTGGGTTCACCATGACGAAACGCCACTCGTCGTCGAGCGAATAGAATGCGTCGGCGATGCTCGCCAGAATTGCGCTGGTCCTGTCATGGGACTCGCGCAGGGCCGCCTCGGCCTGCTTGCGCCCGGTGATGTCAGTCACGGTGCCGACCAGGCTGGTCGCGCGGCGGGCTCGGCCCTTGCCCTCGAAAGTGGCCAGTCCATGTGCCTCGACCCAGACCGTCGTGCGGTCGGGCCGGTTCACCCGGTACTCGGCCGAATAGGGCTTGGGATGGGTTGGATCGAGAGCGGCTTCCACCGCGGCCCAGACGCGCGTCAGATCGTCTGGGTGCAAGAGTTTTAAAATCCGTTCGTTCAGTTGTCGAGAGCCAGAGACCCCGAAGATTTCGGTGTAGCGCTTGTCGTAGGTGGCCACGCGGGTCACCGGATCGTAGTGCCACCACCCCATGCGCGCGGCATCCAGCGCGAGCTGTCGCTGTTGGGCCAGGTCGTCCGGCTGGGCCTCGGCGGGTTTGGCTTGCTTCTGCTTGCGCGATCCCCCGGCGGGTTTTGTCCGGGGGGAAGACCGTTTTCGTGGGTGACGGTTCATCGACGCACCTCATGGTGGCCCGTCAACCAACGAGCGCGGGCGGGGCGAAACATCCGTCTAGTCTTCAATGGGCTGCAACGGAGGTTTAGCATGGCGGGGCTTGGCTATCAGCCTGTTTCGCCGCCGATAACTGTAGTAACCTTTCCAGCCGTTCCCTCCCTGGTGCGTACGACGCTGCGATGTTCGACGGCAACGTCCACTGCGCCCGCCGCTTCAGCCTCGAGGAATCATGCATACTCCCATCGTCCTCGCTTCAGCCCTCACCCTTGCGCTGCTTGCCCCAGCCTGGAGCGACGCCCGAGCCGCTGAGGCGCCGCCAACCACACCCGCGGAGGCCAGCGCGGATCGCATTGGCAACTCGGTTGTTCAGGTGTTCTCGACTCGGCGCGATCCCGATTTCGTCAAGCCCTGGACCAAGCAATCGCCACATGAGCTGACGGGGAGTGGGGTGATTGTCGAAGGCAAGCGCATTCTGACCAACGCTCACGTGGTCACCTACGCCAGCCAGATTCAGGTGCAAGCCAACCACGCGGGTGACAAGGTCGCGGCCTCGGTCGTGGCGGTCGCGCCCGAAATCGACCTGGCGCTGCTCAAGCTGGACGACGAAAGCTTTTTCGACTCCCGTCCCGCTGTGGGCCGCGCTGGCACGTTGCCCAAGGTGAAGGACACGGTCATGGTCTATGGCTTTCCCACGGGTGGCACCAGTTTGTCGATTACCAAGGGAATCGTGTCGCGCATCGAGTTCGCCGCCTACAGTTCCTCCCAGTCCGGCCTGCGCATCCAGATCGACGCCGCCATCAACCATGGCAACAGCGGCGGCCCGGCCATCGCCGACGACAAAATGGTAGGGCTGGTCTTCGGCCAGCTGGGAGGCGCGCAGAACATCGGCTACATCATCCCGTGCGAGGAGATCGAACTCTTCCTGCAAGACTTGGCGGACGGCAAGTACGACGGCAAGCCGGCCATGTTCGACGATCTCCAGACCCTGGAGAATCCGGCGCTGCGGGCCTTTCTCAAGGTCGACAAATCGGTCCAGGGCATCGTGGTCAACCTGCCCTACGGCAAGGGGTCGAGCAATCCGCTGAAGAAGTGGGACCTCATCACCCGGATTGGCGACACCAAGATTGACGACCAGGGAATGGTCAACCTGGGCAACAATCTACGCGTTCGCTTTCAGTACCTCATTCAGAAGCTGGCCAAGAATGGAAAAGTCCCGCTCGCGGTGATTCGCGCGGGAAAGGAACTTTCCCTCCAGTTGCCGGTCTCCACCACCCGGCCGATGCTGGTCGCTGACCTGGCCGGAAAGTATCCCTCCTACTTCATCTACGGACCCTTGGTCTTCTCCAGCGCTTCGATGCAATTCGTGGGCGCGGCCAGTGGCTGGAATCGCGGGGCCTCGGGCTTTATTGGCACTCCGGTGATGAGCCGGTTTCTCGATCCACCGGCTTTCGAGGGAGAAGAGATCGTGGTGGTCTCGTCGCCCTTCCTTCCCCACAAACTGGCCGTGGGCTACAGCAACCCTGCCGGGCATGTGGTCACAGCCGTCAACCGCATCCCCATCAAGAACCTGCGCCATCTCGTACAGATCCTGCGAGATTCCCGCGACGAATTCATCACC
Source organism: Myxococcales bacterium (assembly GCA_003142855.1). GTDB lineage: Bacteria > Myxococcota_A > Polyangia > Fen-1088 > Fen-1088 > Fen-1137. The sequence goes on from PLNW01000047.1 coordinate 69,301, forward strand.
ATCGATTTTGCCGGCCACGCGGGCGAGGCTCTGGTCTTCGCGCGATCAGAAGCGTTGGCAGCGACTGAGGAGATTCTCACCGACAACGGCATCCGCGCCCAAGGTTCGCCCGACACGCTCAAGGTCTGGAACGCGAAGTAGAGGCTCGCTCACCTGTCCTCGACAGCCCGAGGGGTCAAGGGACTCACCGGTTGGTCGCAGGCTCCCTGACACAAGGTCATCATCTTCACCTCCTCAAATGTGCAGCAGCCGTGCCATGTGACATGGGAAGCCTGCCGGTTGCAATGCTCTTTCGGCCCGCGTATTGCGAGTTGCAATTGCAACCAGCGGAGCGCGTTCGTAGCATCGGCCTTCATGGTGCCCTATCTTCGCCGGTTTCCCCGGTACGTCCCGATGGTACTCGGTGTGATCGCGCTGGCGTCCGTCGGAGCGCTTGCCGCCTGGAACTTCGCTCCCGCGCTCTTCCCCCCGCACGCTCACGACCTTCTCGGCGCTTTCCCGCTCGGCTTGATCGCATTTGCTTACCTCGCCCACCAAATCGTCGTTCGCCGCCCCGAACCAAAGGATCTCGCCAAGGCAATCCTGTTGGCGATCGCGTTTTTCTCTTGGGCTGTGAACCAGCTTTGGCCGGACCTGCCACAGGCCGGGCTCTTCAATGACGCTGCCATCGCGTTGTTCGTCTTCGACGTGTTTTTGGCAATGATCGGTCGGCCATCAGGCTCCTCGGGCAGCTGTGGTGGAGAAATCCTGGATGCGTGACAAGACGGCGGCCTTTCACTACGGCTTGTGCGCGAAGTGGTGCCACAAGAGCAGGAACAGGGCCACCTGCGAGGCCACCGGCAAGATGAAGGTTGTTGAGATACAGCGGGCGGCCATCGAGGGTCTGACCGGGGCTGGCTTTCAGTGCGGGGGGCATAGTGAGGGGGTATCTCACCGGGTCGGGCTGGGCGCTCCGAATTGGCGCTCGAGCGCCAGATTGACGAGCAGCACGTTCACATGCGGCTCGCCCAGTAATCCGTCAACGGGGGGGCAAACCGCCTAGAAATAGGCAAGGAAAGCGGCCAGCCCGGTGAACTGGTTCTTGCGGGCCGCTCCCCCCTTGTAGAAGAGGTCCTGGTTGGCAAAGTCCCCTCGCAGCTCAAGCCGGGTCTCGAAATGTTTCGCCACGACCAGCCCGCCCATCAGGGTGCCTTCGTAAAGGACCGCGTCACCCTGGTAGACCGTTGCGCCCGAGGGCGCGGGGAAAGCGACCGTGAAGGCGTTCTGCTTGCTCGATATCAACTCGAATCGCGCCGCCAGGTTGAACATGTCGGTGAAAGCATATTTCCCCATGGCCGCCGCGCCGATCCAGTAGGGAGTGCCGTCCTTCAGGTAGTCAACGTTGAGGCCAACGGATGCCTGGGCAATATCCTTGGTCACCACGCCGTCAATCAGAATCCTCGTGTTACCGCCCGAGCCAGCCGTGGTTTCCTTGCCAATGTAGGTGGTCAGCGAGGCATTCAGGCCGGAATCCGGCGGGGCAAAGGTGGCGTTGGCGCCAAAGGTCTTGCCGATGTTGTTATCCGGGTCGTTGTTCCATCCGTTGACCAGGCTGGCCTGCAGCTTGAGCGACGGGTTCACCGTGGCATTCACGCGCAGACCTGTGTGCAACAGAGGAACGCCGTAGAACAGCATCGAACGGCTGTAGAGCCAGTTCTTGTTGGACTCGATGACCTCGGCGCTGGCCGTGGTGACAAAGCGACCGGCATCCAGGGTGAGCCAGGACGTGGGTTTGACCGTGGCGAAGGCTTGCTCGACGAGAAAGTCATTGCCGTATTGAGTGGCAACCAGGTCGACTGGGACGGTGCCAGGCGCGCTTGTACCCTTGCTGGCCGCGTTGATGACGGCGGCTAGGTGACCTGCGCCTAGGTCCATGCGGAAAGCGACATACTGTGTGTCGGCAGCTACGCCCAGCTTGGCGTAGTTGAGCGAGAAACTGTTGGCCACGACATCGAACTGACGAGCGCCTGCCGGACCCTGTGTCGACGGATCTCCGGTGAAATTGTACATGTAGTAGGCGTCCACCAGTGCCTCCCATGTAAAAGCGATGGGCGGAGCCGCGACAGGCGCCACCGGTGCGACAAGTGTTGCTGGTGCAGCTGTTGCCGGTGCAGCCGCGGGCTGGGCCGGCGTTGCGGCCGGCGCATCGACCGGCGTTGCTGCCTGCCCGAATGCCGCCAGCGGACTCAACACAATTACGGTTGCGATAACGGAACCGAGTAAATTGCGCATCTCTTTCTCCTTGATTGCGAAAGCCAAACCAATTGGTGCGCTGTCGCAACCAGGCCCGCTATCAATCTTTCCCGCCGTCGGAAAACAATTGGCGTGGATGACCGTCTGACGAAGCTGAGGAACCTTGCCCCTCAGCTAACTAGAGCTTGTCGGGTAATTACG
>PLNW01000146.1 GCA_003142855.1 Myxococcales bacterium
CGGGAACAACTTGGTGATGGCGCGGATGGTGAAGCGGTCACGGGGCTTGAGGCGGGGGTGGGGCGCGGCTCTGTGGAAAACGATGACCTGCTGCCTCAGCAAGGTGTTCTCGGCCACGAGCGCGGCGCGCGAGCGGAGCGTGTCGCGGATCGTGGCGAGCACGGCTTTGGTGATTTCACGAAGCATCCAGAGAGAGTACCCTGCCGTTTGCTCCCGTCCTGGTTCCTAGCGGCACGAACACAGACAAGATCCCCGCCATTTCCAGGTTCGCACGGAGTATTTGCGGCGGACAGGGATGATCCGCGCGACCGCCTGGCCGAAGCGTGTGATCTGTACTTCGCGTCCCTCGACGACGGCGACATTGCGCTGGGCGCCGACGCGGTTCGAGAGGGCGATCGCATCTTTCCCTGCCCGTCCCGAATCACCGACGATGCCTGCGCAGACACGGCCCTTGTTCGTGACGACCACCACCGCGTCTTCCTTTTCGATCTGGCGTATAGCCAGCGGCCACCCGTCGCATCGCCAGTGACGGCTGGGCCAGAGTTGTTCTCTCGTCACCTCGAACTTTCTCTTCGGTGTTGTCACCGGCGTCGCTGGGTCAGTCAAAGCTCTATCCGTGGTCATGTTTCCGTCCTATTGCGCTCGGCGATCTGTCGAGCGTCATGGGTCCACCACAGGTTCACCCCATCCCGAGTGTGCGACGGATTGCGCCGAAGTCGAACCGCCGGCCCGGCTCCACCTGGCTCTCTCCACGCTCCATCTCCTCCAGTAGCCTCTCCAAACGTGCGCGGTATTTGGGCTTCGCGGCGGCTTGCCTGGGCGTCAGGCCATCCAGCGCGGGGAGTCTCTCGTCGGGCCATGTGGCGTAGTGCCGCGCCTTGAACGCCCGTAGAACAGCATCGATCTCAGGGCCTTCCAGCGCAGGCAGGGCCTGCCCCGCATGCCCTGCCATTTCCGCCATCGCCTCGCCGACGCTCCTTTCCTGCCGCCTGCCAAAATGCACCAGATCCCCGAACGTCGTCTCAATGCGCTCGCGCAGCCCATCGGCGCGATCACGCGAGTTGGTCTCCACCACGATCTCCCGCGCCTTGACCACGATCGTGCCAATGAGCTTGCTCGCCATCGCCATGTCCCCGCCTAGATCGCGCACGACCGCGTAGCGCCGCTCCCGATCACCAGGGGCAGGCACCTGCACGTCGGGCATCTTCGCCAGCTCGGCCTCAACGGTTGCCCGTGCTGCCTTGCTCGCGAGCTTGTAGTGATCTGCGATGAAGGCGAATTCCTCCCCGTCGGTGGTCCGGAGCTGCGGCAGGAGGTTCTGCCAGTCCTCCGTCTCGTCCTCCTCGCTCTCGATCGGATCGGCCGCGCGGTCGACCGACGCCTTGGCGTCAATCATCGCCGTGCGCTCTCGCACCTCGCTGGCGCGGTACCACCGCCGCAATCCCGCCAGCAGCAGCACCGCGCCGAGCAGGCCGAACCCGACGAATGGCCGCACCGCGAGGAAACTAACCCGCATGACCGTCGCCACCAAGATGGCCGCGCCGGCCAACACCCAGAACCCGGCGCTGCCCCGGCCCATCCGAGCACGGACTCTGTCGCGAAGCTCCACCTCTTCGAGAAGCTGGGCATGCTCCTCCCGGTCGGCGCGGGAGAGCATCCCGGCGAGAATATCGAGGCGCCTCGACGATAGTGTTGCGATTTGAACCGCCAGCTCGGCCAGATCGCGTTGCACCGCCGGCGCATCGTCTTCCGGCTGCGCCTGTTTGCCGTTAGCGTTTTTCGCCATCAGGCCAGGAACTCTACGAAATTCTCCGCCGTGCCGCATGCCCGGGCCGCCGCCCAGGAACGGACCGAGAAATCATCGTCGGCAGGCCGGCGCCAGCGCGGACTGCACGCGGGGGCCGTCCGGCCGTTCCTCTTGGCGGAGGCAGGTGGACCTTCTGATGGTCAACGGGCTCAAGAGTTGAGCGCCTTGTTCAACAGCACGCTGGGTTTGAAGGTCAGCACGCGACGGGCGCTGATCATGATCTCTTTCCCGGTCTGCGGGTTGCGACCAGCACGCGCCTTCTTGTCCCTGACCACGAAATTCCCGAAGCGCGTGATCTTGATCTTGTCGCCCTTTTCCAACGTCGCTTTGACCGTCTCGAAGACGGTCTCGACGATGTCAGCAGCCTCTTTCTTCGAGAAGCCGCCGACCTTCTCGTAGACAGTCTCGGCGATATCCGCCTTCGTCATGTGACTAGGTTCGCGACAAATCCTTCCGATGTCAAAGGGTCGACCGGGTGGGGCTTGCTGTACATCTCGACGTTCGACGGCGGCTATTTCGAGGGACTGGGGTATCCATTTAACCGGAGCTGGTGGTAGACTGACGGGGTGAACCAGCCGCGCGCGGGCACCCACTACCCGAGGTCCTTTGGGGAGTTCCAGGCATGGTTCCGGACCGAAGCTGACTGCCTGGACTACCTTGAGTGGCTGCGATGGCCCGCCGGCTTCGTGTGCCCCGACTGTGGCCACGAGGGGAAGTGGCAGCTGGGCGACGGTCGGTTCATGTGCCCGCAGTGCGGCAGCCGTACCTCGGTGACAGCGGGTACGATCTTCGACCGGACCCGTACCCCGCTGACGGTGTGGTTCAGCGTCTGCTGGTTGTTCGCCACGAGTAAGGACGGGATCTCGGCGCTGAGCCTGAAGCGGACACTGGAGGTCGGCTCCTACCAGACCGTGTGGGCAATGCTACACCGGTTGCGCTCCGTCCTCGTGCGCCCTGGACGGGATCGGCTGGCGGGTGTGGTGGAGGTGGATGAGACCTACATCGGAGGTGTGGAGTCTGGGCTGTCCGGTGGCCGCGCCCCCGGCAAGAAGGTCATGGTCGGCATCGCGGTCGAGGTCCGCGAGCCGAGAGGGTTTGGCCGGTGCCGGATGTCGCCTGTGACCGACGGGGCAGCTGCCTCGCTGCATCCCTTCGTGAGAAACCACGTCGAGGCAGGCGCCAAGGTCATCACTGATGGCTGGCAGGGCTACCATGGGCTGGAGAAGCTGGGCTACGTCCACGAGCGGCGCAGCCAGCGAGCCGCCCGGACCGCCGGCGAGGATTCAGGTGAGCTACTGCCCGCTGTGCATCGGGTCGCTTCGCTGGCCAAGCGGTGGCTGCTGGGGACTCACCAGGGAGCTGTCCTTCGCCAAGACGTTATCCGCAACGTGTGTTTTCCAACGGTAGCGATGATGTTCAACGGCCTCGCCACCACTTCGACGCGCCCAGCTTACCGCGTTCGGTCACTGGGCTGCCCGGCGATGACAACGCATCGTCCGGCGACCGGTGTCGGCGTATTACAACGCTCCGCACTCGGATGACATAGAGCAGCGTCCGTGAGAGACACCCCACTGACGCATAGAGCACAGACCGCCGGCAGGCGCATGCTTACCGCGACGAGTCTTCTAATCCCCTTTGCATCGCCATTTCCTCCAGGGGTCTGGCCAGAGAATGAACCAGTCCGTGCGCCGCGACTGTCCACCATCGCTACCGTCGAGAAACGCCCGTCGCGGATGACGTCTTGGCGAAGGACAGCCCTTCAATTCAAGCTCCGCATCTCCGCGAATTCATGAAAGAAACTCCACGATGACTTTGCGAACACTCCGGGTGGAACGGATGGGTCACGCGGACGGTTGGCGCTGGACTGTTCCCATCACATGTAGTTGATGGCCTACGCGAATTCGTATTGCGAAAGAGTGATCCGGACCCTTCGGCGGGAATGCCTCGACAACGTGATCATCGCGGATGAGCGACACGCAGAGCGCGTCCTGCGCGAGTACGTCCGTTACTACCATGGCCGGCCCCATCGCGGGCTGCACACACAAGCGCCACTCGGGGCACGCTGGTTGCCGCCGGTGCGGCCGACGCCAGCGAGCGCGGTGCGCGGCGTGCCGGTTCTCGGCGGACGACACCACGAATACACCGTCGCTGCCTGAACGTCACACGACGCATCGCCCGAATCTCCCGGCCACTCAGTGGGCGCGTTCACGCCCCGTGGCCATGAACATGGCCAAGCCCGTGTCGCTCCCGCACCTTTGCACGCGGGCTGCGCGGATTTCCGCTGGGGCGCCGTTGACCACGCGAATCCCTGTCAACTGCCGCTCCTGCGAGCACTGACAGAATCTCAGACGCTACACACTCCCCACGGAATTATTGCGGCTTACACCCACTTCCGCCTGCCGCTAGCTCTCGTCGTGGCCCCTTGCGGCGCGAGCACGGACAAGATCCCAGCCATTTGCTGGTCCGCACAGAGTTTCTGTCGCGCACAGCCGTCGCAGGCCATCTTGGTCGCTTGCGACGCGAGCACGGAGAAAACCCTATCCGTTTCCACAGCCGCACGGAGTATTTGCGGCGCACAGGTGCCGGAGACCGCCGTGGCCTACCAGATCTTGGCGCTCAACATCGAGAAGGCGCACAATCTGCGCGAGCGCGCCATCGGCGTGGTGCGCATGTACCGCGATCTGGTGAGTTTCTCCGACGGCAAAGAAGAGGACTGGGCCTTGGAATTCGAGGAGCCTGCGCTGGTCACGCTGGGCTTTGCCTACCAGAAGCGGCTGCGCCTGTCGGGTGGCGCCTACCACCCGCTGTTGCGCAAGACGGACGCCTGGATGCCGGGCCGCCTGCGTGTCACCGCCGAAAAACGCGAGTCACTCGCCGATGCCCTGCTGGCGCTGGACGATGCAGCGGTGGCCGTAGTCGCTGCACTGAAAGAGCGTGGCTTCACCAGTCCCTATCTCAAGACTTTCGTGGTCGCGCGAATGAACCCGCTCCGTTTCATCAAAGGCGAGCTGCCGTCGGTGGCCACTCTGCTGGCCAGCACGGAAAAGCGTGCTCGCGGGATGAAGGTGGACACGATCCGCCGCGAAGATATCGCGCGCACGGGAGGAGCGCCGATGGACGAAGGCGAGTAGCGACGGACTCGTGGCTACGCAAGCCTGTCGAGCGCCTTCACGATCCACACCATCCCCTCCGTATCCAGCGCGCAGTACTTCTCCAGAGCGGCCCGTACCATTCGGCGCTCGGCCGCCGACGCCTTCCCGAACGTGATTCGCAGGAACTCCTGGCTTGCCGTGGCGCCATCGGCGATCTCCATTTCGGCGTAGCCCTTGCCCGTCAGCGCGGGGAGCACGGCCTTGAGAGAGGCGCTGCCACACTGGTCGGGGTGGTAGTAATGAAAGCTTCGGAACGGCTGCAAGAGGTCGACAACGCGGGACTCGGCCTTGGCCCACCATGCGGCGAAGGCTGGGTAGGCTTCGGTGCAGGCCCGCAGCGCGTTCTTCTCGAAACTGGCGCTGTACGCGATGATCGAGCCGCGCTGGCCGAGGTGGCGTTTGAGGCGCGCCAGGATCTCTGGACGTGGGTCGGCGGTTCCCTCGGCCAGGAAGGCGTGGTGTACAGGTTTGCCGCCGGAACTGTCCACGATGTGCAGCGAGAACTGGAAGGGAACCTGCTGGTACGGGCTGGTGATGTCCCAGACGGGGATAGCTGGGTTGATGGTTTCGAAGTCGAGGAAGTGCAACGGGTACTCGAGGCCGTCGAGGAACTCCCGCAGGGCATCGCTGTCCACCTGCGCGCGCCTGCTGCAGACGGCGCGGAGTTGGATCTCCTGCTTGGCATTGACGGGAATGTCGCGCGGAAGGTCTTGCAGGCGCGTGATGCCATCATGAAACCAGTCGAATGCCTTCTGCCCCACATGGGTCAGCGTGAACACGCTGTGCTTGGGCACCGCCTTCCAGCACGTGGCGCGAAGAGAGCATTCGTATGGGTCCGAGCAGTGCAGACCGATTTCCATGTTGGGCGCCCGCTGCTGACCGATGATGCGCACCATCTTCTTTAACTCGCTGCCCACGTCGCCACCCACATCGTCGACATCACCCGTGACGTCGGTCTTGGCGAAGAGCTTGGGTAGATCGACGGGTTGTGCGAGGTGAAGGCGGGCGAAGTTCGTATCCCGCCTATGATGAATATCAAGCAATATTGCGACGATGTGTAAGTTCTCCTGCTCATGGGCGAGCCGGTGCGGCAACCAACACCTACTCGCGGCGAAACCAGATCAGGGCAAGCGTGACCATTGCCGCCGCAAACGCGAGGAGCACAAAGAGATCCAAACCCACGCCAAAAACGCTGGGCTGGGCGAGCGAGTGGCGCATGAGATCCACGCCATAGGTCACTGGGTTCAGGCGCACGAGAACAGCCATCCACCCCGGCAGATGTTCAACGGGGAAGACGCCGCCTGACAGAAAGTAGAGCGGCATGATAACGAAGTTGGAGATAACGCCAAAGCCCTCGAAAGTTTGCATGCGTGTCGCGAGCACGACGCCCATGGCCGACATGCCGAGCGACAGGACGGCGATGACGCCGACAAGAGCAAAGCCAGCACCCAAGGTGAGGTGCAACCCGACGAGAGGCGCAAAGACAAGCGTCAGGCATCCCTGCACAATGGTGACCGCGGTCCCAGAAAGCGTCTTTCCGAGAACGATGGTGATGCGCGAGATGGGCGCGACCAAAACCTCCTTGAGAAAGCCGAATTCGCGATCCCAGATGATGGTCACGCCCTGGAACATGCCGCCGAAAAGCACGGCCATGGCGATGGCACCGGCGAAGACGAAGTGTTGATAGCCAACGCCGCCGCTGAGGTGAACCGAAGCACTCAGCCCCTTGCCCATGAAGACCAGCCAGAGGAGCGGGCGAGCGAGCGCTCCCATGACCTGGCTGCGATCGCGAAGAAATCGCACGAGATCGCGCCAGGTGAGCGCCCACATGGCCTCGAGTTCGTTCATGATCGTCTCCGCATGCGCACCATGCGGCGGAGCACGTCGCGGCTCGACGCCTCGTCGGGACGAATCGAGTGGCCCGTGAGCGCGATGAATGCGTCCTCCAGCGTGGGCTTTTGCAAACTCAACCGGCGCAGCTCGACGGGGAAGTGGCCGAGCCGCGCCAGGAACTCCTCGCCATTCGATACCGCGAACTCGAGACCGCGCTCGGTGGTCTGCGGCTCTACGCCAAAACGGGTGTGCAATTCTTGCGTTGCTCTGGCGTCGTCCGCCGTGGTGAGCGTCACCCGTTCTTCGCCGGCCTGGCACTTGAGTTCCTCGGGCGATCCCTCGGCGACCAACTTTCCGTGGTCGATGATGGCCAGACGGTCGCAGTTTTCAGCCTCTTCCATGTAGTGGGTGGTCAGAAAGATGGTCACTTGCTCGCGCTGCCGCAGTTCGTGCAGGCGATCCCACATCGCGCGCCGGGTTTGCGGATCGAGTCCGGAGGTCGGCTCGTCGAGGAAAAGCACGCGTGGCCGGTGCAAGAGCGCTCGTGCGACTTCCAGTCGACGGCGCATGCCGCCCGAGAACGTTCGCACGCGTTGGTCGGCCTCGCCGGTCAGGCCGATCCACAACAGCGCATCATCAATGCGCGCGCGGCGCTCACTGCGTGGCACACCATAAATCATGCAATGGATCTTCAAATTCTCGCGCGCGGTGAGCCGGTCATCCACGGCGGGATCCTGAAAGATGAGACCGAGGGAACGGCGAACCGCCGCCGGCGCCGCGACCACGTCGTGCCCGGCGACCTGCGCCGTGCCTTGGGACGGACGCAGCAGGGTGCACAGGATCTTGATGGTCGTCGACTTGCCAGCGCCGTTGGGTCCCAGAAGTCCAAAGATCTGACCCGAGGGAACCCTGAATGAAACGTCATCGACCGCGGCCAGCTCGCCAAAACGGCGAACCAGCCGCTGGACTTCGATGGCGGTTGTTGTGGCAGGAATGGACATGGTTTTGGCCCTTATCGTGGGCGAGAAGGCCCCGACGACGAAACGGGCGAGAGAAAAATAATACGAGTGTCTAGTAGCAAGCGAGAATTTCCTGGGAACTGGCCAAGGTCGTCAGTCGCGCCAGGTTGGCCAGGGATCGGTCGTGGCTATCCTTGTTCATCGAGGAAACGCAGTCCGTGGCAATGACTGGATAGAAGCCCCGCGCGGCCGCATCGCGGGCGGAAAGTTCAACGCCCATCTCGGTGGCGATGCCGGTGAAAATCAGGCTCTTCACGCCGCAGTTCTTCATCATGAGCTCGAAATTGGTGCCCAGGAAGATATTCGCCGTGGCTTTTTCGATCTGGAGATCGCCGGGCTGGGGCTTCACGGTTGCTGGAATCTCGCCTTCGGGCGAGCCTTTTGCCATGAAGACTGGAAGTTCCGCGGGATCGTCGATGCGAAACCTGCGCATCATGGAAAGCAGGCTCCAACCCGACTGGTACGCTTGGGGCAAGGGTGTAATGAGTGTGTACACGATGGGCATCCGGCCGCGCAGGCCCTCCACAAGGGTTTTCAATGAAGCCAGAAAAGCCTCCCTATTGAAGATGCTGTTGACCAATCCCTGTTGCACGTCCCAGACCACGAGACAACTGCGGGACGGCTCGACTATCTCCTTGAGGTTTTCGTAAATATCCACTCCGTTGAAGGTCTTCATCCGATCTCCCTTGTTTCATGTTGTCGTCACTCCACCAGCTCGGCGGGCGCGGGTACGCCACGTTCGCGTGCCTTCGACGTGGAGGCGAGAAAGAGCGCCGGGATCGCCCCCGCGCCCACAATTCCAGCGCCGACGAGAAAGGCATCATTGAAGGCCAGAACGGATGCCGCCCCGGCGATCTTGCGCGCGACGAGAGAGCCGGCCAGCAATCTCGCCAGCGAGGGAGGCGAGCCCAGCTCGACAGCGCGCAGAACAAGAGCGCGCGTGGCGTCCAAGAGCGCCGGTCTCGTGCCAGCGAGACCTTGACCCACCACCGCGAGGTGGAAGGTCGCTCTGCGGCCGAGCACGCAGGCAAGAACGGCGATGCCAAGCGAACCTGAAATTTGCTGGATCAAACTCAACATCGAGGAGGCCATGCCGGCTTTGGCCGTCGGCACGGCGTTGATGGCCGCGGTCATGACGGGCGTAACCAGCAGTCCCAGTCCGACCCCTCGGATCAGGGTCGGGTAAAGCACGGCCCACGTACTCGTGGTCGTGTCGAGTCTGCGGTATGTCCACATGAACCAGGCGATGAGCGCGAGACCCACAATCGTGGAAGCGCGTGTGCCGAATCTGTCCGCAATCCGGCCCGAGACGAGCATGACCAGTCCCATGACCAGGGCGCCTGGAAGCAGCAACAGCCCCGTGTCGATCTCGGTGCGGCCCATCAGATCCTGCAAGAACAGTGGCAAGAGAAAGATGCCGCCGTACAGTGCGACCGAGCGCGCGGATGTCACCACCATGGCGACGGTGAATTGGGGTTTTCGGAATAGCCCGAGGTCGAGAATGCGTTCGGACACGACGCTCTCGACGGTGAGAAAGAGCACAAATGCGACGCTGCTCAAGATGGCGCAGGTGATGACGTAGCTAGAACCCCAGCCTTCGCGATTGCCATTGGACAGCCCCAGCAACGCGGCAACGAGAAACGTGGTGAGGAGCAGGAAGCCCGGAAGGTCGAACCCTCGGTGCGTCTGGGCGTGCGGCTTGTCGGCGCGAAGCACGCGGGTCGCGGCCAGCAGCCCGACCACGCCGATGGGAAGGTTGATGTTGAAGATGCTCCGCCAGCCAAGGGTTTCGGTGAGATACCCGCCCAGGGTGGGGCCGAACGCGGGGCCGACGACGACACCCACGCCCCACAGTCCAAGCGCGCGCCCGCGCTCCTTGGGCGGGAAGACCTCGGCAATCATGGCCAGCCCGGTGGGCGTGATGGCGCCGCCGCCGAACGCCTGAAGCACGCGCGCGAGGACCAGCGTCGGCAAGTTGGGGGCGACACCGCAAAGGGCGGAGCCGCCGATGAACACGGCGAGGCTGGCGATGTAGAGCACCCGGTATCCTATGCGGTCGCGCAACCAGGCGGTGAGGGGCATGAAGGTCGAGAAGCCGAGCATGTATCCCGTCACCACCCACTCGATATCGTCCACGCTGGCGCCGAAACTCGCCATCATGTTCGGCAGCGACACGTTGACGATGCTCGAATCGAGCGCCGACATGAACGTACCCACCATGACCACGCCGAGGACGCGCCAGCGATACCCGTCGTTGGCCGACGCGCCGGTCGCCGCTGCCACTCGACTCATCGAACTCGGATCCTGACCTCGACGGATTGGCCCGCGCGCAGGGTGTGGATCCGAGGGCTCGGGTCGATGGCGATGCGGATGGGAATGCGCTGAACGACTTTGGTGTAGTTGCCCGCGGCGTTGTCGGCCGGAATCAAGGCGAAGGACGAAGCCGCCGACTGGGTGATCACGTCTACCCGGCCGGAGAGCTCTCCACCCTCGTCGATCGACACCTCCGCGGTCTGTCCCAGCCGAAGCAGTCCCGAGGCCGTTTCCTCGACGTTGGCGGCGATCCACGCGTGTGCAAGATCCACGACGGTGACTGCTCCCTGCGCGGGCGAAAGGTAGTCGCCTGGATCGACCGTCACGCGCACGACCACACCGTCGACGCTGCTTTTCAGGGTCATGCGTTCGAGCGCGACCTCGGCCAGATCGAGATCGGCGCGCGCTTGCGTGGCCTGCGCCCGCGCTTCCTCGACCTGGCGCGCGCGGAACGCCACGCGATCAGCGCCGGCGTCGGCATCGAGCAGGCTGGCCTTTGCGGCTAGCACGCCGCTTTCCGCAATCGAAATGTCCTCGGGGCGATTGCCGTGTTCCAGCAAAGCAAGCACGGCGGTCTTGGATGCGAGCGCTGCGCGCGCGGAAGCTTCGCCGGTTCGCGCGGTTTCGAGGCTTGCCTTGGCGATGGCGCTCTCGCGCGCCAAGCCTTCCGCGCGGTCGAGATCGCGACGCGCTTGCGCAGCAAGCGTCTCGGCCGCCGCGGCGTCGGCTCGTGCCTTGTCGATCTCCTCGGTGCGCGCGCCGCGTGTGGTGCGTTCCTTGGAAGCTTGTGCCGAATGCACGTTGGCGCGCGCTCGTCGCTCGGAAACCTCCGACACGCGGCGCTCGATGCGAAGTTGTGCCTCGGCTTCGCCGATGCGAGCGTCCGCGAGCGCGACCAGCGCACGGGCTTTGTCGACCTGGGCGCGTTCCGCCACGGCGTCGAGGGCGACCAGCGTCTCGCCGGCCTTCACCGTTTGCCCCTCGCGCACGAGGACTCGATCCACGCGGCCACCCGAACCCTGGGGCGCGATGACGATGAGAGGCGCGGCGACGCGCGCGTCGTCGGTCGACACAAACGGCCGAAAGTGAAACCACCATAGGCCGAGCAGCCCAGCCAGCGCGGCCGCGAGCGCGGCCAGCACGCGGCGCAGGCGCGAGTGCCGCAGGATCGAGCGCTGGAGAAAATAGAGTCTTCCAGAGGGATCCGCGGCGGAACTTGGAACAGGCTCTTCGACGGCTGGCTCAGCGCTGCCCATGGGTGCCCTTCGCCAAGGAGACGCCGTCTTCCACCAGTGCGCTGAGCGAGCTTCGGATCTTCTCGGCCAGGGCCGCGAAGACGCGTCTTTCGTCGGCGGTGAGCGGACCGGCCGTCGCGTCCGCCAATCGCTTGTGCGCAACATCCAGCGGTCCGAGTGCCTTGCGGCCCAGGGCGGTCAGCGACACCATCATCTCTCTTCGATCCGAATCGCTTCGTCTTCGCTCGACCAGCTCGCGTTTCTCGAAATCGTCGAGGACGCGGACCAGCGCCGACGGGTCGCTCGCCGTGGCTCGGGCCAAGGCTACCTGCGAGACAGGTCCGCAGGCTCCAATTTCACGCAGGATGGCGGCCTGCCGACCACTGATAGCCCCAGTGAAGGTCACCGCAGCCGCACGGGCCACGGCCCGTCGGAGCTGGATGATGGCGTCCAGGACATTCGTTGACATAGCCATCATTGTGCTCGCTATCATGGACTTGGGCAATGGTTAAATGGCGGCGGCATTACGCCGCCTGGGCGGCCCGTGGCTCGACGAGTTTTTTTAGCGCATGAGAAGCACTTCTCGTTGCCCGCCGGCAGATCGCATGGATGAGGTCGTTGCCCAACCATGAGATCGAACCTGCCGGGCACTCAGCCTTGGACGCCCGAAAACATTGCCTCCGGGCGTCCCTCATCAGGGAGCTCCGAAGCAACACCGCATGCTCACCCAGGGATCGATATTCCCGTGTGTGGAGTCGTTGCAGGTCCAATCACAAATGAGCGGCTCACACGTTGAGTAGGGGCCGGGCGACCACTTGTTCAAAGGGGAGTTTGCTTTCGCACAAGCGTAGTCATAAACAGTGGTGAGATTGGTCGCCATGCAAATCATCATGGCTCTGTACTGCGGTCCCAAAACCGACGCGACGGCGGACGTGTCCATAGTCAAAACGAAGCGGTTTTTTTGAGCGTCTGGGAACCCTCCCGACCCGCGCCTGCACCACCTGGAGGGCGTTCGCGCGGTGCGCCTGGGCAGCTTTTGCCGCCGTTCCCGGGTGCTGATGAGGCCGTGTCGATGACGCGGAGCAGTCTACTCGATTCCGCCCTGGTCGACGCGCCGTCAGTTCAGCCAGTCTCCGCCCTCACCGCCAGATTCCGAGGGAGGAGGTCTTGCGGGATATGG
>PLNW01000036.1 GCA_003142855.1 Myxococcales bacterium
GACGCGCTCGAGATGGCCTTCACTCACGACCACATCAATGCCTTCGCCATCGTCAGCGGCGATAGCGATTTCATCGCGCTGGTCAACAAGCTGAAGCAGTACGACAAGCGTGTCTTCGTCGTCGGAGGCCGCGCCTTCACCAGCACCATTCTCCAGAAGAACTGCCACGAGTTCGTGGCTTACGAATCCATCATCGATGAGCCGCGGNNCAACAGCAGCAACAACAGCAGCAGCAACAGCAGCAACAACAGCAGCCGCAACAGCAGCAGCCGCAGCAGCAACAACAACAGCCGCCGCAACAGCAACAACAGCAGCAGCAACAACAGCATCAGCCGCAGCAGCAGCGCCAGGCGCACAAGCGCGTGGCGCTCGATCTGGCCCAGTCCATGCCGTTGGTCGAGCGCGCGCTGGGCGTGCTGGAGCGGCGCGAAGTGCGCCCGCAGCTCGGCCTGCTGAAATCCACCATGCTGCAGCTCGATTCCACCTTCAACGAGAAGGCTTACGGCGCCGGCTCATTCACCGATTTCGTCGAGAAGCTGCAGAAGGCCGATTTTGTCGAGGTCACCGGCGGCGAAGGCCGCTACATGATCCGCATGAAGGGCGGCGGCGCCGCCCCCGACAAGCCGGGTCACAGGCCCGAGGAGGCCATCCCCCTGCTGCGCGACGTGCTGGAAACGCACCGCCTCGAGGTGGACAACGGCTCGCTGGCGGACGAACTGGCCGAATGGGTGCGCCAGGAGCAGCCCAAACTCGACTGGCGCGAGTACGGTTTCCAGGAGTTCAGCGAGCTGTTGAACTATGCGCAGGATAAAGGCCTGGTGCGCAACCAGGCCGACGAAGAGAGAGGTCTCATCGTCTACCTGGGCACCGAATTCCATCCGCCCGCGCCACCGCCCGAGCCGGAACCGGTCGCCGCGGCCTACGAGGAAGAAGAGGAGGACGAGCCGCAGCCCCTGGTGCCCGGCCAGCCTACCGCCACCGGCGAGATCCCCATTCCCGAGGCCCCGCCCAAGCCCCAGCGACGCCCCCGGGCGCCACGCAAGACCTCCGGGGAACCCGGCGCCAAGAAGCGCATCTCCCGGCCGCGCAAGAAGCCGACCACCATGCAGTAGGGCCGCCAACCGATTCTCCGCATAGCCGAAAGATAATCGAGCTAATTCGCCGATATTGGCTTAGAATTGGAAGTAGNNAGATGGGGGATGCTAATCGGTGTCGCCCTCTTGGGTCTTACCCAGTCCGCGGCAAGAGCCACTTCCAGCGGTCAAGTCTGGCAACAGGGCGAATTGGTTTCGAGAAGGACCGTCCCTGTCGGCCACGACGCCTTCCAGAAGCAGTTTGTCTATCGGGTGCAGGCGGGCACTGCCCGGTACGTGGTGGTTTCCAATGAGCCGCTGAAGCTGGACCTGCATGTGCCCATGCGGTTCACGGTGGCCAGGAGACACCTCGTCATCCAGGATCTGGATGGCAGCGAACGCAAGACCGCCATATTGAGAAAGCTCAAGAACACGTCCCGCCGCCGCTGAGCGGCGGAGCGCTGAAGACACCGGCTGGACCAAGAGTACAATGGTGTGAGATGTCTAATAATTGGACGCGAATCCTCACTGGCCTATTCGTTCTAGCCGCGTGTTCGTCTTCGGCAACAGCCGGTAACCTGTACGTTTCCGACGCCAGCCTATTTACGGTGAGCGTGTTCGACGCCACCACCGGAGCCTTCACCGGCACCTTGACCCCCACGGGCGGTTGGGGAGACCCTAGCGGGATTGCAGTCGGGCCCGACGGGGACGTCTACGTCGCCGACGCCGACAACAACGTCGTGGATCGCTTCAGCGCAAGCGGTGCGTTCCTGGACACATTCATTTCTTCGGGTCTGTTCATGCCAAGCGGGATGGCGTTCGGTCCCGATGGCAACCTCTACGTCGCGAACTACGGCGTTGGCAACGAGAGTTACATTGCGCGTTTCGATTCCAGCGGAAACCCCATCGATGGCTCTCCCTTTGTGCCGAGCAGCACAGGTCTCGACGACCCCGGAGCGATCGCGTTTGGACCGGATGGCAACCTGTACATCGCGGACTCCGGGAATGGAGTGGATAAAGTCCTTCTCCCGACGGGATCATTCAGCACTCTCATTCCCGCCGGGTGTCCACCGACGCCCTTTGCCAACCCGCAGGGCGTGGCATTCGGCCCCGACCANNTTGGACACGCCGATCGACCTGGCGTTCGGTCCGGACGGGAACCTGTATGTGACAGATAGCGGTGCGCGGGTGGCCCTGTTCAACGGAACAACGGGCGCCTATATAACCGACTTCGTTGCGAATGTTGGTTCGGGAGGCCCGTTAAACAGCCCGACCTTTCTCGCCTTCGGCGAAACCTCCGGCGTCCCGGAGCCAGCCACTCTGGGCATGATGGGGCTGGGTTTGGCGGGACTTGCCCTGCGTCGCCTGCTGCGCCGCAGGGCGCGCGCATAAATCGAGGGATATCGGCCGGCGGCGGCACTTATCGTAAAATGGGCATGATGCCCGAAATCCCCGACGAATTCTATCGCATCCGGAAGCTGCCTCCTTACGTCTTCGCCGTCATCAATGAAATGCGCGCCAAGGCCCGCGCGGCGCAGATCGACGTCATCGACCTGGGGATGGGGAACCCCGACGGCGCCACGCCGCGGGTGATTGTGAGCAAGCTTGTGGAAGCGGCGCGCAACGCGCGCAACCACCGGTATTCGCAGTCCAGGGGCATTCCCAGGCTGCGTGAGGAGATCACCCGGCGGTACCAGGCCAACTACGGCGTGGCACTCGATCCCGACAAAGAGGCCATCGTCACCATAGGGGCCAAGGACGCCCTGGCGCACCTGCTTTTTGCCACCGTTGGGCCGGGGGACGTAGTGGTTTCGCCCAACCCCGCCTATCCCATCCACCAGTACGGCGTGATCATGGCGGAGGGCCAGGCCGAGAT
>PLNW01000086.1 GCA_003142855.1 Myxococcales bacterium
ACCAGGATCTCCTTCATGAAGCCGGTGGAGATGTCCTCCAGGATGCTCATGGAATTGTTCAACGCCGTCTGGAACACGGTCATGATGATGATGCCCGAGACCAGGTAGTTCATCGGGTGCGCCACACCAGCGACGGCGGACTTCATCACGAACGAGAAGGTAAAGAGCAGGAACCCGCTCATGAACAGCGTGAAAAAAAACCGCATCTTGTCGCGGAAGAACTTGATCAGGTTCCTCGCCAGGATCGCTCGTATCGCGCGCATCAGTTCCCGATCTTCTTGGCCGTCAGGGAAATGAAGACGTCGTCGAGCTTCCCCTTGTTGATCTCGATGTCCTTTATGGAACCCTTGAAGAGGGAGACAAGCTCCATCACGGCGCCGATGTCCGAGGATGTGATCGAGAGCCCCTCGCCGTCAGCGACGACGGGAAGCGATTTCTCGGTGCAATAGCGCAGCAGGGGATCCGGGTCGGAAGTCTTGATCCTGGTCGTGGTCCGGGTGTGCTGCTTCTTGAGGTTGTACGGAGTGTCGTGCGCCACGATCCTCCCGTGATCGATGATGGCCACCTGGTCGCAGATCTCCGCCTCTTCCAGATAGTGGGTCGTGAGGAAGATGGTGATGTTCTTCTGCTTCTGCAGCTTGTTGATGTAGTCCCAGACATTGGCACGGGTCTGGGGATCGAGGCCCGTGGTGGGCTCGTCCAGGAACAGGACCTTGGGGAAGTGGACCAATCCCCGCGCGATTTCCGCGCGCCGCTTCAGTCCCCCGGACAGGGCGCTGACCGGCGCGTTCCGCCACTCCTCGATGTCCACGAGCCCCAGGACGAACTGGATCCTCTCCTTGATCTCCGATGTGGGCACGGCGTAGAAGTCGCAATGGAGCTTCAAGTTCTCGCGCACCGTGAGCTTGGTATCCAGGGTGCATTCCTGGAACACGATCCCGATGTCCTTGCGGACCTTGGCCTGGTCCGTGGTCACGTCGTTCCCGTTGATGCGCAAGGTCCCGCGCGTCTTTTCCTGGATTGTGCAAAGGGTATTGATGGTCGTGCTCTTTCCCGCGCCGTTGGGCCCCAGGAAGGCGAAGATGGACCCCTCTTCCACGCTGAAGGAAATATCGTCGACGGCCCGGAATTCGCCGTAGAGCTTGCTGAAATTCTCCACCTCGATGCTGCTTCTCATTGCGGAATCGTTCTCCTTGAGTGGGAGTCGACTTCGAAGTCCGTGCCAAGCAGCTCGCTGAGCTCGCGCACTTTCCCGACGGCCATGTCGATGACGAAGTCTATGTCGTTGGTGGCGCGCGGTTCCCCGTCGATCGAGCTGGCCAGACTTCCGCCGACAAAGTAGGACGCACCAACCTTCTCCAGCGCCTCGGCGACTCGCAATGCAATGTCGACGACGTCTTCAAGCGCGTCGCTCATGCCGGGCGTCCCGCGAACACGCGCCGGGCTACCTCGGCACCATAAAGACGTTCGGCAAGCTTTTGGCGTAGCTCGTCGCCCGAGAGAAGGCGGTCGGGATGCGCCTGCTTGATGCCGGCGATGGCAAGCTCGCGCGTGGCGCGCGACAGTCCGAGGCAGATCTCAAGCCGTCGCTCGGGCCCTGCTTGGCGCAAGAGCTCGAAGTATCTGGCGTTTGCCTTGGGCGAGGTGTCGCTCACGAGGGTCAATTTACCACGCGCGGTGCTGGTTGCGCGGCGGTCATCAAGGCGTTACCGCTGGGGGGCAAGGTCGGCCACCGGCGGGAGGTGTACAGGTGAAAGCCCTTGCTTCCGACGGCGCGCGCCAGCCAAAGAGCGGCCGAGGCTGACAACGTGCCCCGGCTCTTCCGCCACGACTTCCGTTCTGGCTGCAAAAGAGAACGATGGGCCGTGCCGCGCGACGCTGGCTGCGGCTAGATCACTGGCGCGTTTCCGATTTGCAGAAGCCGCAGCAGGCGCGAGATGAGCATGGAATCCCCGCCGATCTTTAGCCTGCCGCCCAGAAAGATCTGCATGGCGGCCTGGGTCCCGCCGTCGATCATGCTGCGGAAGTCCTCGTCGGTGATTTCAATGGTGCACTGAGGTTGGCCGATGCATCCGGATTGGCAGATGGGCGGCGAGCTGATGAGGTCGGCGGTCCAGGTTCCGCCGTCAGCCCCGGCGATGGTGAACAAGAAAGTCGCGGCCACTTCCTTGGCCTTTTCGGGGTGACGGCTCAGGGCATCCGGGACGCGTCGCTCGAAGAAGTCTTTCACCGAAGTGGACATGGAACCTCAGCGCGCGATTGTGGCTGGGAAGTGGCGGCTGTCAATGTCAGTCAGCCTTTGGGCGCGGCTTTGTTGGCATAGCGTTGCGCCACTCGGTCGGCGTATCCGTCGATCTGCTTGAGCGGAACGCGCGTGATGGCGAGCGCTCCGTCGCGGATGTCCTCGGTGATGGTGGCGCCGGCGGCCACCACCGCGCGCTTGCCCACGCGCACCGGCGCGACCAATTGCGTGTCTGATCCAATGAAGGCGCCGTCCTCGATGATGGTCTGGCGCTTCTCATAGCCGTTATAGTTGCAGGTAATGGTGCCCGCGCCCACGTTGACCCCTTCGCCCACGATGGTGTCGCCCAGGTAGGTCAGGTGGTTGGCTTTGCTGCCGCGGCCCAGGCGGGTCTTCTTGGTTTCCACGTAGTTGCCCACGTGCACGTCAGGCCCCAGCTCCGTGCCCGGTCGCAGATGGGCAAAGGGTCCCACCTTGGCGCCTGGTCCGACAATGGACTGGGTGGCCACGGTGTAGGGCAGGAGCACGGCGCCTGCACCCACCTCGGTGTCGCTGAGAATGCAGCCGTCGTCGATGCGCGCAGCAGCGCCAATCTTGGTGCGGCCGCGCAGCACCACGTTGCGGCCGATCTCGGCGTCGGCGTCGATGGTGACGCTGGCTTCGACCAGTACCGCGTCGGGATCGCGGAAGGTGGCGTGTTTCATCCAGCCCCCGACGATGCGCCGGCACAGGATTTTCTCGACCGCGATCAGTTGCTGCCGATCGTTGATGCCGGCCATCTCCTCGGCGCTGACGCTGACTGAAACGACGCCGATGCCAGTCGCGGCCTTGGCGATGATGTCGGTCAGATAGAGCTCGCCCTGGGCGTTGCGCGGCGACAGTCGCCCTGTGGACTGGCGAAGGAAGGCTGCTGGTGCGGCGTAAATGCCGGCATTGACTTCGCGGATGCGGCGCTCATCGTCGCTGGCATCCTTCTCCTCGACGACTGCGACGACACGGCCCTGGCCGTCGCGGATCACGCGGCCATAGCCATGCGGGTCGGACAGCTCGGCGGTCAGAATGGCCAGGCTGCCCCCTTTGCGCGATTTCTTCACCAAGGCAGTCACGGTCTCGTGGCTCAACAGGGGCACGTCGCCGCAGAGAATGAGAACCGTTCCCTCCCACCCACGCAGCGCCGTCAGTCCCAGACGGACGGCATGCCCGGTTCCCATCTGTTCTGTCTGCTCGACCACGGTCACAGTGCCCTGTCCGTGGCGAGCCACGAGCGCCTTCTCCACCTCGGCGCGCTGGTGGCCGAGCACGGCCACGATGGGCGAAGCGCGCAGTTCCAGCGCCCGCTCGACGGGATACGAAACCAAGGGCACGCCTAAGATCGGGTGCAACATCTTGGCCCGCGCCGAATACATGCGGGTCCCCTTGCCGGCCGCCAGAATCAAGCAGGCCAGACCGTTCTTCGCTTTCATTTGGCCACGACTCACGAGGATCCTCCGGGGCCTCGTCTACCATCGCGCGCCCAAAGGCGCACCGGGAAAAGCGAGTCAGCGGCTGCCCCGTTCGATCTCTGTGTCCTCCCCTCTCCCCTCCGCGTTCTCAGCCGCAGTTCGCCGTCTAGATGACCGCGCTTGTCTAGACTGCTGTCGCAACCCTCAGACGTACGAAATTGCGGTATACAATCCCTGCCCATGCCGTCCTACGTCCTGGTAGTCGAGAGCAATCCCGTGCTGGCTCGTCGCATTAACGAGACGCTCGGGGAAGCGAACTACTTGCTCTCGACCGAGGCCGAGCTGACCTGGGCCCGGCGGACACTGGCCGTGCGGGCGCCCGATGCCATCATCCTGGACACGACTCTTTCCGATGGCAGTGGCTTTGCGCTGGCCGACGAGGTGCGCCGGAATCCCGCCACCGCGCGCATCCCGATTTTCTTCGTGGCCAGCACTCACCGCGGGGCCAGCCATCAGGCCGAAGCGCAGCGGCGCTTTGCCCCGGCCGAGTACCTTTCCACGCCGCTCGACACTGATCGCCTGCTGGCGCGTTTGCTCGAGACCGTGCCGCCCAGTGAGCCGCCCGAGGTACCCGCCGTGCCCAACTACCCAGGCGCAGCGGTTGCCGATTCGGAGCAGAAACGCGAGAAGCGCGCCGTGGAAACCACGGCCAAGCACTTCGTCGAGGGCGAGGCGGAGATGCACGGATCGCTGGCCCGCCAGCCCTTCGCCCGCATCGTGCAGCGGGCGTATTCCGCTCGCATGTCGGGTGCCCTACTGCTCTCACGCGGCGACATCAAGAAGATCGTCAGCTTCGACGAGGGCTACCCGGTCTCGGTCCGGTCCAACATGCTGTCCGAGTGCTTGGGTCAGATCCTGCTGGAACAGCGTCTCATCTCTGAGGAGACGTTGGAGGCTTCCCTGCGTCGCATGAAAGAGACGCACCAGCATCAGGGAGAGGTCCTGGTGGCGATGGGCGTGCTCTCGCCCTACAACCTGTCGCGCGCACTCATGCTGCAGCTGGAATCGAAGCTGCTCGAGATCTTCTCGTGGACCAGCGGCGATTTCATGTTCAAGAAAGGCATATCTCGTCAGGACGCGCCCCTGCGACTGGAACGTACCCCGGCGGCCCTGATTTTGGAGGGCATCCGGCGCCACTACGATGCCGAGCGCATTCACAGCGTGTTGCAACCCTTCTCAGGGAAATACCTGACCCCCAATCCCGACCCGCGCCGGCGTTTGCAGGACATCACCGCCGATGCCAACGAGCGACGCTTCATCGATGGGCTCGACGGCACAGTCAAGTTGGAGGCGGCCCTGGCCTCATCGCCCATTCCCATCGAGCGCGCACGCCTGCTCTTGGTGGCCATGTCCGAGGCCGGCATGATCACGCCCAGCCAGGCGCCCCCGCGTGGGGATCAGGACGAGATCCGACGCACGCCCCGGCCGGTGGATCTGGGCAGCGCCAGCATGCCGACCGGCGATCGCAGCCGTGAGGAGCTGGTCGCCCTGTTGGCGGTGATGCGCGTGCAGAGTCACTTCGAGGTGTTGGGCGTCGAGCGGGAAGCCACGCCCGCCGAGATCGCGGACGCCTACGATGCCCTGGCGCGAGACTTCCATCCCGATCTCTTCCGCCTGCGCGGCGAGGACGTGCGCGACGTGGCCCAACAGATTTTCGAGCGTCTGGAACAGGCCTTCCAGGTCCTGCGCGACAGTGGTTCGCGGCGCGACTACCTGATTGAATTGGAGAGCACTCCGTTGCCAGCGGGATCCGATGCGCAGGCGGCCCGCGCCTCGGAATCCGCGGCCACCGCAGCTGAGCGCGTGTACTTCACAGGTGTGTCGCACCTACGCGGTCGGCGCTACCCGCAGGCGGCCGAGGCCTTTCGCCAGGCCACCACGTTGGCGCCCATGCAGGCGAGCTATCGCAGCGCCTTGGGGTGGGCGCTCTATCGCCAGGCGCCCGCTGACACGCGCGCCATGGCCGCGGGTCTGGCCGAGCTGCGCCGGGCGGTGGAGACCGAGCCCGGCAATCCCTGGGTGCGCATCTCGCTCGGTCGCTTCTACGCCGAAACCGGGCTGCCCGATGATGCCATCCGCGAATTCGAGGCAGCCTTGGGCATGAGTCCTGGTCTGGCTGACATCGAAGAAGAAATCCGGCGCCTGAGAGGAGTCACATGATCAAGTCCGAGTTCGCCTGGATGAACGGGAAGTTGTTGCCTTTCGCACAGGCGACCACCCACGTGACGGCCTTCACGCTCCATTACGGTGTGGCGGTTTTCGAAGGTATCCGTTGCTACAAGCGCAACGATGGCCGTAGCGCGGTCTTCCGCCTGCGCGAGCACGTGGATCGGCTGGTCACCTCGGCCAAGATTTGCGACATGGCCGTCCCCTATTCGCGTGAGCAGATCGAGGCCGCCTGCCTCGACATTCTGCGCGCCAACAAGCTGGAAGAGGCCTACATCAGGCCGCTCGCCTACCTGGGCGCTGGTGCGCTGGGGCTCGGCTCGCGCGACAGCCCGGTTGAGCTGATCGTCATTGCCTTCCCCTGGGGTGCCTATCTGGGCGCCGAAGCTCTCAACAAAGGCATCCGCGCCCACCTCTCCACCTACGTGCGCGGGCACCTCAACCACACCATGAGCAAGGCCAAGATCTCCGGTCAGTACGTGAACTCGGTGCTGGCCAAGCGCGAAGTGGTGAGCCTGGGGTACGACGAAGCCATCATGCTGGACGCCGCCGGGGCGGTGGCCGAGGGCACGGGCGAAAACATCTTCATGGTCCACCGCGACCGCCTGTATACCCCGCCGCTGTCCATGCCCATCCTCGACGGCATCACACGCGACGCGGTCATCACGCTGGCGCGCGAGAACGGGATCGAGGTGGTGGAACAGGCCTTCACGCGCGACATGCTGTACGCGGCCAGCGAGGTCTTCTTCACCGGCACCGCCTGCGAGGTCACGCCGGTGCGCGAGATCGACAAGATCTCCATCGGCGCCGGCGAGCCAGGCCCCATCACGCGCAAGCTGCAGGCGGCTTTCACGGCTGTGGTCAAGGGTGTTTCCGAGACTCATCCGGAGTGGCTGGCGTTTCTGTGATGGGGTTTGCAAGCCCCAGCGCTCGACAAGGTTGAAGGCGAGTCGCGGCCGTCGGATACTATCCCCGTGACTCGGTCTGTGTTTTTCGCCTTCGCCATCGCGGCCGTCGGGTGTGGCAGCATGTCCTCTTCGGGCAGCCCGCCGGGCGCGGCGCCCATGTCTGAAGTATCGGCCGCCGTGCGAGCGCTGCGCGCGCGCGTGCTGGAGGACATGGCGTTCGTGGCCGAGGGAGACACGGACCCCAAGCTCAACGAACGGATGAAGGCCGCGGTGCAGGCCGAGCTGGGCAACGGTGGTCTCACCGTGCTGCACGGCCGGGATGGGACGTCCGACATCGACGTTCGCCTGGAGATCCGCGTGAGCGCAGGTCTCCTTTTCCTGCGCGGGCATGTGACTCTGACGGCCGAAAGCGATGGCACCGCGGTGGCCATGGCGGTGACGCGCGATGAGTTCCACCGCGAGGGGGACTTCCCCCTCATCATGGCCGGCAAAGCGGTGCAAGCCCTGCTCCACTCACCCGCTCTGGCGGAATTCGCTGAGAAGAAGAACCCGCCTCCGGTCGCGGGCCGGCACGAGCCACGCTCAGCCTCGGGGGACACGAAGCCCAGCCCGGAGGCTGTGGCCAGCGCCAAGCAACACTTCAACCAGGGCAACCGCCACCACGAGCTTGGCCACTATCAGGAGGCCCTGAGCGAGTTCGAAGCCGCCTACATGGCCGTTCCGGATCCGGTGTTCCTCTTCAACATCGCCCAGTGCCATCGCAAGATGGGTCATGACAAGGAGGCGATTGAGTTCTACAAGAGTTACCTGCGCAATGCCCCCAATGCGCCCAACCGGGCTGACGTGCAGAAGCGGATTCTGGAGCTAGAGGGCGGCCACCACAACTGAGGCTGTCTGGCTTCAGTCGAAAGCGGCTCTAGTGGTGGTGGTGAATTGAACAGTCGGGGCCATGGAGGCCGGGCCCCACGTTGTCGGCCGAATCGCCTGTGTTCCCCATGTCACTCTCGTTGAATTGGTAGGTGATGCCCGCGTTGAGCGTCACCGTGGCCAGCGGCGTGACGAGGGTGCCCATTCGCAGTCTGTCCGTCACGTGGTCGTGCGCGCGACCGAGAATGTTCCGGGTCGCAGGAGCCACGCGAGCAGTGCGATGGCCACCACGGCCAGACCGGTGGCCAGGCCCCACCACAGGCCAGCCAGCGATTGGCCGTGGCGCAAGCCCATGAGCCAGCCCAGGGGCAGGGCCAGAAGGTAGTAGCCCACCAAGGTGGCCACGGCGGCCGGACGGGTGCGGCCCAGACCACGCAGGATTCCACTGGCCACCACCTGTGTCCCGTCGAGCATCTGGAATCCCGCGGCGATGGGCAGGATGGATGCCGCGGCCGCGGTCACCTTCGGGTCAGCGCTGTAGAGCGCGGGCAGGCGCCAGCGCAAGAAGTAGAACGTGAGAGCGAAAAGGCTCATCACGCCAGCACCCAGGGCCAGGGCCAGAAGGGCGCTACGACGGGCCCCGCGCAGGTCGCCTGCCCCCACCAGGTTGCCCACGCGCACACTGGCCGCCATGGAAATGCCGAGTGGGAACATGAAGCTGAACGAAGCCAAATTGAGCACGATGGTGTGCGCCCCAAGCGGCACGAGGCCCAGACGGCCTGCCAGCAGCGTCGTCAGCTGGAAGGCCCACACCTCAAGGCCGAACTGCAGCCCGATAGGCAGACCCAGGCGCAGGATCTGTCCCATGGGCGCGGGAGCCAGAACCTCGCGGCCCCAGGGAACCCACGCGGCCCGGTGCAGCCCCCAGGCAAAGGTCACCGCAAGCAGCAGGCCCGGCATCAACAAGCGCGCGACCGCGCCTCCGAGCCCAGCGCCCAGCACACCGAGGGCCGGCAAACCAGCGCCCCCGAACACCAGCCACCAGGTCACCACCAGGTTGATGAGGTTCACCACTGCCGTGACCCAGAAGGCCGGCGCCACCAGCCCGCGGCCGGCCAGGTATTGCCGGTTCACCGTGAAGAGCAGCAGCCCGAACGCCGTGGGCGCCTGCACCGCCACGAAGCGAGCCCCATCAGCCACCAGCTTGGGATCCTGCCCGGCCAAGCGCAGCACCGGCGCGGTGAACAACCAGGCCACACCAAGAAGAGCGCCGAGCAGCAGCGAGAGCACCAGGCCGCGCTGAAAGGTCAGCGCCACCCCCCGCGTATCACCCGCGCCGTAGCCTTGGCTGATGATGGGATCAGCACCCAGCACCACGCCCATGGCCGCCAGCCCCGTGCCGTGCGTCCAGGCGTTACCCAGCGACACCGCGGCCAGCACGCCCGTACCGGCGCGGCCAGCGATGGCTGCCTCGACCACACCCAGGGTCATCAGACCCACCTGCGCGGCGACAAACGGCGCTGCCAACCCGCCCAGAGTGCGGAGCTCGCGGGCAAGGGAAGGGGCTGCGGGCGGATTCACTGCGGAGGAGAGAGAGGGATTCGAACCCTCGGTACCTTGCGGTACACATGATTTCCAATCATGCACCTTCGGCCACTCGGTCATCTCTCCGGGGGAGCGACAGATATTCGGTTTTCGGAGGAGAGAGTGGGAGTCGAACCCACGGTACCTTTCGGTACACCTGATTTCGAATCAGGCGCCTTCGACCACTCGGCCATCTCTCCAGCAATGATCTTGATGAGTTAGCAGTTCTTCCTTCATTTTCAGCGACTAGCCTTGGGGCCTTGGATGCGGCATCGGGCCTTCGGGAGGCCAACATATGCCGCGATTACTGGCCATGGGTCAAGCTGAAGTCAACCGGCCGGGCAGGGTGCACCGGGACAGGGAAAACTGCACGCCAGCCAGCCACCTCGGTTGGCCAGGCTCGTCCCGGTGGTGAGTGATCGCCGTCACGTCCATCCGTGGTTCCTGCCGGATGCGAATAGACACCTCCAGATCCTTCTGCCAGCATGGAGGTATCTCCTAGGCCGCGCAGCGAGGTGACGCATGAATAGGCAGTGTCTGGCTTTGGCCCTTCTCTTGAGCGTTGGTCTTGCAGGGGCAGCCCGCGCCGACCTGGTACCCCTTCCTCCGGACGTTTCTGCGTGCCTCTCGCTCGCGGCTGGCAGCCCGTGCACCAACAACGGCCCGGGCACCTGCCAGAACGCGACCTGCACAACCAGCGCGAATTCGTCCGGGTACGGCTGTTTGAAGTGCGTCCCGAATGGCAGCTGGAAGGACTCCGGCAGCGATCAGAGCAAGGACAGCTCGGGCTGCTCGATCGGCGGCCGCTTGGCGCGCACTATCGGCCCCTGGCTGGCCGCAGGTTTGTTCGCTGCGGCCATGATGCTCACGCGGCGCAGGCCCCGCCGCTAGCTGACTCTCTCCGCGAGAACTCGACGAGATGGGTGCATGGCTACAGGCTTTTCTGTTCACCCAGATCGTCGAGGTGCCCATCTACATGCGCAGCATGCGCTGCTCGGTCTGGGCAGCGTTCGGAGCGAGCGCGATCACCCACCCCATCGTGTGGTTCGGATTCTTCCATCGCGCGGTTCCCGGCAGCTACACCACCAAGATCGTTGCAGCCGAGCTGTTCGCCTGGTTGGCTGAGGCTGCCTACTTCCGCTTTGCCTTCAAGCGCAGGCGCGCGTTGTTGTGGGCACTGTGCGCCAACGCCGCCAGCCTCGGCCTCGGGATGCTGTCGCGCCGGCTGTTCGGCGTTCCGTAGTCATTCAATCCTGGGCCAGGCCGCGACGACTGAGCCGGCGCAGCGCCACCACAAGAGCCGCGGCCGAGAGAGCGATGAGCAGCACGAAGGTCCAACGACCAAAGAGTTGTTTCCCCGCTGGAATGAAAGTCGGGAACGCCCCGGCGATCAGCGCCAAGCAGGGCAGGCCAAACGCGGTCGCTGGCCAGCGGGGCATGAGCGCGTACACGGCAACCAAGGTGACGGCCATGGTGCTCTGAAAAAGCAGGACTCCAGGCAGCGCCAGGAACAGCGAGCCGCCAGAGAAGGCGATGAGCGGCAAGGACAGCAGGAGCGCCCCGGTGCTCACGCGCAGCCAACCAAGGCGGTCAGCCACCATGCCGCCCACGAGTTTTCCCAGGAAGCCCGCGGCTGGCAACCCGATCACCACCGCCAATCCTCCGGGACACTGGAAGCAGGCGCCGAAGCCGACAAAGGAACGGACCGCGACTGACACGAGCAGCAGCATCAAGAGGATCAGCCAGGGTAGGGGCGCGAGTCGCGTGGGGAGCCCGCCGGCTTTGCCGGCGGCGGACCATCGCGGGAGGGTATGGGAACCCTTTGAGGGTTCCCATTTCAAACCGTCCTTGTCCAGGGTGATGAGCGCGATGACCGCAAAGGCCAGGGCGACATAGATGGGAAAGGTCGAGCCCCGGCCCGTGCGCCCCATCCACAGGCCAAGGCCCAGGCCGAGCGCTCCCGGCGCCACGAACACCCCGGCCGGCGCGGCCCGCCCGCCTGAGGAACGCAAGACCAAGCCGCCCGCGCCCAGGTGAAACAGGGCATTGCCCACACCTGCCGCGATCATGGTCGCCAGCGAGGGAATTGGCCCTGGGGCCAAGACCAGGGCAGCGATGGCTGCGCCAACGATCATGGATAGTCGCGCCAGGCGCAGCCGATCCACCAGCAGACCCAGCGGAAACTGCAGACCAAAGGCGAGCCAATCGTAGCCGGCCACGGTCCAGAAGGCGCCCAGGTCTCCCACGGTCGAGCCATGCGAGGCGCGCACCACAGCAGCCACACAAGCGGCGTCCACCAGGGCATGGATGACGCCGTAAATGGCAGGACGAAAACGCGATTGTGCGGACAGCGGCTGGAGCTTCATCAGCGCTATCCGCGCCGGCCGCGAACCTGACAGAGGCGCAGTTCGGCGACGGCCACACCGTCCCGGCTGCGCACCGCCACGTTGAGCTGATCGTCGTCGGATGATGGCGCCCAGGTCACTTGGCGATCCGTGCCGACGACTTCGCCGTCGCTCTGCCAGCGAATGCTGAGCGGCTCCTCGGCCCCGGTCAGGCAAACCTGCACGGCGCCGTCCACCCATTCGCCTGCGATGCGAATTTCAGGCGGCAGGCACAGGGGCAGGTCGCGGGCGCGCGGCGACCGACGGGGTGTGGTGTCGGCCCAGCGGCCCACATTCTCAGTGGCCCCAGGCGCACCGCGATCTGACGACAGAGCGCCCAGAGGAGCCACCGGCGGATCCGAGACGGGCATGAAAGCATCTTTGGTCGCGGCGGCGTCGACTGGGACCGGATCCGGGGGAAGCATGTCAACCATGTAGTAGTCTCGCCTGAGATCGTACCGGCCAGCGTCAGGTGGAGGCGGGTCGTAGATGATGTTCGTGTCTGGCGCGAGGTCGCGCCGGCCGGCGTCCGGTACCAGCGGATCCACGACTGGTCCGAAGTCACGCCGACCAGCGTCCGGTGGCGGCGGGTCGTAGACGATACTCGCGTCTGGTGGTGGAACCGGGTCGGCGATGATGGCCGTGTCCGGCGGTTGGTAGAAGCTCGCGTCTGGTGGTGGAACCGGGTCGGCGATGATGGCCGTGTCCGGTGGTTGGTAGAAACTCGCGTCTGGTGGTGGAACGCGGTCAGCGATGATGGCCGTGTCCGGCGGTTGGTAGAAACTCGCGTCGGGCCCTGGCAGCGGGTCGTACACGATATTCCCGTCGGACGGGGGAAGCATGTCCGCGATCATGTAGTCCGCGGTGGCGTCGCGGTGGCCGCCGTCGTGAGGGAGTCCCAAACCGCCGCTGTTGCAGCCCGGCGCCCACAAGGCTAGCCAACCGGCAAAGGCTGCTCCCTGGGCCGCACGCACCACCTGTCCGGCCGGCCGCCGCCGAACCGTCTCGCGCCGACATCCGACGGCGGCGAAGGCGCGCAGGTCGGACATCAAGGCATCCAGGGCCGCGTGCCACACACGGTCCGAGGCCGCCACGCGCAGGCCGAGATGGGCGGTCTCGCGCGCGACGCGATCGTCGTCGTGCGGATCCAACTGGCTGGCCAAGTCCAGCGCTTGTTCGAGCAACTCGGCGGTGTCGAGCGAGATGTTCTTGGTGAGTTCGCGGGCGCGCTCGCGCAAGCGTTCCTTGCGGATGTCGCCGACCCGGTAGAACCAGTCGAGCACGCCGCAGGAATAGTTGAGCCCCATGTAGCGGTTGGCCACGCCGTCGCTGGCGAAGTTGCGTTCGCGGAAAGCCGCCGAGGAAATGCGGAAGAGCAGCTCGGCGCGATCGTCGGCCAAGCGGTAGTCCCAACCCAGGAAGCTGCCCGACAGGCTGCCGGTCTGGGCCAGCTGGCGGTGCAGGGGCGTGCCCAAGTAGGGCTCGGCCCGACAGAAATTCACCGGGTGCTCGGCGAAGCGGCGCATGAAAGCGATGTTCTCGGCGACGTCGTCCAGTCTGGTCTCGGGCTCGAAGATCAGAAGGTTGTAGCAGGGGATGATGCCGGCGTCGCTGCAGGCCTCCAGGGCTTGCCCCATGGAGGCGACCGAAACCCGTCGATTCAGGTGGTCGGCCCCGCGCTGCGAGGCGTTTTCCACACCGACGTAGAGACGAATCACGCCCAGCCCGGCCAAGCGGCGCGCGAGATCAGGCGTGACGGTATCGGGCCGGCACTTGCCCACGAAAGCCGAGCGCTCCATGCCCGCTTCGTCGAGAGAACGCTTGATGGCCCCGATGCGCGCCAAACTGTCAGCCGGCCGGGGCAGTAGAAAGTTCTCGTCGTGGAAACAAAAAATCGCGGTGCCGCCCACGGCCCGGCCCAGCACAGCCAGCTCGGCCGCGACGTTTTCCGGCGAGCGCAGTCGCAACAGCTTGCCGTGCGCCCCATGAGCGCGGGCATCGCGCAGCACGGTGGTGATCGAACAGAAACTGCAGGAAGCCCAGCAGCCGCGGCTCCCGCTCACCGGAACAAAGGGGATGCGCATGTGGCGCGCGTGCGGCCGATAGCGTCGCGCGATGGGCAAGTCGTCGAGGTCGTGTGGCAGGCAGCGCGGAGCAGTCCGCACCACGGCGCCGCGAGCGTCACGGAACGCGATGCCAGCCACATCAGCCAGGCCCTGCTTGCTGGCGAGTGCCGCGAGCAGATCGACGATGGTTTCTTCACCGTCGTAGAGGACCACGCTGTCCACGCCGTAGCGACCAGCCAGAACCTCGGCGCAGCCCATAGTGGCGAAGTGGCCCCCGGCGGTGATGTGTCCGCGAAATCCGGCCTTGCGCAGAGCCGTGGCCAGCGCCAGGAAGTCCAAGCCGCGGTGCTGGTATTGCGCCGCCAGGCCGACCAGGTCGGGATCGTTCGACGTGATCTGGTTGACCAAGTTGGCAGCCCGGGCGCTGTCGTTGAAGCCCAGTACCTCCACCCGGTGGCCGGCCCCGGTCGCGGCTGCTGCAATCATGCCCATGCCCAGGTTCTCTTCCACATCAGCGCCAACGAGAGTGAGCCGCATTTTGGATCTCCGTTTGTCAAGCAGGGGCGTTGCTACGACCAAGCCCTGGCCCTTGATGTTAGCACCTCCCCGACGAGGACAGGTGTGCGCGCCGTCACACGGTCGCACTGGCCTGGGCGCAGGCGATCATTTTGCGGCCAAAGGTGGACAGTGGAATCGACGCCAGCTCATCGCCGCGCACCCAACGCGCGTCAGCGACAGCAATGCGTCCCCGGACGCGGGCGCGGAACACCGAGGCTGTGGCATCGCGATGGGTGAACACGTGGCGTAGCTCGCCGACCAGCTTGGGCGTTCCTTCCACACGCAAGCCGAGATCGGCAAGCGCCCGACGCGCGGCTCGGGTTGCCGCCTCGCCATCGCGCATTTCTTGCAGCGGCAGCACCCAGGTTCCTGCCAGCAGGGTTCCGGCGGGTCGGCGCACCAGCAGCAATCGGCCCTGGCGTTCGACCGCGACGCCGGCCAAGTGAATGTGCCGTTTCGCTGGCCGCTTGGTGCGCGCCGGAATGCTGCTGGTGGCTCGCGCGGCACGCGCCCGACAGAAACGGGCCACTGGACATTGTGGACAGCGCGGGTTACGCGGGAGGCAGCAGAGCGCGCCCAGTTCCATCATGGCTTGAGCGAAATCCCCGGGCCGCCGCGCAGACACCAGCGGCTGTCCCTGCGCGCGCAGCCCCGCGCGCACCGCGGGACGATCGATGGGCCTGCGCTCGCTCAGAATGCGCGCCAGCACGCGAGCCACGTTTCCGTCGACGGGAAGCGTGCGTCGCGAGAACGCAATGGCCGCCACGGCCGCGGCCGTATACGCGCCCACGCCAGGCAACTGGCGCAGTTCTGCCTCATCTGACGGCAGTTTTCCTCCCAGCTCATCGACCACCAGCCGTGCCGTGCGGTGCAGATTCCGGGCGCGGCTGTAGTAGCCGAGCCCGGACCACAGCGTCAGCACTTCGTCCTCGCGCGCAGCCGCCAGGGCTTGCAGAGTGGGAAAGCGCGCCATGAAGCGCGCGAAATAGGGCACCACCGCGGCCACCACAGTTTGCTGGAGCATCAGCTCGGACACCAGCGTGCGATACGCGTTGGGCTTGTGGCGCCAGGGCAGGTCGCGCTTCTCGCGGTCGTACCAGGCGAGCAAAGCGCGCGCGAAGGCCAGTGCGGAAAGTGCAGCGGGCACAGACCTATAAATCCGGCGCAAACTGCGCCTCGCCGCTGCCCACAGGCGCACCGTTGACAAACACCTGGTAGCGGATGGGCACGGCCCGACTCAGCATCGCGCTGATGGCGCAGAAGCGTGTTTGCGACAAACGCGCGGCTTCGACGGCCAAGGCTGGATCCACATCACCCTCGATTCGGAACGCGAGATTCACGGAGCTGAATACAGCCGGGAATACGCCCTCGCGGACGGGGGCCTCGGCTGTGACCTCGAAGCGTTTCATGTCTTGGTGCTGCTTGTGCATGAGCGAAGCCACGTCCATGGCTGTGCAGCCGCACAGGGCGGCAAGCAGAAGCTGTTTCGGCGTCTGGGCCTTGCCCTGGCCGACCGGCGGCTTGGCATCCATGAGCACCACGTGGCCATCCGCCTCGGCGGTGAACTGCAGGTTCTCTTTCCAGATCAGCTTGGCGTGCATGGTTCTATCCGTTGGTGAAGCGACCACGCGTGCAAACATAGCGCACCGGCGTGCCGTCACCCACACCGCACCCCGCTACTCAGAATTCTAAGTTTCAGCTTTTGACGGTGGCATTGCTTGGACCTAAACTAAACTCTCTTCACCGGCAGTGACCGGTAAGGGGGCCGCATGCAGGAGAACGCCACCCGCAGGGATGATATGGGCTCGGTCGAGGATTTGGAGGCACTGCGGAAGCAACACCAGGATCTGGAAGCCAAACTTCAGGTCATGGATCGTCAGCTCTACCTGACCGCCAAGGAAGAGGTTGAGCGCGCTCGGCTGAAGAAGGAGAAGCTGGCGATCAAGGATCGCATCCATCTGCTGCTCTCCCGTGCCTCGGCAGAGCAGCCGTCCGGGTGACTTTGCAGCGGTACTAGCAGGGCAGCTCGACCACAAAACGCGCGCCGCCGAGGGGTGCCGGCGCGTCGCTTACCGATACGTCGCCACCGTGGTCGATGACGATCTTGCGCACGATGGCCAGGCCCAGGCCCGTGCCGCCCGGCCGGAAGGTGACATAGGGATCGAACACCCGCTGCCGCTCGGCCGCGGGAACACCGGGACCATTGTCATCGACCAGGATCGCGGCGCGTTCCCGATCCGGCCGGCGCTCGACGCGGATGACCACCTGGGGCTCACGCCCGGCCTCGCGGGCTGCCTGCAGAGCGTTCTCGACCAGATTGGCAATCACGCGACGGAAAAGCATCTTGTCACAGGGTGCAGATACCGATCCGCTGGTTTCGACCTTGACGAATGACTGCCATTCGGGCTGCAGGCGCACGATCTCCTCGACCAGGGGCACCAGATCGAGCGGCGCCGGTTCCACCTTGGGCAGCTTGGCAAAGGCCGAGAAGTCCTCGACCAGACGGCGCAGCCCCGTGATTTCTTCACGCAGGATCTCCGTGGCCGTATCCAGCAGGCGCCGGTACGCAGGATCATCGCCAGGGTACTTCGAGGCAATCTCCTGCACAGCGAGCTGGATGGGCATCAGCGGGTTCTTGATCTCGTGCGCCAGGCGCCGTGCCACCTCTTGCCAGGCTGACACCTTCTGCAGGTATTCGAGGCGCGAGCGCGCCTGTCCCAGTTCGGCCACCATACGATCAAAGGCGCGGCCCAGTTCGTCGAGCTCGTCTTTGCCCTTGGGGGCCACGCGCACCGACAGATCCCCGGCGCCCACGGCCCGAGCCGCTGTGTGCAGGCGCGCCACCCGCCTGGTCACCCGCCGCGCGACCAGCCAGCCCCCGAGCGGCGCCACGGCCAGGATGGCCAGAACCAACATCAGGTACTGGCGCAGAAAGCGCGGGACCAGCAGGCCAAACACGCGATCGATCTGCTGTTCCTTCTCGATGGCGGCGCGCAGAGCCAGGAAGTCCTCGTACATCTGCGCCGGAATTCCGAATACCAACTCCAGCGTGCGCGAGGCCTCGCCTTGGGCTGCGGGCAGGGCGACCAGGATGGGGGGCGCTTCGCGCGAGCGGTTCAGCGTCTCGGCTGGCGCCTCCCAGGTTTCCACCACCTCGGTGCCCAGCAAGAGCTGGGCGCGCAACAGGCCCTCGGTGGGCGCCACATCCGCCATGTGAGCCGGCGCCGCCGCCGCGATCTCGTGCGCGCGACGGCGAAACTCGTCCTTGCGATCCGCGAAATAGGAGCGAAATACGTCGGCGGCACGCGCCGAAGATCCCGCCATCTGCGCGTCGTGTTCCAGTGAGAAGTCGGCGAACCTTTGCACCATGAAGTAGAGCGCGTAGGCGGACAGGGCCACGGCCAGCGCGGCCACGGCCAGCATGGACCCCAGGACTTTCCACTCGAAACGCCCCGGGAGTCTCATCGGGCTGGCTCCACCCAGGATTGCGAGACCAGGCGAAGCTGGCGCTCGCTTTCGTCGATGCGGGGGTTGACGAAGACGCTGACAAACGATCCGAAGAAACTCTCCCCCGAACCCATGCGACTACGCGCTGAAGGCCGCGCCAGCCAGCGCCGCACGTCGGCCAGCAGTTCTTGCGAAATCGGGTTGAGATCGGCGCGCACGCTGAGCCGGTATGTGACGCCCGGTTCGAGACGGTCGAGCGGGACGATGGGAAAGACGGTGAGCGCAGTGGCCAGATCGATGGCCTCGCTCGCGCTCGCGGCCACCAGCGTTTCCATCTTGCCGCCCGCCTCGAAGCGGCGCACGCGGAACTTCTCGTCCCAAAGGTCGTAGACGATTTCGGTGTGGCGCATGGACTGGGCCACCGGCTCCGGTTGGTCCGGGCGGAAGACGGCCACGCGCACCAGCACACGGCTGGTGAAGCCCGACAACAGGCGTTGCGCGTCCTGTGCCTTGAACAGGTCCTGCAGCCCCAGGCTGACCAGCAGGCGGCCATCGCGTCGGGTGAGGCCAGTCTTGCGTTCCTCGGGCTCTTGCGCGCGGGCCGACGTCGCCGCCAGAGCCAAGGCGGTGACCGCTGCGAGATGAACCAGGGACCTCATCACAGGGGCAGTCGGCCGAGGGCGTTGGCCACGGAAAGGGTGAAGATGCCGATGTATGTGTCCAGGCGCAGACCCAGATCCGCCGTAAGATCGGCCGGTAGGCGCTGGCCCAGGCTGGCGCCGTGCCGGCTCACATCGCCGGGATTGGTCATGGTGAAGATGCCCAAGGCTGCAAAAGCGTCGCCCCGGTAGAAGAGGCCGTGGCGTCGCCACAGGGGCACGGCATACTCCAAGAGCAGACGGCCAGCCAGCTTGTCGTAGCGATGGTCGGCCACGTTGGTGCCGAGCAAGTCACGCGAAGGCTGGGTCGAGAAGTTGATGCCGAACGCGCGCGGAGGCAGCAGCAGGTTGAGATCGCCGACGAAGAAGCGATCGAAATAGGGCGCGTCCCCCACCAGGCCGCCCAGCAGGCCGTGCACCCCGAAGATGTGGCCGATGGACAGGGGGAAGTAGAGCGAGCCCTGCGCGGTGACCTTGACGAAGGTGTACTGCGAGGCGCAAGCAGGCGTGGCCGCTTCCACCGACATGACCAGGTGCCGGCCCGCGCGCGGCAACACCGGATCCGAGCGAGAATCGAAGTCGAGCGTGAGAGCGAGTGAGCCCAGCCGGCTGGATCCATCGCGCACCAGAAACGCGATCGGTTGGCTCTGGCCCAGGCCCAGGTCGCGGTCGAGCAGGGTGGGCAGCTCGGCGTGAACTGCCTCGAAACGCCCTTCGGCCGCCAAATAGGCCGTGCGCGAAAGAACCGCGCCCACGCCCAGCACGCCGCCGGCGCGCCTGAGGTTGACGGCCACGAAGTCAGCGGGCGCGGGCTCGGTCGAGGGGCCGCGCGCACGGAAGAACTCGCTGCTCTGGGAGAAGAGAGCGCTTCCCGAGAGCAGCAGTCCGTGCAGGCGTGGAGGACCGGCCATGCGCAAGGCAAAGGCCAGCGCCGGCTTGGCGCCGTCGACCTTGGGACGCGTCGAGCTGACGAAGCCGGCACCCAGGGTCAGCCCGCGGCCGAGCAGATTGCGCTCGCTCACGTCCAGCCCGCCCCACACGTTGGTGGCTTCGCTGGTGCCCAGGTAGACAGCCTTGAGGATGATGGTTCCGCGTTCCTCGACTTCGATGACCAGCACCGCTCCCCCGCGGCGCTCTCCCTTGATCATGGACAGGCGAGCGTCGAGAAAATAGCCCAGCGCCAACAGGCGTAGACGCGCCCGCTCCACGCGCGCATCGTCGGCGGCGACCGTATCGCCGGGCGAAAGAGCGATCTCGCGCAGGATGAGGTCCGTGCGGGTCTTGTGGTTTCCGCGCACCTCGATGCGCTCGATGGTGTAGCTGGGGACGAACCCGTCGGGCGGGGCGGCCTCGGACTCGACCGGCGTCGCCGAGAGCTGTGCCTGGGCCAGCGAGGGCAGGAGAACCAGCAACGCCAGAAGTGAGGGGAAGCGCATGGACGAGCGACCGATTCTTCCCTAACGGTCGACCGTCACAAAGCCGGAGTCAACTAGTAGTGGCTAGTTCACGCTCACCCGGGGCGCGATGGCTACATCCGCGACCAGGGCGTTGAGGCGACTTCTCACCTCATCAGATGGACTGAGCACCGACATCCGTTCGAGCACGAAGCGCAGCCGGCGTTGATCGCCGCGCACCTCGTAGATAGCGCGCAGGTTGTTGAGCACGCGCACCAGGATCTGGCGTCGCGTGGCCGGCACCAGATAGTGCTCGTCGATGTCAGTGGGATCCCCGGTGGCGGATTCGTATAGCGCGCGCAACTCCGGTCGTCGCACCATGCGCCCGTCAAACGGGTCCACCACCGCCAGGGTGCGGTCGCGCCGACGCGCGCCCACGAGAAAATGACCGGGGAACGAAATGCCGAAAGTCTCCACGCCCGCGCGCTGGCACACGGCCATGAGCACGATGGCCAGCGAGATGGGATTGCCCGTGCGCCGATCGATGACCTCGTTGAGGAAGCTGTTGCGCGGATCGTAGTAGTCGGCCACGTTGCCCTGAAAGCCCAACTCGCCGTAGAGAAGCCGCAGGATGGGCAGCACGCGGTCAGCCGGGGCGGGTCCACAGCGACGCTCGACTTCCAGGCGGATGCGCGCCAACTCACCCATCACGTCGAGCTTGCCGATGAACCCCGGGATATCCAGCCCTGGGTACTCCGGTTCGCAGAGCAGAAGGGCTGTGCTCTCGAGATCCAGCTCATGATCGGGCTGGCGCAGGAGATGCGCGAACATCAACAAATCCGTCGGCCCACTCATTCGCAAATTCAAGATAGCAGACCACGCCTGGCGAGCATGCGCTTTCTCGCGCTGCCGGTTGGACGTGTGTGCGCAAGGCCTACCCCAGGAAGTTACTCGGGATTGCGGGCTCGGAGTTCCGCGATGCAAGCGTTGGCCGCTGCCAGCTCGGCTTCCAGGCTGGGAACGCGGGCCGCCGCAAGCATAGCCGCGTCATGCTGGGCTTCCAGGAAGACCAGGCGCTCGAAAACCTCCTCGGGGTCCGGGGCTTCGGCGCGCAATTCCGCCAGCTTGGCCGCCGTCTCCTCGGCTATCTTGCTCTGCGCTTCCAGTTCCGCGAGGCGGGCCATCTTGGCATCCGCTACTTGCAGCAGCGCTTCCAGCTCGCGGGCTCGCGCTGCCACTGCTTCGGCCATCTTCAAACGCGCCAGCAGCTCGTTGGTCTGTGTGGCCGCTGTTTCCGCAGTGGCCTGCTTGGCCTCGAGCTCGGCCGTGCGGGCAGCGGCCGTGTTCGCCGCTTGCAGACTGCTCTCCAGCTCCGACACGCGTGCGACGCGCGCCTGCAAGTCAAGCTCCAGCTCCTCTGCGCGCGCAGCGGCCTGCTTGCGTGCGCGCTCGGTATCATCGCGCAGACGCAGCGAATCCGCCAGGCGGCGCTCGGTCTCGCCGAGCCGATCGCGCAGATCGACCACCTGGATT
Organism: Myxococcales bacterium; assembly: GCA_003142855.1. Lineage (GTDB taxonomy): Bacteria > Myxococcota_A > Polyangia > Fen-1088 > Fen-1088 > Fen-1137. Next base: position 21,311 of record PLNW01000086.1, read on the forward strand.
TCGAGATCGGCGATGCGGCCCTTGAGCTCTGCGGCTTCGTTTTGCGTCCGGGCCGCGGCTTCGCTGTGCTCCAGCCGCAGCATCACACCCTCGAGCTCCGCCAGACGCGAGCGGCGCTGGCGATCGGCCTCTTCCACTTCGGCCAGCGACTGGCGCAACCGCGTCGACTCCTCGAGCCCATCGGCCAGACGCTTCTCCGCTGTGGCCAGATCTTCCTCCAGCTCGGCCACCAGGCTTGACTGCTCGTTGAGAGCGTCGCGCAGCCGTCCCACCTCGTCGAGGTGAGCGGCCGCGGCTCGCTGGAACTCCTCGAGCGCCTGCTCGCGGGATTTCAGCGTCGCCAGCAGCTCGTCGGAAACCGGACTGGCCAGCGTCGGGGCTTGACGGAGCTCAGCGATCTGGGCGCGTACGCGGCCGAGATCATCCTCGGCGGCCTCGGCGCGCCAGGCGGCCGCTTGCCGGGCCGCCTCCAGGGCGGCGATGCGATCGTCGCGTTCTGACAGCGCCGATTCGCGTTCGGCCAGCTCGGCCTCGCGGCGTTTGAGTTCATCGGCCAGGCCGGCGGCGGGCGACGGCTCGCTGGGACGGAGCCCGGCGGTCAGACGTTGGGCCAGTGCGGTCATCTCGTCAGTCGTCTTGCGGGTCAGATTGACGACTGACTCATCGGCCTCCAGTAGAGCCCGCCGCAACCGTTGCACCTCATCGTCCAGCTCGGCGCGGGCCTCCGCGGTACGCCGCACGCGACCGCGCAACTCCTCGATCTCCTCGCTCTGCGCGCGCGACACGCGCACCAGGCCGTCGGCTTGGCCCTGGGCTTCGGCCAGCTTGTGGCGTAGCTCGGCCAGTGCCGCGTCGGGGCCTTCGACTCTTGAGTAAAGCTCAGGCGTCGCCGTCTGGACCGGCGAGTCCTCGCCTAGGTGCGCTGGGATCTGAACCAGCGCATAGCCCAGGCTCAGTGCCTCGTCGTGGCCGCACAGGGCGAGGTAGTGGCTGGGCGTCTCATTCTCGGCCTGGGCCAGGTCAGGCTCGACCCGCAGCTCAGCGGGGGCTTCGTCGAATTCCGCGATGCCCCAGGCGGCAAAACGCGTTTGACCGAACATACGCACCTTGGGAAAGTGCGGGCTGAGCCGGTCGACGATGTCGTAGTACGAAACCCCGGGTGCGGCGATGTCGCTTCGATCGCCGTTGGGCACCACGCAAACCAGGCGTCCGCCTGTTGCCACCAGCTTGAGCACCACTGGCAGGGGCAAAGGCCCGCGGTCTTGTAGGATGTCCGCGGCTTCTGGGATCAGCACCACATCGAAGGGACCGGCCTGCTCCAGTGCGGCGGCGGTCATGGTCACGAAGGAAAGGGCGCTTTCGCGGTTCCGGCTGCGCGCCTCGGCCACCGCGCCTGAGTCGTCGGCCCCGACCACGCTGCGCGCGCCCAGTCGTGCAAGGTGAGCGGCGCTTTCACCCGTGCCGCAGCCGAGCTCCAACACCCGTCGGCCCACTAGAATGGGTCGCAGGTAGCTGTACGCTGCCGAGTGGCGAATCCCCTGGTCGGGTGGGCTTTTTTCAGCCATGCGCGGCAGACTATACATGCCTGGGGCGCGTCCACGCCAGTGACCGCCTGAAGCCAAGAATAACGCGAAGAGGGCAGGGCGACATCGCACAACCCCTGGCGCATTGCTACTTGCTCTTGTTGCTGCGGGCGATTATAAACGCCCGCTTCCAAGGAAGGTTGCTCGTCATGCCGAAGAAGGGGATACACCCGACCTACAAGCCCGCCACCATCACGTGTGCCTGCGGTCACACGCTTGAGACCTATTCCACCCGCGGGTCGTTCATGGTGGACATTTGCTCGAATTGCCACCCGTTCTACACGGGCAAGCAGAAGTTCCTCGACACCGGCGGCCGCATCGAGCGCTTCAACAAGAAGTACGGCAAGAAGACGACGCCACCGGCGACCACGCCACCGGCGCCGGCCACCACCTAGGGCCATTCTGCGCGGGTCGGGTTTCACCCTGGCCGTGCCCACATCATGCTGGACGAACTGCTTGCAGGGAAGCTGTCGGCCGTCGAGAACCGTTTCGAGGAGCTGACTGCCAAGCTGTCCGATCCGGTGGTCCTCGCGCAAACGCAGGTGATGCAGAAGCTCGCCAAGGAGCACTCTGACCTGCGCGAGCTGGTGGAGACGTTTCGCACCCACCGCGATGTCAGCCGGCGCATGGCGGAGGCGCGCGAGTTGCAAAAAGATCCGGAGATGCGCGAGCTGGCCCGCGCCGAAGAGGACCAGCTTTCGGCTGAGCAGGGGCGACTGGAAGAACGACTGACTTTCCTACTGCTTCCCAAAGATCCCAACGACGACAAGAACATCCTGCTCGAAATCCGGGCGGGTACCGGCGGCGAGGAAGCGGCGCTATTCGCGGCCGAGCTCTACCGCATGTACGGCCGTTTCGCCGAGCGTCGGCGCTGGAAGGTCGAGGTGGTGTCCCAGTCGAGCGCCTCGGCGGGTGGAATCAAGGAAGTGGTAGCCAACATCGAGGGCAAGGGCGCCTATTCGCAGCTCAAGTACGAATCCGGCGTGCATCGCGTGCAGCGCGTTCCGGTGACCGAGGCGCAGGGTCGCATCCACACCTCGACCGCCACGGTGGCGGTGCTGCCCGAGGTGGAGGATGTCGACGTCAACCTCGATCCCAAGGATCTCAAGATCGAGGTCATGCGTTCTGGTGGACCGGGCGGCCAGTCGGTCAACACCACCGACTCGGCGGTGCGCATCCATCACATCCCCAGCGGGCTCATCGTCCACTGCCAGCAGGAGAAGAGCCAGCACAAGAACAAGGCCATGGCCATGAAGCTCTTGCGCTCGCGCCTCTACGAAATCGAGCTGGAAAAGCAGGAAACCGCCGAGCGTGACAACCGGCGCAGCCAGATCGGCAGCGGCGATCGCTCGGAGAAGATCCGCACCTACAATTTCCCGCAGGATCGGCTGACCGACCACCGTATCGGGCTCACGCGGCACAATCTGCCGGCCATCCTTGACGGCGACCTCACCGAAGTCATCGAAAGCCTGCGCGCCCATTTCCAGGCCGAAGCCCTACACAGGCCGAGCGAAGCGACTCGATCATAATGGCCCGCAGCCCACGGACGGGGCGGCGATTGGCACTCGCTGACTGCGAGCGCCAGGGGTTGCGATGGTGTATAAGATATTGAATTCACGCACTTTATTGCCAATGTTTCGGCACTCTCCGTGGTCGCTTGACAGCAGCTATCGGGTGCTTAACCTTACCACCGCCACGGTTTTGGCCGGTGGCGAGTTTTCTCAGGGAGTTCCCATGCCAGTCTACGAATACGAATGCAGCGCCTGCAGCCATCGGTTCGAGGAATGGCAAAAGATCAACGACAAGCCAGTCAAGGTCTGCCCAAAGTGCAAGGCGCGCAAGGTGGAACGTCTGATCAGTCACACCTCCTTTCAACTCAAGGGTGGCGGCTGGTACGGCGATCTGTACGCCAGCCAGCGGCCGGCCGGCGCCGCCAAGGTGAACGGGGCAGGCGACGGCAAAGCCGCGAGCTCGGCCGCGCCAGCAGCGCAGGGTGGGACCGCTAGCAAGGAAACGGCGTCGTCAGCACCGGCGGGGGAGGGCAAGGCAAAGGGCGACGGCAAGTGCAAGATCGCGGCGGCCTGACGTCCCCATGGATGTGCCCCACGTTTCATTTCGGCAAGTTCCACCCGGATCGTTGAATGACAGCGGGTGGGTTTCAGGAACAAGGAGGAGACAATGAAGGTTCGACCACTTTACGATCGCATTCTGGTCAAGCGCGTCGAGGAAGAAAGCAAGACCGCCGGCGGTCTTTTCATCCCCGACACGGCCAAGGAAAAACCACAACAGGGCGTCATTGTGGCTGTCGGTAAGGGCAAGCTGCAGGAAGACGGGTCGCTGCGCAAGCTGGAAGTCAAGGCGGGCGACAAGATCCTGTTCGCCAAGTACTCGGGCAGCGACATCAAGATGGATGGCGTCGAGCACATGATTCTGCGCGAGGACGACATCCTCGGCGTCATTGAGTAGGCAGGAAAGGAAATCATCATGGCAGCCAAAGAAATCATATTCTCCCAGCCCGCACGTCAGGCCATCGCCCAGGGGCTCAACATCCTGGCCAACACGGTGAAGGCGACGCTGGGTCCGCGCGGACGCAACGTCATCATCGAGAAGTCTTGGGGCTCGCCCCTCGTCACCAAGGACGGCGTGACCGTGGCCAAGGAAATCGAGCTTTCCGACAGAATGGCCAACATGGGCGCCCAGATGGTCAAGGAAGTGGCGTCCAAGACCTCAGACGTGGCCGGGGATGGCACCACCACCGCGACCGTGCTGGCCCAGGCCATCTTCAACGAGGGTGCCCGCCTGGTGGCCGCCGGCTCGAACCCGATGGACATCAAGCGCGGGATTGATGCGGCCGTGGTCAAGGTGGTCGACAGTCTCAAAGAGCAGTCCAAGCCCACCAAGGGCAAGAGCGAGATCGCCCAGGTCGGGACCATCAGCGCCAATGGCGACAGCATGATCGGCGACATCCTGGCCGAGGCCATGGAGAAGGTGGGCAAAGAGGGCGTTGTCACCGTCGAGGAAGCCAAGTCGATGGAGACCACACTCGACGTGGTGGAGGGCATGCAGTTCGACCGCGGCTACCTCTCGCCCTATTTCGTCACCGATGCCGAGCGCATGGAAGTGGTGATGGAGGACGCCTTGATTCTCATCAACGAGAAGAAGATCTCGAACATGAAGGATCTTCTGCCTGTGCTCGAGCAGGTGGCCAAAGGCGGCAAGCCGCTGCTCATCGTGTCCGAGGACGTGGACGGCGAGGCTCTCGCCACTCTGGTGGTGAACAAGCTGCGCGGCACCTTGCACGTGTGCGCGGTCAAGGCACCGGGCTTCGGCGATCGCCGCAAGGAAATGCTGAAGGATCTGGCGGTGCTGACCGGCGGTCAGTGCATGACCGAGGATCTGGGCCTCAAACTCGAGAACGTGGCGCTCAAGGATCTGGGACGTGCCAAGCGCATCACCGTGGACAAAGACAACACCACCATCGTGGAAGGCGCGGGTAAGAAGGCCGAGATCGAGGGGCGGGTGAAGCAGATTCGGACGCAGATCGAGGACACCAAGTCGGACTACGATCGCGAGAAGCTGCAGGAGCGCCTGGCCAAGCTGGTGGGCGGAGTTGCCGTGATCAAAGTCGGCGCGGCCACCGAGAGCGAGATGAAGGAGAAGAAGGCGCGGGTGGAGGATGCCCTGCACGCCACGCGGGCGGCGGTCGAGGAGGGCGTGGTGCCCGGAGGTGGCGTGGCTTTGTTGCGTGCGCTGCCGGCGCTCGACAGCCTGAAGTTCGACGATGACCGGCGCTACGGCGTCAACATCATCCGCCGGGCCATTGAGGAACCGCTGCGCCAGATTGCCGCGAACGCCGGCGTCGACGGGGCCGTCGTGGTGGAGAAGGTCAAGGGCGGCAAGGGAGCGTTTGGTTTCAACGCCGCCACTGAGGTCTATGAAGACCTCGCGAAAGCCGGTGTCATCGACCCGACCAAGGTCGTGCGCGCGGCCCTACAGAATGCAGCGTCGGTGGCTGCCCTGATGCTGACCACCGAGGTTCTGGTGGCCGAGAAGCCGAAGAAGAAAGAGGAACCGGCCCACGGTGGCGGCGGCGGCGGCATGGGAGGAATGGGCGGCATGGGCGACGACTACTAGCCGCATAGCAATAGCCCACCTGCAGAGATTCTGTAGAGATTCGGGACGGACGGGGTGACTTGTCCGTCCCGTTCTTTTGTTTTGAAGACGAACTGGCGTCGCCCACTTCCCCGAGTGGCGATGTACAATGGACCGGTGCAAAACGAGCCGCCGGAATCCAAACGCCGAAGTCCCCGTATCGAGGTCTACGCCCAGGCGGAGGTCAAGAGTTGCGACATCCACATCATGGACGTGCGCAATCTCTCGGCGGGCGGCGTGTATCTCGTGGGGACCCCCGCGGAATACCCGGACCTGCGACCAGGCACCAATTTCGATTTGGTCATCTTCGGCTCCGAAGACGGCATGGGCGACGACCCCGATTTCAATGTCGCCTGCCATGCCACCATCATCCGCGTCGACGAAGGCAGCCCGGGCAAGCGTCCGGCTGGGTTCGGTGCCACGCTGGCCACCGTCGACGAGGAAAACCGCACCCGCCTGACCAATCTCCTCTTGCGCGCTGACAACTATCGGGTGGGCGATCCGCGACGCTGACCAGCAACGCAGGCCCGTGGATCGAAGCCAACCGGCATCACGTGGACCGCGGATCAAGACTGAGCTAGCTGTTTCTCACAGAGACACAGAGGCCGCAGAGGCGGAGGAGAGAGGGAAGGGTTGGACACAGCGAAGTCCAAGTCCTTTCTTCTCGTGGTCAGTCGCTGATCCCGAGGTTCGCCAGCCGCTCCCGCAACACGGCGTTGTGACTCTTCTCGGCGTGGATCTGCTCGTGCAGCCGGGCGACATGGCCTTCGTATTCATGCATCTTGGCGAGGGTGGGGACGTCGTGCACGCGGGCCTCCAGCTTGCGCGTGATCAGGAGAAGCCAGACGAGCAGGGCGAAGATGAGCACGGCGACGGGCGCGATGAACGCAAGCGAGAGCCCGACGGTCTTGGTCATCCTGGTGTAGGCGCCTCGCAGCGACTCGAAATCGCGCTGGACCCGCAACAGAGCATCGCGTGTTCTGGCTAGTTCGCCGTCGGCCGATGCCTTGCCTCGCGCCAACGTTTCTTGGGCCGAGGCCAGCCTGCTGTTCTCTTCCGTGAGAGCCGCCACTTTCGAGTCCAGTTCGCCCCGTCGGTCGGTTTCTTTGTTCAACGCTTCTTCGAGGGTGGCGGTCTTCTGGGCCGGCGTCATGGCCTTGCTCACGGCAATTGAGCCGCGCAAGGAGGGCTGCAGCGGAATAGCCGCTCCTGGTTCCTGGGCCAGTGCCACGGGAGCAAGAACGAGTCCCGCGACCAGGGCTGCCGCCAGATACATCAACTGCCTTTGGAATGGCACTTCGGCATGACATTGGGCGCACGCGCTGTTTCCTGATGATTCCATCCCAACTGTATGTTCGTCGGTTGGGTCTCCCAGGTTGAGTCGTGCTGGCGTGCTGGTTTGCATCACTGCGTTCGTAAGCCGGCGTGTTGCGTCGTCGACTGAACCTGGCAATTCACCGGTTGCTTTCCCCATTGCGTGAGGCCGCCTAGTCGAGGCACGCTTGGGAAGGCTGAGTGGATCCGAGCGAGACCCGGAAGGGGAAACAGCCAAAGGAGCAACATGAAATCTCTGACAGCGCCGTGGATCTGCGGTCTCTTGTTCTTGGCGACGGCTTCCTGTTCGTCGTCCGGCGGCTCCCCAGCGAACACCGCTCCAGGCACCGGAGCGGGCGCATCGGGAATCTCCGCTGGAAATCCGGCGGCGGGCGGCGGCGCAGGTGCGGGCGGGGGCGGAACGATCGCCACGGGCGGGCAGCTGGCAACCGGCGGTGCTCCGCTAGCGGGCAATTCCGCGATCGGTGGGTCAACGCCGGGGGTGGGCGGTTCCCCGATTGGCGGTTCAACGCCGGTGACGGGAGGTTCTCCGACAGGCGGAACAATCGTGGGAACGGGCGGCTCACTGACCGGTGGGTCCACTGTCGCAACGGGTGGCTTGTCCACTGGCGGGTCAGTTTTGCGAACAGGCGGTTCAGCCATCGGTGGGGCGACAGTGGGAAGCGGTGGTTCGTCGAGCACAGGCGGTGTTTCGAACACGGGTGGGATTCCGACTACAGCCGGTCGCACTGGAACGAGCGGCGGCAGCAGCGGCGGGGTCGGGGGCGTGGGCGGAGGAATTGCGGGTTCCAGCGGTGGTTCTGTCTCCACGGGCGGCGCTCCGCCTGCGTGCACTGGCGCCGCCGTGAAGGCGACGCTGTCGGGTACGACATACACACTCGATAACGGCCTGGTTCAGGCCAAGGTCAACACTTCCGACGCCACGATGCCGAGCTTCATCATCAATGGCGTGGAAACCATGACATCGGGAGGCTATTTCTCGTGGGGAACCAACGTGTATACCGCGGGACCGTTCACGGGCTCGCTGTCAGCTGATCCCAGCAAGAACGGTGGCGACGTCGCCGAGGTCGCAATGACTACGACATGGGACAAGAGCTCTGGAAAAATTCCATTGGATCTGGAAGTCCGCTTTGCCTTGCCCCGCTGTTCGTCGGGGCTCTATGGCTACGTCGTCCTGACTCATCCCGCGAGCTACCCGGCATTCACGCCCGGCGAGTTGCGCTACAACCACTACGTGCAATGGGACAGCGTCTTCGATTGGTACGCCGTGGATGACGTCCGCCGCGGGGTCTTCACGTCAGTGGCGTCCTCGGAGGCTGCCACGGCGGTCGCGGGTGCACCCCAGGAGGTGCTCAAGTACCCGTCGGGACCATTCGCCGACCGGCCGGGCTGGCAGAAGTACGACAACAGCCTCGAATGGGGCGAAGGCACGGTCTATGGGTGGAGCAGCAGCAAGAAGAATATCGGTCTGTGGATGATCAATCCGTCGAATGAATACTTGCCGGGCGGCCCCATGAAGACCGAGCTCACCCTGCACGATGCTCCTGGAGGTAAAGCGACCCTGCTCAACTACTGGGGCGGCACCCACTTCTACGGCGACCTGGAGGACGTGAAGGCCAACGAGGTACGCGAGAAGGTCTGCGGGCCCTGGTTGTTGTATGGCAACTCGACCACGATATCGGGCAGCGCGGGACAAGACGCGCTTTGGGCGGACGCCAAACAGCGCCTGATCTGGGAGAAGGCGACCTGGCCCTATAGCTGGGAGACGGACACGCGCTATCCGCCCAAGTCCGCGCGAGGCACGGTCGAGGGACAGCTATCGTTCACCGACGCCAACCAACCGACAGCGTCGGTCGCCAACGCCTGGGTGGGGCTGGCGGATCCTCCGGTGGGTGGCCTGCCCAATTTCGAGCATCAGGCCTGGGACTACCAATACTGGGTTCACGCCGACGGCCAAGGAAATTTCACGCTCGCCAACGTTCGCCCCGGCAGCTACACGCTGCACGCCTTCGTGGCTGGAATCCATGGTGTCTACGTCGGTCAGTCCAACGCGGTGGTGGTTACGGCCGGCGGTGCCACCGACCTGGGCACCGTGACCTGGACCCCGGATCGCAAGGGGCCCACCGTTTGGGAGATCGGAATTCCCGACCGCGTACCCGCGGAATTCTACCGCGGCGATCAGGCGTGGCACTACGGGACCAACCTGCTTTTCAGCAAGGACTTCCCCAACGGGATCAACTACACCGTCGGGACCAGCACTCCGGCAAAGGACTGGAACTTCCTGCAGCCCGGTGGAACATGGAACGTGCAATTCAGTGTTGCCTCGATCCCAGCCGGAGCGACCGGTGCGTCTCTGGTTCTCGATTCCGCCGGGTCCGACGGGGTGACCCTGAGCGCTTCGTTCAACGGCACCAAGGTCGGCTCCGCCAGCATTTCCTATGACGACTCCTCCATCGCTCGCGACCAACCCCATGGGGTGTGGCTGAGCGGGCGTATTGCCGTGCCCTTGGCTCAAATCAAGACTGGCTCGAACACGCTGGCCATCAGTTCCAGCGGCGACTTGATGTGGGACTACCTGCGCCTGGAATGGGTCACGCAGTAGACCGGCCACCATCAGCCGTCACCTAAGACGCCGGCGTTTTCCGCCGGATCAATTTTCAGCCCAGCATGGATCAGTCAGTGCTACTGGGTGGTGAAACTCGGTCCCTCTACCATCAACGTGCCGGCGATGAACGAACTCACACACGAGGGTGGACTGACCTGTTTGGCCTTGCTGACATAGGCACTGTAGCTCCCTTGCACTCCGATGCTGCTGCAGTCGTTGATGTCGATGGTACCGTCGCTATTGACGGTCGCCTTCTGCACCAGACCCTGGTAGGCGCTGCTGACCACCGTGTCGTATTGGGTGCCGTCGATGTATCCCTTGTCGATGGATTTCTTGGTGAGATAGAGAAACATCCCGGTGCCGGACGACTCGTCCCAGTTGTCCGAAAGCGTGCATTCGTCCACCACCTGACACCAACGGCCGCTTTTCGCGTCCTGGTTTGCCTTGAGGCCTGCGGTGAGCTGGCCGAGGATGGTCACAAGGCCCGGTCGTCCGGGGTGGTCGGCGGGCAAATAGTCGAATACGTCCGCGATCAGTACCGCGTACCAGCCGAGTCCCTCGCTCCACACTTCGGGCGATAGACCCGTGGTGGGATTGGCCCACGAGGCCTTCTTGCTTTCGTCATAGGCATGCAACAAGAGCCCATCGGTCTTCATGCAATGGTTGACGATATCGGTCATCTGCGTGACGACTTCGTCGAAGGCGGTGCTATCACCCGTCGCATGTCCGTAGCGAGCAAGGAACATCTCGCCCATGAACACGCCGTCGACCCACATTTGATTCGGCTTGTCGGTACTGTGCCAAAAACCCCCATCGCTGTTGCGCGGGTAAGTAGTAAAGGCTTTGCGCATGGTATCGGCGGCTGTGCGGTACTGCTGGGCCTGGGTTTGCTCGTAGAGAAACAGGATGGCGTAGCCAGGTAGGAAATTGTCCAAATTCCCTCCGCTGAATCCCGAAACATTTCCGGCCGCGTTGACATGTTGGTCGACATACTTCTTGATGTAGGTGAGGTACTTGGGATCTTGGGTTGCCCGCCAGACCTTTTCGAGCGACCACATCGTGTATCCAACCTCCCAAGAAAAGCTTGAGGAAGCGATGGTGTCGGGATTGGGGTTGCGTGCCATAACCGAATTTGCCATTCGCACCGCCCAGCCGAGACTTCCACCCGAGCCGCCTGAGCCCACGCTTCCGCCCTTACTTCCGCCGGTCTCGGTCTTGCCTCCGGCTCCCCCGCTCGCATTCCCGCCGCCCGTGCTGGTGCCACCCGCATCCAGGATCCCTCCGCTAGCCGTCGTCCCGCCCGTGGCTTTGCTACCTCCCGCGCTCGTGGTCCCGACGGTGCTACCCGTGATGCCTCCGCTGGCTGTAGCACCGCCGGTGGCCTTGCTGCCTCCCGGGCTTGTGGTCCCGCCAGTCAAAATCGCGCCGTCGCTGCTCGGAAGAGTGCCCCCAGCACTGCCCGAAGTGGTAGTTCCGCCCGTTTCTTCTGAAGTGGAAACACCGCCGGTGCTCGGAAGAGTGTCCCCAGCACCGCCCGAAAAGGCAATTCCGCTCGTTCCTCCTGAAACGGCAACACCACCGGTGCCGGTCACGCCGCCAGTCGCATTGCCGCCGCCCATTCCGCCACCTCCGCCAGCGGGGGCGGTTGTTGCCGTTGCGTCAGATCCTCGGCCGCCAGTGGCGTCCCTTGTACTTGCGCTAGTGCCGCCGCCGCTTCCGGCCTTTCCGCCAGAGATGGTGGTGCCGCTGGCTCCACCGCCCTGCGATTGGCAACTCGGCGCAAGCAACGCGAAAGTGACCAGGGCAGCGACCGACATGAAGCTCGAACGACAGCGGAATGGAGTCCTCATGGGAACCTCGTCAGCCAGGGAGTAGCTTGCAACCACTGGGCACAGTCTACCCCATCGCGTCCCTGGGGGAGTTCACGCCGATGAAGAAAGCGGAAAACCCAACAATCTCACTAATGCGGCGTGGTTGCCGGACTGGCGCTTGGCGCGCGCGATTCTGATCTCTCCCATGAGTACCCGACGATCATCTTCACAGTGAGCGGGTTGCTTCCCGCCGTGAGTCCTTCGCCGATTCCAGCATTGATCTCGACGTGCGACACCGCGAGCAGATTGAAAACCTCAAAGACGTAGTGCTCTTGTTCGCGCCCAGACGCGAAACCAGAGAACGGACCGAGATCCCCGTAGTACTCGACGCCGACCGAAGCCAACTGGAACAGCTTGAAGACCGCCATGGCAGCGGGCTGAAACCATGGCCCCCGGTGGTAGTCGGGACCCGCGAGCGCGAGATCGACGATGGGGTTGAACGCAAAGAGCCAGTGCTTGTCCTCGTACGCCGCGATTGGCCGCACCTCCATGCCCCAGCGATTGCGGTCGTAGTGTTGCGGCAGCAGCGACAGTTCGAAGTTTGCGCCGAAACGCACGCGATCGCTGAACCACGGCGGGGTCACGAATTTCGAGCGCAGCTTGGTGCCCGCGTAGTCAAAGGTGCCATCTCCGCGCAACGCGGTCTGAAAGTAGCCGCCGATTTCCCACCAGGATAGAAGCCCGAGCGATGGCTCGAGCGTGAAGTGGCTTTGGTGATTCGGTGGCAGCTCCGGCCCGTTCGATTCACGCCGGCCGCTTGGCACTGTGTTCGCGTGCAGCTCGATGCCGGGCACGCCGGGCTGGTTCGCTGTGCCATCGTAGACCTGGATCTCGAAGGGATCGACCGCACCTGCAGGCCGAGGCAGAGCCACGACCAGGGTCGCAAGCGAAACCGTGGCAACGCACAAGGCCGGTCTGCACATGGGACCAGTCTATGCCAGATTGCTCGGATCGAGCCAGGGCAGCCGAAGCATTTGTGGCTTGCAATCGAATCTAATTGTCACTAGATTCCTATCTCCAAACGACAGGGCAGTTGGGAAACAGGCATGAACGTGGCCAAGGTGGAGATGTCGAGGCGACTCGACGGATTCAAGGCAGCCTGCAGGCAGGCAGGCGTGAAGCTCACGCACCAACGTCTGGAGATTTTCCGTGAAGTGGCGGCCAGCCTCGATCACCCCGATGCGGAGATGGTCTTCCGTTCGGTCCAGGCCAGGATGCCGACGGTCTCGCTCGACACCGTGTACCGAACCTTGTGGCTGCTCAGCGACCTGGGGATTGTCACGCCCCTGGGTCCCCGCCGCGAAAGCGTGCGCTTTGACGCCAACCTGGCCCAGCACCACCACTACGTATGCATGCGGTGTGGCCTCACGCGTGATATCGAGAGCCCGCTGCTTGATGCCATTCGGATTCCCACCGCCGTGCGGGATCTCGGCAGCGTGGTCGTCATGCAAGTCGAGGTCCGAGGTCTCTGTGCGACTTGCGCCAAGGCGAAGACTGCGCGGACGCCAGCTAGAAAAAACCAACACGACCGAAGCGAAAGGAGCCGGACATGAGCGATCAGAAGAAGCTGACCACCAATGCGGGTGCGCCTGTTGTCGATAACCAGAACATCGTGACAGCCGGACCTCGCGGGCCGGCGCTGTTGCAGGACGTGTGGTTCCTGGAGAAGCTGGCCCACTTCGATCGCGAGGTGATCCCCGAGCGGCGCATGCACGCCAAGGGCTCGGGTGCCTACGGCACGTTCACGGTCACCCACGACATTACCAAGTACAGCAAGGCCAAGATCTTTTCGGCCGTCGGCAAGAAGACCGATGTATTCGTGCGCTTCTCGACGGTCGCCGGCGAGCGTGGCGCGGCGGACGCCGAGCGCGACCTCCGCGGCTTCGCCATGAAGTTCTACACCGAGGAAGGCAACTGGGATCTGGTGGGCAACAACACGCCGGTTTTTTTCCTGAGCGACCCGCTCAAGTTCCCGGATCTCAATCACGCCGTGAAGCGCGACCCACGCACCAATCTGCGCAGCGCGAAGAATAACTGGGACTTCTGGACCTCGCTGCCCGAGGCGCTGCACCAGATCACCATCACCATGAGCGAGCGTGGAATCCCCGCCTCGTACCGCCACATGCACGGTTTCGGCAGTCACACCTTCAGCCTGTTCAATGCCAAGAACGAGCGCTTCTGGGTGAAGTTCCACCTGGTCTGCCAGCAGGGCATCAAGACCCTGACCGACGCCGAGGCCGAGGCGATCGTGGCCAAGGACCGCGAAAGCCATCAGCGCGATCTGTACGGCAGCATCGAGAAGGGCGACTTTCCGCGTTGGAAGATGTTCATCCAGGTGGTGCCAGAGAAGGACACCGCCAAGTTCCCGTTCAATCCCTTCGACCTGACCAAGGTGTGGCCGCACAAGCACCACCCGCTCATCGAGGTGGGCGTCATGGAACTCAACCGCAACCCGGAGAACTACTTCGCCGAGGTTGAGCAAGCTGCCTTCAACCCCGCCAACATCGTGCCCGGGATCGGCTTCTCGCCGGACAAGATGCTGCAGGGGCGACTGTTCTCGTACGGCGATGCCCAGCGCTACCGCCTAGGCGTGAACCACCAGCACATCCCCGTCAATGCACCCCGCTGCCCCGTGCACAGCTTCCATCGCGACGGCGCCATGCGGGTCGACGGCAACCACGGCAGCACGCTGGGCTACGAACCCAACAGCTACGGCGAGTGGCAGGAGCAGCCCGACCAGCGCGAGCCGCCGCTTGGCCTCGACGGCGCGGCTGACCACTGGAGCCATCGCGAGGATGATGATGACTACTACTCGCAGCCTCGCGCGTTGTTCCGGGTCATGAGCCCGGCACAGCAGAAGGTGCTCTTCGAGAATACCGCCCGTGCCATGGGCGACGCCCCGAAAGAGATCAAACTCCGCCACATCGGCAACTGCCTGAAAGCCGACCCAGTCTACGGCGAGGGCGTGGCCAAGGCACTGGGCATTGCCATGAAAGAGTTGCCAGGAGCAAAGTAGGGCACTTCCGACCAACGTGAAGCATCAGAGGTGTTCGAAGCGGGGAGAGTGGAACCATGAAGAACCTCAAGCGAGCGAGCCTGATGCTGGCCTGGACGGTGATCGTGTCCGCCGGCTGCACCGAAAAGAAGACCGAGTCCCCGGCAACCGAGGACGAGGATCTCGGTCAACGGATCTTCAATGACCAGAACCTATCCGCCAATCGCGATCTGTCGTGCGCAACCTGCCACAGTCGCGCCGTGGGCGGCACCGGTCCCAATTCCGACCTGAATCTGCACGGAGCTGTGTATCAAGGATCAGTCTCGGGTCGTTTCGGCAACCGGAAGCCCCCCTCATCCAGCTACGCTACCTTGTCGCCATGCTTCGACTACTCCGCCGATCTGGGGGTGTTTTTCGGCGGGAATTTCTGGGATGGGCGGGCTACCGGCTGGAACCTCGGCAGCCCGGCCGCCGAGCAGGCACAGGGTCCGTTCCTCAACCCCGTCGAGCAGGCTGTGCCCGATAGCACCGAGCTCGTGTCGCGGGTCTGTGGTTCTGACTATGGTGACCTGTTCCGCCAAGTGCACGGAGCGAGCGCGTGCCAGAACGCGGAGCAGGGTTACGCTGCGCTGGCCCTCTCCATCGCCGCGTTCGAGGGCTCGAAGGAGATGAACCCCTTCAGCTCGAAATACGACTTGTCTCTGGCGGGAAAGGCGACCCTCGAGCCGCTGGAGCAACAGGGCCTTGCGCTGTTCAACGACCGCGGCAAGTGCGCCGGTTGCCACGTCGACGATGCCGCCGCCGCCTCGGCCTTCACCGACTTCACTTTCGACAACTTGGGAATTCCTCCGAATCCTGAGAATCCATTCTACGGCATGGACAAAATCTTGGTCGATGGGCAAGCCGTCAACCCTCTCGGATCCAATTGGGTGGATCCGGGGCTGGGTGGTTTCCTGGCAACGCTGGTCCAGGATTCCGCGTGGAGGGCGTTGCCTCACGTCACGGCGGCCCTGCACGACATGCCTGATGCCACAATCACCTCGCTGGTTCAGGACAACCAAGGCAAGCACCGGGTACCGACTCTGCGTAACGTGGACCTGCGCCCCACCGCGGACTTCGTCAAAGCCTACGGCCACAATGGTTTCTTCAAGAGCCTCAAAGGAATCGTTCACTTCTACAATACCCGCGATACGCTGCCACCCTGCGCTGACTCGGTCACGGAAACCGAAGCCTTGGCCAGCGGCTGTTGGCCCGCACCGGAAGTGGCCGAGACCGTCAATCACACGGAGCTTGGCAATCTTCAACTGACTTCCGACGAGGAAGACGCGATCGTGGCATTCCTCGGAACCCTGTCCGACGGTTGGGTCGCGCAATAGCACGGGAAATCGTGCGATAGCCTCAGAAGGTCGTAGACGTGGTCGTGGCCGTGGTCGGAGTGACTTGATCAAAGCTTGAGCAGATCCTCGGTCAAGCCAGCGGCCTGCCCCACGGCAATGAGGGCGTGGGCTCGATCAGCCAGTGCGTCCAGGTATGCGAGGTGGACATCCGATGCGGTCCTCTGGGCAATCAGGACCTCCACCAACGTGGCGTCCCCGTGCTCGTAGCTGTAGAGGATCTTTTCCAGCACCGACAACGAATCGGACAGGGTCCCTCGATCATACAGGGCCACCCGCCCCGACGCTGCTTGGAAATGGGCGATGGCTTTGCGCAACTCTGCCTGGGCGCGAGCGCGGACGGCTTGCAATTGGCTTTGCGTTTGCTGATGCGTGTGGCGTGCCGCCTCTAGCTCTCCTTTGTAGATGCGTGAGAATGGCAGAGGCACGCTCACCGAGGCGGACAGCAAGTCGGCGGCTGGCACTCCCTCATCCATGCTCGCCGCAAAGCTGTGCTGCCAGCCCGCGCCGAGCGAGATGTCCACCACGCGCTTGGCCTCCTCTGATTTGATCTGCCATTCGGCTCCTTGCACGCGCGTGGCCGCGGCACGAACGTCGGAGCGCTTGTCGATCGCGGCCAACAACTGTGGCACATTCAGCGCGGGCGGTGCGGATTTGAGATCGCCGACCACATCGAAGGCCGGTTCCACCTCGGGCCCAAGGAGCTCGGCCATGGCCACCTCGGCCGCGCGCAGCTCGCCCTGCGCGGCCATGACATCAGCTTGAAACTGCTGCGCCTCCACGCGCGACTGCAAGAAATCGACCTGCGCAATGTCCCCGGCTGCCAAGCGGCGCTCATTGACCGTGACCAAACGCTGCAGGTGCGAAAGCGCGGTTTGCTTCTGCGCCACCACCAAGCGGGCGTAGAGCGCATCGACGAAGGCGTCGGCCGCCAGGCCACGCAACGTGCGCGTGGCATCCTCGTAGTCGCAGCCAGCGGCGCCCAGGCCGGATTGCGCTACCGCCACACGTGAATGGCGCTTGCCGCCGAGTTCGATGGGTACGCTCAACTGCGCGCCCGCCATCGAAGGATTGCCCCGGCGAGTGACGTCATATTGGTTCACCCCGATGGTGAGATCCGGGTCGGGGAAAACCTTGGCCACGTCGATCTGGGCCTTTGCAATGTCGATGCTCGCACGCGCAGCCCGGAGATCGGGGTTGGCCGCCAACACCTGGCGCAGATACTCGCCGAATTCCAAACCAGGTGCCGCCCCCTTGGCTTCGTCTGCGGCTGCCCCTGGGCCGACAAGCAACAACAGGGCGACAAATCCCGTTCGGGCTCGGGCCATCATTGCTTTCCCTCCTTGCATGGCTGAAAGTGGCGCTCGACCGTGAGATACAGCACGGGCAAGATCGCCAGGGTCAGCAGCGTGGCGCTGACCAGCCCGCCCACCACGACCGTGGCCAGCGGGCGCTGCACGTCCGAGCCGATGCCGCGGGCCAAGGCCGCTGGCAGCAAGCCCACGGTGGCCACGCCGGCGGTCATGAGCACGGAGCGCAGTCGTTCGCTGGCCGCGCGCACGACAGCCTGGGGCAAGGGCAAGCCCGAGTCGCGCGCGCGATTGAGCGCCGAAACCATGATCACGCCGTTCTGCACGGCCACCCCGAACAAGGCGATGAAGCCGACCGCGCTGGAGACGTTGATGGTCATCCCGCGCAGGTGCAGCGCCACCATTCCGCCGAGCAGCGCCAGGGGAACGCTGATCAAGATCAGCGCCGCATGCCGGAGGGTGCCGAAGGCACCGTAGAGCAGTAAGAAGATCAGCGCCAGCACCATAGGCAGGATCACGGCCAGTCGGGCCTGGGCGCGCTGCTGGTTCTCGAACTGCCCGCCCCAGGCAACCTGAAGGTCAGGCGCCGATGAGCGCATGATTTGAGCAACCTTGGGTTGCGCCTCACTGAGGAAGTTGGACAGATCGCGGCCGCGCAGATCCAGGCGCACCGTCATGTGCCGCCGGTTCATCTCGCGGGTGATGGTGCTCTCCCCGTCGCGAAGCGCGATGTGTGCCACCTGCGACAGGGGGATGCGCTCGCCATTGGGCGCGGTCAGCATGAGGTTGCCGATACTCTCCGGGCTGCTGCGCGCTTCGGGCAGAAAGCGCGCGGTCACCTCATAGCGGCGTTCACCTTGGAAGACGTTGCCGATGGACTCGCCGCCCACGCCGATTTCGATGAGGTCGGCGATATCCGATACGTTGATGCCGAAGCGGGCAGCGGCCGCGCGATCCACCTCGATCTGGAGTTGGGGCAGGGGAGGCTCCTGGTCGACAGTGACGTCGGTGGCTCCCGGCACCCGTTCCAGGGCAGCGGAAATTTGACCCGCTGCTGTGCGCATTTCGCCGAAGTTGCGGCCGAAGATCTTGACCACCAGCTCACTGTGCGCGCCCGCAATCTTGTCATTGACCATATCGATGATTGGCTGTGCGAAGCTGACCTTGACCCCGGGAATGGCCTGGTAGCGGCGTTCCAGTTGCGCAATCAGGTCGCGTTTGCGCATTCCCGAAGGCCATTCGTCATAGGGACGCAGGCCCACGTAGGACTCGATGTGCGAAGATGTCCACGGGTCCATGCCGTCGTCGGTTCGGCCGAGCTGCGTGACGATGCAGCTCACTTGGGGAAACTCGCGGGTGGCCTGGCGCAACTCATTGGCCATCTCGCTCGCCTTTTGCAGAGAGATGCCCGGCGGCAGGATCACCTGCAACCAGAGCGAACCTTCATCGAGTTGCGGAAGGAACTCACGGCCGGCGAAAACCGCCAGCACGAAGGCCAGCGCCACGGCGACGCCACCAGAGATCAGGGCCTGGCGGGGTCGGACGATCAGCCAGCCCAGGCCGCGTTCGTAGTGGCGGCTCAGCCAGGTGAGCCAAGGATTGTGGAAGGTCTTGCGTGGCTTGGCGAAGGAAAACAGCGCAAGCCCTGGAATCAGAGCGAGCGCCACCAGCACCGCGCCGGTCAGCGCGTAGCCGATGGTGTAGGCCATGGGGGTGAACAACTTGCGTTCCACGCGCTGGAACGCGAACAGCGGCAAGTACGCCGTGATGATGATGGCTGTGGCGAAGAACATGGGGCGCGCCACTTGTACGGCCGCCTCGCGCACGTCGGATTCGGTCAGATATGCCTCGGGGCGCTCCTCGCGGCGCTGCAGGACGTTCTCGAGCACCACGATGGCCCCATTGACCAGGATTCCGAAATCGATGGCGCCCAAAGACAACAGATTGGCCGGAATGTTGGTCGTGGCCATCAGAACGAACGCGAAGAGCAGCGAAACCGGCACGGTGAGTGCAACGATGAGGGCGCTGCGCGCACTGCCCAGGAAGGCCAACAGGATCAAGATGACCAGTCCCATGCCCTCGAGCAAGGTGCGCGAGACGGTGTGAACCGTGGTGCGCACCAGATCGGTTCGGTCGAGGTAGGGGACAATCTTCACGTCGGGAGGCAAGACGCCGTGATTGAGCGCCTCCACCTTGGCGTGCACGCCCTCGAGCACCTGCGACGGATTATTCCCGCGCAAGAGCAGGACAATGCCGGTCACCACGTCGGGCAGCTGATCCTTGCCGGCTATCCCTTTTCGGGTCAGCACGCCGAACTGCGGCCGGCCCAGATCCTTGAGAAACACCGGCGTGCCTCGCACCGAGGTGACCACGATATTGCCCAGATCCTCGGGCGAGCGAATCAAGCCGATGCCGCGGATGACTGCCGCCTGCTCGCCTCGGACGAGCAAGCTGCCGCCCGCATTGGCGTTGTTCGCCTTGATGGTTCCGATGACCTGCTGGAGCGACAGGTTGTATTGCGCCAGCTTCGAGGGATCGAGGGCGAGCTGGAACTCGGTGGTCTCGCCGCCGAAAGTGCTGACATCCGCGAGACCCGGCACCTGCTTGAGCGCGGGGATGACCACCCACTGTTGCATCTCCGTCAGCTCACGCACGGTGCGAGTGCCGGACTCGAGGGTGTAGCGGTAGATCTCACCTACCGCGGAGGTCAGCGGGTCCAGTGTGGGGCTGACACCATCGGGCAGGGTCGCGCTCGCGATGCGTTCGCGGATGCGAGTGCGGGCGAAGTAGTCGTCCACGCCATCGCGAAACACCAGGGTGATGAGCGAGAGACCAAAGGTGCTGCGCGAGCGCATGACTTGCAAACCGGGAATGCCGTTCAGCTCGCGCTCCAGCGGAACCGTGATTTGCTCCTCCACCTCCTCGGCGGCATGGCCTGGATGCTGGGCGATCACCTGCGCCGTGGTGTCGGTGATGTCGGGGTAGGCCTCGATGGCCAAGGTGGTGAACGAGTAGTACCCGAAGATGCAGAACAGAATGAAGACGGCCACTGCCAGCCAGCGCTTGCGCAGGCAAGCGGCCACGAATCGTTCGATCATGGAAACACGATGGTGTTGGCGGTCACGATGCGCTCACCGGCTGCCAAACCGCGCACGATGCAGGTTCCCTCGGGCAGAGCGTCGCCAACCTCAACAGCCCGACGCTCGAACGTCCAGGGCGCCTTCTCGACGAAAAGGTAACTCTTGTCCGCGCGGACCACGAGCGCCGCAGGCGGCACCAACAACTCGGGTGATTCCTTACCCCGCAGGGTCACGCGCGCAAACATGCCCGGCTTGAGGCGGCCACGCGGATTCTCCAGTTCGATGCGCACCTTCACGCTGCGAGTTTCCGGGGCCAGCACCTCGCCGATGAACTGCACTTGGCCGTGCAATCGCTCTCCTGGATAGGCGGAGAAGTCGATCAGCGCTTCATCTCCGATGGAGACGCGCTGGATGTCCTTCTCGGGAACATTGGCCGTGACCCAAATGGTCGACAAATCGGCCACCGTCATCAGCACCGCAGCTGGGTCGTTCTGGTATTCGCCCGAGGTGGTGGCCAGGTCGATGATGCGGCCCGAAACCGGAGCCCTGACCTGCAGCGGCCTGCCGACCTGGCCGAGATCCATTCCTAGCAGGCGCAGCCGAGTACCCGCGCGCTCCAACTCGCTGTGCGCCAAGTCGCGTTCGGTTTCCGCCTGTTCAAGCTCCCGCTTGGCTCCGATGCCGTGCTCAACCAGATCCTTCTGGCGCGCGACCGCGCGGTTGGCTTGCGCCTCGGCCGAGCGCGCCTTGAGATAGTCGGTCTGCGCCGCCACCAGATCCGGCGAATCGAGCGTAAAAAGCGGCGCACCTTGCTTCACCGCCTCGCCCAGGCGCACCAGCAGCTTGACTACGCGACCGGGCAAAGGCGGTGAGATTTTGGCCATCTTGGCGGGATCGGCCTCGGCAGTGGCTGGCACGTTCAGTTCGTGGTGCACCGGCCTGGACGCGATCGCCTCGACCTTGACCCGCGTGCGCATGGGAGAGCCATCGGGGATGACCAACCCTTGCGGCAGGTCTTGCACTGGCTGCGGCAAATCGCCGTCGGACGAGGCGCCGGCTTTGCGGCCACACCCACTGCTGAGAGCAGGCAACATCGACATGATGAAGATGCCAGCGAAATGGCGATGATGCGCGGACATGGAATCACATCTCCTGATACTAGGACTAGGTCATTCGAACGGTCCCTAAACTAGCAGGCGAGCACCCCACACGCCCATTTCCTGCGCCGAGCCTGTGGCGGCAACCTTGGTGCAACCCGCAAAGCCCGGGGGTGTGGTCGGGGAACGCGAGAACGCACGGGGCGGTGCCCCGTCATCTATTGTGGCAAGGGCAGCACGAAGTCCTCGGCATCGTCCTGCTCGATGGACTGGTTGAGATAGGGCGAGTAGGTGTGCACGCGCAGAACCTGGTTGGCCTTGTCGAACTCCAGCAGACGCAGGTACCCGTTGCCTCCCTTGATCTGGGGCATCTGGGGACAGGACAGGTCGGCACAGGTTTGGTAGTTCGCCAGAATCTGGTGCACCATCGAGCCGCTGGGGCGGACGCTGGTTAGCCTGGCCACCGCTGGATCGCCCAGACAATGTCCCGACAGCACCAGCCTGACGTTTTCGTTGGTCACGATCAGATTCTGCCAGAGCTGCTCGCCGTCGTTCACCCCGGCCAGAGGCGTGTAGTTGTATCCGTGGGGGTCGAAAGATTGTGGCTGTGTCTTGTTGTAGTCGTAGCGAGTGCCGTCGTTGTACAGATAGGCATGGGTGACCAAAATGGCGGGCTTTTCGGCGTTGTTCCTCAGCACCTGGTTGGCCCAGCTCACCACCGCATTGCGCGGACCGAATTCCAACGCGAGCAATAGCCAGGGTGTGTCGCCAATGAAGACGACGGCGAAGCTGTTCTCGGTCTTGTTAGGCTCGAAGGTGCCGCCGAACCAGGGAAATTGGTTCGAGCGCGAGGCAGGAAAGAACTGGTCCATCAACCCCTGCCGATCACTGCTCTCGTCGTGATTGCCCGCCGGAACCAAATAGGGAATCACGCCGTCGAGCGCAGCGAAAGAATCCGAGGCGACCTGCCACTGGTCCGAGCTGGTGGTGTTATCGACCACGTCTCCCTCGTGCAGCACCGCGACCAGATTGGCCGAGTTGCGATGGTCGGCGATCCATTTGGTCTGGGCAGCAAATATCTCGGGATAGGCCGCCGCATAGAACTGCGTATCCGGAAGGACAACCACGGTGGGGTTGGGCGGTGCAGTCTCGGCCAGGCCGGAGTCAGCTGCCCCGTCGGACGAATTTTTCGCATCGGTCCCACTGGCATCCGGCAGAGTGGGAACCTCGGCCGAAACAAGGTCCGCGCCAGCGTCGGGTCGGGTAGCGTCGCTCTGGGCGACAGCATCATAAAGGCTTTTGGCATCGGTGGGCGACGTCGGTGCGCAATTGCTTGCGGCGCCACCGAGCGAAGTGTGGTTGTCGCAGCATCGCTCCTCGGGCCTGCATGTGCCCGTGCGCTGGAGTCCGTCGAGATCCATGCAGGCGCTGGCCAGCGGTGCGAGGATGATCCAGGCGAGAACCCGACGCTTGCACATGAGGCCTTTTCGGACGTGGTCTACCACTCGTGGGCGCAAGAATGTGCTTTTCTTCAGCAGGAACGCAACCCTGTTCCTTCTTGCGGCATCCCAAAGGCAGGTGGCCAAGAATGCGAATGCAGCCGATTGGAGACCGACGAGGGCTTACGACGCATCGCCTACGCTTATGTGAACCTTTCGCCTTCGCTGTTCCACTGCCAAATACGGAAACCAAGGAGTCAGCATGGCTTTAGCAAGAACGCGCAACAACTGCACCGCGGAGGTAATTATGAAAATCGGAACAGGGAATGTGACACAAGCTCTGGTGCGAGGTGGGCTGGCTCTGCTTCTCGTGGGCACCATCAACCTCCTCCAAGGCTGCAGTTCGTCCGGTGGAGGTTCGAGCTCAAGTGCCGGCGCGTCAGGTTCAGGCGGCACGGGCGGGACAAATAACGGTGGCTCAACTGCTGCGACCGGCGGTAGCTCGAACGGAGGCGGCTCGACCGCTGCTGGCGGCAGCGAACTGGTCGGCGGTTCTGCGACCGCAGCCGGCGCTACTGCGAGCGGCGGTTCGGTCGTGGCAGGTGGCGTGACCAGCAGTGGCGGTGCTGCTCCGAGCGGCGGTTCGGTCGTGACAGGTGGCGCGACCAGCAGTGGCGGTGCTGCTCCGAGCGGCGGTTCGGTCGTGACAGGTGGCGCGACCAGCAGTGGCGGCGCAACTGGGAGTGGAGGCTCGGTCGTGACAGGTGGAATGACTAGCAGTGGTGGCGCCACTGGGAGCGGCGGCGTAGTCACATCAGGTGGCGCGACCGCGTCCGGCGGCGCGACCATATCCGGCGGCGTGACCACATCCGGCGGCGCGACCGCATCTGGCGGCGTAACCACATCCGGCGGCGCGACCGCATCTGGCGGCAGCTCCGGCGCCGCCGGGAGCCCAGGCGGCTGTATGCCGGCCAGCACCGCTCCCTGCTCTCTCGTCGCCCAAGGTACGGATTACCCCGGGATGTACCTGACGGCCTGCCCGCCCAAGACCGCGCACGTTGCGGGGGCGATCACGCCGGGCGGAGCCGCTGTCACGGCGACCAAGGGCACCGGCAGCTACACATTGGACAACGGAATCGAACACATCGTCATCACCTGTGCGTCCGGGACCATCAAGACCTGGACGTATAACGGAACGGACCTACTCGCGGGAGGAGACTCCGGCGGGCAAGTCTACTGGGAGCTTGAAGCAGGCAACGGCACGTGCACTCTGACCTCCGATCCCGCGACCAACGGCGGAAAACAAGCGGAGATCCGTATTCACACGACGGGCAGCACCAACAACCTGGATGTGGACATCGACTACGCGCTTCTTCAGGGAAGCTCTGGTTTCTACGCCGCCGCCGTTCTCACGCACCCTGCTAGCTACGGCGCTGTCAACGGCGGCGAGTGGCGCTCCAACGTCTATAACGGGTCCATCTTCGATTGGAACAGCCTGGATGCCCTGCGTGACGGAGGCAACAGCGTCGGCGGTCCCACAGGTTGGCTCGACACCAGCGAGGCCGACTGGGCAAACGGCAGCGCCGTCACCGGCGCACCCAAGGAAGTGGAGCAAGCGCCCAACGGAGGAGTCTACGTTTGCAAGTACAGCTGGACGGCCGACTGGGGCGACACGGATGCCTGGGGATGGAGCTCGACCACGAAGAACGTCGGAATGTATCTCGCCCTTGGCAGCAAGGAATACTACAACGGTGGACCCAAGCATCGGGAGCTCATGGGCAGCATGCTGAACGGTCCGGACCTGCTGAACATGCTCGGGGGCAGCCACTACGAGGGCGACGAGAACGCCGAGACGATCGCGTCGGGAACGGAGCTGAGCAAGGTCTACGGTCCGTTCTTCTACTACAACAACAGTGTTCCGGCGGGGACTGCCAATGCCGGCACCGTTATGTTCGCGGACGCCATTGCCCAGGCCCAGGCCGAGCAGGCCGCATGGCCCTACTCGTGGTTCGTGAATCCCACCGGGGGCGACGGGAACTACGTGCCGGAGAGCGGACGTGGCACGGTGACCGGCACGCTGACCATCGCCGACACGGGTGCGCCCAACGCGTCGGCCGGGGACATGTGGATCGGCTTGGCTCCCGACGATGGTATAGATCCGCAAGCCCAGTACTTCACCTACGAGTACTGGGTCAAGACCGGCTGTGATGGGTCCTTTACCATACCCCACGTCGTTCCTGGCACGTACGCCCTTTGGGCGTTCGGGCGCGGTGCTGCGGGTACTTTCACCACGGCTACGGGAAAGATCCCCAACTCGACCATCTTGACCCCGTTCACGAAACCGACCGCCAGCATCACCGTCGCCGCCGGACAGAAGCAGGATCTCGGCAGCGTGACCATCACGCCGCCGCGCACGGCGGCGACCGTGTGGGAGATCGGCGTCCCCGATCGCGACTCGCATGAGTTTCTCAATGGCGCCATCAACTACACCAATTGGGCGACATCCTACGAGACCTATGCGACCAACTTCGGCAAGGGTGTGACGTACACGGTGGGCACGGACGACTACTCCAAGGTGTGGAACTACTCGGATATGGACACCTCGCCCTGGACGGTGAACTTCACCATGGCCGCCGCCCCGACCGGCCAGGCGCGGTTGTACGTGGCCCTGGCTGCGAATGAAGGAGGCAGCCTGACGGTGACCGTAAACGGCACGGCGGCCGGGACCCTGTCGCCGCAGAATACCAGCGATGCGGTCAACCGGCTTGGCAGTCACGGGTATTTCTGGGACGGGCAGATCGTGTTTGCCGCCACTGCCCTCAAGGCCGGCGCGAACACGCTCGTTATCAAGAGCTCCGGCGGCGCCCTGGAATGGGACTATCTGCGCCTGGAGGCTAACTGACGGCGCCGTGGGAGGGGGAGAAGGTGAGCCCCTAGCATTCTGTGGGGTCGCCTCCAACAATCGCACCCGGCTGGACTTTCGACCTGTGCCTCCCATGTTAGGGCGTGCTAGACGCAGGGGCCGTGCTTGTCCGCGGAAGCATCCCCCTCTCTTCCAGCGTCGCGCTTGCCATCGTCGCAGGTGCCACGCTCTTCGTCTCGCCAGCCCAGGCACAGCCAGCGGCCGCAGAAGTCAGCCCGGTGGCACCCCCGGCGGTCGAGGTCGATGAACGTCCGGCGTGGCTGGCTCGGGCGCTGAGACCCGACGACTGGAGCGCGAATTTCCAGACAACCTACGTCTGGCAGATGCACCCGGGCTTTTCTGCTCATGCCCCGGGTCTTCTTCCGCCCGACGGATCGCACAGCCTCGGCTCGCAGCACGAGACGGGCTACACGCTGACCGCCACGCTGTATCTGGGACACCGGCTCTGGCGAGGGGCTGAGTTGTTTTTCAACCCGGAGGTGCTTCAAAGCACGACCATGTCCGATCTGCACGGCCTTGGTGGTCTAAGCAACGCCGAGAACCAGAAGGCGGCAGATCCGACGGCGCGACTCTACAGCGCGCGGGCATTCTTTCGCCAGACCATTCGGCTGGGCGGAAACGAGGCGCCGGTCGAGGCAGGCGCGAATCAGTTCAGCGGGCAGGTGTCTTCACGTCGTTTGGTCGTGACCGTCGGGCAGATGGCAGTCATCGACATATTTGACAGCAGTGCCCTCGCGCACGACGGACGCACCCAGTTTTTCAACTGGGCACTCATGGCGGGCGGCGCTTCGGACTACGCCGCCGACGCGCGCGGCTACACCGTGGGCTTCGCCGTTGAATACTATCGTGACGACTGGGTCTTCCGCTTCGGTCACTTTGCCCAGCCCAAGGAATCGAATGGACTCGCGCTCGACTACCGGCTGTGGGCCCACTTCGGCGAGAATCTTGAGGTCGAACATCGCCACGCCCTTTGGGGGCGCAAGGGGAGCGTGCGCGTGACGCCTTTTCTCAACTACGCGAAGATGGGGGGATTCAGCGACGCGGTCGCCGAGGCCGCTGCAAATGGCGGCACTCCCGACGTGGCCAAGGTGCGCCGCGATCGAGCGAAGCTTGGCTTTGGAATCGGCTTGGAGCAGAATCTCACCCGCGACTTGGGCCTGTTCGGCCGCTATAGCTGGAACGACGGTCGCACCGAAACCTACGCCTTTGCCGAAATCGACCGATCGTTGACCGCGGGCCTGGCCATGGGTGGGCGGCTCTGGTTTCGCCCGCGCGACACGGTGGCGGTTGCGTTCGTGCAGGACAGCCTCTCGGATTCGCACCGGACCTACCTGGCGGCGGGTGGCCTGGGAAACTTCTTGGGCGACGGCTGGCTGAACTACCGGCCCGAGCGCGTGTTCGAGGCGTACTACTCGTTCCAAGCCTTTTCCGGCCTGTGGATCACGCTTGACGGCCAGTACGTCATGAATCCTGGATACAACGCCGACCGTGGGCCGGTGACATTCCTGGGCTGTCGGCTCCACTTCGAGTACTGAGAAAGTGCAGAAAGTGGCGCGGTTGTGCGGCCGGTGCTAACTAGATCGAAGTGTTTCGTTTGCTGAGACTCGCCTTGGTCATGGGCCTCCTTGGCGCGGGGGTGTACTACGGCATGACCGTGAAACTGGGTGAGCGAACCTTTTTTGAGCATGTCCGCGCCATCTGGGACACCAAGGAAACCCAGGAGCTTCGGCGCGGGACCACGCAGAAGGTGGGCGGTCTGGTCGATGAAGCGACCGACAAGGTGGTCAAGGGCGTGTCCAAGAACGCCCCGGGCAAGGTGCTCATGCGCGGAGACGGCATGGGAGCCGACCCAGAAACGATCCCGGCCGAACCCCCGCAGGAAAAACTCTCGCCTCAGGATCGCAAGGCGTTGCGCAACATCATCGGGCAGGGTCGCATCAAGCCGAGCGAGTGAGGCGGCCGTCGCTTGTAGTTGCTAGGCTGCTACTATGGAAGAGAAGCAGTATCGACAATTGGTTGATGAGGCCTTTCGGCGCATCGATGCCGCGTTCGAGAACGTCGACCCCGACCTGGCAGAATCTACGTTTTCGCAGGGCGCGCTGACCATCGTGTTTCGCGAGACGCAACAGCTAATCCTTTCGCCCCAGGCGCCCACGCTCCAGATTTGGGTCGCCTTTCGCGATCGCGCCTGGCACTTTGGCTTGCGGCCCGAGGGTGACGGCTGGGTCGACGACCGAGGTCAGGGGATCGACTTGTTTGGCCTGATCGCGGATCTGGCTCGCACCGCCGCGGGCGTGACGGTAACGATCTCACGGCCGCAACCAAAGGGCGTGAGGTGATTCACCTCGACGGCTACCCGCCGCCGAGAACGCAGAGGGGAGAGGGGAGGCCGCAGAGTCGGAGAAACCGGAATGATGTTCGGGCGGCCTATTTGATGAGCTTCCAGACCGGCTGGAACTCCGTTG
The DNA here is from genome assembly GCA_003142855.1 of Myxococcales bacterium. Classification (GTDB taxonomy): domain Bacteria; phylum Myxococcota_A; class Polyangia; order Fen-1088; family Fen-1088; genus Fen-1137. Next base: position 49,560 of record PLNW01000086.1, read on the forward strand.
CCTTGAGCGTCGGATCCTCCACCGAGAGAATGTAGTCCACCCGACGGTTGCGTGGCTCGTCGGTGTTGTCGGGCGTGGCCACGGCCAGCGCGAATTCGCCGAAGCCCTCGTAGGCGATGGGGATGCGCAGGCCGTTCTTGCGAAACCAGCCGGCAATGGACTGGGCGCGCTTGCGCGACAGCCCCAGGTTGTACGGGGCAGCCCCGACGGTGTCAGTGTGACCTGCGATGTACAGCTTGATGGGGCCGAGATTCTTATGCTTGGCCAACGCGTCGGCGATCTGGTTCAGGCTGGCCTGCAATTTGGGCGTTTCCGCAGGGGCGATGCTGGCCGAATCCGTGGCGAAGTTGACCTCTTCGTGCGGGATGTAGACCGACCAGGGGAAGAGCGCGAAGCTCTTGTACGCACCGCCGGCATCCGAGACCTTGAGGTCGATTCGCCCCACCTCGGTGCCCTTGGGCAAGGGTTTCCAGGTCAGCCAAAAAGGAACCACAGGGTCGCGATCGGCGAATTCCTGCTCGTGCTCGAGCAACAGAGCGCCGCCCGACGCACCGAGGATGCGCAGTTCCACCTTGCCGTCGGGGCTGTTGATCTGGATGGGCATGCGGCCCGCAGCCAGGTCCACCTTGGTCTTGTCGACAATCACCGTCAACTCCCCGCCCACCAGCGTGTCGAAGTAGACCTCGCTGTCTTGGGGCGCGCCCTCGACCACGCAGGTGACGCGGCCACTGTAGTGGTGCTTGCCGGGTTTCCCGTCGAGAAACATCTCGCGCATTTCGCCCATGTTGATAGCGCCCAGGTCTTGGCTCACGTTCTTGCCGTCATCGCGGTTCAACATGACCTCGACGCGCTGGAGGTTCTGCAAGGCCGTGATCTCCAGCTTGGGCTTCTGGCCCACCCCGACCTTGGTGACCATGCGGACCTGAATGGCGTCGGCCCTTGCGACAAGGGGAACGCTGGCCAGCAGCAGGAAGAGTAAGGAATGGAGGAGGCGTTGGCTGGCAAAGGCAGAGCGCATGGCCAGCATGCTACCGCGAAAACGCGCGCCATGGCCCAGCAAGAACGTGAGAAGTGCTTACCGCGTGCGCTCGGAGGGATCCTTGCCGCGGCGGCCGGCATCACAACACTGGAGTCAAAGAAGTGCGAACTACGCCGATACGGCTGATGGGTCTGAGTCTGGTGCTGCTAGGCGCCGTCGGTGTCGTTTGGTTGACGTCATCGCCCGGGGCAAACACCATGGCCAAAGCCGACGAAAGTGGAAAACCGAGGCGCAGCGAATTGCGCAAGCGTCTCTCGTCCCTGCAGTACTACGTGACCCAGGAGGACGGCACCGAGCCTGCGTTCCAAAACCAGTACTGGAACAATCACGGCGACGGCATCTACGTTGATGTCGTGTCGGGCGAGCCGCTTTTCTCGTCGCGCGACAAGTACGATTCAGGGACGGGCTGGCCCAGCTTCACGCGACCGCTTGAAGCGGCGAACGTGGTCAGCAAGACCGACGATTCGCTGGGCATGGCGCGCGTGGAAGTTCACTCGCGCCAGGCGGACTCCCATCTGGGGCATGTCTTTGACGACGGGCCGCCGCCCACCGGCCAGCGCTACTGCATGAACTCGGCTGCCCTGCGCTTCATTCCCGCGGCTCAGCTGGAAGCCGAAGGTTACGGCAAGTACCTGCCTCTCTTTGGCCTCAAGTCGAGCCAGGTGGCTGCGACGGACAAGACGGGGCCAGCGGCGCAAGCCAAGACCGAAGTGGCCACCCTGGCGGGCGGCTGTTTCTGGGGCGTGCAGGAGTTGATTCGCAAGGTCCCCGGGGTCGTATCAAGCACGGTGGGGTACACCGGCGGAACCACCGTCAACCCGCGCTACGAAGACGTTCACACGGGACGGACCGGGCACGCCGAGGCGGTGCAGATCGTCTTCGACCCGCGCCAGATCTCCTACGAGAGCATCCTGCGCACCTTCTTCCGATTGCACGATCCGACCACGCTCAATCGGCAAGGCAATGACATGGGCTCGCAGTATCGGTCGGCGATATTCTGGAACAGCGACGAGCAGCGACGGACAGCCGAGCGTGTGAAGGCCGAGGTCGATGCGTCCGGCAAGTGGGACAAGAAGGTGGTGACCGAGATTGTGAAGGCCAGGCCGTTCTACCCGGCCGAGGACTATCACCAGGACTACCTGCAGAAGAATCCCGGCGGCTACACCTGCCACTACTTGCGCGACTGACGGGCCACGTAGTCATCCTGGTGAAGACCCGGGTACACGGCCTGCCAGTGCTTGGCGAAGAGGTCGGCCAGGATTGCGTAGCGTGGTCCGTCGTGGCGCAAGGCCACGCCATAGCTGAAGGCGTCGGGATAGAAGACGTAATGCTGCCACAGCTCGTCGCTGTCGAGGATGTCGCGCAACATTTGCGTGTGGTCAGGGTGGGGCATCCAGATCACGTCGGGCTGGCGGCGCCACAGTTCCGCGGCTGAGAAGCCGCTGCGGGCAAAGATTGGATCGTGCAGGCCGAGCACATCGATGATCACGGCGCGCGGGGCGTACGCGCCCACCAGGCCGTGCTCGGACATGGCGAAGGTCGTGCCCGGCGGGGACGCGGCTGCCAGTCTTGCGATTTCATGCGAGGCTTGCCACGAGTCGAGGTCAGGCAGGGACGCGGCTGCGGGAATGCGATAGCCGTCGAGCGAGGCCAAGGCCTGGGTCTGGGCGCGGCTTTCATAGGCGCGCCCCGCGGCTTCGAGCGCCCGGGCGCCACCCACAAGCGCGAGCAACGCGCAAGCCAGGCGAAACAGAAGCGATCGCGCGACAAAGGGCGCGCTCCTGGGTGCCAGGGGCAGTCCTTGCACCCAGCGGTCAGCCACCAGAGTGCCCGCCACCACGAGAAGTGGCAGCGACGGGGAAAAGAAGCGCCCCAAGTGCCCCATGATCTGGTTGACGGAAAACAGGGCGGCGAATGTGACCATCGCAGGGATGAGCAAGACCAGCAGCAGGCGCACGCTTGCCCGTCGAGAAAAGAGCACCAAGGCCGCCAGAAAGGGCGAGACGGCTGCGAGTGCGACCTCGAGAAACAGGAACGGGTTCCAGGTGAACTCGCCGACGAACCCCCGGTAGTACCAAGGCTGCTTTGCGTAGAAGGCGAGCGGCAGGGGCGTGCCCAGGAGGCGCCACTTTAGGATCAGGTCCACCAGTACAAGCCCGCTCAGCGCGCCGGCCCACACAAGCAGCGGGCGCAGGCGGGGCGCAGGCGCGAGCAGCCACAGGGCCAGCAAGGGGCAGAGGGCCGCAATGATCACGTTGTCCGGCCGCGCCTCGATGGCGAGCAGGCCCGCGCCCGCCGCGGCCAGGGCTCGCGCCGACGACGGTTTTTCCGCCAAGCGCAGCGACGCGAACACGACAGTTGTATTGGCCAGGGCAGCCAGCATAGTGTCCATGCCGGTGTGAGCGTGGAAGAAGAATACCTCGCGGTAACAGAGCAGCGGGAGTAGCAGCGCGCCCCAGAGCAGATACTGGCCGCGCAAACGAACATCCCGACAAAAATGTCCGCACAGCGTGACCAAGGCCGCTAGCAGCGCAAGAGCAGCCCCACCGGACGCAATCTGCAAGACCGCCGCGTGGCGGCCGGGCAGCAGCCCGCTGATCACCGTGACCAGCAGAAAGTGGAGTAGGCTGGTGACGCCGTAGACCGGCGCCTCGCCCGGATTCCAGGCCAGCCATTGGCCGGCCAAGGCGTTGTGGGCGTAGCGCAAATACATGTACGCGTCGTCGAAATCCGTGGGCCCGGCGCGCAGCAGCGCATGCAATCGTTCGACAACCACGGCGACGACCGCCAGCGCAAAGAGCAGGCGCAAGAAATTCGGTGTTCGCGCGCGCGCAGGCAGCACAGGCCCAGTCTATGACATGGGCATCGACTAGGGGCAGTCAGTTGTGGGATCATTCCCCGTATTAGAATTGGAGACGGAGAACACCATGGGTCTTGCGCTGGTCGAAGTCGTCATTGTTGTCGAGGATGCGTTCGGAATTCCCATCCCCGACGAGGACATGCAGCGCATCGCTACGCCGCGCGCGCTGGTGGACTACCTGATGGAGAAACTGGCCCCGTCACCCGAGGAGGTCGCGCACTCCACCCGGCGCGCGTTTGCCACCTTGTGCAAGGCCATCGTGCAGGTGCTCGGTCCGCAGCACGTCGAGATTGTTCCCTCGACGACATGGGACAGCCTGCTGCCTCGCTCGCACGCCCACGCCGACCAGCTGTGGTACGAGCTCGAGAAGCAAGTCGGCGGCCCCTTGCGCCGCGATCACGGGGCCGCAGCCATCGTGGGACACACGGCGCTGCAGATTTCCGAGCGCGGCACACCGGGTCCGCAGGAGGTGGCAGGTCCACGCACGCGCGAGGAGATTGCGGCTTCCGTGCGTCGCCTCATCCATGAGAAGTTGGAGGTGAAGGAATTTACCGACGACACGCCGTTTGTGGCGATGGGACTCGACTGACAGATCAGTCGCGAAGCCGGCGGAGGTGCTCGCGCGCCACCGGTGCCGACAAGTGATTGGGTGAGCGTGCCAGCAACTCCCTGAAGGCCGTGGCGGCTTCGGCGCGCCGGCCCAGGGTTTCGAGGGCCAGCCCGCGGCCGAAGCAGGATTCGTCATTGGCCGGCCACGCGGCCAGAACGGCGTCGAAATCGACGAGCGCCGATGCCGCTTGGCCCATCCCGAGCAGGGCGAAGCCGTGGTTGTTGCGGGCTTCAGGCGCGGCCAGCCCGTCGAGCAAGGTCGCCGCTTGGGCCAGCTCGCCCAGTCGTAGGGCCACCGCACCCACAGCCTGTCGCACGCCGTCCTGCCAGCCCGAATCCAGGCATGTCCCGGTGGGCGCTGCCAGCGCGGTCTGGTAGGCGAGCCGGGCGGCCCGATCGTCGCCAGCGCTGCGGTGAAAATCGCCCAGGCGGCGCTGCCATTCGCAGGTCGGAAGCGCGGCTTCCGGCGGCTCTTGCAGCAAGGGAGCTGTCTGCAGGCCCATCGTCGGCGTGTAGCTGAAGCTGAGGGGAACCTCCAGCTCCGCGATGAGGGCCGCGCGTTCCGGCAGGCGGCGCGTGAACACCAGCCCATCGGCGGCCCGATACACCAGCGCCCATTTTCCTGGATCGAACCATGCGCCCCGTGGATTCACGGTGGGATAGGTGAGCAAAGCGGCGTCGACAGAGAAATCGTCGAGCAGGCGCTGCCACTCCTCGCGCGAGAGGTCCGCGCGGCGCAAGACCGCGTGGAACGACTCGGGATAGCCGTTGATTCGTGGATCCTGAAACACGCGAAAGCGCGGCCAGCCCTGCCAGGTCAGGTACGAGCCGACCTCGAGATCGTTGTACATGCGCGGCCGCAGCCCATGTCGATCGACAAAGGCGATGGCCGCCTCGGGCACCAGATCCGCCTCGAGTCCGATGTCGAACCAGCGGGAACCGGCCCAGGCAGCCTGGGCGCGAGGAACCACCGTCAGCGCCAGCAAGGCCGCCGCCGCAGACCACGCCAGTGCCCGGCCACGCCACGCAGGCAGCAAGCGACTAGCCGCGACCGCCAGCGCCGGGCCAGCCAAGATGGAAAACTCGGCCACGAAACGGATGCGGAAAGCCCCCAGCAGGGCCAGCGCAATCAAGGGAACGAGAATGCGCAGAGGAAACAGAGCCCGCGTTTTTCGCAAGAGAATCGACCCCAACAGCGCGGTGGCCAGACCAAGCAGTAAGAAGAAGAAAGGCCCGTCGAGCGGCCAGCGCGCCGTCCGATATTCCTGCAGGGGCCGCAGCCAGGGCATCCGGATGTGGTTGGCAATGTAGGAGAGACAGCGAATTCCCGAGGGCGTGGCAAACATCAGAGGCACAAGCGCGAGCCCAACCAGCAGCGCGCGCCAGCCGTGGGCGCGCTTCCCATCCAGCCACGCGCCGGCGGCGTAGAGCAGGAGAATCGCGGGCGCCAGAAAGAAGCACGAGTTGGCGTTGGCCCAGAGGAGTCCGAGCGGAACCAGCAGCCACAAGAGGCGCGGCCGTCCTGCCTCCGCGCGTTCCAGGGCCAGGAGCAGCAGCGCCAATCCGAGGAAGGTCACCAGGTGGGGACGTTCGACGAAGCGCGGTTCAGCCGACCACGCCGCCAGCGCCAGGGCCAGGGCCGCCAGCGCCGGGTGCGCTCCCCGCCGCACAGCCACGCGAAAAAGTATGGCCCATGTGCCCAGCACGAAGCCGGTCTTGAGTAGCACCGTGCCCGGGATCCCTGCCGCACGATGGGCGAGCGCGAGCACGATCTGAAAAAGCCATGCCAGGTTGATGTCCGTGGCCGTCGGGTAGGTGAAGGAAAGCAGATTCTCGGTGGGCACATGGCCGGTGGAAAGAACGATATCGCCCAGACGCAGGTTGAAGAACAGATCCGTCTCGTCCATCGGCACCAGGCAGCGCCCCGCGACGAACAAGAGCAGCAGATAGATCACGGCGACCCATCATGCCGGAGTGCCGCGACCGCGCCAAGCCGGCGTGATGGTTACATGCGCGCGCCGGATCCGATCAGATAGCCGAGCAGGGCGCCGTACAGGGTAGAGATGTGCGGGCTCGACGTGATGGGACAGGTGCCCGTGCGGCAGCCCACCACCTTGTAGTAGGCGAACCCGAGCACGCCGCCACCGACGACGGAAGCCAAGGTGTACAAAATCATTTTGGTGTCCCGAGCATGCGCCAGCCGCATGAAATCACTCGCAACTGCAGCCTCCGCCGCACTCCGAAGTCTTCGGGGCTGCCTGCTGGGCGGCGTCGGCACGGACCTTGACCATGTCGAGTCCTTTGATTTGCTCGATCAGCTCTCGCAACGCAGCCGCGGGCAAGGCCCCTGCCTGTTCGAAAAGCAGGATTCCGTCGCGAAACCCCATCAGGGTCGGAATGGCCTGGATGCCGAAGCTGCTGGCCAGCCCGGATTCGTCCTCGGTGTTGACCTTGCCGAACACCACGTCTGGGTGCGCCTCCGAAGCTTTCTCGAACACTGGGCCGAACACCCGGCAGGGCCCGCACCAGGGTGCCCAGAAGTCCACCAGCACGATTCCGTTGGCGACAGTCTCTTTGAAGTTGCTCTCGTTCAGGGCCTTGGTTGCCATGTTCAATCTCCTCTTGCCTAGTGTGAGCGAGGTTTGTCCAAAAGGATTCGCGCGGCGGCGAGGTAGAATTGGGACATGGACGGAATCGCGCTGGGCCAGGCCACGCCCGGCCCCATCATCATCACCGCGACCTTCATTGGCCAACAGGTCGCAGGTCTGGCCGGCGCGGTCGTGGCCACCGCGTGCATCTTCGCACCTTTTGCCGCTTCCCGGTCGGCCATACTCAATGTCAGGCTGTGGTCATGGAGCACGACGTTGCAATTCTGTCCATTGACCCTGAACCGCCCTGCTGCCTTGCTTTGCCTTGTTGTCGTCTGACCGTCGGTGCGCCTTGGCGGCGGGGCGTTGGGTAGGTCTGCCCACTGTCAGTTTACACCAATCCGACTCGCTCGTGCCTGAGCGCCAGCACCGCCAAGCGGTATGAAACTCCGGGCCCCTTGGCTGCGACCTGTTTCGCGGCTAGTCTGGAGCCGAGGTCAGCATGATCAAGCGTCTCTATGTCGACAACTACAAGTGCCTTGTAAACTTCGAGATCGCGCCCGCCCAAGTCGCGTGTCTGGTCGGCCCCAATGGCGGCGGAAAGTCGGCCGTGTTCGGTGCGCTGCAGGGACTTCAGGGCTTTCTCGCAGGCCAACTCGCGGCAGACGCCTTCCCTACGTGGACGCGCACACGATGGGACAAGCGGGCCAGCCAGCGATTCGAGTTGGACCTGCGAGGATTCGAGGGCACGTTGTTTCACTACGAGCTGGTTGTTCGGCACGACGAAAGTTCACGGCGCGCAGCTGTGGAGCGCGAAGCCGTATCGACAAACGGCGCACTCCTGTACGAGCATACCGGCGAGGAGATCCGCCTTTTTGCCGACGAACCGACGGCCACACCACGAATGGTTTTTCCGGCCGATCCCCGGCGGTCATTCTTGCCTCTGCTGCAAGCGAGTCCCGAAAACAAGTTGTTGACCGCGTTCAAGGAATGGAACGCCCGTATGTGGCTGTTTGCCCTTCGGCCTTCCGAGATCAGCCCCGACTCCACGGTCGAATCGGACATGCTTTCCACGGACGGCAAGAACTTCGTGTCGTGGTATCGAACCATTCTGCAGGAAACGCCTGCCACCGCCAGTCAGATTTGGCAGGATCTCCGCCCGATCGTTCCTGGTCTGCAAGCGATCAAGCTGCAAAAGCTCGGAGTGGATGCGCGGTTGTTGCTGCTGGACTGTGAGATTGCGGGCCGCCCATTTTCATTGGCCCTCGGCGAACTTTCGGATGGGCAGCGAATCCTGCTTCTGCACTACGCCATCCTTCATGCCCTGGCGCCCGCAGCGTCGCTCATCGTATTCGATGAGCCCGACAACTTCGTGGCCGAGGAAGAGATCCAGCCGTGGTTGTCGCAAATGCGAGATGCAATCGTCGACGCAAAACGGGGAACCCTGATGGCCATATCGCACCATCACCGGGTTATTGACTATCTGGCCGCGGACCAAGCCTGGGAACTTCGGCGCGCCGAAGAGGGGCCGACCCGTCTGCAGAACATCCGCGTTCCACGCGATACGGGTATGACGGCGTCTGAGTTTCTCAGGCTCGGGGTGTCCCATGCCGAGTAGACGAATTCGTGTGCGAGTATGGTGCGAGGACAGCGAACACGAGGCGTTCGCCAGGTGTCTCTTGGCCGATGTTTTCGGGATCGAGCGACGAGCGATCGACGTCAACAAGGCCCCGGATGGAGAGGGCGCCGCTAGCAATTGGGTTGTGCGTCGCTACCAGGAAGAAGTCGTGCCCACGTACCGTCGGGCTCGTCATCAAGTGGGGCTAGGCTTCCTCGTCTTGGTAGACGGGGACAACGTCGGGTTCAAAGCCCGCCTCGAGAAGCTGAAGGCCGACGAACGCGCCCCGGATGATCGCATCGTCCTGCTGGCACCAACTTGGAGTGTGGAGACCTGGGTGCTTTGGCTGGACGGCGAGCCGGTCAAGGAAAGCGAGTCCACGAAGGACCGGCTGCCTCCCGCAGAGTTCCGGACAAGGCTGAAGAGTGCCATTGCTCGTTGGACGACTCCGCCGCAGGGGGAGAAATTGCCGTCGCTGGCCAACGCGCGAATCGAACTGAAAAGGTTGCCGACAGAGCCACGTGCCTGACACAAATCCAGAAGTGCGGCAACTGCGGGGCGGCAGCCCATTTGCCGAGTCCCACTGGCGCGACGAGCAGTGAAACGAAAACTCACTCTCACCGGGCTGGTGGCTGCGACCTACTTCATGGTTGCGGGCGGCCCTTATGGCCTGGAAGAGCTGGTGCGGAATGTGGGCTATCGGACGGCGCTGCTGCTCCTTCTGGTGACGCCGCTTGTGTGGAGTCTGCCCACGGCCCTGATGGTGGGTGAACTGGCCAGCACGATTCCCGACGAGGGCGGATACTACGTCTGGGTCGAGCGGGCCATGGGTCCGTTCTGGGGTTTTCAGGAAGCTTGGCTTTCCCTCTGCGCCAGCGTCTTTGACATGGCCATTTACCCGACGCTGTTCCTGCTCTATCTGGGGCGACTGTGGCCTGCGGCGTCCCAGGGAAGCGTCGGCCTGGTGATGGGCGTCGCGATTCTGGTGGCCTGTGCGGCGCTCAACTTGCGCGGCTCGCGTGCCGTGGGCGGGGCGTCCGAACTCATGGCCGTGCTGCTCTTGGGCCCATTCGTTGTCATGGCTATCCTTGCCTTCACTGGGGCCGCCCCCGCCAGCCCCGTGCCCGCGCCCGCGGCTGGCGGCGATTTCTTCGGAGGAATGTTGATCGCCATGTGGAATTTCGCGGGTTGGGACAATGCCTCCACTGTGGCGGGTGAGGTGGAACGACCGCAGCGCAATTATCCACTGGCCATCTTCATCACGGTCGGCCTGGTGACCTTGACCTACCTCGTGCCCGTGGCCGGGGCCGCACATAGGGGGATCGATCCGAGCGGCTGGACCACGGGGTCGTGGGTCAACGTGGGTGACATCATGGGCGGCCGCGGACTCGCGCTGGCCGTGGGCGTGGGCGGGATGCTGTGCGGTCTGGGCATGGCGAATGCGCTGGTCATGTCGTATTCGCGTCTGCCGCTGGTGCTCGCCTTGAATGGCCGCCTGCCGCGGGTGTTTGCTCGCCAACTACCCAGCACCGGTGCGCCCTGGGTATCCATTGTGACCCTGACCGCGGCCTGGTGCGTGGCCCTGGGGTTGGGTCTGCAGCGTCTCATCGAACTCTATGCCCTGCTCTACGGCCTGTCGCTCATGCTCGAATTCGCGGCCTTGGTGATCCTGCGCGTGCGCGAGCCGAACCTGGCGCGACCCTTTCGCGTCCCGGGCGGCCTTCCGGTTGCTCTGCTATTGGGAGTGGGACCTGCAGCGCTTCTAGTGCTGGCATTCGCGCGCGAACGGCACGAACACGCGGGTCAGCTTGGGACGCTTACCCTGGCCCTGACTCTCGCGGCAGCCGGTCCGCTCATCTATGCGCTGGCTGCCCGCGCCCGATCAAGGGCGACGGGCAAGCGGTAGAACCTGGTGGGCGCGGCGGGACTCGAACCCACTACCCCCGGCTTCGGAGTTCTCGACGCAACATCGCAAGGCGTAGCAGACCTTAGCAAATCGTTGGGAATTCAACGGGTTGCGCAGAGTGACCTTAGCCGCGCATGGCCAGAGAATGCACCAAATAGCCGATCATTTGGTGCAATAGTGGTACAGGCCAAGCGAGCCGCGGGTAGTGGCTCTTGGAGCGAGTGTCCCTACCTCACCGTCCGCGATGTTGCGGCCAAGCTGAGCATCTGCACGGCCACGGCGTACAGACTGTGCACGTCAGGAGCGCTCCCCCATGTGCGCGTGCTGAATGCCATCAGGGTGGCACCAGATGACCTGGAGTGTTTCCTTGTCGCTCGCAGCAAGGCAGGGAGCAACAAGACGAGGACCGAACGCGAATGAGCATGACCACCGAGAAGACAGATCAAGGCACGGCAGAGGCAGCACCGCGTCCTCGACAAGCTCCGGTTCCTGCTTTACCCAAACAACCTGGCGGAGGCGGATGCTGCCCAGCTTCGGCGGTATGGAGAGGGAATCGTGTAGCTGGGCAAAGAGTAGGGGGAAACATCAAGATACCACCCCCCTGGCACCCCGGGCATGCGTGACCCAGGATCGCAGGGCCTGCCGCAATTCGTGGGGAGATAGCCAACTGGCTGGCTGTCCATCATCAGATCTGTGCCGGCGTGGAAATGGTCTTGCTCTTCTCCGGGGCACACCTGGCCAGGATGACCTTCCACCCGTTTCTTGCCGCGCACGCATCAGCCAAGATGCTGTTCACCTCGACCGGGCCCACCCGCTCGGCTGACACCTTTCTTGGCAATCTTGATCGACTTGATCGACTGCCCGGCGACCACAAACCACAACTCCAGGTAAAATCTAAGGATGGCCTTCGGCAACCCCCACTCCGACATGCCCCGCGACCCGCTTTTAGCGCTGCTGTGCATCGCCGTCATCGCGACCCTTCTGCCGGTTGCAATTCTTCTCAAACTCCTGGTCTACGCGCTGGACGCCTGGACCCGTCGCAAGACGCCCCGACACACTCACGACTTCCTGGAGGGACATCCACCGAAGACGCCGGTGCCCCGACGGCTATTTGCTCCCCCCAACCATCAAGGACCTGAGAACCGTCAGGGGGTACGCCACAGTCTGCGCACCTGACGCAAAAGCATGGAAGACCACGCCGACATAGCGGGAGCCAAGGCCGTGAGAAATGTAGCTCCGTGGTGTACGGCCAAGGTCACCTGGTTGCCGTGACGGCGAACTACTTCCTCGGCCCCATCGTGGTGATCGTGTTTTTGGCAGGCTAGTGGAAACATCCGCCGGGCGGTGGGGCCAACAAGCCGGGAGGGTGACGAAACCGAGGTCGGCTGGCCGCCACGCATAGGCAAGATGCAAGAGCACGGCGAGCGGGGTTACCATGGTGACGATGCCAACCACCTGCCAGACCTGCGCATGAAGCCCATCAACCAGCTCTGGCGGGACCATATGCTGGCCGGGAGCATGCTGCTGGCGGATGGCTGGGCGGAGGGCATGTTCGTGGTGCTCTACCCCTCAGAGAATTCCCATGCAGCGGCGGCGATCCAGAAGTACCAGGCGTGCCTCGCCGACTCCTCGACGTTTGCCACCTGGACCCTCGAATCCTTCGCCTCGGCCCTGGAAACCGAAGATGCTGGGGGCTTGCCGGGGGAGCTGAAGGACCGCTACCTGCCTTGACCGGCCATGGTATGCGTCTCCAACTCCTCTCCGACCTGCACTTCGAGTTTCACCGGGACGGTGGGCGCTCCTTCGTTGAGTCGCTCGACCCATCTGGTGTCGACGTGCTGGTGCTTGCCGGCGATATCGCCGTTGCGGATGGCATCCCCCCAGCACTCGCGCTGCTGTGCCGGAGATTCCGTGACGCCTCAGTCGTGTACGTTCACGGCAACCACGAATTTTACAACGCGAACCGCAGCAGCGTGCTCGACCTCACCCGGCGGGCGCAGGCCGAGAACCCTAATCTTGTCTGGCTCGACAGCTCGAGCACCGAACTTCTGGGGTTCAACTTTCTGGGGGCACCGCTGTGGTTCCCGCGCTCCACCGTCGATGAAGGACTCAAGCATGCGCTGACCGATTTCTCCGTCATCGAGGACTTCGAGTCCTGGGTGTACGAGGAGAACGCCAGGGCTGTCGCCTTTTTCGACCAGCAGTTGCGCCCCGGCGACATCGTCGTGACTCACCACCTGCCGTCACAACGCTGTGTCGCCCCAAGGTTCGTGGGGAACCCGCTCAACCCGTTCTTCGTGTGCGACCTCACGGAGCTGATACTTGAACGCCGGCCACGGCTCTGGCTGCACGGGCACTCACACGCCTCCACGCGCACCCAGATAGGAGAGACCACGGTGCTGTGCAATCCGTTCGGATATGTGGGCGAGGAGCCCAACCGCGAGTTCCTGGACCGACTCGTGGTGGAAATCTGAAGGGAAGTTCAACAGGACCAGCACCCTGCTCGGGGACAAGGTGGCATCGGCGTAGCCAGCCCCCTTCATCCTCGGCCATTTCGACAGGCCATTTCGATCTGGTTGCCCATCTCCCCCGCAGCCCATACGATTGCCGGGTATGCTCGACGCTGCGGTTCGTACTTCATCCTATGACCCCGACAACTTGCGTCCACGCCTTCCGCCAGACTTGCGGATTTAGGAGGCAGTCGTCAGGGATCGCGGCAGGCAAGCTCACCACGGAAGGAATCATGGACTACATCAATCTTGGCAAGACCGGCCTCAAGGTCTCCCGCATATGTCTCGGCTGCATGACCTATGGCGCGCCCGCCACAGGTGAGATCAAAGGGGGCAGGCACGCGTGGGCACTTAACGAAGGCGAGAGCAAGCCATTGCTGCGTGCGGCATTCGATCTCGGGATCAATTTTTTCGATACGGCCAATGTCTACTCGAGCGGTGCCAGCGAGGAGGTGCTCGGACGGTTTCTCAAGGCAAACGCACGCCGCGAGGCAGTGGTCATCGCGACCAAAATTCACGGCGTCATGCGCGACGAACCCAACGGCCACGGCCTATCCCGAAAATCCATCTTCTTCGAGATCGACGAGAGTCTGCGTCGCCTGGGCACCGACTACGTCGACCTCTACCAAATCCACCGCTGGGACTCCGAAACGCCCATCGAGGAAACTCTGGAGTCGTTGCACGATTTGGTGAAGATGGGAAAGGCGCGCTACATCGGTGCGTCTTCCATGCATGCCTGGCAATTCACCAAAGCGCTCTATCTCGCTGACCTCCACGGCTGGTCTCGATTTGTTTCCATGCAGAATCACTACAACCTGCTCTATCGAGAAGAAGAGCGCGAGATGATGCCTCTTTGTCAGGCCGAAGGTATTGGCGTCATCCCCTGGAGTCCTCTCGCACGGGGCCGTCTGGCCCGACCCTGGCAAAGCGAAAGCACCAAGCGCTACGAGACGGACCAGTTTGGAAAGAAGCTGTATTCGCAGACCGAGGAGGCCGACCGGAAAGTAGTCGATCGCTTGGGTCAGATCTCGGAGCAGCGCGGACTTCCCCGTGCGCAGATTGCGCTGGCGTGGCTGCTCAGCAAGCCGGGGATCACCGCGCCGATTGTCGGCGCCACCAAGTCACACCATCTGCAAGACGCAATAGCGGCGCTCTCGTTGCGTTTGAGCCCCGAGGAAATAGCTTCTCTCGAGGAGCCGTACACGCCACATCCCGTCCTTGGCTTCAGCTAAACGATAGCGGTTGCACGAGGAGCCCGATGTCCAAGAAGTCCCTTCCGCTGTCCCATGTCTACCGCCTGCTCGAACCCGGCCCAGTCGTCCTGCTGAGCACAGCCGACCGCACGCGGGCGAACATCATGGCGCTGTCGTGGCACACGATGATGGAATTCGAGCCGCCACTCGTCGGTTGCGTGATCAGCCGACGCAACTACACCTTCGACATCCTGAGGGCAACCAAAGAGTGCGTGATCAACATCCCGACCGTGGAACTGGCCAAGCAGGTCGTTAGTTGCGGGAACACTTCTGGGAAGCGGGTGGACAAGTTCAAGACGTTCGGCCTGACGCCGGTGGCTGCATCGCAAGTCAAGGCACCACTCATCAAGGAATGCTACGCGAACCTCGAGTGCAGAGTTGTCGACACGAGGCTGGTCGCCGCTTACAACTTCTTCGTCCTCGAAGTGGTCAAGGCATGGATCGCACGCTCAAGGAGACGCCCGCGGACGATGCACCATGGAGGGAAGGGCATCTTCATGGTCGCCAGCAAGATGATCAGGCTGCCCTCGAAGAAGAAGTGACATCAGCGGCACTCGCGTGACCCGCCGCACAGGGCCGGATCGAAGGGGATCGCTCACGGGCAAGCCGCCCCTGCCATGCTGAAGACCGGCCACGCGTCGACACCCCACAAGCTCTTGTAGGTCGTTGTCAGCGATGGCCGCCACCATGGCCTCCGCCGTGGCCACCGCCGAAGCCGCTGTGACCACTGAAACTACCGCGTGAGGCACCACCAGCGTTGCTGCGATAGCTGCCACCGTAACCACCACCAAAACCGTATCTTCCGCCGCCGCCGCGGTATCCGCCCCAACCATACCCGGCCCGGTAGAGGCCAGCGTACCAGCCAAAGCCCATCGGACCACGGGGGCCAAAGTAAGGATAGGCACCCCAGCCCCAGACCCAGGGAGCCGCCAGCCACATCCATCCGTAGCTGGGGTAGTACACGTATGAGTAGGGGGATGCGTCGTTGGCCGTGCCTTCGTAGGTGTACTGGTTGCCGTAGGGCATCCAAATCCAGCCGTACTGACTCGTGTACACCCACTGCCCCCCACCCGCCGCCTGAACTCCCCCAGCGGGCTGTTGCATCTGGGGCTGCGCCTGGTCCTGGACCGGTGGTGCTGGAGGCTGTTGGGGCGGGGCAGGAGGGTGGATGTCGGGGGGCGCGGTGGGCGGCTCCATCGCTTGTGGCGGCGAGACAGGCGGAGAAGCCGAACCCTGGCTCGTCGAATCGCCTATGACGTTCATTTCCTGGGCTCGAGCGACGCCGAATCCCAGGGACAAGAGACAAAGGGAAACGGTCAGCTTGATCTTCATGACGCCACCTCAGGGTTGGACAACCGTAGGCTCACTTTCATTCTACGACATATCCGATCGTCGAGTACCGCCAAGTCGGCGGGAAGAAAAGTACCAGAAGATCTTGCCCGCGAGATTGCTGCCCCGGAGAGTTTTTACATAGCTTTACCTACTGGCAATACGCCCGAAGCACGCGGCCTGCATCTTGGATACGCACGGGAGACCGTGGTCAAGCATCTGCAGCATGACCACGGCCGCTGACACGTCGGATTTTGAGAGGGCCTTTCGGAATATGTCCAACGAAGAACAACTATGTCATCTTCGCGAGTTGACACCTTCGGGCATTGAAGACGAAAGCGCCTCTATGGGATTGCAGGATAGGCGTCGCTTCTTGCGCGCCAGAGTTGACAGCAGCGCCTTCGTTCTGGTGGCCAGACGATACGTGGGCGCGTACGTGGTGCGAGACCTCTCGGCTGGGGGTGCACATCTGGTCGGCGACAACAACCTCACGATTGGCCAAGTTGTGCAGATACTGCTTCGGGTGGGCAAGCAGTTGTCACAGGGTCTCGAAGCCGAGGTGGTGCGGTTGGAACGGTTGCCATCCGGCGAAAAGAGATTCGCTGTGGCATTCAGAAATCTCGCCCCAGACATGGAGAATTCACTCCAGAATCTGGCGGACCGGAATTGTGCGCTGGAACAAACGCCGCGTGCTCAACGTCGGTAAGCTGAGGGGCGCTACCCCCCCGGCATGCGTGACCCAGGATCACGGGGCCGGCGGCATTTCGTGGCGAGATGGCTAACTGGATGGCGGCCCATCATTAGATCTGTGGTGTAGAAACAACCGCAACCGAAATGGCTATGAACGGGAATGACGGGCAGGCCGGACGTAGGCCGAAGCGATGGGCCTGGGTAGGCGTGAGGCTGCTAGTCTTTGCCCTCCTCGGGATCACGACCGCGGACTGCTCCTTCACCTGGGTGACACGTCCTGTCCCTCGGGAAGAAGCACCTCAATACACCGCACTTCCGCTGTGCACGAATAGCTACTGGATGCCGGGGCTGGACACGGCAGCAGTGGCATTATTCAGCGCCGCGATCACCAATGTTTCTCTGAACACGTCATCGGGCACAATTCGGAGCTATACCCTGGCGGCTGATGGCGCGTTGGTTCTCACTGCCCTCGCGAGCGCCATATACGGCTACTACTACGTGGCGGAGTGCAGGCAACAGGATCTGACAGTCCCGATTCCCCGACCATATTCTGCTCCGCAACCGCCGGATGGCGGGCATCTCGTGACCCGTTGGAGCAGTGGCCTGGCGCAAGGAGTGTCCCACGGGGTAGAGCCAGTGCCGGTGCAATAGACGGCCAACGGTGAGCAGCATGGCCAGCGACTTCATGATCCCTGACCCTTTCGATCTTGTTGCCCAGCTGCCATTTGCCCAATACGATTGCAGCGGGAAAGAACAACCCGGAGAACAAATGTCCAACACCGACCCGACCATCACCGCTCAGATCGAAACCTTCACCCAGCAAATCGTTGCCGCCGTGGAAGCAGCCGTAGCTCAACGAATCCAGGCTGCCCTTGCTGGTGCCTTTGGCGTTCCGCAAAAGCGCGGACCAGGCAGGCCACCGAAGCAGGCTGTGGCGCATGTGGCACCTGTGGCGGCACCCAAACCGGCGCGGAAGAAACAGATTTGTCCAGTACCCGGCTGCAAGAACGTGGCAGCACCAATCTTCGGCATGGTCTGCAAGAACCACAAGAACGTGGCCAAGTCCAAGATCAAAAAGTACCGGGAGCAGCGACGGGAAGGCAATGTCACCCAGGCGACAGGGGCCAAGCCGGCGGCGGGAAAGAAGGTGAAGAAGGCCACGCCGAAGGTTGCGCGGGCGCGGAAACTTCAAGGGCAGTACTTGGGCGCATTGAAATCCCTCACAGGCGCGGACAGGGCAAAGGTCAAGGCAGTCGCCAAGGACAAGGGCGTCGCTGATGCCGTGAAGCTGGCGCTGTCGATGAAGAAGGCGTAGGCCCGTGCTGGCGGATGTTGCAGGCGACCACACCGGCCGCTCTGGCACGCCGGATCGGGTAGGTCCTATCTAGCACTGTTTGAAACATGGCCTTCTCCGATGGTGCGAGGGGCCGACATCACGCAAAGGCGCTGGTTGCGGTCGGTGGCAGACCGGCCCAAGTAGCTGCTGGATTTGACGGATGAGCCCGCTCTCGCATTCAGGCGCGGTCAACGGGAGGTCGGACACCGGGCTGGCGTGATCCGTCTGACCGACACCCGTCTGACCGAAGCGAGCACAACTTCCGCCCCAGGTGATATCATGCGCCGCGATGGACTTTTGCGTGCGCCGAAACCTGGGGATGAACCGTGGCGAAACGTAGCGAGCGCGTTCCCAGGTCAGCGGCCAAGACCCATGTGACGAGCGAAGCCGCCACGGAGACCAAGCAGTCGGGAGCCACCCTCGGGTTCGAGGCCAAGCTGTGGCTGACCGCAGACAAGTTGCGCAACAACATGGACGCGGCGGAGTACAAGCACGTCGTCCTCGGCCTCGTTTTCCTCAAGTACATCTCCGATACCTTCGACGAACACCATGCCAAGCTGGTCGTGGGCAAAGGTGACTACGCGGGTGCCAACCCCGAAGACAAAGACGAATACAAAGCCGAAAACGTCTTCTGGGTGCCCAAGGAAGGCCGCTGGTCGCATCTGCAGGCCAGCGCCAAGCAGCCCACCATCGGCAAGGTGGTGGACGACGCCATGGTCGCCATCGAGCGCGACAACCCGCGCCTCAAGGGCGTCCTGCCCAAGGAATACGCACGCCCCGGCCTCGACAAGCACCGCCTGGGCGAACTCATCGACCTCATCGGCACCATCGGCCTCGGTGACCGCGAGAACCGCGCCAAGGACATCCTCGGTCGCGTGTACGAATACTTCCTTACCCAGTTCGCCAGCGCCGAGGGCAAGAACGGCGGCCAGTTCTACACCCCGTCCTGCGTGGTGCGCTGCCTGGTTGCCATGCTCGCGCCCTACAAGGGCCGCATCTACGATCCCTGCTGCGGCTCCGGCGGCATGTTCGTGCAGTCGGAAAAGTTCGTGGAAGCCCACGGCGGCAAGCTGGGCGACGTCAGCATCTACGGCCAGGAGAGCAACGCCACCACCCGCCGCCTGGCCGTGATGAACCTCGCCCTGCGCGGCATCGAGGCCGACTTCGGCCCCGAGCAAGCCGACACCTTCCGCCGCGATCTGCACCCCGACCTGCGCGCCGACTACGTCCTGGCCAATCCGCCCTTCAACGACTCGGACTGGTTCCGCAAGGACGACGACGTGCGCTGGCAGTTCGGCATCCCGCCCAAGGGCAACGCCAACTTCGCCTGGGTATCGCACTTCATCCATCACCTCGCGCCGAACGGCATGGCTGGCTTCGTGCTTGCCAATGGCAGCATGTCCTCGAACCAGTCCGGCGAAGGCGACATCCGCAAAGTCATCATCGAGGCGGATCTCGTGGACTGCATGGTCGCCATGCCCGGCCAGCTCTTCTACAGCACGCAGATTCCCGTGTGCCTATGGTTCCTGACCAAGAACAAGAACGATGGCAAGCGCCGCGACCGACGCAAGCAGACCCTGTTCATCGATGCCCGCAAGCTCGGCACACTCATCGACCGCGTCCACCGCGAGCTGACCGATGCCGACCTAGATAAGATCGTCGGCACCTACCACGCATGGCGCGGGGACAAGGGCGCCGCCGAAGGCGGCGGTGGGCGTGTAGGGCGGGTAGGTCCCGCAGCCCCCGAAGGGGGAAAGGGCGCTGGCAAGTACAAAGACGTCGCCGGTTTCTGCAAATCCGCTACCACTGCCGAAATCACCACCCACGGTCACGTGCTTACGCCTGGCCGCTACGTCGGTGCCGAGGAAGTGGCCGACGACGGCGAGCCCTTCGGCGAGAAGATGGCGCGGCTGGTGGCAGAATTGACCGGGCAGTTTGTGGAGGGCGCGAAGCTGGAGAAAGCCATCAAGGCGAACTTGAAGGGGCTTGGATATGGCGGATAGGGCGATGTCTTTGCGGTCACAAATTGTGACCTTGAACGGAAGGAGCGATGTGAATGGCTGACAAGCTGCTTGTGCCAGCGGAGCGCATCGAACACGCCATCCTTGTTCTGCGCGGGCAGAAGGTGATGCTCGACAGTGAGCTGGCTGCGCTCTACGAAGTACCCGTCAAGGCGCTCAACCAAGCCGTCAAGCGGAACCTGGACCGGTTTCCCGAGGATTTCATGTTCCAGCTCAGCCAGGAGGAAGCGACATCTTTGAGGTCACAATCTGTGACCTCAAAGGCCGGGCGCGGGGGCCGTCGCACCGAACCCTATGCCTTCACCGAACAAGGCGTGGCCATGCTTTCCAGCGTCCTGCACAGCCAGCGCGCCGTTCACGTGAATATAGAAATCATGCGGGCCTTCGTGCGCCTGCGGCAGATGTTGCAACAAAACACCGAACTCGCCCGCAAGCTGGCGGCCCTGGAAAGGAAGTACGACGGTCAATTCAAGATGGTCTTCGAAGCCATCCGCGACCTGATGACCCCCGCGCCCAAGGAGAAGCCCCGCATCGGCTTCCGCAGGGGGGGATCGTGATGCCGAACCTGAAGGGGCTGGGCTATGGCTGGTAGCTCGTCGGTGGAAACGCTACAGCTCCATGTCCCGGTGGCGTACGGCGACCCGCCCAGCGGTTGGTCGTGGTCGCGCCTAGACGGGATCTCTGAGGGCGTCTTCGACTGCCCGCACTCAACGCCAAAGCTCACCAAAACGGGACCCTTCGTCGTCCGCACCCAGGACATCATCACTGGGGTCTTTCGTCCGGACCAGGCAGCACACGTGTCTGGTGAGACCTACGCAGAGCGAATCGCTCGCGTAACCCCGAGCCGTGGCGATCTTCTCTACAGCCGTGAGGGGACCTACTTCGGCATAGCTGCGGAGGTTCCAGAAGACTCACAAATCTGTCTCGGCCAGCGGATGGTTCTCATCCGGCCCGACAGACGACGCCTCGATTTTCGTTTCCTTCGCCACTGGCTGAACTCGCCGGTAATGGCGGCGTATATCAACGGTTTTCGCGATGGCTCAGTTGCCGAACGGCTGAACCTACCGACGATTCGCGGGCTGCCCGTACTGGTTCCACCCCTCGCCAACCAGAAAGCCATCGCGGCAGTGCTTGGGGCGCTGGACGACAAGATTGAGTTGAACCGGCGGATGAACGCGACCCTGGAGGCGATGGCGCGGGCACTGTTCCAGAGCTGGTTCGTGGATTTCGACCCCGTCCGCGCCAAACTCGACGGTCGCAAACCCGACGGCCTCGACAAAGCCACCAAAGCCCTGTTTCCCGCCGCCTTCCAAGACTCCCCGCTCGGCCCCATTCCGAATCGGTGGGATGTCGGCTCTATTCTTCGACAGGCAGACCTGCTTAGCGGCGGAACACCGAAGACCGATGTGCCTACCTATTGGGATGGGGACATCCCGTGGGCAAGCGCGAAGGATGTTTCCCAGTGTGGTGAAGCGTTCCTCTCTACGACGCCATCATCAAACTGCGGCCCGCCTGGGCCAGCGCCAAGGATGACGACGCCGAGGCCGAGAAAGGAAAAGCCTGCGTGGTCAAGGTGGTGATGACCGGCGGCGCGGATGATGGGCCCGAGTGGCAGCCGCACATTCGCAACAAGGAACGGCGGCGTAAGCTGGCGGTGCGTTTCAAGGACAGTCGCGACCCGTTCCGCATCGTCATCGTGCGCGACATGTGGCTGACCGGCTTCGATGCGCCCTGCCTGCACACCATGTACGCCGACAAGCCGATGCGAGGGCACGGGCTGATGCAGGCCATTGCACGTGTGAACCGAGTCTTCCGCGACAAGCCAGGTGGCTTGGTGGTCGACTACCTTGGCCTTGCCGACCAGCTCAGGCACGCGCTCGCGACCTACACCGAGAGCGGCGGCAAGGGTGACGCTGTCCATGACCCGAAGGAGGCCATCGCCGTGATGCTGGAGAAGCACGGTATCGCCAGCGACATGCTGCACGGCCTGGACTGGGGGAAATGGATCACGGGCAAGCCCGCCGAGAAGCTCGCGCTTCTTCCCGCAGGCCAGGAACGAATCCTCGGGCAGGAAGATGGCAAGCAGCGCTTCGTGCAGGTGGTGACCGACCTATCTCGCGCCTTCGCCCTATGCGCGGCAAGCGGCGAGGCCACGGAGATTCGTGACGACGTCTCTTTCTTCCAGGCCGTTCAATCAGCCTTGAACAAGAAGAGCGGAACCAGCAGCAAGACGCCAGAGCAGATCGACGCTGCCATCCGCCAGCTCGTGTCCATGGCCATCACGACCGATGGCCAGGTCATCGACGTATTCACCGCCGCTGGCTTGCAGAAGCCGGACATCAGCATCCTGGATGACCGATTCCTCGCCGAGGTTCGCGGCCTGAAACACAAGAACGTCGCCGCCGAGCTGCTGGAGAAACTGCTCAAGGACGAAATCAAGATTCGCTCCAAGCGCAACCTGGTCCAGTCGGAGCTGTTTTCCGAGAAGCTCAAGAAGGCGCTGAATGCCTACCACAACCGCGCCATCGCCACCCAGGAGGTCATCGAGGAACTCATCAAGCTGGCGAAGGAGCTGGACGCCGCTGGAAAACGCGGGGCAGAACTTGGCCTGAACGACGACGAGGTGGCGTTCTACGACGCCCTGGCCGCCAACGAGAGTGCGGTGCAGGTGATGGGCGACGCCAAGCTCAAGGTTATCGCTGCCGAACTCATCACCAAGGTGCGCACCAGCGTGACCGTCGACTGGACCTTGCGCGAAAGTGCGCGGGCAAAGATCAGGGTGATTGTGAAGCGCATCCTGAACAAGTTCGGCTACCCACCGGACCTCCAGGAAGAAGCCGTCAAGACCGTCTTGAAACAGGCCGAGCTGCTTTGCGCGGACTGGGTGTAGTGGGCGGGGACAACCGGGTAGGCGGGGCTGGCAACAGTGGGAGTACCCAGTTGGCGGAACAGGCTCTGCCAGACCTGTTCCCAAAAATCTCAATTCGTCAGGTTGGCCAATATGACTATGGGGAAGAATCAGGTGGAGCATCCACAATAGAGGTCTTGATAGGAGTGCCAACACGCGCCGTTTCGTCCAGCAAAAGGCGGGTCAGTATCGAAGGGACGGGGTTCTTCTCTTGTCTTGATTTCAATTTCCTTCCGTCAGCCAGCCTCGCACGTCCTCTCGCAGACCAGTCTTTCGTATTGGGAACAGCCCGTTCAAGGATACATCCACTGAAGGATTCTGAAGGCGGCAGGATTTTGGGTAGCTCCCGCACACGTGCATCAATGTCTCGCCCTTCGGGTTCGTACGCCATCCAAAGCTTCACAACCGTCACATCGCAATTGGACTAATTCGTGACCTGTAAAACGAAAATGTCTCCACAGGCACGGGCATAGCTAACTCGCCGTACGTCCCCCTTCCCGCCTCTCCCGGCGGCTGAGGAAGGCCGCCTTTCGTGCTCGCCTTCGTGTTTGTCGGGAGGAGGGACTTCGTTGACGGAGGTCAAGGGTTCAAGAGTCAAGACTCAAGGGGTACGGAGGTCGTCTCGCACGCGAACATTGCGCCATAGTCACAAACTGGTCCTGGCGCAACGAGCCCCAACGTAGTAGTAGTAGTTCCACGGGGCGTAGCCGAAGTAGCGGCCGGCCGACCGGAGGACCGGGGCGTCGTTGACGAAGCTGCCGCCCCGGAACACCCGGTAGGAGGCGGCTGTCAGGTCGGCGCAGTTATCGCATGGCATTGGGTATGGGTCTGCATACCAGTCCAACGTCCACTCCCACACGTTCCCGGCCAGGTCGGACTGTCCCCATTTCCCGTCGCCTTTCGGAGACTTTGAACCGACGTTCTGTGTGCTGCTACATGAGCCGCCACAGTAGACCGCGTAACTGTCATCGATTGTCGTAAATGTTGCCGGGCTTGACCACGGATAGTACCGCTGCTCGTTTCCCCCGGAGGCCGCGTAGTTCCACTCTGCCTCGGTCGCCAGCCGTCCGCCGTCCCAGGCGCAGAACGCGAACGCTGTGTACCAGTCCAGGCAGTTCACCGGCTTGCTTTCGTTGCTCCCTGCCGTGTCCGTCCAGGTCTGATAGGTCGCATCACACTTCAGGGCGGTTCTCAGCGCGGCCGTGTTCGCGGCCAGATTCGTGTTCCATGTCGAGTCCCAGCCCGAGCCCGTGATCGCAAGATTGGCACCCGCGCCAGACGCAGGCGGGCTCGCCAGTGTGTCCATGCCCGCTTTCACGAACTGCCGGAACCGGCCCACCGTGATCTCGTACTTGTCGAGGTAGAAGTCATCCACCGTCGCCGGGTAGCTCTTATCCGTAAAGTCCACGCCGTCGTAGCTGCGATAGAACGTTCCACCGGGAACCAGCAAGCTCTTGCAGCAGTCATCGTTCCCCGATGGCCCGCAGGTCGCGGCCAGACCGCTACAGCTTGGTGCGATCCCGCCCCAAGTGCCACTTTTGCCGTTGGTACCGCCGCTGCCGCTGCTGCCACCGCTTGCTACTGTCCCGCCTGCTTGCTGCTCATCCATCGGCGTCCGCGAGCAGGCGAGCGCGGTGAACGACAACGCCAGACCGATTGCTAGCCAGCGGCACTCACAGATCATGCCTGCCAGATTATCAGCAAAGCGGTGCGAGGGATGCATCGTTGCTTCACGGCAAGGCGACTCAACTCCGACGCCGAGGAGAGCAAGACGACGGTATCCCTGTCGCCCTTCGGCTTGGGCGTGAAGTTCTGGGGTGAGCCATGCGGATACACCCTGTGCGTTGGTCTTTCTCCCTGGCCGCTGCTGGGCTATCGTCGTGCACCAACCCTCATATTGAACCACGCGCACTGCACAAGAAGATTGCCACTCTGTCGATCAGTCCAGTGAGAGATGGTCTGCCAACTCGCCGTGCCCGCGGGCACGTCCATTCGAAATGAACCATACATCTGACTCTGGATGCCGAGCACAAGAAGAGGGCTACTCGGCGATAGCTCACACTCTACATTGGTCGCGGTGAATAGCCCAGGCTCTTCCTGGCGTCCTGCAAAAGTGCACAAAGTATTGGAGTTCGTAATGACGACATCGTTCGCCGTAGCGCCCGCTCCGATGACGACATCACCACTGGTTGCGACGGCCGGGGACGACGAGGCTCCGCATGTACCAGCGTCAGCGGGCATCTCCGAACCCCCAACGAACGTTCCATCGGTCGGGTAGGTACCCAAGAACACAGTGGTGCTGGTTGTTCCTCCTCCACTGGTGCCTGTCGTGGTGCCGGTCGTTCCTCCGAGAATGCCAGTGCTCCCTCTGCTGGTGACCGTGCCGGCTCCTCCACCTGGGCCGATGGTGTTTGTTGTCACCCCATGCTGTTCATCCATCGGCGTGCGCGAGCACGCAAGCGCGGTGAACGACAACGCCAGACCGATTGCTAGCCAGCGGCACTCCCAGATCATGGCTACCAGATTATCAGCAAAGTATTCCGAGGGATGCATCGTTGCTTCACGGCGAAGCGACGAACGACCGGACCATGGTCTCCAGCGCGCTGAATTACAGGACAACTTGTCCAAAAAACTCCGCAGCATGAGTTTTCCAAGGGTATCGCTGATGATGGGTAGGCTCGGTGAGATCAAGTTGGCAACTGTGCTTTCCACTTTTCCGCGACCTTGACGGCAAGAACATCGACATCCTGGATTCCGTTGGGCATGACCAGCAACCCCTGCATCTTTCTGGATGATCCAATCTCTCCTTCTCCTTCTTCTTGTTCCTGCCTTCCCGGCCTCCTGTCTTATTGGAGGGCAAGACCCAAAGGGTCTGACCTTGTACACGGGAGGAAGGGACTACGGGGTTCCCGCAATTTCCGACCGTCGCCTTATCTTATATAAGGCGAGGTCTGAAATCTGCGGGAGGGGTAGCTGTATCTATTGGGAATCATTGAATTCCTCTCCTCCCGTACAAAGCTAGACCCTTGCTGGTTTCCAGTACCAGAGCCCGTGTTCAGACCCTCAAGAATGGGCGTGTCGAATCAGGAGCCTGACTGAGCACAGGATGATGCTGGCTGTGCCCACATTCGATCTTTGTCCCCGCCAACACGTGATGTCTCAGCAGGTGGTGCCCGCAGAAAGAAGGGACCGGCTGGAACAAATAGACCTGGATGGCAACGCTTTTCTTGGCTGCCGACACACCCACCCCTGGTACACGGACGACCGTGGGTGCGCGGATCAAAGGGGACCCAAGTTCTGTAGCTTACTGGACGGAGGGAAGAGTGCCCGTGTCTCCCTGCCTAATACAGCTCCAGCTTGTTGGCTGACACCGGCTGTCGGGGGCTATTCCTCGTACAACTCTGCGCTTCCGAGAGCCGTGGTGCCATCGGATGTCCCGCCGACGATGAGCACCTTCCCATTCGGCAACAACGTCGCCGTGGTGAACACCCTTGCCACGGTCATGCTGCTGGTGGCGGTGAATGTCCCGGTGCTGGCGTCGTACAGCTTCGCGCTCGCGAGAGCCACGACATTGTTCTCTCCACCGGCGATGAGCACCCTCCCGCTGGGTAGTAACGTCGCTGTGTGCGAATCTCTTGCCTGGGTCATGCTGCCGGTCGCAGTAAAGATCTCGGCCGTTGGGTCGTATAGCTCCGCACTCGCGAGATCCCCGATGCCGCCCGACCCGCCGGCGATTAGCACCATCCCGCTCGACAACAACGTCGCCGTGTACTCGTTGAAGTTCAGCACGACCATATTGGCGGTTGCTGTGAAAGCTCCGGCCGCCGAGTCGTATAGCTGCGCGACCCCGCTACCACTGATGAGCACCATCCCGTTCGACAACAATGTAGCTGAGTCGGCATCCTGTGCCGGGGACATTCTGCCGGTAGCTGTGAATATCCCCACGGCTGCGTCGAATATCTCCGCACTGTCGCTGTAGAGAGGCATAGCGTAACTACCAGATCCGCCGGCGATGAGCACCTTTCCACTCAACAGCAACGTCGCCGTGTGGCCAAATCGTGCCACGGTCATGTTGCCGGTGGCCGCGAAAGTCCCAGCCGCCGGGTCGTATATCTCCGCGCCTGCAATCGCGATTGGTGCCCCGCCGTTGCCGCCGCCGTCTCCGCTGCTGCTGTCTCCCCCCGCGATGAGCACCTTCCCGCTCAATAGCAACGTCGCCGTGTGGAACGCCCTTGCCACGGTCATGCTGCCGGTGGCTGTGAAGGTTCCCAACGCCGGATCGTATAGTTCCGCACTCGCCAGCGACCGGGAGACACCCACGCCTCCGGCGATGAGGACCTTGCCATTCGGCAGCAACGTGGCCGTGTGGGCAAATCGTGCCACGGTCACGTTGCCCGTCCTCAAGAAAGCTCCCTGCACCGTGGTGCCGGTCATGCCCGCATAGCTGGTGATGCCTCCACTGCTTGTCGTCCCTCCTCCACCCGTGTTTCCGATGGTGCCGGTGGTCCCTCCGGTGGTGCTGGTCGTACCTACAGTGATCCCAGCGCTCCCTCCTGTGGCACTCGTCGCACCTGCGGTGGAGGTAGTCGTACCTCCTGTGGTTCCGATCCGAATGCCTCTTCCACTGCTGCACTCGGTTGCACCCACGATGATGACCAACACGGACACCACGGTCAACTTCACGAAAACAGAACACACACGATTCAGCGTGGTGCCTCCGGTTGCACCGGCCTCGGTTGATGGCGGCAACAGCATCGACATTCTGCGTACCTTGGTGACCAGGCGCTGCACGAAGGGCATCTCTGGTCAGTTCTGGCTAGGATCTTGAACCCGGCCCATGAACAGAATGGCACCAGTGGGCTGGTCGCGGAGGAAATAGAGGAAGGGACGGTCCGCGTTGATGACTAACCCGACTGAAGGCAAAGGAGCTCCGGTAGGTCTTATGACTACCGCCGTGGCGGCTGCGGCCTCGGTTCCCTTCTCCGCGACGTCGATGAATGCCCTGTGGATGACATCCGAGATGAACAGGTTGTGCGTGCCATCCATGCCCGAGAAGTCGGCCGTGCCGGGGATGAAGGCCGATGTCATGCCCAAGGTCTGAAGGAGTTTAACCAGGCTCGTCCCTGTCTCGACCTTGAAGCGGGGAAGGGCAAGGGAAACCGGCTGGCTGACCAACCCTGCCACCAGAGTCCCCAGTGCGGTCGCGTCCAACGAGGATTCGACCTGGCTGAACTGGCCAGCATCAGGCACCACCAGCACCAGCGAGAGGCGCTGGTCGGCGTAAGGCAGGGACGCGGCCACGTAGTTTGTCCCCTGAATGGCCGGGAGGCTGGACCGCTCTCCGTTCATGGAATTCAGCTCCGCCTTCATGAATTTCACAGCTACGCTGCTGCCGTCCAGAAGCGCGAACGAGCCGTCGTACGTGTTGGTCGGGTCAAAGGGGGTGTCCCATGCAGCGTTGAAGTAGACCGCGTCGGTCAGGACCAGACGGGTCAAGCTATCGATGGAGCCGGCTGGTAACAGATCTTGAATCTTGTTGTTGGTCTGGTCGGCCACCCACGCGTTGATGGTCAGACGCGATGGATCGGGAGCATTGACGATGTCGAGCAGGTTCACACCCGCGCCATAGTTCGCGGCCAGAGTGTCCAGGAAGTCGCTCCTGAAGGTGTAGGTCTGCTCCGCCCAGATCGCGTTGGTGATGTTTACCTGCATGGGTCCGCCGTCACCGCCGAGGAAGCCCTGCCCACGTGAGGTCAGAGTCTGGTCCAGGGCATTGAACGCCGGGTGCAACTGCGCGGGCGGCAAGGTGAAGTGAAGAGCGCTGGCCATCTCGGTCGCTGTCGTCGTTGCCGCGCCGGCGTAGGTCATGGCAAGGGCTATAGAAATGCTGGCCGGTGAGAAGACCAGATTCGTGTTCGTGGCGATGAGCTGTTGGTAGGTTGCAAACGCGAACGCGGCGTTGTCGGAAGCCAGAATGGTGCTGTCGGCTGCTGGCACCTGTGGATTGGCGATGCGCTGGACTGCAGACATGGCGGTGACGATGTCAGGGGAAGACCCAGCGTCTGCCATCCCGACCGGGCCAGGCGTGGTGTCGGCCACCCCAATGGCGTCCGGCAGAGCGGAGGCGTCGGGGGTGGTGGTAAGAGGCGCGGGTCCCGCGCTGCTAGAACCACAGCCCGCGAGCGCAATGGCGAAAAGCGCAGAGAGAACACAACAACCGGTCCCAGGTCGAATCCATCGGGTCATGGCTGCCTCCAGATCAAGTGGGCAGGTTACCAGCAAGTTCGAGGCCAAGGGCGAGTCTGTCCCCTGACCGGGGAACAAGCCAGATCATGGACAGATACCCTCAGAATTCTGATAGTTGACGGACTCAACGGCCATGATCTCACCCCTGCTGCCAGGGCACATCTCCACGTTAACGCGAGGAAATTGGGCCAACATCAGCGGTACTAGGCCGGGGCATGGAGATTGCTACCGTAGATCAAGTGGAGGACTCCATGTTCAAGATGTCTACATGCGGCGTAGGACTTCTTCTGGCTGGCTTGGCGGCGTGTAGCAACCAGTCCGGTTCGGCACCTTCCGACGGCGCCATCCTGGGGCGTGTACCCACAAACCACCGGGCGAGCGACATCGAGTGCACGCAAGCTGCGCCAGCGGGGACCTGCCCTTGCAATGGCAACTGTGCGACTTCCACGTACCCATCCCAATGGACATGCTCAAGCGACGGCGATTGCGGGGATGGCGGGATGAACGGACGGTGCACCGGGTCCTTCGGCCCGGCGGGATGCGGGTGCACGTACGATAGTTGTGCGGGCGATAGCGACTGTCCGAGCGGCCAGACCTGTGCGTGCCATGGGTCTCCGTATACGTACGGCCTGGGCAACACGTGCGTTCCTGGCAACTGTCGCGTGGACTCTGATTGCAGGACCGGCAGCTACTGCTCCCCGTCGCCAGCCGTGCCGTGTAGCGATGGTCCTTACTTCTATTGCATGGGGCTGGGCTACTACTGCCATACGCCGAGAGACCAGTGCGTCGACGACAGTGATTGCCAAGGCGTGAACTTCCCGAGCTGCGTGTACGAGCCTTCCGCCGGCTATTGGAAGTGCGAAGTCTACGAGCAGGTGCCGTGAGCCGTGTCTACGTCCGCCTTGAGGCGACGGTCTGGAAGGAGAAGCGGGCTGATAAAGAGGGCAAGTGTTCCGATTCGCAGCCCGCCTGGCCCATGGTCTACGACTTCGACGGCAAGCCGGCTTGCCCACCTCGTGCGCCAGGATGTGGCCGCTCCCGCGTCTCCTTGTCCACTTTGAAGAAGGCCAGGCGCTTGGGCTTGTCAGGAACGATTGCGCCGGTGCGCAGGTTGCTAGCTGGCTGACGGGCTGGGAGTCCGTGATCGGGATGTCGTTCAACTCGTCACGCATTGCCATTTGGCAGATTCGCGGCCTCACGCAGGCGTGCTGCCCGCGGGTAGCGAGGAGTGTCCGAACTCGATGACGTTGTTGTCGG
The DNA here is from genome assembly GCA_003142855.1 of Myxococcales bacterium. GTDB lineage: Bacteria > Myxococcota_A > Polyangia > Fen-1088 > Fen-1088 > Fen-1137. Next base: position 79,730 of record PLNW01000086.1, read on the forward strand.
CGTCGCAGAAGGTGACGGCGTAGAAGTCGGGGCTGAACTCGCGGTACTCCTTTGCCGGGAAGAGTGGCGTGAAGCCGGCAGTTGCCATGGCGCTGGCAATCGCATCCACGTCCTCGCGGCTGCCTACCGAGAATCCGAGATGGTCGGCGACAGCTATTTCTTGTCCGGTGGGTGCCTGCCGAATCACGCGTCGTGGATTTGATTCCGCAATAACGATGGTGATGGTGCCGTTCTTGAACCCGCAGTACGTGGCGGAATCGCCCCAGGCTTCGACGAAACCAGCGGCCTGAAGCAGTGGCGGTAGAACTCCATGGCCTTCTTGAAGCTCGCGACTTCCAAACAAATGTGGACGGTTCTAAGTTCCATGGCTCCCTCTCAGATCGTCTCGGCGGATCGAATCTCGTTCTACGCATGTCTACCCATTTGGAATCCGAAGCACATAGGTTGCAAGTTCCGTTCGAGCTGGGTAGTCGCCGAGTTGCCCCTTCATTTGTCCGAGTACGCCTTTCGTCAGCCGCTGCGCTATCCGCGGTACATGGACGACCGTGGGTATGGTAGAGCAAAGGGGACCCGCGTCATAAAGCTAACTGGGCACGCAGTTAACACTACTGATTCAAA
>PLNW01000029.1 GCA_003142855.1 Myxococcales bacterium
CCGTGACCGGGACCGGCGATGTAAAACATATCCAGGTCATACTTCTTGATGATCCGGTTCAGGTGGACATAGATGAAGTTCTGACCCGGCGTCGTGCCCCAGTGTCCGACCACCAGCGGCTTCACGTGGGACGGTTTCAGCGGCTGCTTCAGCAGAGGGTTGTCGTATAGATATATTTGGCCGACCGACAGATAGTTGGCGGCCCGCCAGTAAGCGTCCATCTTCTGGAGCAGATCTGGGGAAAGAGTGTCTGTCTGCATTGTTCAGTTCTCCCTCTTCAAGGCAATGCCGAGAACGCGGCAAACCGTCTTCGCTACTTGGTTTCATGAATAGCCTCTTCGTCGGTCCGCAATCCCAACAACGCCAGCTTCGCCCGTGTAGACCGGTAGTCCGTGTGAACAATGCCGCTAATTCCCAACCCCTTGGCGATCTGGACGAACATCGGGGTGTTCTCGATATAGGCGATTTGCCGGACTGGCGTCTGAGCGATATCTAGCGCAAGCCGAAAGATGTCGACATCAGGCTTGTGCAGGTGGACGTAGCAGGACGAAACAAAAGCATCTACAAACCCGTCCAGCTTGAACTTGCGAATCCGATACGCATTCAATTCCCGGGCTTCGTTGCTGAGCACCACAGTCTTCAATCCATACTTTGCCTTGAGGTTGCGGACCAACTCGAGCATTTGGGGGTAGGGTTTCGACTGGGCAAACAGGAACCGCCGGAACTGCGCACGGGTAAACGCTCGCTTTTGATAGAAGACCACCCGAGCCAGGTATTCCCCCAGGGTCAGCTTCCCTGCCTCGTAGGTGGCAAAATTCAGCAGATGGCGCTCCTCCATCTCGGCCCAGTCCAACGTGAAGGTTTTCGCCGCCCGCCTGCGGGCATGATGATCCCACCCGTCGGTGAGCAGAACACCGCCGATATCCAGGAACAGAGTCGTGATCCGCGCCGTGCCTTTCATTTGCCCTCCGTTCCCGTCGCTCGGCGCACCAGAAGTAGGGCGCTGGATCGGGGGTTCAGACGGTAGGCTTGGGGGTCTTCCACACTCTTCTGGGTTCCCACGGGCAGAGGCGAGCCCTCCCGAACGTCAGCGCGCTCGGAATTTACCGAGGTACGATCGCGCAGCTTGGGTCGGGGCGTCCTCATCGTCGTTGCCATAGAATTCGGGTGGATTCCAGTGGAACCGCCACGCCGGGGTGCTGAGGTACGACTCGCGCCGTGTAGTCACTTGCAGGGCGTGTCGGCGGTACGGTTGCCTGATAGACACGAGCGTGCCCCGCATCGGGTGCCGGTCGCACGCACCTCATTGCTTCCCGCACAGGCTCGCCACCGCTGACTCGCTCTGCATAGAGTTCGACTCGCACCGCATTCGGGTCGAGACCGTTCAGGAAGATCTCGACTTCAAATACGTGGTGTTCCGCGCTGGTGTCGACCCGCACCTCTCCGAAGCGCAGCAAGCCCCAACTCCGCTCGATTGCATGCTGCCAATCGACGATCTGCTGGCCCACTGCGCCTTTGTTTGCCGCGCGCTCGCGGAAGGTGGTAGCAGCCGGGAGGTACCGTTGCTCGGTGTATTCGCGCACCGTTCGGTCGGCGGAAAAGCGCGGTGTCAACAGCGCCATGCTCTCCCGCATCCGCTTGATCCAGGCGGTGGGAATGCCGCTTCCGTCCCGCGCATAGAACTCCGGGATCACCTCCCGTTCGAGCAGGTTGTACAGCGCCTCGGCTTCGACAGCGTCCCAGCCGGGATCGTCGCCATGTTCCTGGCCGTCCCCCAACGCCCACCCCACCTCAGGCGTGTATGCCTCGGCCCACCAGCCATCCAATTCCGAAAGATTGATGCCTCCGTTGACGAGTACCTTCATTCCGCTCGTGCCGCTCGCCTCCCACGGTCGCCGTGGGGTATTGAGCCAGACATCCACTCCCTGGACCAAGTGCTCAGTCAAAAGCATGTCGTAGTCACTGAGGAAGATCACATGCGGGCGGGCCTCGGGCCGCCGGATGAAATGGATCCACTCCTGAATCAATGCCCGCCCCGCCTGGTCCGCGGGATGGGCCTTGCCCGCGATGATGAGCTGCACCGGGCGCTCCGGGTTCCCGAGAATACGAAGTAGTCGCCCCGGATCGTGCAGCAGTAGGTTCGGTCTCTTGTAGGTCGCGAAGCGCCGCGCAAAGCCCAGTATCAAAGTCCTGGGATCAAATAGGTGTTTCGCCTCGTCAACCGCCTTGGGCGTCGCGCCGGAGGCGGCCAGTTGCCGGGACAATCGCTCGCGTGCGTATTCAATGATGGACTTGCTTTGGACGGCACGAAATTGCCAGAGCTTGGCGTCCGAGATCTGCCGAATATCTTGCTGCAATGGCTTCGTCGCTCCCAGCCAGCGGTCCTTTCCGCAGGCTTCCGTCCAGAGATCGTCTGCCGCCGCCGAGTCCCAACTCGGCATGTGGACGCCATTGGTCACGTGCCCCACGGGCACCTCACCAGCCGGCCATTGCGGAAAGAGTGGCTCAAACAAATGCCGGCTGACTTTTCCGTGCAAGCGGCTCACGCCGTTGACCGCCCCGCTGCCCCGAATTGCCAGATAAGCCATGTTGAAACTCTCTGACGAGTCGTTCGGATTCTGGCGGCCAAGGACCAGCAAATCGTGAAGCGGTATGCCTAGTTTCTTCTCTGCATATCCTCCAAGGTATTGTTCGATGAGTGCCGGAGGGAAACGATCAAAACC
>PLNW01000104.1 GCA_003142855.1 Myxococcales bacterium
CTTTTTGAATCAGTAGTGCTAGCTGCACTGTGGGGCCGTAGCGCAACTTGCCCAAGACCTGGACGTGCCTTTCATCCACGACCAAACGGATCGAGCATAGGACAGGAACCGGAACCCGCTGCCGGAGGTCTTTGTTAAAAAAAATCTGAACCTCAGTGTGACCATGTCGTGGGTCTGTTTGGGTCTTTGTGTTGGATTGCCCGAATCCGAGCCCTTCCAATACTCGAACAGCAACCTTAGCCGCTCGGTCGTGGGTTTCCTCGGTCTGTGCCCGTCGGGCGGCAATCAAACGAGAAGGGTTTTCGATCTCCCGCTCATAGCGCTCCCGTGCGTCGAGCCTTAGTGCCTCAAGATCCGGCTGTCGTACTGGTCGCATTGGCGCGGAACTCTGGGCCACACTCAGCAGACTCTCCCATGGTGCCAACCGACAGCGCTGCTGGGGATCCTTGATCAAACAGCGCCTGGTCAAGTCCAGGAGATCGTCACCAACATCCGACCGCACCAACTGCGGCTCGTGATAGTCAACCGCAGTGATGACGTCGGCGTAGGGCTCGCTCGGCACGTGGTGAAAGAGAAGCTGTCCCTGGATCAGTTCGTAGAGGATGGTGCCGATTTGGTAGGCGGAGACAGCCTGCCAGCCAGCCAGGTCATCCTGTTCGCGGCGATGCAGCAACTCTGGGGGGGCATATCGCTGGGTTCCAACGAAGTACCGTTGTTCGCCATCCGTGATGTCGGAACCGGCGATCGGCTTCAGGACTCCTAGGTCCAGCAGCACGGCCCGCTGGTCATTTGCACGGACTCGGACGTTGTCCACTTTGATGTCGCGGTGACACACGCCCTGTTTGAGGAGGAAGTCGGTCGCGGTGTACAGATCCAGCAGGATCTGCCGGATTCTGGTGTCGGGCGGCCTCGCGGTGGAACTCACCAGTGTGCGAAGGTCCCTTCCCTCAACGTACTCCATGGCGAGGTAGCTCGTCTTCCTCCCATCGACGGTTGCGAAGCCTCCGCCCAGTATTCCCACGAGCGTCGGGCATGAATGGTCCGCGAGAACGAGTTCACGGTTCAGGCGTTCCTCCTGGACCTCGGCTCCGTAGCGTCCCTGGAGCATCGGATCATAGACTTTCAACGCCACCCTCTGTCCGTTCGGGGTTTGTCCGAGAAAGACGGCCGCCGACTTGCCATGTCCTAGAAGCTCACTCACTGTGTGCCCGGCGATCCCATCCGCACGGAGCCGTTCAAGCATTGTGTTCGCGTCGTTGGGGTCCATCTTGGAGCCTGTCCCAGCGTATGTAGAGACCTCCGCGATTTCAAGTCATCCGACGAAAACCGCGATTCAGATGACTGCAACCGTCGAGCCTGCGGCCTCGCGGTTTTCGATCCTCCGGCGGCCACCCGGCGTACAATGCTCGTCGGCATGGCATCGAAACGAACCCTCCTGGAACTCCTCTCCCGTGACGACCTGCTGGCAGCCGTCGACCTGTTCAGCGTCGAGGTCCCCGACCGGCGGGGCAAGGACGGCATCGTGGACGCCCTGGTGGCCTCGCGCAAAGTCAGCCTGGCCCAAGCCCTGGCAGATTTCCCGCGCGACCGCCTGAAGGACCTGTGCCGCTCCCTCGGCTTGGATGACGCGGGCCGAGAGAAGACCGCCCTGATCGACCGCCTGACGGGCGCCAGCGCGGCGGCAGCGACGCCCGGTGGCAGCGCCAGCACCACCACGGCGGCCGGCAACGGCGCCGCCGCTGCCCAGTCCAGGACCAACGGCAAGCAGGCCACCGCCGCGCCGCCCACCGGCAAGCTCACCCGCGAGCAGCTCGAAGGCTACCTATGGGCGGCCGGTTGGTGGTGACCGTGCCGGTGAGCAGCGCAGCGGCGGTGAGGAAGGCAGTGGTGGCCTGGTACAGACGCCACGCCGCCGAGCGCTTGCCCGAGCGAGCCGCGACCTGGGCCAAGAAGATGGGTATGCCCGTGCCGGTGGTACTGATCCGCGACCAGCGGCGCCGGTGGGGGAGCTGCGATCCCAAGGGCAACCTGCGCTTCAACTGGCGGATTGTCCAGGCCCCGATGCGGCTGGTGGACTACGTGGTGGCGCATGAGTTGGCTCACTTGGCGCACCGGAACCACACTGCCGCGTTCTGGGCGGCGCTGGGGAGGGTGATGCCGGACTATGAGGCAAGGCGGGAGGCGTTGCGGAGGGTGGGAGCGAGCTTGGAATGGTGATATTGACCGTACTCCAAACGAAGTCCAACAACACCCAGTCGAAAACTCCGCGAGATCAAAACACAAATGGGGCACCGCGAATGGCAAAGCACGCGATTGTCAAGGTTGCGGGCAGTAGCTACGACGAGTGCTCCCAGGTTGCGATGCTTCAGCCGCTGATTCACCCAGTTACTGAGGGTGTAGGGCCAAGATGAGCAAGAAGCGAAAACGTCGACACACCACTCGGAAATCTTCCAAGCAGCGACAGGAAGGGACATCGGTCCTTGGATCCAATCGGGGGTCAGGTGGGGAGGCGTCGGCTGTCGTAGAAGGCCGGGTAGTCGCAGCGAGTTCTCTATCTGCCGCCCAGGTCGTCAAGAAGAGCAGAGGCGCTCGCCTGCGATCTTGGGTTAGCGAAGTCCTTGCAGTCGGAATTTGGACCTACGCAACCATCAAGGTATGGGTGTTCGACGTCGATACGTTTCTTGTCGAACGACTGGCCCCCGGCTGGAAGTGGATACTCCAGTACAAGTTCCTCTTCCTCTTGGCTTTCATGATCCTGGCTGCTGTATTTACGAAAAAATGGGCGGCGATCGGATGGGTGATCTACATTTGTTTCTACCCGGTCGTCGTGGTTGGCAAGGTCGCGTATTTCATCTTTAGGCAAAGGAGCTGGTCGCTAGCCCTCACTCTTGTCAACGCGATTGTGGCATTCTTTCGCTCCTTCAAATACAGCCTGGTGGTGACATCGGGCTTCTTGCTGTGCTGGGCTGGCGCGATCTTTGCCGAGAATAGATCAGTGCTCCTCGTCACATTCTTTGTTCTAGCAGGGCTCCTCGTCATAGTCGGCGCTCGTGCATTCGCGCTCGTCTTCAAGCCCTCCAGTATCTTCCGTCTATATCAACAGGTATCACAGAAGGCTCCAGCGTATGTGTCCAAGACACTTTCGGGAAAAGGGATACCGAGAACCTTCATCTCCAGGATGACCGAGGCCCAACTTCAGGAATACAGAGGCAATCTACAAAGGATGCTGATCTGGAATCGTGGTCTGCTCTTCGTTGCCAGGAAATTGGAAGCGTACATGAAAAGCGGCTTCAATGCAGCGACGTACGTCTTAACCATCGTGCTGTTGTTTGGGATCATCGTGGTCTCATTCGCAGCGATGAGCCAGGGCCTGTACAAGATCGACGCAAACACCTTCACAGTGACCACACACCCAACGTTCTCCCTGTTCCTCTACCATAGTCTCCGATCATTCCTTAACACTACTGATTCAAAA
>PLNW01000163.1 GCA_003142855.1 Myxococcales bacterium
ACGTCTCCGTGCCAAGCACTCCGCCTTGGAATGGCGTCGTACGCATTGCTATTGGCTGGACTGGCGTTGCTCGATACAGGATTGACTGCAGCTTCCATGTGGTCTTCTCCTTGTTTGTTCTGACTGTCGAGCCCAACTATGGGCACGCTACCCATGCCAGAATCTTGCGGGACCATTACAGCGGTGAAAGATCGCTGTCGCTCACCCTGCGGAACCGGCCGGCATCTACTGCACCGCCTTCGTCGCCTGAAGGCATCGCACCTGCGACCCCGGTTTGGACAGGCGCCGGTGGACTACAGGGCGGACACGGAGTGACCCGGGAGCGCGGTGTTGGTTCCGCCGTTCAAGAGGTCGACATAGTCCGTCAGGATCTTCACGGCCTCGTTCAAGACGATGTCGTCGTCGGCCGAGCGACTGGTCGCCGCGCGGTCAGGAGCGTTCGGCGCAGAAGAAGGGTCCTTGACCCGCGCCGGTGCCGCGCTCTTGGTAGCCGCCATGGGCGGGGGTAGACCGGGCGAGGAGACGTTCTTGAGCGTGATTTCGTAGGTGGCAGGCCGGGCAGCGGGATGGATTCGGCTTTCCCGTTCACGCTCGTCCTGACGAGCCTTGGATTGCGCCAAGTCTTGCCGGCGTTCCGCTTCGTTCAAGGAAACAGACTTGGTGGCCAGGCTCTTCCTGACTCGCGCGAGGTCGTCCGCCAGAAGGGCAAAGCCTTTCTCGGTTGCGACCCGTCGGAGGGACTTCTCGCGTAGAGCGCTGAGGTAGGGCTGCACGCGATTTAGCCGCTCGTGGGGCGCCGGAGCCACGGTGTCCCAAGGCAACGGGTCTTTCAATGTCGACTCGCTCACTTCACTGAAATCACTGGGGGACGGCAAAACGATGTCGGACGCGACGCCGCGCAACTGGGTCGAGGCACCGTTAGGTCGATAGAATTTGCGAATCGTGACCTTGAGCGCGCCGGGGTCATAGGCATGCGCCAGTCCCATTTTGTCCATGACCAGCGCGAGCGGCAGAAGGTTTTGCACCGTGCCCTTGCCGAAGGTCGAAGAATCACCCACAACCACGCCGCGCCCATAGTCTTGAAGCGCGCCGACCAGGATTTCCGAGGCTGATGCGCTGAAGCGACTGATAAGCAGGACCAGCGGCCCGTCGTAGAGCACCGAAGGATCGGTGTCGGCGTCGACGCCGATGTCACCCCGGGGACCGCGCGTCTGCACGACTGGCCCTTCACGAATGAACAGACCGGTCAGGCTGACCGCCTCTTCGAGCGACCCACCGCCGTTGCGTCGCAAATCCAGGACAACGCCGCGCACATGCTCGGCCTTCAACTTCTTGAGCAACTGTGCGACGTCGGCCGTCGCGCTGCGACGTTCGCCTGGCCCGCCCAGGTCTGCGTAAAAGGATGGTAGGTCGATGACACCAAGTCGAAGGGTCGTACCTTGACTCGTCGGCAGGTCCAGAATTTGGGCTTTAGCTTGCTGGTCTTCGAGACTCACCTCATCACGCACCAGGGAGATGGTCTTGGGAAGCGAAGCATCGGTAGCGCCCACGGGAAGAATGGTCAACCTCACTGTCGACCCCTTGGGGCCGCGAATCAGCTCCACGGCGCGCGAAAGGGGCATGTCGGTGATGTCGACCGGCTCCCCGGTTGATTGCGCCACCGCCAAGATGCGGTCGCCTGGTTTCAGCAAACCGCTGCGCGCCGCAGGCCCTCCTGGCAGCAATTCGCGAATCTTGCAGTAGCCATCCTCGCTCTCCAGGGACGCGCCGACGCCGAAAAGCGAAAGCTTCATGGCGATCGAAAAAGTCTCCATCTCCTGATGCCCCAGATAGTCCGAGTGCGGGTCGTAGACGTGGGCCAGCGCGTTCAGGTAGGTTTCCAGTACCTCATCGCTGCGCAGAGACTTCATGATCGCAAGCTGTTGCGCTTGTCTGCGCACCAACCTGCTCACGATCTGCTCGGGCCCCTTGTCGGCCAGCTTCTCCTGCAGGTACTCCGCTCGAATCTGCTGCCGCCAGAGTTCCTGCGCCGCCATCAGATCGCGTGGCCATTGGGCGTGCTCGCGATCCACGGCGTAGACATCGTGTCCGGTGAAATCGAACTTTGCCGTCCGCAGCAGGTTGGTGGTGTAGGCCACCCGCTGCTCCAGCCGCTGTAGATACCGATAGAAGATTGCGTGGGCCGCACTGGTATCGCCCAGACTGCGGGTAGTTTGCGCCAGGGTCGCGCGGTACGACGCAAACTCCTTCACGTCGGACTGCAGGAGGAGTGACCGGGTTCCGTCCAGGTCATCCAGATAACGGTCCAGGAACTTCCCCGCCAGCTCACTATCGAGCGGATGGTGCGCGAACTGCGATTGTTCCAGCAGGTTGGTCGTCAACCGCGTGATATTGGCTTCAGTCGCGCCCGTGGCGGCCCGCGCGGACGCTGCCTGTCCGCGAAGATCCATCGTGCTGAGGCCCGCCGCCAACCCGAGAACGAGGAGGAAGGGTGGAATTCTAGTGGGGGATTTCATTGCGGCTCCAGCGTGTTGGTGCACGAGGCGTTGGCAGCACTCGGCGAGTCCACCCTCGCGCCCCTGTGCCCCTATCATAGGTGCAATCTATTGCCCCCACCTTGCGGCGAGATTACAAGCTTGAAGGGTCCACAGTCGGTGGCCCCTGCCAGTCGGTTGGGGAACCAGTCGAGGAGCCTCTCAGAAGGCCCGGTTGTCCAGTTGGGCAGTGCCGAGCAACAGCGACTAGGGGAATTCCTTGGAGCTGCGGTCGCCGCCGACGTTCACATTCTCGGCCTCGAGACGGGCGGGGTGCTCCGCTCCCGATTCGTCGGCAGGGGCGCGGTCGTGGGCGCCGTGGAAATACTCGGGCGTCGGCTCGGAGGCGAGGTGCGGGTGGCCGACCGTAGGGTGGTCTGGCGTCTCCCGGGCGTAGATGCCGCGAGCGGTGTCCAAGGCGTCACCGGCCGATTCATGAACCAGCAGATCGGCGAGGCTGACAAGGCCCTTGAGATGTCCCTGGTCGTCGAGCACCAGCAAGCGAGATACCCCCGCGCTGACCATCATCTCGCCGGCTCGATCCAGCGGGCAGTCGGGCGGGACGAACTGTACCGGAGCCGTCATTACGTCGCCCACCTTAGTCTTTGCGGCTGGTCGATCCTTTCCGACAACCCGCAGGGCGATGTCACGATCGGTGATGACACCGATGGCCTTGCCATCGGCGTTGCACACCGGCAACAACCCGAGGTTGTGGAAGGCCATCAACTTGGCGGTCCGCGCGACAGTCTCGTCTGGGCGGATCCATTGTACGTCCTGACTCATGATTTCTTCACAACGCATGTGTTCCCTCCCTCTCGGTTCTGGGGTTCTGCAAGAATTGGCCCAGTGGCAAGGAGATCCCGGTTGGACGACCATGAAACGCGTCGGCCACTGAGGGCCATGGATATGAGGCGCATCGGGCGGCAGTCCTGACGCAACCGCATTTCGGTCCCATCGCGGTGAGCGCCGGCTTCAATCAAGATGAGGTACCGCTCTATTCGCTTTGAAGGAGACGAGTTGCCGCCGTCCGAAGGTGAAGAGCTGCGAGCCCCAGCTTCACTCGAAACTCCATGGCACCGATCGTGCAATAGCACAAGGTGAGGCGAGCCTTTGTGGAAGTCGCCCCAAAGGCGCAGCCTCTGCGCCTCCTAGAAACGAGCGTACTGCTTGCGCCAATCGAGAACAAAGAAAGCGAGATTTCAATGATGAGCATGTCGTGGTTGTTGTGGATGGCATTCATGTTCCTGTTTCTCGTACCCTCGATTAGCTACGGTTGGGGTTACCGTAAATGGGGGCCGCCATACCCGAGGTATATCCAGCGGCGTCGTGGCGTGAGGGCCGCCACCGCTGGCGATCTTGCCACGTTCAACCATCAGGCTTGGGGATGGGGTGGCGATTTCGTGTGGATGGTGCTTTTCATTGGGATACTCTGGGCTGTGGTGACCCTTTGGTGGCGATGAGGTGAAACGGTATCAGTCATCGGAGTCGGTCGAACGCAAACGAAAGGTGCGCGACTGACCCGGTGTGGACAACAAGGGATTCCGATGAACCGGCATCGTGCTTGCGGCGTGCCGCATTCGACCAGGAGGGCATCATGACGCGAATTCTGTTGGTACTGGCGTTGACGGCTGGAATCTTTGGGGGTGGTTTAGTCGCAGCGGAGACGGCGTCGTCCACGGCAAAGCCGGCAGCGGCTACGCCGGCGCAGCCGGGTTCGTGGCAAAGCGGGATGATGGGCGCCGGGATGATGGGAGGTGGGATGCTGGGCGCCGGGATGTGCCCGATAACGATGGCCGGCCTCGGCACCAAGATGGACGTCAAGAAGATCGACAAGGGTGTCAGCATCACGTTCACGTCCACTGATCCGCTGACCGTCGCGCGGCTTCAGAAGATGGCCGAAGCGATGCGCCTCATGCACGAGGCGATGATGCAGTGACGGAAGCCATGCCGGAAGGACTCCTTCGAGAAGACGCGCCAGTGGTTGAGCGACAAAATCGCCCCTTGATGGGCGAACAAGGCTCGCGCGATGCAGCGGCGAGGCGGCCGCTGGATCGATACTTTCTTCACCCCGACGCAGTTCGTGGAGGGCACAGGGTCGACGTGCTTGTCGACGGGGACGAGACCTACTCGGCGATGCTTGATGCGATCGGAGCGGCGAAGACGGAGATTCTCCTCGAAACCTATATCTGGACGGATGACGCCACCGGGAGGAAGTTCGTGGAGGCGCTCGAGACACGAGCCCGGGCCGGGCTGCGTGTCCACGCGATCATCGATGGATTTGGTTCGCTCGGGCTTTCCGAGACGACTCGACAGCACATGCGCGACGCAGACATCTCGCTCGCTGTGTTCCACCCGGTCCGGCCGTGGCGACGGCGCTGGGCCTGGCCGGTGCGTGACCACCGCAAGCTCCTGGTCGTGGACGGAGCCATGGCCTTCACCGGCGGGCTGAATATCGGGGACGACTATGCCCCTGCGGCGTGGGGCGGCCGAGGCTGGCATGACGTGCACTGCCGGCTCACGGGCCCCGCTGTAGCGAATCTTCGATGGCAGTTCTTTGCTTCTTGGGGCCACGCGACTGGGGAGCGTGGCGAGCCGCCTCCCCTGGCAGCGGTTCCACGACCTTCGCAGAGTACCGACTTGGCGCGCGTGCAGGTGCTTGGCATCGGCGGGTTGCGGGACCGTAGGCGCATTCGCCGACACTACCAATTCGCGGTCAGACAGGCTCAGCACACGGTGCGGATCATGGCTGGCTACTTCATCCCAGACCGTAGCTGGCGACGGCTCTTGCGAAACGCCGTCAAACGAGGCGTCGACGTTCGGGTCATGTTCCCGCACCACAACGACATCCTCGCAATGCAGTGGGCTGCGCACGCCACGTACGCGGCCCTGCTGCGGGCCGGTGTTGCGGTCTACGAATGGCTGCCTTCGATGCTCCACGCGAAGGTCCTGTCTGTTGACGGCGTGGTCTGCGCCATCGGTTCGTACAACCTTGACCGACGCAGCCTGCTTCTGAACTGGGAGCTGAGCGTGCTGGTGGGCGACAAGGCGACCGCCCGCACGCTCGACCGAAACTTCGACGCTGATCTCGATCGCTGTATCGCAATCGACCGCACAAACTGGGCGCGCCGGGGACTTCTCCCGCGTTTGGTGGAAAGATTTTTCTACGCTTTTCGGCGATGGCTGTGAGCGCCTCTCCCCTGCTCAGCTCAACGATCAGCGGCTGCCCAGTGCAGCCGGGTCCTGGCTGTAGAACTGCTGTAGTTGGAGGTAGAGTTCGGGGTGTTTTGACTGAAGCTGGCGCGGCTTCTCGAAGAAGGTCTCGGTAGCGACAGCGAAGAATTCGGCCGGATTGGTCGCGCCGTAGTGATCGATCAGCGTACGGTGGTGGTGGGCCGTGTCGCGCACCAGTTGATCGAAGTCGTGGCCGAGCACGCGCGCCCATGCGACGTACATCGAGCGCCGGGGAAGAACCGGCGCGCCGTCGCCCGCGCCGCTCTCCTGGTCCAGTTGATGGGCAAACTCGTGCAGCACGACGTTGTGTCCGTCGTGGATGTCGGCGGCACCTGAAAGCACACTGTCCCAGGCCAGCACCACCACGTCGCGCGCCCATGATTCTCCGAGCCGAGCCTGCGTGCCCTCGGCGACCAGCCCATCCGGGGTACCCTGACCGCCGGGCACCAGATACGTTGTCGGATACACCAAGATCGAGACGAGGTTCGGATAGTAGTCCGCCTGGCGATGCAGAAGCAGCACGCACGCTTGCGCGGCGATGGTCACCCGGGCCTCGTCGGTCATCTGCAGGCCGCCGCACCCTTCAAAGTGCTTCTCCGCCAGAAACACCTGGATGTGCCCGACCAGTTCCTCCCGGTCATCGGGAGACAAGCATGCCACGTAGGGAACGTTCTTCTCGATGAACGCGCGCCACGCGGCCGGAAATGCGTGCCGGCGAATCGCATCGCGGCGCCGACGCCTCAACCAGGCGAACATGGCCATCGACGCTTGCTCACGCGAACGGACGTGAGGCCGCAGATTAGCAACAAAGGCGCGCACGGGGCTTGACCGGCTACGCCTCGGTGTCGCCGCATAGCCCGGGTGCCTGCCTTGCCCGCGTTTTCGCCGCCAGGCAGGCCGGCTATTGCAACAAATACGCATCTCGAGGTGGCGGGCATTTTGGGTACTCCTAATCTGTCACAGCACAGGAACTGGAAGGTGGCGAGTCGCTATTGCGCTCCAGTCAGCAGGCCGAAGATGGGGACGACTGTCATTGCCAGGTACGCGCCGAAGAGTCCAGGGATCATCCAGGTCGCGCCGATCAGGATGACGAAGCCATAGCGCGCGATGTAGCGGTAGCTGTTGCGCGCGGTGTCCGGCAGGAACCATTCAACGACACGCGAGCCATCCAGCGGCGGGATCGGGATCAGGTTGAAGAACGCCAGGACCAGGTTCCCGTAGCAAAAGAACAGCAGCAGCGAGCCGATGCTCGTGAATTGGCCCGGCGCGAAGACCGCCGCAGGAAACGCTCGCGACACCAGTCCGGCGACGAGCGCCAGCACGACGTTCATCGCCGGGCCTGCGATTCCCGTCAGCAGCATCCCGGTCCGCTCATCCCGGAAGTTTCGCGGCTCGATCGGCACCGGCTTGGCCCAGCCGAAGAAATATGACCCTCCCGACAGCACGAGCATCACAATCGGCAGGACGACTGTGCCGATCGGGTCGACGTGGGCGAGCGGGTTCAAGGTGAGGCGGCCGGCGCGCTTGGCGGTCGGGTCGCCGAGCCGATATGCTACGTAGCCGTGGGCGATCTCATGCAAGACGATCGCCGGGAAGATGATCGCGAACTCAATCAGATGTTGAAATATGGATTGCATGCTCTGGACTGGTCCCTCTACGGTGCCACTAGTTCACTGCTGGTTTCTGCACTTGCGCGCGCAAGTCTTGCGTCTGCATGGGATTGGACAAGCAGGCGGCGCGGTTGGTCCCGAAAAGCAAGTCGGCGGTGGCCTGGTCAGCCGGGGGAAAGGCGTAGTTCTCCAGTTCCAGAGGCGCCACCCAGCGAAGATCGGCCACCCCAACTGGACGCGGTTCCTGGGTGGCTGCGATGGTGGCCCGGTAGAGGACCAGGTCAACGACATAGCCATCGTAGCGGTGGGTGCGGTGGGCTGTGGAGAGGCCCACATCTACATCGACACCGACGCGCTCCCGCATCTCCCGTTGGAGCGCGACCTCGTCGCTCTCGCCTAGCTCGACTCTGCCGCTCGGGAATTCCCACAACCCGGCTAGCACAGCCGTCGAGCGTCGCTGCGTGATGAGATATCGCCCTTGCTGCTCGATCACGGCCGCCACTACGCGAATGTGAGGTGCGATGTCGTTCATGATGTAGTTTCAGGACGGGCAGCCGCTGCGCCGAAGCGGGCTTTGTCCACATGCCGATTGCAGCCCCCACCCATCTTGGTGGTCTGGTTAGATTCCGCACACCACGTCTTGTTCCCAAAATGTGATGGGGCCAGCCAGTTTCCGATCACCCATCAAGTGCGAACGAGCCGCACTTTGGACGTCCCACGCGCCGTGCTGATCACGACGCCGGTGCTGGTGGTGCGTGTGCCCAAGACCGCGCCGGTCGCCAAAAGCGAGCAGTGGCTCCCGTCACGGCAGAACCTCCTCCACCATCTCAAACATTAGACACGTTGCCATATGGGACTGAGCAGCGCGGTGATAGCATGGAACAAGGAGGCGAATGGACACTTCTGGATCGAACAATCTTGACCGAGGGTCGACCCGGACTCGCCTTGCGTCGGTCGTGAAGCCTGAGGCGCGCAGAATGCTCGCCTGGTCTTTTCTCGCCCTCGTGCCGCTCGCTGGCTGCCTTGTGTCGGCTTCGCGCTACAACCAGGCCGTCACCGGGGCGAACCTTGCGCGCGAGGATTCCCTTCGCGCCCGGCAGCAGATCCGGGTTCTTCGCGCGGAGCTAGCGACCATACAGGCGACGCTGCAGACCAAGGAGACGAATGTGGCCGAGCTAGACGCGGCCTCGCACAATCTGCAAATGCGACTCGAAGAGGCAACAGCGATTCATGAAGAATTGCAGAAGGAATTGAGCCGGCTGGGGGCGAACGTGGGCACCCTGGTCAAGGACAAGGAATCCCTGCAACAGGCACTCGACGACGCCAAGGCTCGCCTGATCACGCTGCGGGCGCTGCAAGCCGCAGCTCAGGCGCGGGACGCTGCCATGAAATCGCTCGCCCAGAAACTCACACCTCTGGTGGAAACCAAACGGATCGAGATGGCAACCCACGATGGACAGACGGTTCTCGTCATTCCGGGCTCGGTGCTTTTTGAGTCAGACCGCACAGAAGTCAAACGTTCCGGCGAAGCCGTGCTGGAAGCACTTGCGCACGTCCTCTCGACGTCGCCAGATTGGCGGTTTCGCATCGCCGCGTACTCGCCGGGCCGGGTAGGTGCGGGACGCCACCACGCAGTCTTCGGCCTGTCGGCAGCGCGCGCGAGCCACGTGGCAGATCGTCTTGTCGACTTTGGCTTGGCGCCGTCGTCGTTGTCGGTGGCTGGATACGTGGAGGCGTCTTCTGCGGCCACCTCCCAGCCGGCCCATGGCGAAGCCGGTGATCGAATCGAGATCGAGCTGGCCACAACGCCCGGCCCGCTGTCCGTCGGCAGCGCCCAACCCGCCGCTCCTGCCGGAACTACCGCGCCGGGCGCGGGGCTGGGGCCGCCACGGTAGCTTCCCATCGAAGTGAGTCGCCGACTTCGCCCGCGACCTTTCGGGCCAGCCACGGCCGGGCAATCGGCATGATGTAAAGTCCTGCGCCCTTGCCCGCCGAGCGGGTGGAAAAATACGCCAAGAGGCGACCGTCCGGGCTACAAGCAGGATCCGATTTGCCCCCTTGCAGTTGCGTGAAACGATGCAGCCCCTGTCCGTTCGGGTAGCTGGCCACGATGTCCGAGCCAGTCCTGGTCTTCACCGTGTAGAACACAAGAAGCCCCTGGGGAGTGTCGCAGAACACCGGCGCTGAGGCCATGAACCCCGGTGGAGAAACCGGACGCCGATCGACGTAAACCCGTTGCACGGTGGTGCCAGCCACGTACGCGAGCTTGCCGGAAGGGCCGAAGGCCGGGTGGTTGGCCAGCGGCGCCTGCGCGAACTTTCGCAGCTTTCCACCCGATTCGAGATAGACGGTGCTTACCCCCTCGTCCATCGCTATCAGAGCCATCTGCTTGCGATCGGCGGAAAACGCCAGCCCCATGAGCGAACCGGGCACCTGGACAGGCGCGGGCAGCCCCCGCGACGTGGTGGCCAACCTGAAGGGCGAAAGCTTCCGGCTGAGGGCATAGAAGAGGACGTCACCGGGACCGAAGGACGGCGAGAGCGCCGTGGCGTCGGAAGGGCTGGCGGCGTGCAGGTCGAACCCATCTGAATCCAGCTCGAAGACCCGGCGGGATGCGCCGATGTTCGCAACGTAGACCATCCGGCTGGCAAAGCCGCCGGGCCGCCCCGTGAGTGCGCCCAGCAAAGCATCGACCAGCCGGTGCGAGGCCGCCCGCACGTCTTCGGTCAGTGCGATGGTGGTTGTGAACAAAGGCGCTGCGGTCACGGGAGCGCCTGTGGGCGTCGTCGGGACGCGGGACGTCTGGGTGAGATAGGCCTCGCCGACCAGACGCGGGTCGACTCCGGTCGCGCTGCGCGAGTAAACGCGGACGACGTACTCGGCCCCAACCTTTCCCCAAGCGTCCAGATCGAGCGGGATATCGATCAGAAACGGGCCGCTCGGAGCCGCACTCTCGTCGAGCACGTCGAATTGGCCTGACAGCGTAAGATCGCCGCGCGTAACCAGTTGCACCACCTCGTCGGCCCGCCCGCTGGTGAGGAGCGGTACGACCGCCAGCTTCGGCAGCGGCACCGCCGCGCCAGCCGAGCCATTCACGTCAATCGTTCCCAGCGCGGCTTCTTCCGATTCCTGCGCGTGGGCGCGGCCCGACACGACGAAGGCCACGACAAGAACCATGACGTTCATCGCCACCGAGACCCGGGACAGCGTTCGATCAGCTCCCTCGACTTGAGTCATTCGCATTGGCTCCTCGAGGTACACTGAAAACTGACCGACAAACTCGGGCCGAGCACGTCCACGTACAAAGGAGGAGGCGCGGGCAGTGTCGCCCCGCTCGACTGGACGGCAGCAAGCGTGGCGCGCACTTCGGCATCAAAGATCGGATTGCCGCTTGTCGTTGCCAGACTGAACCCGCCCACGGTGTAGTCCGGCGTAACTGACACCAGCGCCACGGCACGCAAGGTCTTCAATACTTCGAATGGAATCTTGCCCCGAATATCGAACCGGGTCATGAACCATGAAACAAGCTCGGCGCGATAGAGTCCGATCGCCCGCGTCTTGAGCACGTCGCCCTCCCCGCCTTGTCCTGAACCTGCCGGCACGCCCGGACTGGGTGCCCCGCTCCCTTCGTCGCCCGAAGCGGCCACGCCCGGCTCTGTCACCGCCGTCGGGCTGGCATCGGCAAACGGCATCTTGGCAGGTACTTCCGCCGCGTTTGGCTCCCTCCGAGCCGGCTCCGTCCGAGGGGTCCGCTCGGCTTTCGGGGAAGGCAACTCCGCCTGGGCCAAAGGCCGTGGCGCTGCTCGACGTTGCCACGAGCGCGGCAGCGCCGCGCGATGATCGTCGCCCAGCGGGCTGGCCGAAACTGGCGTGATCGAAACAGCAAAGGGTCGCGCGTTCTCGTCGGATATGTCAGCTTGCACCTGTGACGGGGAAGAGGCGGAGAATGCCAAGTAGAGCGCAGTCTGCGCGCTGGCGGCTGACAACGCGGCCAGAACGGCTTCGCTTGCGCGGAAAACGCCCGCGATCAACGCCCTGTCTCCTCGGTTTCGGGCTCGACCAGAAGGTTGAGCGACGTCACCCCAGCGGATCGCGCTGCGGCCACCGCACGCGCCACGACGCCGTAGTGGGCAGCCTTGTCGGCGCGAATATAGAGCTCGTGCTCCTCTTGCACTCTCGGATTCGTGCGCAGCTCCGCTTCAAGATCCTTGGTGACATCTTCCTCGCCGAACAGAATTCTCTCGTCGCTTGTGACCGAGACGATGAGCTTCGCGTTCTTCACGGATATGTTTGTGGCCTGCACCTCGGGCAGATCGATGCGCAGGCCGGTGACCAGCAACGGCGCGGTCACCATGAACACGATGAGCAGGACAAGCATCACGTCCACCATGGGCGTGACGTTGATGTCGCGGAACGAGGTGTTCTGCGGTTCTCGTCCGGCACCCGAAAGCGACATGCTCGTTGCCCCTAGGCCGGGTCGGCGTCGCTCGCGTTCGCGGTCCCCGAACGCACGATCCTCGTGTCGGCGACCAGGATTGCGATCCACTCGGCCGCCGAAGCTTCCAGCTCCGCCAGGAAATCAGACACCTGCTTGTCCACGGCGTTGTAGAAGAGCACGGCGGGGATGGCTGCTGCCAGACCGATGGCAGTCGTGATGAGCGCCTCGCCGATCGCCGGAGCGACGACGGGAAGCGAGGCGCTCTTGGCGGCGCCGATCCGCACGAACGCGTCCATGATCCCGTAGACCGTGCCGAAGAGCCCCATGAAGGGTGCGGCCGCGCCGGTCGATGCCAGCACCGGCATCAACAACCTGGCGCGCTGGCGTTCATCGACGATGGCCCGATCCGCAGCGGCGCGCAGCCGGGCCGCGTCCACGTGCCGCCCGCGCGATGCCATCGCTCGGAGCACGCGCGCACCGGCCGACTCGTCCCCGCGCCGAACCAACCCCAACAAATCGTCGGCGGAGTGGACCTCCCGCGCACGCTTTTCAAAAGCATGCGCCCGGCTGCGCGACCGGGCGGCCTGCAACATCTTGAGCACGCCGACGAACCACACCGCCGTCGAAGCCACGAGCAACACCACCACCGTCGCCACGACTGGCAGCGATGCGTGCGACAGCAGCGAGGGAAGACTGAGCTTGATTGGGACTTCGACGGGCGGCACGGGACCTTGGCTACTCGAGTGTCACCTAGGACTGGCCGAGAGAAATGTCGACGCGTCGGTCGCGCGCCCAGCTCGGCTCGTCGGTGCCGACCGCATCCATTGCGCCCCGACTGGTACTTTCCATCATGGACTTGGCCACACCCTTCGAAGCGAGGCGCTTGACCACCGCGTCGGCGCGATGTTGGCCGAGCGTCATGTTGTATTCCGGGGTGCCACGTGGATCTGCACGCCCGACAAGATTCATCTTGCGCCCCTTGAGCGGCCCGGACTCGAAGCACGTGGCCAACTGATCCAGCACCCGAGTGTCGTCGGTGTTGAGCCGGGCCGAGTCGAAGGCGAAATACGAATCGGGATCGCTGATACCACAGGCGCGGGCGATTTCATCGGAAATGTGCACGGTCGTCGTCGTGGGATTCGGCTCCTGCTGCGGCACGCTAGGATGTTGCTCCGTGAACGTCCGCGCGGGCCCAGTCGCGACCGGGCTCTTTGCCTCGGGCTTCGTCGCGCAAGCGGAAAGAAGGCCGAGAGCGGCGAAAAACAGGACTGGCGTAGCTAGCAAACTGGATGAACGGATCATGGAATTCCTCCTCTGCGCCGGACAAACCGGCATGGTGAAAAGACCGCAAGAGTTCAACGACGTACGTTGCGGCTTCTGAATGACTCAGATGCCGGGACAACCGCGTTCATGCCTTGCGGTTCCACAAAGAAATAGTCCAACCGGCGTATTTCACCGGCGTAACCGGACGGGGACATCGACGTTCTTGTGTGTCACGCGGATATTGCGACGAGCATCTCAAACTAACGGGTCGGCTCTTTTTGGGGGAGCCGGCGCCCCAAGGGGCAAGCTTCGTATCCTTGGCCTTAGCTTCCGAGGCGACGCCGCATCCGGGAGTCCGTGGGATTGGAAAAGCCATGAGATATAGACAAGTCATTCCTTTCGTCGCTTTCGCCCTCGTCGGCAGCTGGCTGGGCTGTCAGACAGGTGTTGCAGCCAAGCCATCGGTCGCGCCCGCGACCGAGGTGTGGCTGACGCCAGAACAGGTGGCCGCGGCCAGGCTGGTTGTCGAGCCGCTCGAACTTGAGCCCGTTGGCGGTCTAGTGGTGACGAGCGGCCATGTCGCTTTCGACGATCTGCGGGTAGCGCACGTGCTGTCGCCGGTGACTGGCCGGGTGGTCAAGATTGAGGCCCACCTCGGCCAGCGAGTGAAGAAGGGTGACACCCTGGCTCTCATCGATTCTCCGGACGTGGCGACGGCGCTTTCCGACCTGAGCAAAGCAGAGGCCGAATTCGGCGCGGCCGAAAAGGAGGCGAGTCGCCAGGAGGAACTGTTCGACCTTCACGCTGGCGCGCGGCGAGATTTGGAGAACGCGCAGGCCAATTACGGCAGGGCGAAAGCCGAACTGGATCGAGCCCGGGAAAAGACCCGCATCCTGCGTGGCGGTTCATCCGAACCGTCTGACCAAACCTACACTCTGCAAGCCCCCATCGACGGTGAAGTCATCGCACGCAACGTGAACCCCGGCGCCGAGGTGGAAGGTCAGTACTCGGGTGGTACCGCACTGGAACTCTTCACGGTGGGTGACTTGGATAGTGTGTGGGTTGTGGGAGACGTTCACGAAATGGATCTGGGCCGGGTGAAGGCGGGCACGGCCTGCCTGGTCACCGTCGTGTCCTATCCTGGTCGGGTCTTCCGAGGACGGGCCGACTGGCTCTCGGACATGCTCGATCCCGTGACCCACACGGCGAAGGTACGCTGCCAGATCGCCAATCCCGACCGCGCGCTCAAGCCCGAGATGTTCGCCACCGTGACCCTTCCCGTCGCCCGCCAACGCACACTGGCTATCCCGCGCAGCGCACTCCTACGCCTTGGGGACCGGACGATGGTTTTTGTCGAAGTGGGCAAGACGCGCGACGGCCGATTGCGCTTCGAACGCCGGCCCGTTGCGGTGAACGAGGACCTGGGTGGCAAGTACATTCCGGTAGTGCGCAATCTGGCGAAGGGTGAGCGCATCGTCGTCTCGGGCACCACGCGACTGTCCGGGATGCTGTAACCACGATCAATCACGCCCAGCAACATGGTCGTTCTCCCAGAGAAACCGACACGTCTTGCGGCCCCCACGCATCTCACCGGGTCGGCGACACAACAACCCCGAAGGGACGACCATGGCTAACAACAATTCCATTGTGGCAGTCTATCCGTCACACACGACTGCCGAAGCGGCTATCAAGGTGCTACAGCACGCGGGTTTTGATCTGAAGAAGCTGTCCATTGTTGGACGGGACTACCACACAGAGGAGCATGTGGTCGGCTACTATAACGTCGGCGACCGGATGAAGATGTGGGGCAAGACAGGCGCCTTCTGGGGCGGGATATGGGGGCTCTTCTTCGGCTCCGCATTCTTCTGGATTCCCGGCTTGGGGCCGCTGCTTGTGGCCGGACCGTTGGTCAGTTGGATCATCGGAGCGATGGAAGGCGCCATCGTGGTGGGCGGACTGAGCGCTATTGGAGCCAGCTTGTACAACGTCGGCATCCCCAAGGACAGCATCTTGCGGTACGAGACCGCGCTCAAGGCCGACAAGTTCGTACTGATTGCCCACGGCTCTTCGGATGAGATCACTCGTGCCAAGGAAATCCTCGGCCCCACCAAGCCGGAGACCATGGAGCATCATCAGTGAAGAGAAGGCTGGGCACAGAATCGGCGAATCGTGCTGCAGCCGAACCTCGCCGATCTGCCCTCGCTCGACGACGTGAAAGCGGCGTCATGACGACGGGTCGCGGCGCGGAGCGACGTGATGTTTCATCGCCACGATCACCGTTACCACCACCGCCACCCGAGCTTCGCGGACACTGGAGTGGGTGTGGTCATCGCCGCGGAATTCCGCAAGATGTGCCTGCCACGGAATCCCACGACCACCACCCCAAGCACAAGCGCCACTACGAGTGTAGCAACCGCCGTGATCGCCACTCGCCTCCCTCGGCCTGTCTTAACCTTCCTCACCATCTCGTTCATCGCTGGGTCGTTTTCCATGAGTCAAAGCGATGCATCGATTGTGCCGATGCGATGAACCAAGGTGCCGCCAGGCAAGCGCGTGCAGATTCTACGCGACCAGTACCAAGTGGACCATTCAGGAGGCCTTCGTTCGTCCTCGCTGTGGTGGAAGCGGTCCAGGGATGTCGACTGGGGGCGTGCGCTGGTGCGAGGACGGCCGCGCTTTCGCTCCCTGATCATTGCCTTTGGGTCACGGTTCCGCCGCAGGCACATCTGATCTCGATTGGATCAACCAAAGCGATGGATGACATCATTCAATTTGAAGGAGCGGCGAGCTACCGAACCTGGACTCCATCGGTGGCCGAGTGGCGCGCGCAATTGCGGAGCCGACGCTACCGGCTCGGTGAAGCCGTGATAGCCGCTATGAGTAATGTGGCACCAACTATGCAGAAGGCTTATCGGGATACGAAATGATCCAGCCGAAGGGCGGGGAGGAAAATCATGTTACGAAGTCTGAAAGATCTGGAACAGTACGCGGTGAGCGCCACAGACGGCGACATCGGACACGTTGCGAATTTTCTCTTGGACGATGAGCGCTGGATAGTCCGCTATCTGGTCGTCGAAACCGGTGGCTTCTTCAGTGGCCGCCGGGTGCTCATCACGCCAATTTCCTTCCGGCAAGTGGACTGGCTGACTCGGCGCTTCCACTTGGCGTTGACGAGGGACAAGATCAAGAACAGCCCAAGTGTGGACGTCGACAAGCCCGTCTCGCGGCAGCAGGAGTTGGACTTGTTCGGGTACTACGAATATCCGTATTACTGGGGATACCCGGGATTGTGGGGCATGGGCGCCTACCCCAACTTGCTGGCGGTTGGCGGGCGGAACCAGGTGCCTGCCAAGCCCGAGCCCGCCGAATCGGGCGACATCCATCTGCGTAGCGCCAAAGAGATGCGCGGATACCACATTGAGGGAACAGACGCAGCGATCGGCCACGTCGACGACTTCATCATCGACGATGAGACCTGGGCGGTACGCTATCTGGTGATCGACACCAGGAACTGGTGGCTCGACAAAAAGGTGCTGCTTGCGCCCCACTGGACCAACCGCATCAGTTGGGCAGAAAAGAAGGTCTTCGTCGACCTCTCTCGACAATCGATCAAGAACAGCCCCGAGTGGAACGCGACCGCACCCATCAACCGCGAGTACGAAGCACGTCTGTATGACTATTACGGACGCCCGGCCTACTGGGACAGCGTCTACGGACCGGCAACGACGCCGCCACACCACCACCCGGGGAGCCACTTGGGGTAACTGCGCAGTTCTTGCGCTGAGGCGAAGTCGCATCCGTTCACCGGAGTCAGTCGAACGCAGGAATACGAACGTAGCGTGGGCATCCTATGACCATCTCAACGAAAAGGTGGGACCATGAGACACACGATCCTGGGCATCGCGGCCCTCTTCTTGGCAGCCGGGTTCACGGCGGGCTGCAAATCGAGGGATGGGACATCGGCCATCGCGCCCAAACAGGGAGAAATTGCGGCGGCGCAGCTAGACAAGGCCAAGCTGGAAACAAAGGAGGCGGCGCAATCGATGCGGGAATACGCCTATGCGGAGAAGGCCGAATTTGTCAACAAGATGCAAAAGGAACTGGTCGACATTCAGGGAGAGCTGGATCGGCTTGGCGCCAAGGTCGACAGAGCCAGTGGCGCCGCAAAGGTGGACGCGAAGGTCAAGCTCGTGACGGTGCGCGAGAAATGGACCCAGACCAAGCAGCAACTTGACCGGGCCGAGACCGCCACCGCGTCCAACTGGGACGAAGTGAAGAATGGATTCAAGCAGTCCTACGCCGATCTGAAGAACTCCTTCGAGAAAACCCGTCAGTGGTTGAGCGACAAGATCGCTCCCTGACGCGGTAGTGAGCCGTAAACGCCGGTGACGAAGCGCCTGACTCTATGGCACCAATCGTGCATGAGACCCACTCAGATACAAAATGATCGAGCCGGAAGGCGGGGAGGGAATGCCCATGTTGCGAAGTCTGAAGGAGCTGGAACACTACGCGGTGAGCGCCACCGACGGCGACATCGGACACGTTGCGGATTTTCTTCTGGACGATGAGCGCTGGATAGTCCGCTATCTGGTCGTCGAGACCGGTGGCTTCTTCAGTGGGCGCAGGGTGCTCATCTCGCCCATCTCATTCCGTCAAGTGGACTGGTCGCTCCGAGGCTTCCACCTGGCGTTGACCAGGGACAGGGTCAAGAACAGCCCGAGCGTGGACGTGGACAAGCCCGTTTCGCGGCAGCACGAGCTAGACTACTTCGGCTACTACGGATATCCCCGCTACTGGGGGTACTCGGGACTGTGGGGCACGGGTACCTACCCGGGGCTGCTCGCGGCTGGCAGTTCGAATGGAGCGCCTGTTGAGGAGCCGGGGGGATCAGGCGATGTCCATTTGCGCAGCGCCGAGGAGGTTCGTGGATACCACATCCAGGGAACTGACGGGCCGATGGGCCATGTCCACGACTTCATCATCGACGATGAGACCTGGGAGGTCCGCTACCTGGTGATTGACACCAGCAACTGGTGGCTCGACAAGAAAGTGCTGGTTTCCCCGCAGTGGGCCAACCGCGTCAGTTGGGCGGAACGCGAGGTCTTCGTCGAAATGCCTCGACAGAAGATCAAGAACAGTCCCGAGTGGAACCCGTCCGCGCCCATCAACCGTGAGTACGAAGCGCGCCTTTATGACTACTACGGACGCCCGGTGTACTGGAACAGCGACGACCGACAGGTAAAGACGCCGCCACTGCACCAGCACTCAGGGAGCCACCCGCGATAGCGCGCAGTTCCTGCCGAGATTGATGACGCTTGTGAGGAGGAGAGAACTATGTACTGGTACCACTGGCAGTTCTTCGGGATGCACTTCTTCTGGTGGATGTTCTGGGTCTTGCTTATCGTCTCATTCTTCTCGCTGGCTCTCCCCGTCCCCCGATCGAGGATGCGTCTGTACCTAGACGATCCGCTGGCTATCCTCCGCCGGCGCTACGCCGCTGGTGAGATCACGACCGCAGAGTACGAGGAGCGCAAAGCCCACATCAAGCAAGATCCGCGCAGTCCCAAATCATGATCATCCCGGTAGCAATGCTTCTCGTCGTCGCCGTGCACGGCTCGGAGCCCGACGGCGTGGCACTCTGCCTCGCCTAACAAATGTTCGAGGCGCAGGCCACGACGGGACGCACGGCCATAGCGAGGCACTTTGCCTCGTGTGACATCTTGCCACGCTCAGCTTGGCCGATCGAATCCAGACGCGCGGGCCTCGCGCGGAACATCGAAGTTTTCACAACTCCGGCGCCAGGGATCCCGCCAGAGCGCTCCAACAACCCATCGAATCCCTCAGGAGAAGGAGTTGCCCACAATGGAAAGTGCATTGAGAAACGACAGTGGAAGGCCAAGTGTGAGCGATGACAATTCCGACCCGGCGAGCCGTCCGTCGCGCGTGATTACGGAAGTGGCAAGACCGCTTCACCGCTCAGCGGTCGCCAGGTGGTGCGCAATGCTCCTGATTGCAACAGGGGCCGAGGTTCTGGTCTTGTCGCCTTTGCAGGCGGCGACGCCTAAGAAGGAGATCGCCGACAGTGATATCACATCTGCTGTCTCCGGCGGATTGATGTTCGAAGAGGGCGTGTTCCCGAACGATCTGGATGTCAGCACAAGCCAGGGCATCGTCACGCTCTCCGGGTCGGTAAACAACATCCTCGCCAAGGAGAGGTCCCTGAATATGGCCGAGAGCATCCGGGGCGTGCGTGGAGTGATTGACCGGATTGCCGTGATGCCGGTGTCCCGCTCCGACGCTGACATTCGCAAGGATATTCAGGCGGCATTGCGGCAGGACCCCGCCACGGAATCCTATCGGGTGGCGGTTTCCGTACAGAACGCGGTAGCTACCCTAACCGGCAGTGTCGGTTCCTACACGGAAAAGCAGCTAGTCGCTCGCATCGCCAAAAGCGTAAAGGGGACAAAGGACGTCCGCAATGACGTTGCAATCAACTACCTGGCTCAACGCACCGACTCGGAAATCGCGGCTGACGTGAAGGCTCGCATCCTATGGGACATCTGGATCAATGGCGATATGGTCAAGGTCGACGTATTTGGCGGCAAGGTAACGCTCACTGGAGTCGTTGGAAGCGCCATAGCCAAGTCGCGTGCGTCCGATGACGGCTGGGTGAATGGGGTCGCGTCGGTGGACGGCAGTGGGATTAGAGTCGATCCTTGGGCATACAACGATACCCGCCGCAAGCTGAAGTACGCCATCAAGCCTGATAGCGACATCAAACAAGCAGTTCTTGCTGCCTTTCGTCTTGATCCGCGAGTTGCCGCTTTCGCTCCCGAGGTAACGGTTGAAGGAGGGGAGGTCGTTCTCGGCGGGATCGTCGGCAACTTGAAGGCGAAAAGCTCCGCTGAACAAGACGCGAAGAACACAGTCGGCGTTGTGGGGGTGGACAGCCTCCTGAAGGTGAGGCCAAACGGGCAGGCCACCGATGCGGAGATGAAAGCGCAACTGAAAGCGGTCATCTTCTGGGATCCGTTGTTGGATGGTTCCACAATCAGCGCGGACGTCATCAGTCGCGTCGCTTACCTCTCTGGGACGGCAGGTTCGCTCTTTCAGAAGGCCGAAGCTCAGGATGTTGCTTTCCGGACGAAGGGGGTGGTGATGGTCATCAACCATCTGAGCGTCAACCCGGAGTTTTCCGTCACGTACTATGATTGGCCGGACTCCTACCCTTACGTCTCACCCGATGCCGACCAATTGTCCTACTACACTTCGGGGATGTTTGGCGCACGGCTCTATATGACGGACGAACGGATCAAGAAGAACATCGAGAGCGGGTTCTTCTGGAGTCCGTTCGTACACAGCGATGAGATCAAGGTTGCGGTTGATGGAGGGGTGGCCACTCTGACAGGCACAGTGGGAACCTGGATTGGGTGGGGCGAGGCTGACAGGGATGCCCGCAGGAGCGGGGCGGTTGGAGTGGTAAACCGAATCAAGGTCAAAAATGGCGGTTGGTGGTGGTAGCTATCGAATAGAGGAGGAAGAGCCATGCTACGAAGTTTGAAAGCCATCGAGGAGTATGCGGTGAGCGCCAGCGACGGCGACATCGGGAGTGTTGCGAATTTTCTTCTTGATGATGAACGCTGGACAGTTCGCTATCTGGTCGTGCAGACCAGCGGCTTCTTCGGTGGGCGTCGCGTGCTGATCTCGCCCGTGTCCTTCCGTGAGGTGGACTGGTCGCTCCGGCGGTTCCATGTGGCGTTGACGAGGGAGAAGGTCAAGAACAGCCCGAGCGTGGACGTGGACGGGCCCGTTTCCCGACAGCACGAACGGGATCACTTCGGTTACTACGGATATCCCTACTACTGGGGTGACTCGGAACGGTGGGGCATGGTTGCCTACCCGGGGTTGGTCGCGGTAGCCGGGTGGAAGGCGCCGCCTGCCGATTACCCCGAAAGATCCGGCGATGTTCATTTGCGCAGCGCCAAGGAGGTCCTTGGCTATCACATCCAGGGAAGCGACGAAGCGATCGGCCACGTCGACGACTTCATCGTCGACGATGAGACCTGGGAAGTACGCTATCTGGTGATCGACACCAGGAACTGGTGGCTGGACAAGAAAGTGCTGGTGGCACCGCACTGGGCGAGCCGCATCAGTTGGTCGGAGAAGAAGGTCTTCGTCGACCTGTCTCGACAGGCGATCAAGGACAGCCCCGCGTGGAATCCGACCGCGCCGGTCAACCGCGAGTACGAAGCACGCCTCTATGACTACTACGGGCGTCCGGTGTACTGGGACCCGGGTGACCGACCGGCAGGTACGGCACTACCGAAGCACGATCCTGGGGATCACGTGGGATAGAGAAGAAGATCATGTACTGGTTCGAAAGACGACCAAGGAGGGGGAGCATGAGCAAAAACAATTCCAACGACGGCATCCGTCTGTTCCCCATGGTTGCAAAAGCGGCGACCCGAGAACATCAGCAGTACCGAGTGCGCCACAAGTGGCTTCCCATTTTGCTGATCCTAGCCGGACCGCAAGTACTCAGCTTGCCGGTCCTGCAAGCGACGACAGAAAAGGGGCAGATTGACGACCGCGGCATCACGTCCGCCGTTGAGCGAGCATTGGATCTTGAGAAGGGCGTATTTCCAGACGATGTGGACGTCAGCACCAGCCAGGGGGTCGTGACGCTCTCCGGACCGGTGAGCAACCTGCTCGCCAAAGAGCGGGCGGTCAGGATCGCCGCGAGCATTCGGGGCGTACGTGGTGTGATTGACCGGATTTCCGTGACCCCAGTTTCTCGATCCGACGCAGACGTCCGCAAGGATATCCAGGCGGCGCTGCGCCAGGATCCCGCGACAGAATCCTATCGGGTGGCGGCTTCCGTTCAAAACGCCGTAGCCACGTTGACCGGGAGCGTTGGATCGCACGCAGAAAAGCAACTGCTAGCTCTGATTGCCAAGGGCGTGAGCGGGGTCAAGGAGGTGCGCAACGACGTCGCGGTCAACGACCTGTCAAAACGTACGGATTCTGAAATTGCCGCTGATATCAAGGCCCGCCTGCAATGGGATATCTGGATCAATGGCAATCTGATCGACGCCGACGTCAGAGACGGCAAGGTGACCCTGGCCGGAATAGTCGGAAGCGCAATAGCAAAGGTGCGGGCGTTCGATGATTCGTGGGTGAACGGAGTGGCGTCCGTCGACGACAGTCGGGTGGAGGTTGCACCATTGGCAAAGGGCGATGCGCGGCGAAGGTTGAAGTACGCGATCAGGCCTGACAGCGACATCAAAAAGGCTGTGCAGGCTGCCTTTCATCTCGACCCCCGGGTTGCGGCCTTCTCTCCAGACGTAGCCGTCGAAGGAGGAGAGGTGGTTCTTGGCGGCAGCGTTGGGAACCTGAAGGCAAAGACCTCTGCTGAGCAGGACGCAAGAGACATTGTGGGTGTCTCGGGCGTGGACAGCCATCTGAAGGTTAGGCCAGACGGCCAGGTTACCGACGCGGAGATGAAGGAGCAACTGAAAGCAGTCATCCGCTGGGACCCGCTGCTCGATGGCTCCAGAATGGTCGTGGACGTCGTCAATCGGGTCGCGCTCCTTTCTGGCGCAGTGACCTCGACCTTTCGAAAGGCCGAAGCCCAGGATGTTGCGTCGCGGACAAAGGGAGTGGTGTCCGTGCGTAACGAACTGAAGGTCGAACCCCGTTTCTACGTCGCCTATTACGAGTGGCCCGACTCGCACCGCTACGTTTCGCCCTATGCCGACCAGTTGTCCGACTACGCTTCTGGGATGTTTGGGCCAGAGCTATATCTGACCGACGAACGGATCAAGAAGAACATCGAGAGCGCATTCTTCTGGAGTCCATTCGTCCACAGCGCTGGCATCAAGGTGGTGGTCGACGGAGGCGTGGCCACTCTGACAGGCACGGTCGGGACCTCGATAGCGTGGCGTGAGGCTGACAGGGACGCCCGCAGGAGTGGCGCGACCCGAGTGATAAACCGGGTCAAGTTGAAGAGCGGCGGTTGGTGGTGGTAGCTGATGATATGTCTCGACAAGCGATCAAGGACAGCCCCGAGTGGGATTCTAGCGTGCCTATCACTCGAGAGTATGAAGCACGTCTCCACGACTACCACAAACGCCCGGCGTACTGCGACGCTGGCGACGCAAGGACTCCAGCAGCCCGGGTTCGATAGAAGGAGGCGACTGGGAAACATGGGTTACGTCAGCACGCTCGGCAGATTGTCCGCCATTTGCGTGATTTCCGCGGGGATTATGAGCGCGCCCGAGTTGCAGGCGGCGCCCATGAGAAGGGCCGTCACGGACAGCGGAATCACATCCGCCGTTGAAGAGGGATTGCTGTTCGAAAAGGGCGTTCTTTCGGATGACGTGGACGTCAGCACCAGCCAGGGCATCGTCATGCTCTCCGGCTCGCTGAACAACATCCTCGCCAAAGAACGCGCGGTAAAGATTGCCGAAAGCATCCGGGGCGTGCGCGGTGTGATTGACCGGATTTCCGTGGTGCCGGTTTCTCGTTCCGACGCAGACACGAGCAAGGATGTCCAGGCGGCGCTGCGACTGGATCCCGCGACGGAAGCCTATCGGGTAGCGGCTACCGTCCAAGGCGGAGTGGCTACGTTAACCGGGAGTGTTGGATCCTATGCCGAGAAGCAGCTTGTCGCCCGGATTGCCAAGGGCGTAAAGGGGATTAGGGCGGTTCGCAATGACGTAGCGATCAATTACCTGTCGAAGCGCACCGATGCGCAGATCGCCGCCGACGTCAAAGCTCGTCTACAATGGGACATCTGGATCAATGGCGATTCGATCAACGCCCAGGTCACGGACGGACGAGTAGCCCTCACTGGCGTCGTTGGAAGCGCGATAGCTAAATCGCGGGCATTCGACGATTCGTGGGTGAACGGAGTGGCGCTTGTCGACGACACCGGGCTAGAGGTGGTGCCACTGGCCCATGACGACGCTCGCCGCAAGGTGAAGTACGCGACCAGGTCTGACAGCGACATCAAACAGGCGATTCAGGCTGCTCTTCGCATTGACCCGCGTGTTGCGCCTTTTGCTCCCGACGTGGCCGTTGAAGCAGGGGAGGTCATTCTTGGCGGCAGCGTCGGCAACCTGAAAGCAAAGACCTCGGCTGAGCAAGACGCGGCCAATATAGTGGGCGTCTCGGGCGTGGACAGCCATTTGAGGGTAAGACCGAACGGTCGGTCCAGCGATGCGGAGATGAGGGAACAGCTCAAGGCAGTCCTGACCTGGGACCCGTTGCTGGATGGGTCCAGAGTGGATGTGGCTGTAGTGGGTCGCGTGGCCCATTTGTCAGGGACAGTGGGCTCGACCCTTCAGAAGGCTGAAGCGCAGGATATCGCCTCCCGGATAAAGGGAATCCTCCTGGTCAGCAACCATTTGCAGGTGGAATCGGAGTTTGCAATCTCCAACTATGACTGGCCGGACGACTCCTTCTACGCCGAGTCGGATTGCCGACTGTCGTCCTACTGCGTTTCTGGAGAGTTTGGCCCGCGGTTACACCTGAGCGACGACCGAGTCAGAGAGAACATCGATAGGGGGCTCTTCTGGAACCCGTTCGTGCGCGGCGATCACGTGAAGGTGGCAGTGGACGGAGGGGTGGTGACTTTGGCAGGCACCGTCGGGACCTGGATGGGGTGGCGTGAGGTTGACAAGAGGGCACGTAGCAGCGGCGCGATCGGGGTGGTGAACCGGGTGAAGGTCAAGAGCGGCGGCTGGTGATGGTCGGAGAGGAATCCACATTGATTCGGATACAAAATGGTCGAGCCGAAAGGCGGAGAGGGAATGCCCATGTTGCGAAGTCTGAAGGAGTTGGAGCACTATGCGGTGAGCGCCACCGACGGCGACATCGGACACGTTGCGGATTTTCTTCTGGACGATGAGCGCTGGATAGTCCGCTATCTGGTCGTCGAGACCGGTGGCTTCTTCGGTGGGCGCCGGGTGCTCATCTCGCCCATTTCATTCCGTCAAGTGGACTGGTCGACCCGAGGCTTCCACCTGGCGTTGACCAAGGACAAGGTCAAGAACAGCCCGAGCGTGGACGTGAACAAGCCCGTCTCGCGGCAGCACGAGCTTGACTGGTTCGGCTACTACGGATATCCCCGCTACTGGGGCTACTCGGGACTGTGGGGCACGGGTACCTACCCGGGGCTGCTTGCGACCGGCAGGTCGAATAAAGCGCCTGCCGAGGAGCTGGGGAAGCCAGGCGACGTGCATTTGCGCAGCGCCAAGGAGGTTCGTGGATACCACATCCAGGGAACTGACGGGCCGATGGGCCACGTCGACGACTTCATCATCGACGATGAGACCTGGGAGGTCCGCTACCTGGTGATTGACACCAGCAACTGGTGGCCCGACAAGAAAGTGCTGGTTTCCCCGCACTGGGCCAACCGCATCAGCTGGGCGGAGGGCGAGGTCTTCCTCGAAATGTCTCGACAGAAGATCAAGAACAGCCCCGAGTGGCGCCCGTCCGCGCCCATCAACCGCGAGTACGAAGCGCGCCTTTATGACTACTACGGACGCCCGGTGTACTGGGATAGCAGCGATCAACCAGCAAGGACGCCGCCACCGCACCAGCATTCAGCGAGCCACGGGCGATAGCGCGCAGTTCTCGCACGTACGGAGGTGCTGCGCTCCAGCGACAAGACACTGGGCCAGGCCCAGGCCGCAACCGCCGAGATTGATAACCCTTGTGAGGAGTCGGAGTAGAAATCATGGTCA
>PLNW01000155.1 GCA_003142855.1 Myxococcales bacterium
TTTCAAACCGTTCGGTGCTCTAGCTGGTCCGCGCGAAATCCCGCGATGATGCGCCGAAGGGTAGAGCGAACCACGGGCCTGACGACCACCTCATAGTAGTGGGGGCCAACCTCGCGGTCGAGGGCCACGAGCTCGGCCGGGACCGGGTGGTACGTCAGGACAGAGGCACGCGCCTCGATCATCCCACCGTCAGCAGAAAGCGCCGCCAAGTCCTCGGTTTGTTCGTGCGCACGCAGATCATAGACGTCGGATCGCGCGAACGGCCCGATGAAATGAACGCCTTCCCCCTGGGTCTCACGGGCAACGCCACTCGGCTTCAATAGAACCCCTGCGCTACCCGAGGGAACCGTCGCACACGCCGAAAACCCAGCGAAGGCAATGGTGGTAAGAGCGGCTCGCATGATGGCCACCTCCTGTCGAGACTCCATCCCAAATGAAAGGCATCCCTCATGCCAGAGATGCAGGTCGACATGCTTCGCGATCAATCAGCCGGGCCTGGCGCTGGCCCCGGATCTTCTCCAGATCGACCGAGGTCGCCAGCCACGCAGTGCTGCTTCGCTCACCAGAAGTGCCGCGAGCCACTCTGACAGGCGGCATGTGGGGCGGCTCTTCCATGGTGAGAGCCGTCGCCGATGAGGGTCGGGATTTATTCCCGACAGATCGGGAAGATTTCGCAACGGGGCGCGACCTGCGGAGGGGGCGAACAAGTGGAAGCGACGTTCCTTACTTCGGCACGCCAATTGCTGTCGCGTAGGGGCAGGAGGACCATGAACATGAAAAAGCAGATCAGTTTGAGTCTCGCAGCCGCCGTCGTCTCTCTGGCCGTGGGTTGTGGCTACAGTGTGCCCTACCAGACATCGGGCCCTTCTTTGTCCAGCCAGGGCGTTCAGGTCGGCATCACCGGAGTTGGCTGTTACGTGAACCGCAGCGCGTTCATGACTCTCAAGGGGCTGGACGCAGACAGGCTCGGGCTTGATCTGAAGCTGCTAGTCAGGAATGACTCGCGGCAAATCGCCACGCTCTCAGAAGGGCAGATGCGGCTGGTCGACCCAGCGGCGCCAGGAGCGCAGGCCCTGACGCCCGACAAGGCGAAAGTCGTTTCCATTCTTCCCGGCGAAGCAAAGGCCCTCCCGGTGAGCTTCACGACCGAGAAAGTCCTCGATTGCCATCACGGCTTCGAGCTGGTGCTGGCCGACAGTGTCCAGCTCGGCGCCTCAACGATCACGCTCAATCCGATAAGTGTGGTCGCGTCGCGCTGACTTGCGCGCCATCGGTTGCAATCTGGTACACAAGGAGGTTTTCATGTTTTCACGCACTATCTGCATCACTTCACTCACGGCCGCTCTCTGCGGATGCGCGCACGCACCGCAATCCTACACATTCACAGCAAGCGGGCCGCGTGACGGCGCGATCAATGCTGTGGCAGCGACGCTCAAGAAGCAAGGAATCGAGCCAGGGGTCATCGACTACCGAGCCGGGACCATCACGTCGCGCTGGTTCGATACGGGCTATCGATTCCGCGAAATCGATGACAACCGCCCATTGAATTACTACACGGACATCTTCCTTCGCCATCACATTTCGGTGAAGGAATCTGCCGTGGGCTTGAACGTAGCTGTGAGGACCGATGTCCAGCGCTGCGCTCCTCTCGACGCCATCATTACGGCCACGGAGGTTGAGGGAAGCTGCCAGCCGATGGACTTCCTGTTCCCAACCCAGCAGAGGGAAATCGAAAGACTCGGGAAACAGCTGCAGGAGGCGGTGTCGGCCCTCCACCAGCGGTCCTAGAACTGGTGCGGAGAGCAGGGCCCGATGTGGAAGGATGAAAGCCATTGTACTCATTGCGTGGATTGCCGCTTCCATCCTCGCGGGAGGCGCATATGCAGCCGGGGAGGAGGGAAGCATCCATGATGTTGGCGCCGGGCCAGTCCTGCCCGCTTCTGGCAAGCCCCGGGTTATGTCGTTACCCGATGCCATCGCCCATGCTCGGCAATACCATCCATCCCTACAAAGCGCTCTCGCACGGGTGACTGCAGCGCAGGCGGATGCGCGAGTCCCGCGCGCGCAGTGGCTGCCGAATCTTGGAGCGGTGGCCGAGGTGCTTGAGGGCACGACCAACAACTCGACAGCATCGTATGTGGCGACCTCAGGGGTTCCCCTGCCACGCATTGGCGCGACCTCGGTCAACAGCACGGGCTGGTCGCCGTCCCCATCCAGCCTGGCAGGCGTGGGCGCAAATCAGGAGCTCTTCGACTTTGGTCGCATCGGAGCGCAGGCCGGCGCTGCGGATGCTGCCATTACAGTTGAGAAACTGAATGCTGTCTCCCAGCGATTGCGCCTCGATTTGTTGGTGAAGGATGCCTACTTCGCCGTGCTCGGAGCGCGGGCTATTCTCCGCGCGGCGGAGGATGCGTTCAACCGATCGCAAATCCACCGGGACATGGCGCAAGCCGGGGTGAAAAACGGATTGCGCGCCCCCATCGAATTGACACGCGCCGAGGCCGACTTGACCCGATTCGACGTTGCACGAGTTCGCGCGGCTGGATCCTTGGAGGAGGCGCAGGTCGTCTATGCTGCGGCAGTCGGTGTCCCGGACCCAGTGCTGGACGCGGACCAGGGATCTCCACAGAGCGATCCCCCGCCCTTGCCCGAGGTCATGCGGGATGTGGCCAGGCGCGATTCCGAGATCCGCGTGGCGCAGGCCAGGGTCGGTCTGCAAGCAGCCACGACCGAAGCGCTGGGAGTTCTCACGCGGCCTGACTTGTCTTTGACTGGGAGCTTGTCCGGACGCGCTGGTGGAGCAAAGGGCACGAACGGCCAGAGTCTGACCCTGGACGGGGGACTCCCGCAGGTGCCGAATTGGGATGTGGGCCTGGTTCTTCGCTGGCCATTGTACGACCCAGTGCTCGCGGCATTGCGAGACGCCTCGGCGACGCGAGAGAAGGTGGCGCGCGCGGATCTGGCTGTGACCGTCCAGGCAGAGGTTGCGGCCATTCGGAATGCCTACGTGTCGCTCGATGTGGCGCGCGCGGCCCTAGTCAGCCTGAACAAGGCGGCGGAGGCCGCGCGTGCGAACTATGCCCAGGCCGACGCGCGCTTCAAGGCTGGCCTGGGTACCTCGGTGGAGTTGGCTGATGGCGAAGCGTTGCGCACCGACGCTGAGATTCAGGTGGCCGTCGGAGAATTTCAGGTGGCAAGGGCGCGGGCGATTGTCGCGCGACTGATTGCGGAGGAACTATGAACAGTCCGGAGGCAAAGAGCGAACCTGGCGCCGGGACGCCGACGATAATCAAAGGGCCCCCAGGGTCAAGACGTGTCCCCGTGATCATCGGGGCCATTGCGCTTGTAGTCCTCCTGCTGGGTGCGCTGATGGTCGCGCGAGCGGCTTCGCGGGTCAATCGGGTTGCCCTGTCGAGTCAGCCCAAGGAGGTCACGGTCGTCACCGCCAAGGCTGGGCACTATCGCCCGGTCCGCAGGTATGTCGGCACGCTGGAACCATGGGTTGAGGCCAAGCTGGGCCCGCAACTCATTTCCGCCTATGTTGGCACCGTGCTTGTGCGGCCGGGAGACGCCGTCAAGCGGGGCCAGGTAGTGGCCACTCTCGACTGTCGCAACGCCTCGGCATCGAGCCGAGCCGTGTCTCTCCAGGCGAGATCCCTGCAGGCCCAGCAGCAGGCGCTGGCGCATGAGGCCTCTCGCATCGCCGAGCTTCAACAGGGCGGGTTTGCATCGCCGAACGAGATCGAACAGAAGCAGGCCGAGAGCGCTGCCAAGCAGGCGGATCTCGAATCGACCGAGGCAAGACTCCAGCGCGCCACCCTGGAGGTCAATGACTGTGTCCTGCGTGCACCCTTTGCGGGCGAGATTGCGACCCGCAGCGTGGACCCGGGCGCGTTTGTCCATCCCGGCGATTCCGTGGCCACCATCGTGGACCGCGCGACGGTCCGGGTGACGGTGGAGGTTCCCGAGATCGACTTCGAATATGTCGCGCCTGGAACGCTGGTTCGCATTCGCGCCCTGGCCAACGACCGCGAGCTGGCGGGCACCATCGCACGTCGCTCGCCTGCGGCTGATCCCTCCACGCGCACAGTTCACTTTGAAATCGACGTACCGGATCCCAAACGACAGCTCCCCGTAGGCACGACGGCCGAACTGACTATTGACGTTGGAAAGCCCAAGCCCGCCACCGAGGTGCCGCTGATTGCAGCTTCGGTGCGAGGCTCGAAGGCAGCCCTGTTCACTGTGCAGAACGGAATCGCACACAAGGTGCACTGCCCGGTGCAAGGAGAGCAGGGAGAGACCCTCTTTCTAGATACTTCCCTTCCCGCCGGAAGCGAGATCGTCACCGAGGGCCGGGCCCTCTTGAAGGACGGCGATGCTGTTCACGCGGTCCATGAAGCCATGGTTGCCGCCACACCGTCCTCCGCGTTGACACCGAAGGGGATGCATTTGTGACTGCGCTATCCTTCCGCAACCCAATCGCCGTCCTCATGGTCGGCATTGCGCTGGTGGTGTTTGCCGTGGTGGTCGTGCCTCGGCTGAGCGTCGACACCTTTCCCGAACTGACGCCGCCGGTGTTGGTCATCGGCACGCTGGCCCCTGGGCTTGGTCCCAAAGATGTGGAAAAGACGATCACGTGGCGCATCGAGAAGTACGTCAGTGCCACGCCTGGTGTCGAACACGTGGAAAGCGTGTCGCGCAACAACCTCAGTGTCGTCTACGTCTGGATGAAATGGGGCACAGATCTCAATTCGGCCCAGACCCTCGTGCAGCAACAGGTTGCCTTCGCGATGTCCGCCGTCCCCAAGTCCCTTGGCGTCTTGCCTCCCTTCGTTCTGCAGTACGACCCCTCGAATGCACCGGTGATCCAGGTCGTGGTCTCTGGTGGTGGCCTGTCCGGGCCGCAGCTGTACGACTATGCCCTCAACTATATCGAGCCCCTGCTCGAAGGCATTCCTGGCGTTGCCAGCGCATCGATCAACGGCGGCCGCCAACGGCAGATCAACGTCATCGTTGATCCCACGCGCGCGCAAGCGCGTGGCCTTACCTCCTCCGATGTGGCCGGTGCGGTCGCGCAGTCCAATGCGTTGCTGCCCTCCGGCGAGCTCATCTCGCACAAATTCGACGCCAACGTCTACACCAATGCGGTTGCCGCGCAGGTCGCCGACATCGGCGACGCGGTGGTGAAGTTGCGCAAGAACCATCCTGTGTTGATTCGTGATGTGGCCCAGGTGGAAGATGGCGGTTCGCCGGAGACGCAGGCCGTGGCCGTCAATGGGCACGACGCGGTCTATCTCAACGTTCTGCGCATCCCGGGAGGCAACGTGCTCGACATCGTGGCCGCCGTGAAGAAGACCATCGCGGGACTGACCAATCTGCCCTCCGGGGTCGAGGTCCTGCCCATTTTCGACCAATCCACCTTCGTACGCACGAGCTATTCGGGGCTGAAGACCGAGGTCGTCCAGGCATTGCTGCTCATTGCCCTGGTCGTTCTCTTCTTCCTGCAAAGCACGCGGGGCACTGTGATCGTGGCCTTTTCAATTCCACTGGCCTTCGCCGTAACACTGATTGTTCTCTATGCCACCGGCAACACCCTCAATGCCTTCACCCTGGGCGGCTTGACACTGGCGATGGGCCCGCTGGTCGATCAGGCAGTCGTCGTGATCGAGTCGATCCATCGCCACCAGCGCCAAGGACTGGATCCGGCGGCGGCCGCGCTGGCGGGCGCTAACGCGGTGGCTCTGCCGGTTCTGGCATCCACCTTGTGCACCATTTCCGTGCTCCTGCCGGTCGTGCTGCTGACCGGTTTGGCCAAACGATTGTTCGTTCCCTTGGCGATCACCGTCGCGGTCAGCATGATCGCTGCCTATTTCGTCAGCATGATGGTGACCCCGCTGGCTAGCCGGTACATCCTGAAGCCCCATCAGCCTGGGCGCCTGGCTCAGTTTGTCGCCAGACTCATTGACGGCGTGGTCGAGCACTACGGCCGAGCGCTGCGCATGGTGCTCGACCATCGCATCGCGCTCGTCGTGGCCGCTGCGGTTCTTGTGGGTGCGAGCCTCTTGGTTGCCGAGCGTCTTCCCAGCACGTTCTTCCCGGAAATCGACGAATCGATGGAAAGGGTCTACGTGCGGTTGGCGGCCGGAACTTCACTGACCGATGCCAGCCGCAAGATCAAGGAAATGGCTTCCCTGCTCGCGGACAAGATGAAGAAAGACGGCGCGGAGTTGGTGCTGACCAACGTGGGCTCGCCGCAGAATGCACGCAGTGCCATGACGAGCCCGAATGCAGGTCCGCACATGGGCTTCATCCGCGTTGCCTTGAGTGACCCCGGGCGACGACGCTTGCGCCAGAGTGAGATCTCGGACCGCATGCGGGCGCTGCTGGCCCAATCCTACCCGGGCACCGAATTTCTGCAGTGGCCGGGGGGCTTGGTCGCCAGCGTGTTTTCGAACGGATATCTGGCTCCCATCGTGGTCGAGTTGCAGGGCGACGACCTGTCCGTTCTTGATACGCAGTCGCATCTGGTCGCGGACGTTGCCAGCTCGGTGCCCGGAATCCGCGACATCTACCCCTCCTTGCAGATGGACTACCCGGAAATCCGGGTCGACACCGATCGCACCCAGGCGGGTATAGTGCAGGTCACGGCGCGTGCGGCGGCCCAGGCGACGCTGGAAGCGACCTTGGGCAATATCAACACCCCGAGCGTCTGGGTGGATGCAAGCAACGGCCAGTCGTACTACGTGGTGACCTCGTATGACCCCACCAAGGTCGACGATGCCAGCGCCTTGGCTCGTATTCCTGTGCGACTGACCGATGATGGCAAGGCCATCACACTGGGTGCCTACGGCAGCATACGCCGGTCACTGGGCCCAATCGTGATCGAGCGCGACCACCTGACACGGGTCGCGCATGTGCTGATGCAAACCGAGCGTCGCGATATCGGCAGCGCGGCCAAGGAACTGGAACAGCGTCTGCGAAAAGATCCGCGTACGCGCGGCATTCCTTTCTCCTTCGTCGGCCAAGTTGATCTCATGCGCACGACCTTCTCGGGTCTTGGGGTGGCGGTGGGTCTGGCTGTCATGCTGGTCTTCATGATCATGGCATCTCAATTCAAGTCCCTGCGCCTGCCCTTGGTCATGCTGTTCACCATCCCGGTGTCGTTTGTCGGGATCGTCTTGGCCTTGCTGGCGGGTGGCCAGGGCTTCTCGATTACTGCCCTCATGGGCATGTTGATGGTCGTTGGCATCGCCGTGTCGAATGGGATTCTATTGGTCGATGCGGCCAACCGGCGCTACAGCCAAGGTGAGGACAAGGTTGAGGCGGTCATTGCAGCGGCCCGGTCTCGACTGGTCCCCATCGCGATGACCAGCCTGGCCACCATCGTGGGGCTCGTCCCGACGGCGCTTGGTCTCGAGGCGGGCACCGAGTCGAATCAACCGCTGGCCCTCGCGGTGGTCGGCGGGCTTTCGTCCTCCACGCTGCTTTCGCTCTTCCTCGTTCCGGTGATGTTCCTTTTCTTCGCGCGCCGGCCGCCGAAGCCAGCCAATCCATCGGCCGTCGCGACCAGCCCTTCCCTTGGATAGCTCCCGCGTTCAGTTTGCTGCTTTCTATATCTTTTAGTCGCTTAGGAGCGGCGCGGACATTCTTCGCCGCGACTGCGCATCGAAGAATGAAGGCCAAGCGAGTGACTGGCCTAACCACAGTGAAGCACTCAGGGAAGGCAACCATGCGAAGTCAAGAGTTCGCGAACAGGACGAGTAGGATGAGATGGCTACGCGGAGCCCTGGCTGGTGTGTCCGCGCTCGCGCTGATTGGGTGCGCGCATAGCTATCGGCTGGTACCCATGCCCGGCGCGGCGGCAACCCAGGGCCCTGGCCAGGCCGTCGCGGGCGAGAACGTCGGCGTGCGGATGGTAGCGAGCGCCCAGATTTGGAACGGAGATCCGCCGAATCTCGGGGAATACGTCTTGCCCCTCTGGGTAGAGATTGAGAACCACAGTTGTCCTTCGCCAGCCGGTCATCCGGGCCTGACAGCATAGGGGATGCGCGTGAGAGCCTGAGTCCTTGCCCAGAGCCAGATGACGAACTGGCGAACCACACCCCTGGAGGACGACGCCACCCGGACAGAATTGTCGCTTCTGAAGCTAGGAATCGCTCCGCTTCCTCCAGAATCGACCGAGAATCCGACCTCCAGTTCGTGGCGCGGGTCTTGCTGTAGGGTTTCTGAACTTCCGTGGACAAACTGGAGACAACATGAACAAGGTTCAGATCGCTTTGGCATTGGGGTTCATGGTTTTCGGACTTACGGCCTGCGGCGCCAACGGCGGTAGCTCGGGTGGCAAGGCCGGCGGGACTGGGGCGCGGGTGGAACGACCAACGCGGGCGGCACCACCGCTGGCAACGCGACGGGCGGCTCGACCGGAACAGGTGATGCGACCAACCTGGGCGGCACGGGCGAAGCAGGAGGTGATACGGGCAGCGCCGGTTCCACGGCCACCGGCGGATCGATGGCTGCGGGCGACTCGAACCCAACCGGCGGCGTCTCTGGCGGCGCGGGTTCGGGTGGCACAGGCTCGGGCGGAAACTCCAGCTCGGGCGGCACGACCAGTTCGGGTGGTACCACCAGCGCGGGTGGCACGACCGGCGCGGCTGGCACGACCGGCGCGGCTGGCACTGGCGGAGCGATGAGCACGGGTGGCGCCTTGCCGAGCTGCAATCCGGACGCAGGCCTAGACAACGCCGTGGCCTGCGGCTACTTGGTCGAGGCCGGCGGCACAACTCTGAACACCAATTTCACGGCGGACGTCACAGTAACGGCGGTTGCCGGTGTTGCGTCAGCCAATCCGTGCCCGGCGAACGGAACCAAGAGCTTGAGTCTGGCGGCTGCCGACGGGCGCACCTGGCAGCTCGATTTCAATGTGACCGGCCTGCCGGCGAACTTCATCCGTACAGGGGACGCGCTCGGGCTTACCGTGGCGAGCTGGCTGAACGGCACGACCATCGGGGAGACCCCGGTCTCGCAGAGCGTGGTGGTCACCCGTGGCGGAAAGACCATCCTTATCACGTGGACCGGGACCGCCGACGCTCTCTCGGGGAACCCCCCAACGAGCAGCAGTGGCGCACCAGCGCCGGTCACTATCGCCGGTGTCAGTTTGGCAGACGACGGACGCATCTGTGAATCCTATCAAGGCTCTTGTTGGGCACGCTTCCACAGGGCTCTCGTCACCGTTGGAGCCAGCTCGACCACCGCGAACCCCGGGCGGAGCGTCAGTCTCGGCGGGCTACAGATCGTCCTACAGAACTTCCAAGACGTCTCCGGGGGCATGTGCGACGGACTCGGCGAACTGACCTTCGCTGCGTTTGCGCCCTAGCGCACTGAAAGAACACCGAGCAATGCGATCATCAGCGCTGACGTAGATGGCTCTCAAGCATCGCGACCACGCTGCGCAGATTGGCGTCTTGAGCGAGTAGGCGGTCGATCTTCTTCACAGCACTGATGACGGTTGAGTGATCCTTGCCACCAAAGCGGCTGCCTATCTCTGGAAAACTCGATCCCGTGAGCTTGCGCGCTAGGTACATCGCGATCATGCGGGGCCGGGCCACAGACTGGTGACGCTTTGGCCCCCGCAGATCGTGCAACTTGATATCGAAGTAGGTGGCCACCTCGCGCTGGATGGCCTCGATGCTGAAGCCCTGTGGGGTTGCGCTGGCCAGGTCCTTCAGAACCTCCTCCGCGAACTCCTTGTCGATGCAGCGGCCCGCGATCGAAGCTCGTGCTGACAGTTGCAGCATCGCACCTTCCAACTCGCGAACGTTCGAGCGGATCACGGTGGCAATGGCCAGAGCCGCCTCGTCGCTCAGAGCCATCTTCTCGATCTCGGCCTTGCGCTTGACAATGGCAACCCGCGTTTCCAAGTCGGGATGGCCGATCTCCGCGATCAGGCCCCAAGCGAACCGGCTCTGCAACCGCTCCTCGACGCCCCGCAACTCGGCTGGCAGCCTGTCGCTGGTAAGTACGATCTGCTTCTGCGCGAGATGGAGGGCGTTGAAGGTGTGGAAGAACTCATCCTGCGAGCTGTCCTTGTTGCAGAGGAACTGGATGTCGTCGACCAATAGAACGTCCGGCGTCTCGCGGTAACACGAGCGAAACTCTTCCATCAGGCTGACGCTGCTCGGCTGCTTGCGCTGGTTCAACATAGACCGGATGAAGTGAGTGACGAACTGCTCGCAGGTCACCACCGTGATCCGCCAGTCCGGGTGCTGGCGGTGAATCTCGTGCCCGATGGCGTGCAGCAGGTGCGTTTTCCCCAGCCCGACGCCCCCGTAGAGGAACAAAGGATTGTATTTCGAACCCGGAGAACTCGCCACCATGCTCGCTGCCGCATGACCAAACTGATTCCTCGCGCCGACCACGAAGGTATCGAAGGTGTATTGGCCATCTAGGCCGCCTGGCGTCGGACGCCAAGGCGGAACTTCCCCCACTGACTCGCTCGCGACATCCTGTGACGGGACTGGCATCGGCGCCTCCTCTGCAACTTGGAACTCCACAGCGAACGTTCTCTGCGCGCGCTCCTGGAGATTCTCCAGAATGGAGGGCAGGAAGTTGTCTTCGAACCATTCCTTGTGAAAGCGGTTGG
This sequence comes from Myxococcales bacterium, assembly GCA_003142855.1. GTDB lineage: Bacteria > Myxococcota_A > Polyangia > Fen-1088 > Fen-1088 > Fen-1137. The sequence goes on from PLNW01000155.1 coordinate 10,640, forward strand.
GCGCCCGCAAGTGGATGCGACCGTCGCTGATGCCCAGGCATTCTATGGGGCGCAACCACTGGTCGCGGTTTGCCGGGTTGACCCTTCCTTCAATCGAGCGGACAGCTTCACCCCAGATCTCAATCATTGTTCTATCCACAACAAGGTCAGCAGAGAAAACCAAACAATGTCGGCAAGTTGAGGCCCACTCCCGCCTATCTATCAACAGGTAGACGTTGGCCACTCCCCAGGCACCCTCTCGCGTGAAATCCAGCGAGACGACCCGATGGCGGACGGCCTAACTATCAATCGAGCATCCTTCCGACAACAGGAAAAGCTGGCGACGCGAAACTGCCGAAGATCAGGGCAGTTTTCTTCGCGAGAGGATCGGGAAGTTATCCACGAGATACGTTGCAGTGTCTCGCCCTCGCGCAAACCGGTCGCGATTGCTCAGGAATTTGGCGACGCGAAGATCCAGCATTCCAATCGCTGTGAGATCTCCGGGCTTGCCGCACGACCGGGCGTGGAAACTGGCGCAGGATGCAGCCTTGCGCAATCGCGAACCAGCGATGAACGATTTCTCCGACGGGTGGAGGGCCTCACTCACGAAGACACGTTTCAAGGCGCCGTCGACAAGAAGACAGCAAACCGACTCACGGCATCGAGTTCTCGACGGGCCAGGGCTTCGCAAGTTCGTGGAAGTGCTCGATCGTCTGCACTGACCGCGACACTGCTTGTCCTGTCGCCCACACTTGCGTAGAAGTCGCTGGTCGTCTTGCCCGCCGCAGCCGATACTCGTCTTGCCCCGTGCCTCACGCCGCACGGGCGCCTCGTGCTGGTCGCGCAAGAAGATGCGCCTGCCCTGGACGCAGCGCTGGCCGAACGGCTGCTTCTGGCTTTCGGCCGCGGGCCTGGGCACGGACTCTTGCGTCTGGGCGCAGCCGAAATGGGACAGGCGTTGCCTCCCGCTCTCGGCTACTGGCGCGACTTCGCTGCGCGCTTCGTAACCGGGATTTGCACCCAACCGGAAATCGCCGAACGCCAGACGCAGGTGCCCGCGCCAGCCGCCGGCGAGCTAGCCGAACTGGCGCTGTGCGGGCCGGCCATGGCCGGTGCGGAGTACCTAACCCCGGCTGTCCTGGCTACGTTGTGGGGCGACATCGCGAATGCGTTCACCGTCGAACTGAAACAATCAGGCGCGGCGGTCCAGGACTTCTTGAAGCAGCTCAATCCGGCCTGGAATCTGGTCGGCCGCGTTCACTTCAACCTGGCCGAGAACCGCAAGGACCCAGAGGCGCCGTTCGCGTTCATGGCCACCTACACCAGCCGCCTGTCGAGCCACGGCAAGGCCCAGCACCTGCCTCTCGGTCAGGCCCTGCGCGAATACGCGGGCGCGTCCAACAAGCAGCGGCTGCTCTCGTTGCTGCTTCCGGTGCAACGAGCGGCCGAAACCTGCGCGTGGCTGCGCCAGATGGTCGATGCGGGCGAGATCTTTCATCCCTTGCGCTGGACACCCGACGAGGCGTTTCGACTCCTGGGCGACGCCGCGGCGCTGGAGAGCGCAGGCGTGGTGCTGCGCATGCCCGCCAGGTGGAAAGCGAGCCGCCCGCCCCGGCCCCAGGTCACCGCCATCGTCGGAGGCAAGCCGGCGGTCGGCGTGGGCAAGGATGCCCTGCTCGACTTTCGCATGCAGGTCACACTCGACGGCGAGGCCCTGACGGAAAGCGAGCTGCGCCAGCTTCTCGACGCCAGCAGCGGCCTCTGCATGGTCCGCGGCCGCTGGGTCGAAATCGATCGCGAGCGGCTGGAAGCCATGATGCAGCAGTACCGCAAGGCGGAGCAGGTTGCTGCCGAGGGCGGGATGACCTTTGCCGAGGCCATGCGCCTGCTGTCCGGCGCAGACACGGCGGCCGACGACGTGGTGACGGACGCCGACCACGACTGGTCGCGGGTCGTGGCCGGACCGTGGCTGGCCGAACTGCTCAAGGGACTGCGCCAGCCCGAGGGCCTGGCCTGCGTCGAGCCCGGCCGCGCTCTGCACGGAATTCTGCGCCCGTATCAGCAGGTCGGCGTGCGCTGGTTGCACCTCCTGTCGAAACTGGGCCTGGGCGCCTGCCTGGCCGACGACATGGGCCTGGGCAAGACCGTCCAGGTGCTCGCGCTGTTGCTGGTGCGCAAGACGGAGAAGACCGATCCGCAGCGGCCCAGCTTGCTGGTGGCGCCGGCGTCGTTGCTGGCCAACTGGGCCGCAGAGATCGAGCGCTTCGCGCCCAGCCTGAACGCTCTTGTCGCCCATCCGTCGTCGATGCCCGCCACCGAGTTGAACGCACTGCCCGCCGAGCGTCTGGCCAGCGTCGATCTCGTGATCACCAGCTACGGCTCGCTCTTGCGTCTGCCCTGGCTCAGCAGCATGCGCTGGCGTCTGGTGGTCGTCGACGAGGCCCAGGCCATCAAGAACCCGGGCGCCAAACAAACCCGCGCGGCCAAGTCGCTGACCTGCGATGCGCGCATCGCGCTGACCGGCACTCCGGTCGAGAATCGCCTGTCCGACCTCTGGTCCATCTTCGACTTCATCAACCCCGGGCTGCTTGGCTCGGCGAAAACCTTTTCCGCCTACGCCAAGAGCCTGGAGAACAAACCCCACAATCCCTACGGTCCTCTGCGCGAGCTGGTGCGCCCGTACATCCTACGGCGCTTGAAGACCGACAAGTCCGTCATCGCCGACCTGCCCGACAAGACCGAGGTCAAGGCGTACTGCCCACTGTCGCGCAAGCAAGCCGCCCTGTACGAAGAAACCGTGCGCGAGCTGGCCGAGCGCATCGACCAGACCGAGGGCATAGCACGCAAGGGTTTGGTGCTCTCCAGCCTCATGCGCCTCAAGCAGATCTGCAATCACCCCTCGCAGTGGCTGGGCGACGGCGCGTGGGCCGAGGACGACAGCGGCAAGTGGGCGCGCCTGCGCGACATCGCCGAGATCATCGCGGCCAAGCAGGAGAAGGCACTGGTCTTCACCCAGTTCCGCGAGATGACCGAACCCCTGTCCGCGTTCCTGGGCGACGTGTTCGGTCGGCCTGGCCTGGTCCTGCACGGCGAGACCGCCGTGGCCAAGCGCAAGGATCTGGTACGGCGGTTCCAGGAGGACGAGCTGGTGCCTTTCTTCGTACTGTCGCTCAAGGCTGGCGGCACGGGGCTGAACCTGACCGCGGCCGCACATGTGATCCACTTCGACCGCTGGTGGAACCCAGCCGTGGAAAACCAGGCCACCGACCGAGCCTTCCGCATCGGGCAGACCAAGAACGTGCTCATTCACAAGTTCGTCTGTCGCGGCACCGTCGAAGAGAAGATCGACGCGCTCATCGAATCCAAGCGGCAGCTGGCCAACGATCTGCTGGAGGGTGGCGGTGAGATCAACCTGACCGAGCTGGACGACACCCAGTTGCTGAAACTCGTGGCGCTCGATATCAATGCGGCCCTGAAGGAGTGAACATGTTCTACGAATGGCGACCCTACGTTTCCGTGGCCCAGCGCCGCCGCCAGGCCGCACGCGAGATGGACAAGCTGCACAAGAAGGGCCATCCGGTCGCGCCCGTCACCATCAAGGGCCGCACCATCGCCAGCACCTTCTGGGGCAAAGCCTGGTGCGATAACCTCGAACGGTACAGCGACTACGAAAACCGCATGCCTCGCGGTCGGACCTACGTGCGCAACGGCTCGGTGGTGGATCTGCAAGTCGCACCCGGCCTGGTCACCGCCATGGTCAGCGGCTCAGAGTTGTACAAGGTCGAAGTCAAGGTGACGGCCGTGCCCCGGCCGCACTGGGAATCCATCTGTACCGATTGTGCTGGCGGCATCGATTCCCTGGTCGAACTGCTGCAAGGCCGTTTCGCCAAGGGCGTGATGGAGCGCATCTGTTTGCAAGGCACCGGGCTATTCCCGGCGGCGCAGGAGCTGAGTTTTTCGTGTAGCTGCCCCGACTGGGCGGCGATGTGCAAACACGTCGCCGCTGCCTTGTACGGCGTGGGCGCCCGATTCGACGCCAGCCCCGAGTTGCTGTTTCGCTTGCGCCAGGTGGACGAGAGCGAGCTGGTCGCACGCGCTGGCGCGGACCTGCCTCTGTCGAAGAAGGCAAGCAACAGCAAAAAGATCCTGGCCGACGGCGATCTGTCCGAACTGTTCGGGCTGGACATCGACGACGCCGCCGCCACACCTGCCCGCAGACGCGCGCCCGCCAGAACACGCAAGCCGAAGGTCAAGCTGAAGCCCAAGGCCAAGCGAGTGTCCCGGGGCCGCAAGCGCAAGAAGCGCTGAACACCGGCGGTCAAGGCCAATTCAAATTGGCGAGAAGAAGATCATCTGTGACCCGAATGCGACGCTACTCCGCGTCGCGCACCCAGTCCTCGACCTTCAGGTCCGGTACTCTGGTCATGTCATCCAGAGCACGTATCTCACAGTCGCCTCGCAGGCTTTGTTTGCGTGTATCCGCACGAGCCTCGATCCGGATCACTTCGACAGCAAGCCAAGCCAGCCGGGAAGTTTCCGCGTGGAATTCGGTGCGGTTCAAGGGAAACCCGCCAAGCTCGACGTGGTGATTGCGGCCCCGCGCCGCTAAGGAACTCGTCGACGCGTGTCCCACCTCAACCCTCAGAATTCTGGGCGTACTCTCAGACTTCTTCGGTATCACGCGTCAAGGTAGTTCGTGTCGTTGTCGGGCGAACGATCACCACTTGGCGCAGGACGGGCTCATGTGGGCCGAAAACGTGCCGATACCAAGGACGGAGCAAGACAATGGCTTCGGCAACCGAAACAGCTCGCGAGAATGTTACCCCTGGCGGCGACGATCTCAGGGCGCTTCGGCGCAAACTGGGAATGCTTGTGCAGATGACAACGGACTATCCACTCGAATGTTCCCTTGGAACATGCGAGTTTCTCTTTGAATCCAAAGATGAGATCCAAATCCTCATCGAAAGTCTTGCTGAGGAACTCTCGCAATCTAGAAACGCCGCCTGATCTTGATTCACAGCTGCGCTTCACTCCTGCGGGGACACCATCTCCCCAGCACTCGACCCTTCGGGTCGGGCGCAGTCCGCAGGCGTAGTTGAGCCGGTGTGTTCGTAGACCATGCCCGACGGCCCGTGCATAGTCGCTTCGATGGCACTATGCTAGGCCTCACGCAGACAGCATCACGTCTGTTGGGACCCAACCAGAAAGGCAATGCAATGAGAAAACTGGTGGTCTTGAGTCTGGCATTGTTGGCATTGGGGGGATGCAATGGTGCAGGCTCAGCGCCGGCCGGGACTGGTGGCACCACGTCTGCGGGCGGCACCGACACGAACGGCGTCGCGACTGGCGGGTCCACGACAGCGGGCGGCTCGATCAGCATCGGCGGGACGTCGAGCGCTGGCGGCACGGCGACCGGTGGCGCCGTCGGCATTGGCGGCACCGTCAGCGCTGGCGGCATTACCCCGACAAGCAGCAAGACCGGTGGCACTCCCACGCCGGGCGGAACCACCAACGTCGGCGGCACTCCCGCACCGGGCGGAACCATCAGCGCCGGCGGCACCAGCAAGACCGGCGGCACCACCAGCGCCGGCGGCACCACCAGCACCGGCGGCACCACCAGCACCGGTGGCGCAACGACTAGCGGCACCACCGGCGCAGCGGGCACGCCCGGAACATGCCAACCCGCCACCTGCGGGTCGCACAAGTGGGCTTGCTGGAAGATGCCGAACCCAACCGGCTCGGGCCTGCCCAACCCCGCGAGCTACACGGTCGCCAACGGCGTCGTGCACGACAACGTCACCTGCTTGGACTGGCAGCAGGTGGAGTCGAGCACCAGCTACAGCAATGCCGATGCCATCACTTACTGCCAGAGCTTGTCTCTCGGTGGCAATAGCGACTGGCGGGTTCCCACGCGAGTGGAGGTGTCGTCCATTATGGACTGGACACGGAGCCCGGCGATTGATGCTGCCTTCACCGGCGTGGGTGGCTACCACGAAACCGGCTCGAACTGGATCCTCACCATTCGGCAAGCGGGCGCTGGCAAGACCTGCGGCGCGCCTGCCGCGGATCCCGACGCCGGCGTGCCAGCCACAGGCGGCGGCACCTGCGCCTGGACCTTCAATATGAGCGACGGAATGGTCAGCAACGCCTACTCCGCCTCCAACCCTTCGCGCGTCCGCTGCGTGCGCGGCAACGGGACTGGCGAAGCCTTCAGCGATCCGGCGCTGGCGCCAACCAATCAGTACAACGCTATTTCCGCCGACGAGGTCCAGGACAACTACACCGGGCTCATCTGGCAACGAACTGGCAACTCTTCCGGACTAATCGCCTGGGATCAAGCGGTCACCTACTGCAGCGGCTTGACCCTGGGCGGGCACACCTGGCGACTGCCCTCGGTGCGCGAGCTGGCCACGCTGGTAGACGAAGCCCAGGTGGCGCCGGCCATCAACCGCAGCATGTTCCCCAGCACGCAGTACGGCGCGCACAGCAACAACTGGTACTGGGCGTCGCACGCGCAGAGGACCAGCACCACGGCCTGGTGGGGTCTCAATTTCGACGACGGCTTCACCGGGTTCAACGCCGGGGCCACTAGCACCGCCTGGAACTACTGGACGGTCGCCTGGGCAAAGTGCGTGCGCTGACGATTGAGATCGACTACGGTACCCTGTCGAGCAGTGCCAAGAGCGCGCTGTTCGTCGACGGCACGCACTTCCACGAACCCGGCGCCACGCAAATCGCCAACCTGGTCGCACAGGCCATGAAGGGACTAGGCGTGGGGCTGGAGGCCTACGTCAAGTAGGGAGGCGAGATCTTCGACGCCGCCACAGGTGGCGAGCCCCGGCCCGCGCAGGAAGGGGACCGCGACTACTCCAGGGCTTTGTCGATGTGCTTGAGAGCGTCGGGGCGCAGTCCGAAGTTGCTCCGCACCTGCTTGATGTCGACCACGGTTTTCACGGAAAGCGGCAGCTCCACAGGATGGGCGTCTACCCGCCAGTCATTGTCCGACAGGTCGAACACAAGATTCGCAGCCTGCAAGCCCAAGGCCTCGTGATCAGGCACGACGGCCAGCGTTCCCAGCGAGGAGCCGGGCGCGACCAGATTGGGCACGCCCACAATCAAGGGCATCTTGGCGTCGCTCAGTTCCGTTCGCCAGGTATCGTCGACAAACTCCGCGTCGCGTACCAGGCCGTTGTCATTGAGCATCCAGACGGCGTCCACTTTGCTCTTGCGGGCGAGGCTGTGAAGGGCTTCGCGCAGCCCAGCCGCTGTGACGTCGTTGGGCACGGAGACGGAGATGAGCTCGACATGTTCCTTGGCCGCGAGCGAAGTCTGGCGTTGTATGAACGCTCGGAAGGGCGGGCGATAGATCACCCCCACGCGGTTAACCGGAGTGGCAATCACGGATCGCAAGTGGACGAAGGCGGTGACGCCGGGAACCTCATAGGCGATGCCGGTGGCCCGCCGGAGTCGGGCCTGCGCTTGCTCCACGAAGGAGGCCATCAAGAGGACCGCGGGGGGCGTCTGGGCGGTCGGATTGGACGTCTGGACCTGGTAATAGAGGTTGATGGTGGCGTTGTTCATCAAGACCACGCAAACCGGGTTGGTGGCTTGCATGACGGCGGCAAGCTCGGCGGCCGTGGTTTCCGGCCCGACGGCAAAGGTGTGGATGTTGAAGTTTTTCTGCACCTCAGAGACCAAACTCTTGCGGACCTCGACGAAGCTGGGCGAGATGGGCATGGCGATGAGGAGAGTCGGGGCGCCGGTTCGCGCCGGCGGATCCACGAGGACAGCCGCTGCCTGGGGGGACGCGCCGGTCCCGGTCTCGCTCCCGCCAGTCGCGCAGTCGGCCAGGCAAAAGAGTAAGGCCGACAATGCAGGCACGAGCCACTTCATGTTGTTTTTCCAGTCATGGGACGCTCCACGTGTCGACGCCCAAGAGACGCTTGGTGGGAACGTCGAGGCTTTGGAAGGATCTGACGACGACGTCACGGACCGCGGGATTCAACACCGCAACCGCCGGCAGGCCCACGGGGCCACCCAGAAGTTCCTTCGTCTTGATGACCAGGCGGGTTCGCTCCAGCAGCCGGCCCAGCATGGAACTGGGAAGAACAATGCCATCGGCTGCGGAGAACTCGAGAAGGGGCAGAAGATCCTCGATCTTCGCCACCCGCTTGATCTTGATGTCCTTGGTCTTGAGCAGATTGTTGAGGAAGGTCTGAGTGCCGTCATGGCCGAGCAAGTCGACCACACCAATGGTTTTCCCTGCCAATGAACCCTCCAGGGACTGGTTGACCGAAGCAAGCAGGTAGGGCTCAGTACTTTTCCCCCCGCGCTGCCCTTGCAGGCACGATGCTTTTCCGCGTTGCTGCAGGACCGGCGTAATGCTCAGCACCGCATCGGGACGACCGTTGGTCAACCCTTCTTCGAAGTCGCGAAAACGGCCGAACACAACAATGCCCAATTCGGGCAAGTGCTGTTGCAGTGTCTTCTCAACGATGCTCGACTTGGCATCGAGCTGGAGAAAAACATGCACCACCGGCTTGCTCGCTTGGGCCATCGCCCGTCGTGGCGGCTGATAGGGGTGCACAAGCCCCAGGCCCAGCAGGAACCACACGATGGGCTGCGGCCAGCGTCGGCGGGGGTTGCGAAGACGGGTCATTGGGTTGTCGAGGCCGCGGCCTCCACGGCCTCGACACCGAAGCGCGGCCCCACGTCGGGCAGCGGGAAGACAAAGCGGAAACAAGTGCCTTGGCCGGGTTTGCTGATGACCGCGATGCGGCCGCCCAAGTCGTCCACTTGCTGGCGGATCGCGGAAAGGCCAATGCCGCGGCCGGAAACCGTGGTGACCTGATCTTTGGTGCTGAGTCCCGAAGCAAACATCGCGCGAATCAAATCATCCTCAGTGGCCGTGGGCAAGCCCATCTTGGTCGCGGCGCCTTTCACGCCCTGCCAATCGATGCCGCGGCCGTCGTCCTCGACCTCAACCAGCAGCTTGCGCTCCCTGACCGCGGTCGAGAAGCGCAGTTTGCAGCGTCCCAACTTACCCGCTCGCTCGCGCTGGGAAGGCGTCTCCAGGCCATGATCCACCGCATTGCGCACGACGTGAACCAGATCGGTCCAGAAGCCGGCCCAGGCCTTGGGCGCCAAGCGCACCCCGTGGGGTTCAATCTCCACCTCGATCTCGCCCTTGCCCAGTCGGCCGGCCAGCGCCACGGCATACCGGCTCAGGCGCGTGAGCGGCCGTTCGCACCCCTCCAGCCACCACGAGGCCAAGCGATCCAGTACACGCGCCGTGGGCGCGCCGGCGCGGATTTCTTCCGCGAGTTTCTCGACCTCCTTGAGGCTGAGTTCGAGCACGTCGCGGCCCTTGTCGCCCAGGAAGGTCTTGAGGGCCTCGTTCAACGAGTCCCAGCGCCGTTCCAGCGGTGCGAGTGCTTCGGCCGGCAGCGCCGTCAACCGGGAGGCCAATTCGTCCTCGGCCTGGTGGCACAGATGGGAGATGATCCCAAAGCCCATGAGTGCGGCATTGCCCTTCAGTGTGTGGAGAATGCGCCTCTGCGTGGGCAGGTCGGCGCCGGGCACCTGCTTGAACAGATCGTTGGCCTCATCGATGAAGGCGAGGAACCCGGTGCGATCCTTAGTGAGCGCTTCGAACATCGCCAAGATTTCTTTGCGTTCAGCTTCCTGGCGGGCGTGCAGCAATTCCGCCGTCACGTCGTTGATGACGATGAGCAGGCCGTCAAACTGATCGCCCTTCATGATTGCGAAGTAGGAACAGCGAAACTCGCGGCCGTCATAACGAAGGCGGGCCGGCATCTGCTCGATACACAATTCCCGCGGAAGGATGTCCTCGATCAAGGCCTCATAGCCCATGGCGAAGCTGGCGGCGTACAGGACGTCGACCTTCGCGATGTAGTCCGCGAACTTGGTCGCGCCGTCGTACGAGCCAAACCAGCGATCGACAATCGCCGAACGTTCTTGCGCCAGCAGCCCCGAGGTCGAGACCGTGAGAAACCCTTGGTTGACGTTGTCCAAGACCAGGCGCATGTCGCGATTGCGGTCCGCCAACTCGCGGGTACGTTCCTGCACCTTGATTTCCAGGGTGCGGTTCATCTGCTGCAGGCGTTCGTAGGAATCCTTCAATTCCGCGGCCATGTTGTTGAAGGCGCCGCCCAGGATCTGCAATTCGTCGCCGCTGGCGATGTTGACCCGGATGTCACGTCGGCCGGAGGCAAGGGTGTTCACCGCCTGAGTCAGATCAGTCACCGGCTGGGTGATGCGGGCGGCGGATCGCTGGCTGCGGAGCGCGCCCATGACGATGGTCACGATACCGAGCAACAGCAGGAGGCCCACGGTGAGCAAGAGCGTGTGGCGGGAATCGGCGCGCGCCTCGCTCAAGGCCTTCTGCAGGGGACCGTCCGACAGGCCGTAGGTGAGTCGGCCGAGCCGGCTGCCCTTGTCGTCGACCACGGCTATCGAGAATTCAAACACGTTCTGCCCCAGCACGTGGCGGTCGATGACCTGCACGCCCGGGTTCTTCTCGGCCCTGCCATCGATGGCGAGCTGTTTCCAATCGGCGACGCCCTTGGTCGCCCCTTGCCGCGTGGCAAAGCCCCAAGCCTTGTGCTCCTCGTCGAGGAAAAGGCCGTATACCAGCTGCTTGTCCTCCTCCAGCGTGCGTTCAACCAAACGCCCCACGTCGCTGAAGGCGTTGTCCATGACCAGATCGCGCAAGCCCAAGGCTTGGTTGGTCACCAGCCGGCTACCGCGGTCCTCGATGCTGGCGCGCAGGTGGGCCTCGATGGTTTTCAGCGTCTTTTGCGAGGCGAAGGTGCTCATCCCCGCCACCACCAGCAAGGTTGCCGTCGAGACGACGATCAACGTCGCGGTCATGGTGCGAACCAGTTTCGCCCGCAGGCTCGTCCTCATCGCGGATCCTATGCAAGAAGTAGCGACAGAACGGCCGAGGAGCTTGAAGGCGTTTGCAACCCTCCGTCAGCGCGCCATTCTGCACGGATTCTGCGGCCGGAAAGGCGACCAGACTTCTCTCAAGCATTCCGGGAATCAGCCGAAGGACAATGGGAGACACCATGGCTGTCAGCGGACGACGCCGACGCGTTCCCCGATGCTCGCGCCGTGTGCGCCGGATGAACCCGGAAGGTGAGGCCTGTTCGGCGAAACCATCATGAGTCGTGGGCACTCGGTCATCCTCATCGACCCGGAGGAACAGTCGCGCGCTGTGCTCATCGAGCGCCTGCGCATGCAGGGCTATCAGGCCAAGGGATTCGCGGGCCCGGTCGAGGGGGCCAATGCAGCCCTTTGCAGCCCCCCCTGCGCAGTCGTCGCGGATCTGTGGATGGCTAGCATTTCGGGCGTGCAACTGACGCGGCTGCTGCGTGCCGAACCCGCTACCGAGCACGTGCCTGTGATCTTGCGTGGTCCCGACGGTCCGCGAAACCGGTTTTGGTCTGAGCGAGCCGGCGCGGCCGCCTACGTGGTCAAAGGTCGTCTGGGGGATCTGGTGCGAGCCCTTGGCCGTTCCATCGTTCCCGCCGCCGACCAGGAGGAGAAATTCTTCACGCAGCTGCAGGACGCAGAATCGGCCCTGCGTGATCGCATCGCGGCCTATCTGGACGCCGCTCTTTTCGAATCCGTGCTGGCCGCCGAGGTGCGCGCGCTCTCGACCTGTGGAACGTTTGATCGCCTCTTTGATCGGCTCACGCAATTCGTCTCCCAAGTCATGTCCTACCGTTGGCTGGCTCTCTTGCTGCATCGACCTGCGCACCTCGGCCTACACGCGCACCCAACCGCGCGCGGAGAATGCGAACAGGAAGTGCGCCAGGCTCTCAATCCGCCGGCAGACACAGTCATCCTGCGCATCGAGGACGAGGAAGCGTCGGCGGCTCGTCCCGGCGCTGCACCCTTGGTGCGTCCCATTGAGTTCGGCCAGGAGATCATCGCCCGCATCGCGCTTAGCCAGAAGGGGGTCGGGGATCGTGAGGACACGCGTGTTCTGGATGTGATAGCCCGCGAGCTGGGCGGTCCCCTGCGCATGACCCTGCTGGTCGAGGAAACTCAGCGCGCAGCCACCACCGATCCGCTAACCGGACTGATGAATCGCCGTGCCTTTCTCGCCGCCTTGGACGTGGAACAGTCCCGCTCCGAGCGCCATGGCTATCCCATGTCACTCCTCATGCTGGACTTGGATCACTTCAAGTCGATCAACGATGAGCACGGACATGCCATGGGCGATCAGGTCCTGGTTGCGTTTGCTCGGCTGCTCGCCCAGCACGCGCGCAAGACCGACATCGTGGGGCGTTGGGGAGGCGAAGAATTCGTGATGGTGCTCTCCGGTGCCAACGAGGCGGGTGCCCGCGTTGTGGGCGAACGCATCCGCCGTGCCGCGGAAGCAATGGCGGTGCTGAACGAGAAGAGTCAACGCGTGTCGGCTACCGTCTCCATCGGCATCGCGTGTCTTGAGGTGGACGATACCCTGGATGGACTCATCGAGCGGGCCGACCATGCCATGTACGAGGCCAAGGCGGGTGGCCGCAACCGCGTGGTGGTGGCACCCACGGTGCTGCGGCGCACGGGAACAGAGATAGAGATCCCCAAGGAGCTGCTTCGCTAGCGTCCTTCAGCTCACGGCGCCGTCTACCGAATAGCAGATAGAAAGACCGAGATGCCTGGTGATTCCAACGAAGCGCGATTGGCTGAGCTTCTCTGCCAGTGCACGGCCGAACTGCTCGCCGAATTGGGGGTGCAGCCCGAGCCGCTCACCGGGGCGCCGAGCCCGCCTTCCCCCGGCGAGAGCGTCGCGGCCTTCAGCGGGTTCGGCAATGATGAGCTTCGAGGCTCGTTCACTTTCTTGGGTCCCAGCAAGCTCTTCTCCCGGCTGCATCCTTTGCCCCCCACCGTGACACCGCGCGATTTGACAGACTGGGCCTGCGAGCTCGTGAACCAGTCGGTCGGCCGCTTTCGCAATCGCTTGCTGGCCTACGGGGTGAAGCTGGCCCTCAGCGTTCCGCAAAGCGCGTTGGCCAAGAGTTTGCGTCTGGCCTCCAGTCTGCAGCCCGCTCGCAGTCCCATTGCCTTTGCCATCGATGGCATGGTGCTGGAGGGTTGGCTTGAACTTGAAATAGAACCGAGCTTCCGACTGGCACAAAGCCCTATGGCCGACGGAGAAGAAGCCCTCAGGGAGGGTTCAGTTGTCCTCTTCTAGGCCGGGCAGAGCGACGTCATGAACAACAAGACCGTACTCATCGTAGACGACTCCCTCACAGTCCGGCAACAGGTCTCCCTGACCCTGACGTCGGCGGGGTACAAGATTGTCGAAGCTCGTGATGGACGGGAAGGCGTGGATGTCTTGCGCGCGCGTGCGGAAATCGCCATGGTCTTGTGCGACGTCAACATGCCCTGCATGAACGGGCTGGAGTTTCTCGAAACCATCAAGGGCGACGGCGCAGGGCCGCCTGTGCCTGTGGTCATGCTGACCACGGATGGATCGCCCGATCTCATCGCGCGGGCCAAGCGCGCCGGCGCCAAGGGCTGGATTGTCAAGCCGTTCCGGACCGATCTGCTTCTGGCGGCCGTTCGCCGCATCGCAGGCGAGCCAAGCTGATCGGTCGCGGCACCCCGCAACGGACAGATTTCGTCCACGAGCGCTAAGGACCTGTCCCAATCTGCCGAGTACCAGATTGGCCCTTTGTCGGGCTCTGCAAGGAAGAAAAAACGATGGTCGCGACGAGGCTCACCAGCTGGCTCTCCCAGTTCTGTTCGTGGCATGCACAATTCAAGAGTGGGAGCTTGGGTGCGGATGAGCTGCCTGCCTACCTGCAGGCGCGCTCCGATCTGGGAGCGATTCTGGTCCTGGCCCAACGCCTCGAGATCCGCACCCATGACGGCGCTCGCCAGGCCGTTCGGGTAGCGCGCGCCGTACCCGTGGAGTTCGATCTGCACAATGGCAAGGCCTCGTCGCTCACGCAAGACATCAGCGCGACGGGTCTGTCCGCGCTGGTAGGCGAAGCCCCCAGCGTGGGAACCGTGGCGCCTTTTCGGCTGAAACTCGGCCGCGACGTTCAACCCATCGCGGGCTGTTGTCGCGTGGTTGCCAATATTCCCCTGCGCGGCAGTGTGCGCATGGCCGCCACCTTCCAGGAGATCTCCCAAGAGGGACGCAGCCACATCGAGACCTTGGTCTTCGATGCGATTTGCTCGGAGATTCGCGTGATGTTGCGCAGCGAGCAGCCGCAAGGCTCGCCCACCACTCCACAACCACTCGTACCTTGAGTCACCACGCCTCGGCCGGGTTGCCGCTGCCAACACCAGATCCAAGTCCAATGCGTGCCTTGTCTGAAACTCGCTGTCCGGCATTTGTCCCGCGCAAGAGGGTGCTGCTATCCGTTCTGCTGGCGCTGTTCTGGTTGGCGACCGGTGGACAAGGCAGCGTCTTCGCCCAGACCCTGCCCGACGCCGGCCAGGTTTCCTCGCCCGACGCGGCGCCACCGTCCGCGGCCTTGCCTGATGATGCGTCGGCAAAACAAGCTACGCCGTCAAGCCAAGAGCCAGCGGCCAAAGCGCCCTCACCCGTATCCGAGACCAGCGAGGAGATGCCGATTGACGTGATGGTGCCGCCATCCGGTGACCTGCTGATAGCGAAGGAACCGAATTCCAAAAGTTCGCAGGACCTGAGCCTGGAAGCTCTGTTCAATATCGACATATCGGTGGCCTCCAAGAGCCTCATGAAGCAAAGCGAGGCTCCTTCGATCGTGACGGTCATTACCCGCAGCATGATTGAGGCCCTGGGCAGTCGCAGCGTGGCCGAAGCCCTGCGTGACGTTCCCGGCTTCTACATTATTGACGATGGCGTGACATCGAACATTGCCGTGCGGGGAATCAATGCCGGGCCCAATTCATGGAGCCGCATTGTGAAAGTCATGGTCGACGGACACCCGGTCACCGATTACAGCACAGGCGGCACCTTTCTGGGGCCAGAGCTGATCCCAATTGAGGTGGTCGAGTCCATTGAAGTCATACGCGGCGCCGGTTCTGCCCTGTATGGCGCCAATGCCTTCTTGGGCGTCATCAACATCGTAACCAAGAAACCCAAGGAGCAAGGGGCTTTTCTCGAAGCCGGCGTCGAGCCAGGGACAATCCGCAGCAACCTATCTTGGAAGACCAACGGGCATCTCCTGGGAAGCGTGACTTTCGGCGACAGGCCGCTTTCCTACATCCTGATCTCGGCCCGGCACGACCAATTCGACCGCTCCGGGTTGCAGGTTCCCAGCGGCTCGCCCAATCAAGCAAACTACGCAGGGAGTTCAAGTCAGGGCGATTTAACCCGGCCCACCAGTGTCTTCGCCAAAGGCGTGTTCGATCTGGGCCGGCTCGGCAATTTGGCCACCCAGTACCAGTTGCAGCGACTCGATGCCATGGCCGAGTTCTCGGACCTCAGCATCTTGAGCCATGACAACCGCATCGTCCGTTCCAACAACATCGCAGGTGCGGATCACAACCTCACCTTCCTCGACGACACGCTTCTGGTTCACACCTCTGGAACGTACACGGTCACGCAGGATCTCCCCGACCAGACGCTCGACACGGGCGATTCCCTATACACCTACCGGCGGGAACGGATGAACCGCACGGTTCAAGTCGGGCAGGAATGGTCCTACCACTACCAGCGCCATTCAGCCCTCTTGGGCGTGGACTACATGTCCACACTCGACGATGGAGATACGGTGTACCAGGTCGTTCGCCAGACGCCGAACGTGCAGAACGGCGGAACTCAGATCCTGTTCAATCCCGGTCACCGCATGAGCTTCGCCAACACTGGCCTCTTTGCGCAGGCCATTGTCCGCCCCCACAAGAACGTCGGGCTTACCGCGGGAATGCGCTACGACTGGAACGAGAGATTTGGCAATTCCTTCAATCCGCGCCTGGCGATCGTGTTGCAGGCGCTGCCCAGTCTCTATGTAAAGGGCTTGTACGGAACCTCCTTTGTGCCACCCACGCCGGTTCAGCTCTACGCCGTGCCGTTGCGCTTCGATGGCGGAGTTCAGGGCAACGACCAGCTCAAGAATCAAAGGGCAAAGACGGCTGAGTTGCAGGTTGGCTACAAAGCCAAGGACTTTCTGGACGTGGCAGTCAATGGTTTCTACACCGTGATCGCCGATCGCATCGAGTTCGTGGCGGCCGGCAATGAGATGACGGCCGCCAACCTGACCACCAGCCACTCCTGGGGCTTCGAGCTTGCCTCTTACCTCAATCGCAAGCCAGTATTCGCTCGGCTGGCTGGCTCGTACGAAAGCACTACGTCGCAGGTACCCAGCCCGACGCCCCTGTGGTGGAACCGCCTCTATGCGCCAAACGGTCCCGGTGGCGCTCAATCACTGGACTTCCCGCAACTGATGGGCAGCGCGACCGTTGGATTCACCTTTCCACGCTACCATTTTGAAACGGCGTTGAGTGCACGCGCCGCAAGTTCGCGCAAGACCTCGGCCGCCAACAGCTACGCCGCGGGAAAGACCTACCTTCTCGACCCCTATACCCTCCTCGATTTCAACGTTTCCAGCCTCGATCTGAGGCTAATTGGAAGGCGCCTGACCCGGTTTTCGGCGCATGTGAATAACGTTTTCAACCAGAGGCACGCCGAACCTGGCTACCTGGGCGTGGACATCCCGTCGTCGGGTATTGGGGTCTTCGTGAGTATCACGCAGGAGTTGGAGGCCCCCAATGAGAATTGACGGACGTAACCAGCTTTTGGCAACGGACATGAGATGGGGACGATGTTCGACATGGTTGAAGAGGAAGGGAGATCGAATATGAGAAGTTTCAGCGCGGGCAAGAGAACCGGTACGTTGTTGAGTGTTGTGGCCGCAATCGCGGTGCAAGGGGCTTGCGGCAGCAGCTCGGTCACTCCATCCGCTGATGCCGAGATGGCCGCCGACGCAACGGCAGCGGCTGACGTGACGACTGTGCCAGACACGACCATCGAGACCAGCACAGGTATCAATGCCGTGACGGGGCCAGCGACCGTCGGGTTCTTGATGCCGGCCACTGGCTCCCTGGCGGACCAGGCCGTGGTCTGGGTGGCGGCGGTTCAACTGGCGCAGACCGAGATCAATGCCGCGGGCGGCTTGATGGGACGGCCGTTGGTCTTGGACATCCAGGACTCGAAAATGGACAATGCCACCGCAGCGGCACTCGCCCCGACCCTTTTGGACGATGCGCATGCCTCGTTCCTGCTCACTGCGGACGGGACTGCCGCTGTGATGGCGGTCATGCAAGCCACGCTTCCCAAGCCGGCGATTCTTCTCGCGTCGACGGCCAGTGGCGACGAGCTGGTGGCCGGTGACACGACAGACTCCGTTTTCCGCACGGTCGCTTCGGTGACCTTGATTGGCGGCGGAACTGCCCGAGCTGCACTCGACAGAGGAGCCAAGACCATGGCGATCCTAGAGGGCGAGAATCCCTACACCCTGGGTTGTGGCGCGGCAGCCGCGGCGTACTTCCAGCAATACGGTGGCACCATCACCGCGACGGTCCAGTTCCCCTACGCCCCGGATCCCAACTACCCCTACTCGACCGATCTGGCAACAGCCAGTGTTGGCGCCCCCGATGCCATCTACCTCGTACCTCACCCGTCTGTGGGTATCACGTTCCTCAAGGCCTGGACGGCGGCTGGCGCTGGCAAGTTCGCCGGCCAGTGGTACCTGAATGAGACGCTGCGAACGTCCGCGATTCCAAACAATGTGGGGGTGACCTTGACCAACGGCATGCGGGGGGTTTGCCCGGCCGGCAACGCCGCCGGATATTCTGCGATGCTGGCGGCGTTCACGGCGGCCTATGGCACCACTTCGGGCGATCCGACGATTCCACGCGTGGCCGAGAACTACGATGCCGTCTACCTGATGGCCCTTGCCATCGCACAGGCCGGGACCAGCACTGACGTCGCCGCCCTTCGGATCGCCTTGCGCGCGGTTGCGAATCCGCCCGGGGAGCAGGTTGGCCCGGGTGAGTTCGCCAGAGCCATCGCGCTCATCAAGGCAGGCAAGGACATCAACTATGAAGGCGCAAGTGGCACTTGCGACTTCGACGACCAAGGCAACGTCAACCCGCTGATGGCGGAATGGGAGCTGCAGAACGGAAACTTCATGGTTCTGCGAACCTTCAGTCCGTGAGCAAGGATCCCCGCCGGGATTTGTGGAACCCACCATGAGCGGAGCCTCGGCCATAGGCGTCAAGCGGATCAACGGCGGGATGACAGGGCGATTCGTGGTTTGAGGACACGAATCTTCGATTGGCCACCCCTCTCCCTCGGATCTGCCCTCTCCTGGCTCCCCGCCGACACCTTGGAAAGCACCGTCTCGCAAACCTCACCGCACTTTTGACGGGCGGAACTAGGCGTGTTCAGAATGTCCGGCCACGGCCACGTCTACGACCACGATCACCCTTCATTGGCTGGCTCGGCACGCGACTTGGCCTTGGGCTAACGTCTTCTGCCAGGCGCCTCGCGGCGGCGCTGCGCTTGCCACGGGATTACGGTTGGCCCGGCAGTGTGGACGGCCGGGGGCCATCTCGGGTACCCTGGGCACACCCCAGGGCCGTGATCGCGTCCTTCGGGTTCATGGAGGAACGCCGATGAGGCGCATTGCAACTGGAATCGCTATCCTGCTCCTGCTCGGGGCCGCCGCCAAGGCGCCCAAGAACGACCCGCGCGAGCAAACCGCGCGCGCATTTTTTGCGGCGGGAAAATACCAGGAGGCGATCGACATCTACTCCCAGCTCTTCGCCCAATACATCCACCCGATGTACATCTACAACATCGGGCGCTGCTACCAGGACATGGGCGCGCCGGACAAGGCGCTGGCCAGCTTCCACGAGTACCTGCGCAAGGAAAAGCACGTCACGCCAGCGCTCAAGCAAGAGATCGACGGCCACATCAAGGAGATGGAGGACCTGAAGAAGCAGCAGCAGGCGCTCACAGAAAAGCTGGGCGCGGTGGCAGCGCCTGTGGCGGCGCCGGCCGCGGAGGCACCGCCGGCGGCGCCCGCCGCGAAGCCGGGCGCGACGCCCGAGCCAGCCACGGCGGTGCCTGACGAGCCCAAGACGCCCGCTGCCAAAGAGGCAAAGCGCGAGCCAGAGAATCCAGTGGCCGCCTACCTGGCCAAGCTGCACGCCCAACACGAGACCGTGTGGCGAGCGCGCGCCAAGAAGCCTGACGACGCCAAGGCGCAGAAGATCGAGACACTCTTGACCTCGGTTCCGGCTGACGACCCGCGCATCGCCAAGTACGAGCTCTACGTGGCTGATCTGTACGCGGGCAAGCACTTCTTCCTGCGCCTCCAGGAACTCGAAAAGGACTCGCAGGCGCAGGTGGGCAGCGGCGACGGCCAGCAGGTGGGCGCGGGGGCCCGTTCCTTCGGCCCCGAGATCAACGCCAGTTTCCTCAAGGCCGCCGAGCACTACGCCGTGGCTTCTCAAATCGCTGGCTTCGAGAAGGGCGACGTCGTGCTCATGGGCCTGGGCGTTCTGCTCGAGGCGAACGGTATGGAAGCCCGGGCTCGTGCGGTTTTCGATCGGCTGGTGAAGAAGTACCCGAATTCCAAGGCCGCCAAGGAAGTGCTGTCCGGGGACGTGACCAAGACCGAAGACGCGGGCAAGGGGCCGGAGTAGAATCTCTACCCGCAACCCCACCGATTTTCGACGCTGGTTTTCCAAACTGAAACTGCGTCAACCCTGATCTACGGAGCTGGAGCCGAGTCCTCTCCTGGCTGGACGTCCGGGCCGACCGCCGGCTTTTCACCAATCAAGCGGTAGCGCCTGAGCTTGCGGTACAGCGTTGCCGAGCCGATCTGGAGCTGTTCGGCGGTGTGGGTCTGATTCCCAGCGTTCAATTTCAGGGCAGCGAGAATGTACTCTTTCTCAACCTCGTCGAGCGGTCGCACCGTCCCTTTGCTGGCCACTGGTTTGGCAAAGGCCTGGCGGATCTCCTCGGGCAAGTCCTCAAGTTCCACGCGACTCCCGCGGGCGAGCGCGACGGCGCGTTCCATGGCGTTCTCGAGTTCGCGCACGTTGCCCGGCCATTCGTAGCGCAGGAGCTGGTCGGCGGCGGCGGGGGCCAGGCTGGAGATCTTGCGCTTCATCCGCAGCGCCGATTCCCCGAGCAGCACCCGGGCCAGCGGCAGGACGTCGTCACGGCGCTCGCGCAGTGGCGGTACGTGCAGCTCGACCACCTTGAGCCGGTAGTACAGGTCCTGGCGAAAAGAGCCGCCGGCCACCCCGTGGGCCAGATCGCGGTTGGTGGCAGCCACCACGCGCACGTCGATCCGTCGGCTCTTGTTTTCGCCCACGCGCCGGATCTCCCGCTCTTGCAGGGCGCGCAGAAGCTTGACCTGCATGCCGGGCGAGACCTCGCCGACTTCGTCGAGCAGCAAGGTTCCGCTGTTGGCCGCCTCGAACAGGCCGGGGCGGTCCGAGGTCGCGCCGGTGAATGCACCGCGCGCGTGCCCGAAGAGCTCACTTTCCAGCAGTGTCTCGGTGATGGCGCCGCAGTTGACCGCAATGAACGGTCCCGCCGCGCGGGTTGACTCCTCGTGCACCAGCCGCGCGATGCGCTCCTTGCCGGCTCCGCTCTCGCCGGTGAGAAGCACGGTAGAATCCACCTTGGCCACCCGGCGGGCCAGGTCCACCAGCTGCCGCATCGCCGGGCTTTGCGCGATGGTTCCCAACGGCTCCTCGACCTCGCGAGCCACGCGCACCAGCGCCCGGCGGTGTTCGTCAAGCTTCCGCTCGGCCGCTTTCAACGTCTCGGTGACCCGCGCGAGCGAAACATCGAGGCACTCTTTGAGGCGGTTCGGCTTGAAGAAGTGCAGCTCCTCGGCGCGTTCGTCACCCCATTCCTCGCGCGTGCGGCCGAAAAGGTGGCAAGCCGCATCGCCTTTGCCCATGCAGCGGTCTTCCAAGACGAATATCTCTTTGCCAGCGATGCGGCTGAGGTAACCGCTGGTGAGGCCGCAGATGGTCCAGCACATCGGTGCATCGGCGCGACCGAAATGCAGGAGATGTTGCTCCGCCTCGTAGCTGGCGACCAGCATCACGCCCTCCTTGGAGAGCGGGCCCTTGCTCTGCGGCTCGACGCCGAAGAGGCCTTCCAGGGCGTGGATGCGGGTGCCCGCCAGGCTCCAGTCCGCCGCATTGGTCCACGTGAACTCGGCCTGCATAGCCTCGGCCATGCGCCAACCATGCGCGAATCCGAACTGGGTCAGAACCGTACGCGCAGCATTGAGGCCGAAATTCTCGACCAAATACTTGCGCAAGAGCCCCATTGCGACCGCGTCAAGTAAAATTGCACGCTGGCCGGCAAAGCGAATGACACCGCCCTCCGCATCCAGTTCCAGTAGCTCCTTATGATCCAAATCGTCCACTCGCATATGCCCATCCTCCCCTTCACATTGGATGACCTTGTACTTCATTTAGATTGGTCTGACCAACCATTTCGACTGCGGCTGATGCAAGTACTTGAATCTATGCACATCTAATTGATGGCCCCAAAGCTGCATTATCCATCTGCGGAGATGTGAAGCATGGAAAAGGCGCAAGAAGACATGGGGAGACTGGAAACCCAGCTGAAGCAATGGGGCGCAAGACTCGACGAGTTCGTCGCCAAAACCGATAAGGCCGGCACTACGGCCAGGATCGACAATCGCAAGCGAATCGACGATCTGAGAGCGAAGTGCCAGGCCGCGCAGTCGAAGCTCGATGAGGTCAGAACCGCGGGCAGCGAGAGGTGGGAGTCTTTCAAGACCGGCGTAGAGAGCGCATGGGGAGAGCTTGAAATCGCTTTCAAGAAACTAAGCAACTAGCTGGGAAAGGGGTGAGAAGATGTTGTGGACAATTGCTGTAATTTTGATCGTTCTGTGGGGCCTCGGGCTGGTGACTTCATACACCATGGGTGGGTTCATTCACGTTCTGCTCGTGGTCGCCGTGGTTGTGGTCCTGGTTCGGATCATCCAAGGACGCCGGGTGCTTTGAGTCTCCACTACGACATCGTGGTCAACACGGAAACCTATCCCGGCGAGCGCGCCGAGGCCGTGGTGTTGATGGCCTACTTGGCCAAGTTCGGCGCGTGGCCGCTGACCGCGCAAGCCCTGAGAGGGGAGCCGCTTGCAGAACTCGCTCGCCGTTTGCCACCGACAGATCTGATGATGAACACGGTGTAGCGCCCATGCTCAGGCCGTCCCTCGACCTCGGCGGGTTCGCTGGCCTCGGTGAGGACGAGGCCCGTGTGAGGTTCGAACAGCAGGGGCCGAACGAGATCCCCGCGCAGAGGAAGCGTGGCCTGTTGGCGATCGTGCTCGAAGTCGCCCGCGAGCCTATGTTCATCATGCTGGTCGTCGCCGGCAGCGTTTATCTGACCCTTGGCGAGACCAGCGACGCTCTCATGCTCATCGGCTTCGTTTTCGTGGTCATGGCCACGACGATAATATTCCACTTCGCGCCGATTCACGGCCGCGATCTGGTACTCAGCATCGTGGCCGGGCTTGCGTGTGTGCTTTGGTTCGACCTGCTCAAGCTCGGCAAGCGCTGGATAGCACCACACCTCGCGAGGGGCGGGGCGCCGAGGTAACGGCAAAATTGGGCGGACCAGTCTTTGCTATGGCCAACACGAGATTCGCCTTTCGCGTTCTGGTCGTGGCCCTGACGGCGGTCCTGATCGGCGAGGGCTGTGGGAAAGTGTCTGGTCGATCGGTCAGTCTGCTCGGATCCACGTCGATCCAACCCTTTGCGGAGGTCCTGGCGGAGCAGTACACGAAGAAGAACCCCGGTCACTTTGTGGAGGTGCAGGGAGGCGGCTCGACCGCAGGCTTGCAGGCGGTGGCCAATGGGCTTGCGGATATCGGCATGTGCTCGCGTGAGCTCACAGCAGAGGAGACACGCCAATTCACGCGCATCCTTGTGGCCCGTGACGGTCTCGCCATCGTGGTGAACGCCGGGAACCGCGTGGCGCGGCTCTCGATCGAGGAGATCCGCGCTCTTTTCGCGGGACGGCTCAATAATTGGCAAGAGGTTGGCGGCCAGGACGGCCCTGTTCGGCCTATCACGCGCGAGGAGGGTTCCGGCACCCGCGAGAGTTTCGTGCGGCTGGTGATGGGCAAGGAACGCATTTCTCGGCGCGCCTTGACCCAGGAGTCCAACGGCGCAGTCAAGGAGTTGGTCAAGGGAGATCCTGCGGCCATCGGGTACATGTCGCTCGGGCTGGTGGGCAAGGAGATCGGGGCCGTGGCCGTCGAGAGCGCACAGCCCACGACCGACAACGTGCTCGCGGGCCGCTACACCCTGGTCCGCCCGCTCCTGTTCGTCACCAAGGGCGCCGCCAGTCCCGCGGCGCAAAGCTTCGTCGATTTCGTGCTTTCACCCGAAGGGCAGAGACTGCTTGAAAAGGAAGGGCTGGTGAGGGCCCGATGAAGCGAGACAAGTTGATCGGCGCGGTGCTGCTCGTGGTGGCGCTTTCCGCTATCTCGGGGCTCGCTCTCATCGCCGCTTTCATCTTCCGGGAGGGTGTGCCGATCATCCTGCGGGTGGGCGCGGGGCAGTTCTTCTTTTCCACGGACTGGGAACCGAGTCTCGGGCACTTCGGTATCCTATCGATGATTGGCGGCTCACTCGCGGTCACCGCGGGTGCGGCGGTCATCGGCGTCGTCTTCAGCCTAGGTCTCGCCATCGTACTCACCCAGTTCGCCCCTCCCGGGCTCGCGGCGGCCTTGAAACCGGCCATCGAGCTTCTGGCGGGGATTCCTTCCGTTGTCTACGGGTTCGTCGGCGTGGTCACGCTGGTGCCGCTCATCCGCCACCTGCTCGGAGGGCCCGGGCTCTCGGTGCTGGCTGCCTCGATCGTGCTGGGGATCATGATCTTGCCGACCATCACCAGTATCGCGATCGATGCCTTGCAGGCGGTGCCACGGTCCTACGTCGAGGGCTCGATTGCTCTGGGCGCCACGCGGTGGCAGACCGTCACCATGGTCCTTTTGCGAGCGGCGCGGTCCGGTCTCGTGGCCGCCGTGATCCTCGGAATGGGTCGGGCCATCGGAGAGACGATGGCCGTCATCATGGTCGCGGGCAACGCTCTCGCCCTCCCCCACAGCCCGCTCGACCCCGTGCGCACGCTGACCAGCAACATCGCGCTCGAGATGGGCTATGCCTCCGGGGATCATCGCCAGGCGCTCTTCGCGACGGGCGTCACGCTTTTCGTCATCATCACGCTGCTCAACACCGCCGCGCTTGCCGTGTCGCGCCGGCGCGGCGGGAGGAGGCGGGTCGGATGAGGGTTTCGCCGGCCAACACCCAAGTCGTCGCCGTGGGCTTAATGTGGGCGCTCGCCGCAATCACGTTCGCCGTGCTGGTCTTCATCCTTGCGTTCATCCTCGCGCACGGCTTGCCCCACGTCACGTGGACCTTTCTCACGCAGTCCCCGACCAGCATGGGACGCGAGGGCGGGATCTTCCCCATGATCGTTGGCACGATCCTCGTCGCCGCACTGGCGGTGCTGGTGGCAGCCCCGATCGGTGTAGCCACCGCGGTCTACCTGACCGAATACACGCGAGAAGGGCGGTTGACCACGGTGATCCGCTTCGGAGCGGACTGTCTGGCCGGCGTCCCCTCGATCATCTTCGGGCTCTTTGGCTTCGTCTTCTTCGCGATCACGCTGGGGATGGGGCTTTCCGTTCTTTCAGGCTCGCTCACTCTCGCGCTCATGGTACTGCCGACCATCATCCGCACCAGCGAGGAGGCGATTCGCGCCGTGCCCTACGCCTACCGGGAGGTCAGCTTCGGTCTCGGCAGCACCCGCTGGCAGACGGTCATCCACGTGGTCCTACGCTCCGCCCTTCCAGGCATTTCCACTGGCATCGTGCTGTCGCTTGGTCGGAGCATCAGCGAAACCGCAGCCGTGATGCTGACCGCGGGCTCTGCCCTCCGTCTGCCGCGCTCCCTGTTCGACTCTTCGCGCACGCTTGCGCTGCACTTCTACATTCTCGCCCGCGAAGGGATCTCGATGCCGAATGCTTACGCGACGGCGTCCGTTCTCATCATCGCCATCTTGGCGCTGAACCTGCTCTCCTACTGGCTGATGCGCCGGTTCGTGGCCAAGGTGGGGCGGTAGCCATGCAAACGCCGAAGATCCAGGTGCACGGTTTCACCGCCTGTTTCGACGGAAAGCCGGCCGTCAAGAACCTCGACCTGGAGATCTTCCCGCACGAGCGTCTTGCCATTATCGGACCGGCCAGCAGCGGCAAGACGACCTTCTTGCGTTCCCTCAACCGCCTGAACGATCTTGATCCCGGCTTCACCCACAGCGGGGAGATCCTGCGCGACGGCAAGAACATCTACGATGCGGACGTGGATGTCGCCGAGCTTCGCCGCAAGATCGGCATGGTCTACGCCGTGCCCGTGCCGCTGCCGTGGTCGATCTACGACAACCTGGTCTATGGCCTGCGGCTGGCCGGCATTCGCGACCGCGCCACGCTGGACGAACGGGTGCAGGCGGCTCTCGGGTACGCCGTGCTGTGGGACGAGGTCAAAGACCGCCTGCAGGAGCCGGCCAACGTCCTCTCGGGTGGCCAGCAGCAGCGGCTGTGCATCGCACGGGTGCTGGTGCTCGAACCCGACGTGCTCATCCTGGACGAGCCTTGCTCCGGCCTCGATCCGATCTCCACAGCCAAAATCGAAGACGCGCTGGTCGCCCTCAAGGAGAGAACCTCCATCGTGCTGGTTACCAACAACACCAAGCAGGCCGCCCGGGCCTCCGACCGCACGGCGTTCTTTCTCCTCGGGGATCTCGTCGAGGTCGGCCCGACCGCGCAGCTCTTCACCAAGCCGACCCAGAAGAAGACCAACGACTACCTGGTGGGGCAGTTCGGATAGGAACGACGAATGGCGAGCAAGCTGCAAACCCAGGGATTGAACCTCCACTATGGGAAGTTCCGCGCTCTGCTGGACGTGAACCTCTCGATCCAACCGCGCATGATCACGGCGATCATTGGCCCCTCGGGATGCGGCAAATCCACCCTGCTTCGCTGTTTCAATCGCATGAACGATCTCGTCAAAGGCGTGCGCATCGCCGGGCAGGTGCTTCTCGACGGGGTGGACATTCTCGCTCCTGCCACCATCCTGTCGCTGCTGCGTCGGCGGGTGGGCATGGTCTTCCAGCGACCGAATCCCTTTCCGCTGTCGATCTTCGACAATGTGACGTACGGCCTGCGCGTCCACGGAGAGACACGTCGTTCGCATCTTGCGCCTGTCGTGGAATCAAGCCTGCGGGCTACCGGACTGTGGGATGAGCTGAAGGACAGGCTGAATGCGTCCGCGCTCGACCTATCGCCCGAGCAGCAGCAGCGGCTCTGCATTTCGCGTGTCATGGCCGGCCAGCCCGAGGTGCTGCTCATGGACGAGCCTTGTTCGGCTCTCGACCCGATCGCCACCGAACGCGTCGAGGACCTCATGCGGGAGCTGGCCGGGCAATACACGATCGTCATCGTGACCCACAACATGCAGCAGGCCGCGCGGGTGGCGTCCGAGACTGCCTTCATGCTGCTCGGTGAGTTGGTGGAGTTCGGCCCGACGCTGACTGTGTTCGAGAACCCGAAGGACAAACGCACCGAGAACTATGTGTCCGGGCGATATGGATAGAAGAGTCTGATTTTTGCTGGAAGGACGAACCATGGCCAGACATCTGCAGCAGGAAATTGAGAAGCTCAAGAACAAACTTCTCGCGCTCGTGGCGAACGCGAAGCACGCGGTCGAGAAAGCGGTGAAGTCCGTCGACGAGCGTGACGCCGGTCTTGCCCAGGCCGTGGTCGAAGGCGACGTGACGATCGATCGCGCCGAGGTGGACCTAGAGGAGGATTGTCTGAAGATCCTCGCGCTCTACCAGCCAGTCGCAACCGATCTCAGGCTCATCGTCAGCGTGATGAAGATCAACAACGACATCGAGCGCATCGGAGACCTCGCGGTGAACATCGCCGAGCGAGCGCTCTTCCTCTGCACCGAACCGCCTATTGAGGCGCCCTCGGACCTCGCCGAGATGCGGACCAAAGCGCTCGCCATGTTGACCGGGAGCCTGGATTCGCTGGTGCGCCAAGATACGAAACGCGCCCGCGAAGTGCGCGCCGGAGACGATGAGGTCGACGACCTCAATCGCCAGATCTTCAGGGAGTTCTCGGCCGCAGTCCGCAAGAACCCCGACCACGTCGAGTGCCTCTTGAGCTATCTCTCGGTCGCTCGGCACCTCGAGCGCATCGCCGACTACGCTACCAATATTGCGGAGGACGTCATCTACCTGATGGAGGGAGAGATTGTGCGGCACAAGCCGACGCTCCCGGAAGGGTAACGTGAGAGCGCGCGAACAACCCGACGGCTCCACGGAAGCCCCGAAGTCCCCCTCGCGGACAACCTTGCACGGCCTGGATTGGCTCAATTTCCTCCTGGCTGACGTGCAGACAGGGGTGGGGCCATTCCTCGCCATCTACCTCGCTGGCTACAAGTGGAATGAAGAGCGGGTCGGACTGGCGCTCACGGTCGGCGGGATCGCAGGAATTCTCATGCAGACGCCGGCTGGCGCGCTGGTCGACTTTCTTCGATCAAAACGAGCGCTGGTCGGGTTTGGCGTGACCGCTCTGGCTGCGGGAGCGCTGCTGATCGCGCTTTTTCCATCGTTCTGGCCCGTCATGAGCGCCCAGGTTCTGATTGGCGGCACCTCCAGCGTCTTCATTCCGGCCATCTGTGCGATGTCGCTCGGGATCGTCGGACATGCCGCATTCGACGCCCGCCAAGGTCGCAATCAGACCTTCAATTCGGCAGGCAACGTGACGGCCGCTGTGTTGATGGGCCTCCTCGGCTACCTGGTTTCCAACCGGAGCATCTTCTTCTTCGTCGTGGCTCTGGCTGTCCCTACTATTCTCGTCCTGCTTCTGATCAGACCGGCCGAGATTGACTACGAAGTCGCCCGTGGCGCCAATGACGGTGAGAAGGGTGGCAAGGCGGAAAGCGTCTGGGTGCTCTTTCGGGATCGCCCCCTGGTCATCTTCTTGGTCTGCGCGGTGATGTTCCACTTTGCCAACGCCGCTATGTTGCCGCTGCTGGGCGAGCTGCTGGCAAAGGGTCAAGGGCGAAGCTCCATGCTTTTCATGTCAGCTTGCGTGGTCACAACTCAATTCGTCATCACGCTGCTCGCGTCTTGGTCGGGACGGAAAGCCGGAACCTGGGGTCGCAAGCCCCTTCTCCTGATCGCGTTCGGCGTGCTTCCCATTCGGGGCATTCTCTACACACTCACCTCCAATACAGAGTTGCTCGTGGCCATTCAGGTTCTCGACGGCATTGGGGCCGGAATCTTCGGCGTCGTATCCGTGCTGGTGATCGCCGATCTGACCCGCGGCACCGGGCGATTCAATCTCACGCTGGGAGCCATCACCACGGCCGTTGGTATCGGCGCATCTCTGAGCCAAGTCATCGCCGGTGGCATCGTCCATCGCGTGGGCTCTCATGCCGGGTTCCTGTTTCTCGCGGCTGTGGCGTCGGCAGCCTTTGCTATTCTCTACTTCTTCATGCCCGAGACGCGCAACATACGATTGGCAAGCGAGTGACCGCCACCGTGCGCGTTGTCGTCACGCTGACCATTTTCGCGACCATGCTTGCCCTCGTGGTCGTGCGCCCGCGGCGATGGAGCGAGGCTTGGTGGACGATGCTCGGGGCTGCGGCAATGCTAGCCCTTGGCCTGGTGTCGCCGAGCCAAGCTCTCGGCGCGACGCTTGCCGGGAAGAGCGCGCTTCTCTTTCTTCTCTCGCTGCTTGCGCTATCCCTCCTCGTCGGCAAGAGTGGCTTTTTCGATTGGGCCGCGCTTCGATGCGCGCACATCGCGAAAGGCAACGCGCGCTCGCTCTACCGGAATGCCTTCGTGCTGGGCGCGATCGTCACGGCGATACTGTCCCTCGACACCACCGCGGTCATTCTTACGCCCATCATGCTGGCCTTGGTGAAGAGGCTCAGACTCCCAGCGGCACCCTATATCGTACTGTGTGCATTGGTTGCCAACGTTGGCTCGCTGCTGCTCCCCATCAGCAATTTGACCAACATTCTCTTCGCGGATGCCTTTCACCAGACGTTTGTGGCGTTCGCGGCAAGGATGATCGCGCCACAGATCATTGCGCTCGCCACCACCTACGCTCTGCTGCGCTGGCAGTTTCGTCGCCACATCGGCGAGCACTTCGCCAGCGAGTCGCTTCCCGATCCGGCCAGTGTGGTGCCGAATCGCTCCTACTTCATGGTTTGCGTGGCCGTTCTCGTCGTCGTACTCGTCGGCTACTTTCTCGCGCCGCTCCTCGGGATCGAGCCCTACGTGATCGCCTTTGCAGGTAGCGGCGTGCTCGCGCTCGCCGGCGCGGCCAGCGGATGCGTGCGCATTCGAGCGGTGGGCGAGCTCTCGTGGGGCGTGTTCCCTTTCGTCGTCGGGCTTTTCATTGCCGTGCAGGCGCTCGAAAATCTGGGCATCGTCAGTCTGTCGTCTGGGTGGCTTGTTCACATGCGACCGGGCTCGCCCGAGAAGCTTCTCGCTGCCGCGGGAGCAACGGCGTTCGCCTCGAATATCATGAACAACCTTCCGGCGACGCTAATCGCACGAAGCGTACTCCTGGCTTCCCACTCCGATACCGGCACTGTCCTCGCCGCGCTCGTCGGCGCCGACGTCGGGCCGATCATCACTCCTTTCGGCTCACTCGCAACCATGCTCGTCATCGCGCTCGCGCGGCGGGAGGGACATGAAGTGCAAACCGGGCGGTTCGTGATAC
This sequence comes from Myxococcales bacterium, assembly GCA_003142855.1. Taxonomy (GTDB): domain Bacteria; phylum Myxococcota_A; class Polyangia; order Fen-1088; family Fen-1088; genus Fen-1137. The sequence goes on from PLNW01000155.1 coordinate 40,459, forward strand.
TCGGTCTATGGGTGGCGCCGGTGATCGTCGTCGCGACGACGCTTACCCTGACTCTCGCGCTTTCGCTGGCTCGATGACGGCCGGGAGAACATCAAAGGATCACGTGAGCCCCGGCCATGACATCTGGAACCATATCGGCGGGCGCGTCTGGTCCGGGTGTGCCATAGACAAGGGCGATGAGCGAGAAGGTCGGGCCGACCGTGCGTAAGTGGATGGCGCGGCTGCGCGGGAACAGCCTTGCTGACCGCACCCGGGCCGATGATCCGCCTCTGCGAGCCGAGCTGTTCAGCGCCGACCAGATGAAGCAGCATGGGCGTACCCTGGCGGGCGCGCACCAGCTGGCGCGACGATGGGCGCCGGACCGCTTGCTCGCGCGGCTGGCCGACAACGAACGAATCCTCACCGAAGCCTGCAAGCTGCTGACCGCGGCCCTGGCCGCCGACCGTCGCATCGTCCCGGCGGGGGAATGGCTGCTCGACAACTTCTACCTGATCGAGGAACAGATTCGCACGGCCAGGCGGCACCTGCCCGAGGGCTACAGCCGGGAGTTGCCTCGCCTGAGCAGCGGCCCGTCGACGGGGCTTCCGCGCGTGTACGACATCGCTCTCGAAACCATCTCGCACGGGGACGGACGGGTGGACCCAGAGGGCCTCACGGGGTTCGTGGCGGCTTACCAGACTGTGACTGCGCTCAAGCTGGGCGAATTGTGGGCCATTCCCATCATGTTGCGCCTGGCTCTCATCGAGAACCTTCGGCGCGTGGGTGCGCGAGTCGCGGCGGCGCGCATCGATCGCGACCGAGCCGCCTTGTGGGCCGAGCAGATGGCGGCGGTAGCCAAGAAAGATCCGAAGAGCCTGATTCTGGTGACCGCGGACATGGCGCGGGACAACCCGCCCATGGCCAGTTCGTTCGTCGCCGAGCTTGCGCTGCGACTGCAGGGACTGAGCCTGACCTTGCCGCTCACCTGGCTCGAGCAGCGGCTTTTCGAGTCCGATCTGACCATCGAGCAGCTGGTGCACGCGGAGAACCAGCAACAGTCGGCCGACCAGGTTTCCATCAGCAACAGCATCGGCAGCCTGCGCATCCTCGACGCAATGGACTGGCGCAAATTCGTGGAGAGCATGAGCGCGGTCGAGCAGATCCTGCGCGAGGATCCCGCCGGCATCTACCCAGGGATGGACTCCGCCACACGGGACCATTACCGCCGCACCGTGGAGACCATCGCGAGACGCAGCCCGCTGGCGGAGAGCGAAGTGGCACGCCAGGCGATCCGTCTGGCCCAGGCGGGCACTGGCCCGAGCGACGAGCGCACCCAGCACGTCGGCTTCTATTTGATCGACCAGGGGCTGCCGCAATTGGAACGGGCGGCGCAAGTGAAGGGGTCCATCGCGGGGGCCTTGCGCGGGCCGAGTGGCCGATTCCCCTTGCTCATCTACCTGGGCGGAATCCTGCTGCTGACGACGATCGTCACAGGCGGCCTGTTGGCCCGGGTCGCCGCCGACGGGGAACACAGGGGAATCCTGATTCTGGTCGGGATCCTGGCGGCCCTGTGTACCGGTCAGCTGGCCGTGGCGCTGGTCAACTGGCTGGCGACCCTGCTGGCGACACCGCACCTTTTGCCCCGCATGGACTACTCTGCCGGAATTCCGGCGCAAGCGCGCTCCCTGGTCGTGATTCCGACCATGCTCGCCAGCGCCACGGGAATTGCGGACCTGGTCGAGGCCCTGGAAGTCCGATTTCTCGCCAACCGGGACGAGAACCTGCGCTTCGGACTTGTGACTGATCTGGCGGATGCTCGCGCCGAGACGCTGCCCGAGGACGAGGCGCTGGTGTCGTTGGCCAAGAAGAGAATCGAGGAGCTGAACGCGCGCTACGGCAGCCCGAGCTATTCCCCGTTCCTCCTCTTGCATCGCCCACGGCGCTTCAACCCGCGCGAGCGCCTGTGGATGGGTTACGAACGCAAGCGCGGCAAGCTGGCAGCGGTGAACGCTTTGCTGCGAGGTCGCGCCCCGGATAGCGATTTCTCGCTGGTGGTCGGCAACACGGCTGGCCTGCAACAGGTCAAGTACGTAATCACATTGGACACGGACACGCAGTTGCCCCGCGACGCCGCCAGGCAATTGGTCGGGGCCATGGCCCACCCCCTGAATCGGCCGCATTTCGACCAACGCACGCAACGAGTCTGTGCGGGTTACGGGATCCTGCAGCCGCGCATGGCCGAGAGCCTGTCGGGTGCGAATCGCTCGCGCTACGCGCAGTTGTGGGGGAGCGAGCCGGGACTCGACCCGTACACCCGCGCCGTCTCCGACGTCTACCAGGATCTTTTCCAGGAGGGATCCTTCAGCGGCAAAGGCATCTACGAAGTCGATGCTTTCGAGCGCGCGCTCGCCGGCCGATTTCCCGAAAATCGCATCCTGAGTCACGATCTGGTCGAAGGTTGCTACGCGCGCGCGGGGCTACTCACCGACGTGCAGCTCTACGAGGAGTACCCGCCGCGCTACCGAGCGGACGTGAGTCGCCGTCACCGGTGGATCCGCGGCGATTGGCAGATTGCGCGCTGGCTGCTGCCGTGGGTCCCCGTGCGTGACCCCGCTGCGCGCTGGCAGAAGAATCCGCTGTCTCTGCTCGCGCGCTGGAAGATCCTCGACAATCTCCGGCGCAGCCTGGTGCCGGCGGCCGCGACTGTCTGGTTGCTGCTCGGCTGGACGTATCTGCTGCGACCCTGGTTCTGGACCCTCGCGCTGCTCGGGGTCGTACTCATTCCTCCCGCCGTTGCTTCGCTCCTGGATCTGCTACGCAAGCCCAAAGATGTGCTGCTCGTGCAGCACTTGACCGGGTCAGGCCGTTCGGCCGCCCGGCGCTTCGCCCAGGCGGGCTTTGCTTTCGCGTGCCTGCCGTACGAGGCCTTCTTCAGCCTCGATGCCATCGTGCGCACGACCTTCCGGGTGCTGGTCAGCCACAGGCGGCTGTTGGAATGGACCCTGTCGGCCGACGAGAAGGTCCGTCACCGCACAGATCTTGCCACCTCTTTTCGCACCATGGGAATTGCCCCCGCGCTGTCCGCGGCGGCGGCGCTCTGGCTGTTCACCTTTCGGCCCAGCGCCCTGGTCCTTGCCGCGCCCATCCTGGCTATCTGGTTCACCAGCCCGGTCCTGGCCTGGTGGTCGAGTCAGCCCCTCCCGCGCCGCGCGTCCAGGTTGACCACGGCCGAGACGCACTTCCTCCGCGCATTGGCGCGCAAGACCTGGGCCTTCTTCGAGACCTTCGTCGGCCCGAAAGATCATTGGCTGCCGCCCGACAACGTGCAGGAGCATCCGTCGACGGCCATCGCCCATCGCACCTCGCCAACCAACATGGGTCTGTCGCTGCTTGCCAACCTGGCCGCTCACGACTTTGGTTACCTGTCGACGGGGAGACTCATCGAGCGCACGGCCAATGCCCTGCACACGATGGATTCCCTGGAGCGCCATCGCGGCCATTTCCTCAACTGGTACGACACACAGTCGCTGCAGCCGCTGCGGCCGCACTATGTCTCCAGCGTGGACAGCGGCAATCTCGCCGGGCACCTTCTGACCCTGCGGCAGGGACTGCTCGCCCTCCTCGACCAGAAGATCGTGGGACCGAGTCTCTTTACCGGAATGGCCGACACGCTCGCCATGGTGGTCGAGGCCACGGAAGACTCCGGCTCCGGCGAGCTCGCCCGGGTCAAAAGCGCCGTGCTCTCCGTCGGAGACGCCCCGCCGCGCACGCTCACGGCCGCTTGCCGCTCCATCGAATCGATTGCCAAGGCGGCCCAATCGCTGGCAGAGCAGCTGGCCGCGGGCCCAGAAAACCAAGCCAAAGTCTGGGCGCAGACCCTGGCTCGGCAGTGCGAAGAAGCCGTGACTGATCTCGCGTTCATCGCTCCCTGGACTTTTCTGCCGGAGGCTCCGAGCAGCCTGGACGGATTTGCAGGCCTCGACGGAATTCCCACGCTGCGCGAGTTGGCTGGGGCCGCTGCGCGACTCCTGCCGGCCATCGAGGCGCGGCTCTGGCCGGGCGCCGGGGACGCAGAGTGGTGGGCCGAGCTGCGCCGACTGGTAGCCGAATGCAGCCAGCGTGCCGGCAAGCGGATCGCGATCGTGCAAAGGCTTGCGCTTCACGCCGGCAACCTGGCGCGCATGGAGTACGACTTCCTCTTCGACGAGACACGCAACCTGTTGGCCATCGGGTACGACGTGGATGATCGCCGACGCGACTCGAGCTACTACGACTTGCTGGCTTCCGAGGCCAGGCTGTCCACCTTCGTGGCCATCGCGCAAGGACAACTGCCGCAGGAGAGCTGGTTTGCTCTGGGACGAAGGCTCACCAGCGTCAGCGGCAGACCGATCCTGCTCTCGTGGAGCGGATCGATGTTCGAGTACCTGATGCCTCTCTTGGTGATGCCGACCTATGAGGGCACTTTGCTTGACCAGACCTGTCGGACCGCGGTGGAGCGGCAACGCGAGTATGGAGCCCAGCGCGGGGTGCCCTGGGGCATGTCGGAATCCGGCTACAACACCGTGGACGCTCATCTCAATTACCAGTACCGGGCGTTCGGCGTGCCCGGCCTGGGACTGAAGCGCGGGCTGGCCGAGGATCTGGTGGTGGCGCCCTATGCCTCGGCGCTGGCCCTGATGGTGGCGCCCGAGGAGGCGTGTGAGAACATGCGGCGACTGGTGGCCGCCGGGTGTGCAGGCCCCTTCGGTTTCTACGAAGCCATCGACTACACGCCTGCCCGCTTGCCACGCGGGCAGACCCAGGCCGTGGTGAGGTCCTTCATGGCCCATCACCAGGGCATGACCATGCTGTCGCTGGCCCATGTGCTGCTGGATCGGCCGATGCAGAAGTACTTCGAAGCGGACCCGGCGTTCCAGGCCACGACGCTGCTGCTGCAAGAGCGGATTCCCAAGGCCGTCGCGCCCTATGTGCACACCACCGAGCTGGCGCAGTCGCGCACGGCCGCCAGCGGCCCTGAAACGCCGATGCGGGTGTTCGACACCCCACACACTGTCGCGCCCGAGGTGCAGCTGCTGTCGAATGGCCGCTACCACGTGATGATCACCAACGCTGGCGGCGGGTACAGCCGCTGGAACGACATGGCCGTTACCCGCTGGCGCGAAGACAGCACCCGCGACCATTGGGGCACCTTCTGCTACCTGCGCGATATGGCCAGCGGAAAGTTCTGGTCGACCGCTCATCAGCCATCGCTCAAGCGAGTGGACAGCTACCAGGCGATCTTCTCGGAATCCCGGGCCGAGTTCCGCTGCCGCAAGGACAACCTTGATGCCTACACCGAGATCGCGGTGTCACCCGAGGATGACATCGAGCTGCGCCGGATCACGATCACCAACCGCGGCCGCAGGCGCAGGACCATCGACCTGACCAGCTACGCCGAGGTCGTCCTGGCCTTGCCTGCCGCGGATGCGGAACATCCGGGGTTCAGCAACCTGTTCGTGCAAAGCGAGATCCTGCGTGAGCGGCAGGCCATCCTGGCTACCCGCCGGCCGCGTTCGCAGGACGAGCCGGTGCCCTGGATGTTCCATCTGATGGCCGTGCATGGGGCCTTGGCAGCCGAGATCTCCTACGAAACCGACCGCAGCCGTTTCATTGGACGCGGACGCACCATCGTGGATCCGCAGGCCATGCAGAGCGGAGCCAGGCTCTCCGACAGTCAGGGTTCCGTGCTCGATCCCATCGTCGCAATCCGGCAGCGGATCACGCTCGATCCAGATGCTTCCGCGACCATCAATATCGTCTCCGGTGTGGGCGAGACACGCGACGGGTGTTTGGCGTTGGTCGACAAATACCAGGACCGGCGGCTGGCTGACCGTGTCTTCGATCTGGCCTGGACCCACAGCCAGGTGGCATTGCGACAGATCAACGCCAGCGAAGCCGATGCACAATTGTACGGACGCCTGGCCGGGGCCATCCTGTACGCGAACGCCTCGCTGCGCGCCGACCCGAACGTGGTCAAGAAGAACCGCCGCGGGCAGTCCGGCCTGTGGGGCTATTCCATTTCTGGCGATCTGCCCATCGTCTTGCTCAAGATCGGGGATCCGGCCAACATCGAGCTGGTCCGTCAGTTGGTGCAAGCCCACGCCTACTGGCGCCGGCGAGGATTGAAGGTGGACCTCGTGATCTGGAACGAGGATCACTCTGGCTACCGGCAGGTCTTGCACGATCAGATCATGGGGCTCATCGCTGCGGCCGGTGAGAGCAACGTCACCGATCGGCCGGGCGGCATCTTCGTGCGGCCGGCCGACCAAATCGCCGACGAGGATCGCATCCTGGTGCAGACCGTGGCGCGCGTGGTTCTGACTGACGCTCGCGGAGATCTGGCCAGCCAGATCGACCAGCGAAACCAAGTGGAACGCGTCTACCCACCGCCGCTCCCGGTCAGCTTCGGGCGTGTCGAATCCGCCGCGTCCTCCGCCCACACTGTGGGACCGCGCCCCGATCTGATCTTCTTCAACGGGTTGGGTGGATTCACCCCGGATGGCCGTGAGTATGTGATCACCACCACGCCCGGACGGGTGACGCCCGCGCCCTGGGTGAACGTGCTGGCCAACCCGCAGTTTGGAACCGTCCTGTCGGAAAGCGGCGCTGCCTACACCTGGGCCGAGAATGCGCACGAATTCCGTTTGACCCCCTGGGAGAACGACCCCGTCAGCGACGGTTGCGGGGAAGCCCTGTACCTGCGCGACGAGGACAGTGGCCAGTTCTGGTCCCCGACTCCCCTGCCCTGTCCCGGCTCACCCGACCATCCCACGGTGGCCCGACACGGCTTTGGCTATAGCGTTTTCGAGCACAGCGAGGGCGGCATTCACAGCGAGCTGTGGATCTACGTGGACGTGAATGCACCGGTGAAGTTCTTGGTGCTCAAGCTGCGCAATGATTCTGGCCGACCCCGCCGGCTGTCAGCGACGGCGTACGTGGAATGGGTTCTGGGAGACCAACGCGCGAAATCGGCCCCCACCGTGGTCACCAATACTGACCCCGGCACCGGTGCGCTCTTCGCGTGCAACCCCTACAGCACGGAGTTCGCCGACCGGGTCGCGTTTCTCGACACTGACGACATGACCGGCACGGTGACCGGCGACCGCGCCGAGTTTGTCGGCCGCAACGGGACGCTACAACGCCCGGCGGCCATGAGCCGCGCGCGACTCTCTGGCAAGCTGGGGGCCACGCTCGATCCCTGTGCCGCCATCCAGGTTCCTTTCGATTTGTTCGCGGGGCAGGAGCGTGAGATCACCTTCCGGCTCGGCGTGGGGCGAAGCATCGAGGATGCAGCCAACCTGGTCCATCGTCACCGGGGCGCGGCCATGGCTCGTAGCGCGCTGGAGGCGGTTTGGCAATACTGGAACCATACTCTGGGCGCGGTGCAGGTGGAGACCCCCGATCCGGCCCTCGATGTCCTGGCCAACGGCTGGCTGCTTTACCAAACCCTGGCGTGTCGTATGTGGGCGCGCAGCGGATGCTACCAGTCTGGTGGCGCTTTCGGTTTTCGCGATCAATTACAAGACGCCATGGCGCTTATTCATTGCGAACCACGACTGTTGCGCGAGCAATTGCTCCTGTGCGCGGCCCATCAGTTCCGCGAGGGAGACGTCCAGCACTGGTGGCACCCGCCGTCGGGCCGCGGCGTGCGCACGCGCTGTTCGGACGACTATCTCTGGCTGCCGCTCGGCGCCTGTCGCTACACACTCGGCACCGGGGACACCGGGGTGCTCGACGAGGTCATCCCCTTCATCGACGGCCGTCCAGTCAACGCGGAAGAGGACTCGTACTACGACCTGCCCCGGCGCTCCGCAGAAAGTGCCACGCTGTACGCGCATTGCACGCGCGCCCTGTTACACGGACTCCGCTTTGGCGCCCATGGCTTACCGCTTATCGGGTCGGGCGACTGGAACGACGGCATGAATTGCGTGGGCGCGCAGGGCAAGGGCGAGAGTGTCTGGCTGGGATTCTTCCTCTATGACGTGCTTGAACGCTTCGCCGAACTGGCGCGCCGGCACGGTGATCTGGTTTTCGCCGAACGCTGCCAGAGCGAGGCCGCACAACTGCGGCGCAACATCGAAGCGAGCGGCTGGGACGGCCAGTGGTACCGACGCGCCTACTTTGACGATGGCACCCCACTGGGCTCCGCCAGCAGCCCTGAGTGCCAGATTGATTCCATTGCGCAAAGCTGGTCGGTGCTGTCTCGAGCCGGCGATCCCGAGCGGTCACGCCTGGCCATGGATGCAGTGGACAAGCGGCTGGTACGCCGCGACCACTCGCTGATTCAATTGCTGGATCCGCCCTTTGATAAGTCGGAATTGAATCCCGGCTACATCAAGGGCTACGTCCCGGGAGTGCGCGAGAACGGAGGCCAGTACACCCACGCCGCGGTCTGGGCGGCCATGGCCTTCGCAGCCCTAGGTGACGCCCGGCGCGCGTGGGAGTTGCTGGCCATGATCAACCCCGTCGACCACGCCGCGTCGCCCGAGGCGACACAAATCTACAAGGTGGAACCGTATGTGGTCGCGGCCGACGTCTACGCGGTCGCGCCGCACATGGGCCGCGGTGGATGGACGTGGTACACAGGCTCGGCTGGCTGGCTGTACCGGCTGATTGTTGAATCCCTGTTAGGATTGAGGCTGGACGTCGACAAGCTGCACATCGCCCCTTGCCTGCCCGCGAAGTGGCAAGGTTTTACCGTCCACTACCGGCACCGCGAAACCGTCTATCACATCAAGGCCGCGCGCACAGCCGCCGCCGCTGCTGGCAGCGTGACCGTGACTGTGGACGGCGTTCAACAAGAAAGCCCGGTCATCCCCCTGGCCGACGACCGGCGCGACCACAATGTCGAGGTGGGCATCGGCCCGCAGAGTTCCTAGGCTATCTGCAGGCGGCGGAACAGCGGGACCTTGATCAGGTCCAAGAGGAAACCGAAGGCAATGGCCGCCGCAAAGAGAGGGGCCACTACGGCGGTGGGCAGAGGATGCATCAGGATTCCCCGTGTGGCCAGGGTTGCAATGATAAGCAGGTCCGTAGCCGATGCGACCATCAGCCAGGTACTGGGACGCGAACTCCAGAGATGCCTGCGCTCCCGCACGACGTAGAGGATCGCCTGCCCGCCGAATATCAGCGTCACAATAGCCAGCGTTTGCAACGTCTCAATGCCAAACCCTAGCGAGTATTTCCCGATGGCCAGAACGCCTGTGCAGAAGGCGAGATCGCAAAAGCCGAGAACGATTCCTCCTACAGTTATGCTTCCCACGCGCCAGACGTTGGGCGCCGGAGATACACGCACATTGTCAGTCGTCGCCAGCATGGACAGAAAGTCACCTGTGATCATCGAGATCACCAGCAGAAGCGGGGTGAGGATCGCGTGTCCGGTCATTAGAATCCCGGCCAAGAGAAAGAGCGCACCCACAAACTTGTGCGTCACCGATTTGAGGATGTAGGTCAAGATCCGCTGGAAAATCGTGCGGCCTTCTTTCACCGACGCGACGATGCCGCCCAGCCCTGCTTCGGTCAGAACGATTCCGGCGGCTGACTTGGCGACATCGGTGGCCGTCGAGACCGCGATGCCCATCTGTGCTTGGCGCAAGGCCGGGGCATCGTTGGCCCCGTCCCCGCACATGCCAACGGTGTGGCCGCTCTTCTGGAATTCCTGAACAAGACGATACTTGTCTTCGGGGAAAACGCCGGCAAACACCCCGAAAGTCTCCGGACGTAGCCCGTCCGTAATCGCACCGGATGCACAGGCCGCCCCGTCCAGGCCCACTGCGTGGGCGACGATGGCAGCAGTTGCTGGCGCATCGCCGGTAACCATGATGGTACGCACACCCAACGCACGAAGCTGCGTGACAAGTCCCGCAGAATCGGATCGCGGCGGATCGCTCAACGCGATGAAGCCGGCCAATCGCATGGCCTGCTCCGGGCCTGCTGCAACGGCAAGCACGCGGTATCCTTTCGTCTCAAGTTCGTCGGCCATAGCTGCAGCCTTGGGAGCGGGCTGCGCGAGGTCCCTGACCACGCTGAACGCTCCCTTGACGATTCGCCACGCAACGCCATCCGCAGCCCTTCCCGACGCGCCAGACATCTTGGTTGCCGGATCGAAAGGGACAAACTGGACGAGCTTTGGCAAATCGCCTGCACTCTGCCCAGCGGCAGCCGAGCGAATGGCCGCGTCCACCGAGTCCTGCCCCCCGTCCGAACTGGCCAGGGCCGCCAGGCCAAGAACTTGGGCATCGCCGAAACCGTCCATAGCCTGGACGACCGTCACACTCAATTGGTTTTGCGTCAGCGTGCCTGTCTTGTCGACACACAAGATATCCATGGTCGCGGCTTCGTCCACGGCAGAGAGACGCGTGGGAAGCACGCCCAGTTTGGCCAAGGCCTTCGCGCCGATGGCTGCGGCTAGAGTGAACGTCACAGGCAGTGCCACTGGGATGGATGAAAGAACCGCCGTCAGGACCAGAGGGATCATCTCCCGCAGGGGCATCGAATGGATCAAAGCATAGGACACGAGTAGCGCAATGACGCCGCTGTTGAACACGGCGATATTGCGCACGATGCGGAAGACGATCTTTTGCTGCGTGCTTGTGACATGAGCGATGCGGACTAGTTCAGCCGTCCGTCCAAACTTGGTTCGAGTTCCTGTTCCGGTGACCGCGGCCACCGCCTCGCCCCGTCGAATCAGTGCTCCCGCATAGGTTTGCTGACCCGGCCCGGCTTCGATGGGTACCGACTCCCCCGTAAGCATGGACTGATCGACCAAAACGGAACCTTCCAGCACGCGCACGTCAGCCGGCACGACTTTACCGAGTGACAACTTGACGATGTCTCCGACCACCAGATTGGCCGCAGGAATGCCGCTCCAGGCGCCGTCTCGACGGGCGGAGGCCGTCAGGGCGAGACGTGACTTGAGCGCGGTCAGTGTAGCCTGCGCGTGACCTTCCCGAAAAAAGCTGAGAGCGGCATTGAATATCAAAAGAACCGCAATGACCAATGCCTCAACATATTCGTGGAGGCAGAGCTCGACCACGACGACGATTTCAAGCATCCAGGGAACCGGCGCCCAGAATTTTCTCAATGCACTGCGAACAGGATGGACTGAAGTGTCGGGTATGGAGTTCGAGCCAAACTGCTGGAGGCGACTGTGGGCTTCATCGCTGGACAGCCCGGACACTTCGGTCATCGCGGCGGGCATGGATTCCATGTGAGTGGCGCTGCCCTCCTGGTTGAGCGCGCGGAAATTGCGCGAATGGGCGCTTTCTCTTGTCGCAGCCTCGCCACAGATGGAGTCACGAGCAAGTGCCATGCCCGGGTCCAACAGAGGAGCACGTGGCCGCCAGTCCGGTGCTTCCAGGCGATCCGAGGAACAGCAAACAAGGGCGGCTGTTCCCGGCCCAGCCAATTCAATCAAGATGATGCGCTCCTCCTTCAATTCGACGGACATGTGAAGCTCCGGCGTCAACGCTCCTGAACCGTGACAATCGCTGGCACCAGCTGCGGACTGGAAGCCTCGCGCGAAGGACCGTGGCACCGATTGTGCAGAGAACCCAATCTAGCTTCAAGTGAGTCGATTGCCAGTGTGAGGAGGAGATAGTCATGTTTCGAAGCCTGAAAGATCTCGAGGAGTACACGATTGGTGCCACCGACGGCGACGTCGGTAGCGTTGTGAACTTTCTCCTGGACGACGAGCGCTGGGTTGTTCGCTATCTGGTCGCCAAGACCGGTGGCATTTTCGGTGGCCGGCAGGTCCTCATCTCGCCCATCTCTTTCCGCCAAGCCGACTGGTCGACCCGGCGCTTCTACCTGGCGTTGACCGTCGACAAGATCAGGAACAGCCCGAGCTTCGACCTTGACAAGCCTGTCTCCCGGCAGCACGAGCTGGACCACTTCGCCTACTACGGATACCCCCGCTACTGGGGCTACAGAGGACTGTGGGGCATGGGGACCCACCCGGGGTACCTTGCGGCCGGCGGATCGAAGGACGCGCCTTCACACCATCTTGAGACATCCAACGACGTCCATTTGCGTAGCGCCAAGGAGATCCGCGGATACCACATCGAGGGAACTGACGCGGCAATCGGCCACCTCGATGACTTCATCATCGACGATGAGACATGGGAAGTGCGCTATCTCGTAGTCGATACCAGGAACTGGTGGCTCGACAAGAAAGTCCTGGTTGCTCCACACTGGAGCAACCGCATTAGCTGGACGGAGGGGAAGGTCTTTGTCGACCTGTCGCGACAGGAGATCAAGGACAGCCCTGAGTGGAATCCGACGGCGCCCATCAACCGCGAGTACGAGACCCGCCTGTACGACTACTATGGACGCCCTGTGTACTGGGACAGCGGCGACAAGACGGCGCCGCCCCAAGAACATCGCCCGGGGTAACGCGCAACGCTTGCGCGTTTTGAAAACCCCGCGCATAGCCTCCATTAATCAACCAAGCATGCACCCTTCACCAAAGGGCAAGGAGCCATAATGCACCCAAACACACACGCACACTGCTGCGTCGCAACCGGCGACTCGCACCTGCAAGGTACCAAGGAACTGTACGGCGACAAACTCGCCGCACTGGATGGCGACATCGGCCATGTGAAGGACTTCTATTTTGACGACGAAAACTGGGTGATTCGCTATCTGGTCGCAGACACCGGATCATGGCTGACGGGACGCCTGGTCCTGCTCTCTCCCCATGCCTTTGGAAAATTGGACCAGCATGAGAAGACGTTACACGTAAAGCTGCGCAAGCAGCAGGTTCAAGACAGTCCGTCGATCGACTTGCACAAACCGGTCTCCCGTCAATACGAGACTGAGTATTACGGCTACTACGGGTGGCCGACCTACTGGGAGGGCGACTCGATGTGGGGTCTGGGCGGCTATCCAGCGGCCCTGCCTCCGACCAAGGGCGAAATAGAAGTTCACCGACAGTACCGCCACCGGGACGACAAACATCTACGAAGCAGCCAGGCGATAACCGGCTACCAGATTGAAGCGACCGACGGAACCATCGGCCGTGTAAGCGGTTTCATGGTGGATGACCGGAGCTGGGAGATTTGCGATCTGGTCGTTGAAGCCGGCCACTGGTACGCGGGCCAAAGAATCCTGATCTCGCCCAGCAGGGTAAAGCGCATTAGCTACGAGGAATCGAAGGTGTACGTGGACCTCAGCAAGCTGGACATCCAACAAACGGTGGAAAACGACCACGCGCGGGTTAGCGCACAGGATCGCGGAGTGGGGCCCTGCTGCGACTGAAATTGAGAAGGAGGGGGCTTCTTGAACATCCTGACCTTCAATTGCGGAAGTTCATCCCTCACCTTCAAGGTGTTCTCCGTGGACCAAGTGGAGAACATTCGGGTCGTCCTATCCGGAAAGGCGCACCGGGTCGGTGTGAAGGGAAGCAAGCCTTCCTTTATTGAGTATGATCGTGGTGCAAGCCGAGAAAGCATCGAGACCCCACTCGATGACCATGGGCAGGCGGCCGTCCTGGTCCTGGACAAGCTGGGGGAGCTCGGCATCAAACTCGACTGCATCGGCCATCGATGGGTCCATGCGGCCGGCTATTTCCAGACGGCATGGATTGATAATGCGGTTCTGGCCCAGCTGAAAGCCCTGGTCCCCATACTCCCCGTCCATCATCCGGCAATACTCCGGGTCATCTATGCCTGTCGAAAAGCCCTCCCCGCGCTTTCCCAGTACGTCACAGCCGACGGGGCCTTCCACTCCACCATCCCGGCCTGCGCCTACACGTATCTCTTGCCCGAGGGCCTGGTCAAGAAGTTTGGGTTCCGCAAACACGGCTTCCACGGCCTTTCCTATCGCTATCTTGTGCGGAAGACCGCTGAGACCCTCGGCATCCCGCTAGCGGGATCGCGAATCGTGGCCTGCCATCTCGGGACGGGTGGATCCAGCGCGGTGGCCGTCAAGGACGGCAAGTCGGTGGACACCTCGATGGGCTACACGGCGCTCTCGGGGCTGGTCATGAGCACCAGGAGCGGGGACATAGACCCCATCCTCACCCTCTACCTGATGGCGGAGTACGGATATCATCCCGACGTCCTCATGGACATGCTCAACAAGAAGAGCGGGCTTCTCGGAATCTCCGGCTTCTCGAGCGACATCCGGGACATCATCCAGCGCGTCGGCGAGGATGCTCAGGCGAAGCTGGCCTTCGAGATGTACGTCTACCGACTCAAGAAATACGTCGGCAGCTATGTCGCCGTCCTAGGCGGCGTGGACGTCCTGGTCTTCACCGACGACATCGGCGTCCACAACTGGCTGGTGAGGGAGAAGGTCTGTCAAGGGATGGACTGGTGCGGCGTCAGGCTGGATGCGGAGGCCAACCAGCGGGCCTCCGGCGACGAGATCGCGCGCCTCGATACGCCGGACTCGAAGGTCAGGGTCTTGATCGTCCCGACCGAGGAAGAATTGGTGATCTGCTGGGATGGCATTGCCTTGATGAAGGGGAAGAAGAATGTTGCTTCTGTTCGATCCTGAGCCGCCCCATCTGCGCTGGTGCGTTTTCGAGCAAGGCGCGGCCCGATCCGGCCGCTGCTCGTTTGGCACAGAATGGTTCCGCATGGTGAAAGAAGGCGCGGGAAGCCTCGGCCAGGTGGAGGCGGTGGGCTATCTGCTTCGTCACGGCGGGGATCGGATCAAGGAACCCGTCCTGCGGGTCACGCCCCAGACGCTCGACCAGGTGGAAGACGCCATCAGGTTTCTGCCCGAATTCAACGACATCACCTGCAAGGTGCTCGATCGCTGGACCAAGGAGCTTCCCGCCATTCCTCATTTTCTATTCTGCGACACGGCGTTCTTCTCCGGGCTGCCCGACGTGGCCGGCACCTACGCGGTCCCCGAGGAACTGAGGGAAAAGGGCGTGCGGCGATTCGGGAGCTACGGGCTGGTGCACCAGTGGGCCTGGGACAAGACACGTTCCTGCTTCGGGGAAAACGTCGGCAGGATGGTTTCCGTATATCTGGGCGATTACACCAACGTCGCGGCCTTGCGGGATGGAAAGTCGTTCGACACCACCATCGGCTTCACTCCCGTGGAAGGAATCCCCTCCCAGACCGGCTGTGGGGACATCGATGCCACGATTGTATTCGAGCTCCATTCTTCCGGGATGTCTTTCAGGGAGATCAACGAGCTTCTGTCTCGGAAAAGCGGCTTCAGCGCCCTGCTGGGTCGCCGTAGTAACTACAGCGACCTCGCGTCCGCCACGGGCTCAGTCGAGAACACCGCGGCGCGCGACATTTTGATCTACGACATCCTGAAGTACGTCGGCGCCTTCACCGCCACGCTAGGGGGCTTGGATACTCTGGCCTTCGCGACCCGCCATCCTGAGGAGTCCATGAGCCTCATCCGGGAGATCTGCGGGCGCCTCGATTTTCTACCACTGAAGCTTGAACCCGCCGGGCTCGCGGCCGGCGCAGAGGCTTGGAAGCTTTCGCATAACAATTCGAAGATAAATGTGAGTCTGTTGAAGAGCGACATCTGGCAGATCATGGCCCATCTGATTGAGCCCATGATCGAGGAGAACCGACCATGAAAAATGAAAAGAGGTTTCTGGTGGACGTCGGGATGAAGGACCTGCCTTTCCCCATCAAGGTAGCGTCGAAGACCAATCCGGACGGCCAAGCCACCATCGCCAACATCTCCATCAACGCCCGCATCATGCACGAGTTCGAGGCGGGGTGGATCGACAAGTTCATTCAGGTGGTGCACCAGCATCGGGACCGGATCGGGACCAAGTCGCTTCGCGACAACATCGCCGACTATGTCAAGGAACTCAAGGCGAGCACCGTGAAGATCGATTTCGAATATCCTTTCTTCATCGAAAAGCGCACTCCCGTCTCCAAAGAGAAGTGCCTGGTGAAATACAGTTGCGGCTATTCCGCCAAAGTCCCGTCGATCGACGAGAAATCGAGAGTCTTCTTCAAGATGGCGATCCCCTGCATCACCACCTATCCAGTGTCCGATCCCGAGAAGACGGGAGGGCTATTCGGCCAACTGAGCACCGTGCTCATCGAGACGGAATCTCAGAAGGACGTCTATCCCGAGGATCTTCTGGACCTGGTGGACCGGCATGCCCTGTCGCCAATCTATTCCTTCTTGACCAAAGAGGACCAGGAGTTCGTGATCAACAAGATCCACACCGAGAACAAAACCAGCGTGGTCATGCTCGATGAGATAAGAAGCGAACTCGCCCAGAACCGGAGTCTGGATTTCTACTCTGTCAACTGCTCTAGTTTCGGGATGCTCCACTCGTACAGCACCGTAATCGGGACCGAAAAGAGCATGTGGGTCCCCTTTAGCGGCTATGAGGACGTCGACGTATAGTAGCGCGTCGATGGGGTTCATCCCCGTCGGGGCCCGGATGACAAGCTGTCGAGGGACAGGGGCCTTGCTGCGACTGAAGTCCCCGAAGATGCATTCAGAGGGGCAGCGAGAACCTGCCTCATTTTTGCACGCTCCACCAACCGCCGCCCAAAGCGACGTAGAGCGCGACGGTGTCCTGGAGTCGTTGCGCCTGCGCTTGAACATAGGCCAGCGTGGCCTGGTGGTACTGTTCGTCGGCAATCAGTAGCTGAAGATACGTCGCGATTCCCGTCTGGTAGTTGATGTGTGTCAGATGCAAGGCATCGAATGCGGCATGGACCGCGTCGGCCTGCGCGCTCAGGGCTTCGGCGTCGTGCTGCAACGCCCGCAGGGTATCGGCGACCTGCGCCAGAGCATTGAGCACGGTCTGGCGATAGCTAGCCAGCACGGCGTCATGCGCTTCGATGGCTGCCCTTCGCTGGTACCAGCGCGTGCCGCCATCGACAATCGGCCCAATTAGGCTCGCGCCGAGGCTCCAGAACAGGTTGTTTGACTGAAAGATATTGGCAGCCGACGTGCTGTTCACTCCCACCGTGGCGTTGAGGGTCAGACTGGGAAACATGGCTGCCGTGGCGACACCGATCTGCGCGTTGGCACTGATGAGCTGGGCTTCTGCCTGAAGAATGTCAGGACGCTGGTGCACCAGCTCCGATGGCAACGAGACGGGCAGGTCCTCCGGGAGCTTGAAGTCCTTGATCTCCAACCCCTGTGCGCCGGAAGCTGAAGAAAAGTCCGCCGGTACACGCCCGAGCAGCGTCGCGAGCAGGTGGTTGGCCTGATCGATCTTCTGCCGAAGCGGCGGAAGTGTGGCTTGGGTGCTCGCGAGCTCGCTCTGCAGACTGAGCACGTTCGAGAACGGCACCGTGCCTGACTCCGCCTGAGCCCGCGTGATGCTCACCTGCTCCTTTTCGAGGACTATCAGATCTTCAGTCGCCCGAATCTGTGCGCGATAGGCCGCCTGGGCGATGGCGGTGTTCACGACGTTGCCTGCCAGCATGATGTAGGTACCCATGACGTTGTATCGCTGCCCCTCCATCTGGGCTCGCAGCCCCTCGACCTGCCGCCGCTGGCCTCCCCAGACGTCGAGTGTGTAGTTGACGGTTGCCGATAAGGTAAAGAGATTGAAGACCGTGTTCGGCGCCGTCGACCCGATGAGCCTCAGATTGGAGGTCTGCCGGCTCACGCCGACGTCACCCCCGATTTGTGGGATGAAGACGCCGTAGCCCGCCCGAAGGATGTCCTGGCTTTGTCGGAGCGTGGCCTGTGCCGCCTGGAGGGTCGGGTTGTCGGCCATTGACTGGGTAATGAAGGCGTCCACCTTCGGATTCTCGAACAGACGCCACCAGTCGGCGACAACCTGCTTCCCATCCTCAAAGCGCTGGACCTGGCCATCGGCCACAACGGTTGCCTTTGGGATTGGACTGGCCGTATAGCTGGAGGTCTTCGGAGGGTCGGGGCGCACGTAGTCGGGTCCGAGGGCGCACCCGGCCAATCCGAGAGCTGCGGCGATCAAACCGCCTTGGCGCCATTGGCCTTGGAGCATGATGTTCACGGCCGATTCACCAACAACGTAGACGGCGACGTCGCCCGCTGGTCACCGCCGTATTCGACCAATGGCGATTTCAATCGAGGCGCACGAGGGGCCGCCACTGCGGTGGCATCCTGAGCACCGATGTAGACGTCCACCATTTGTCCCGGATAGACATCCACGCCCGGCGGAGGTTGGAAGCGAAAAATGGCCGGAAGTACGCGCAGATCGACCTTCTCGAGCCGTTGATCGGAGAGCTCGATCTTCGGGCTCACGTACGGCTGCAGTCGGACAAATTCGAGAGGGATCGTCGTCGTCGTACCGCGAATCGACATCGTCGCCACCATCTTCTCCGCTGATGGCAACTTGGGAATCAGGATCTCGTCAACGTAGCAACGCACGCTCATGTATCCGCTGGATTTGCCAGTGCCCATGACGATGATTGGCCCGAGGCCCTGCGTGTAAGTGCCATAAGCACCCTGCGAAGACACGTAGCTGCCTAGGGCAGCCTGAATCGAAAGGACCACACCATCCGTCGGCGCGCGAACCGTGTACTTGGCGAGAAGCGCCGTGGAGGCGGACCATGCCTTGGAGAGCGCATCCACCTGCCGCCTTTGATTCTGAATGTCGTAAGTCCAGGCTCCGGCCCTGGTGAGTTCGAACTGACGGGAGACGACGTCCAGATTCGCCTTCGCCACCTTGACGGAGTTTCGAACGGTGTCGAGGGTCTCCTTGCTGACCGAACGCGGTTCCAGGTCGTAAGAGTGCTGCTGCTTGTTCAGCGTGTCCTGGGCGCTCTTGAGGCTCGCAGTCGCTAGCTCGACTTGGGCGCGTGCCACCTCGAGATTCTCCTTACGCGGCTGGGCCTTGAGTTCCTGAAGCAACGAGCCCGCGGCGTCCGCCTGGGCCTTCTGCTGGTCGGTGGTCGCTCGTTGCACGGTGTTGTCAATCTCCAACAGCGGCGTGCCCTGCTTCACACTCTCGCCTTCCGCGACCAAGATCTCTCGGACGGTACCGGAAACATCCGGGTAGATGTTGATGTTTTCGCCGTGGGCTTGATAGCTCTCAATGATTCCGTTGGCAAAAATTCCCTGCGCATAGGGGTTGGAGGCGGGCTGAAATACTGGTGACTGTGGTTTCGCCGGACGCGCGTAAACGTATGCGCTCACTAGCGCCAGCAGCACGCCAACTCCCACCAAAGTGAAAATGATCTTGTTACGCATGGCCTTGCCCTTTCTCGATCTCGATGAGTTTGCCGTCCTCCATCTTGACCATTCGATCGGCGAACTCGGAGATTCGGTCATCGTGGGTGACAATGATGATGCAGCGCTTTTCGTTCAGAACGTCCCGCTTCACGAACTCGACGATCTTCCTTCCCGTATCGCCGTCGAGCGAAGCCGTCGGTTCATCCAACACCAGGATGTCGGGCTGGCTGACGATGGCTCGGGCGATGGCGACACGCTGCTGCTCGCCGCCGCTTAGTTTTTGCGGCGACAAACCCGCGCGCTGGGCGAGCCCGACCTTCTCGAGAGCCTGCAGCGCCTCCTTGATGGCCTCGTCCCACTTGCGCCGCTTGAGAATCAAAGGTACCGCGACGTTCTCGACCGTCGTGAGTCTTGGGAACAGGTGGAAGTCTTGAAAGACGAAGCCGACGGTGTTGAGGCGCATGTCGGCCAGCTTGTCTGCAGACAGGCTCCAAATGTCCTGATCCTTGATCTTGACGGTGCCTTGGTTGGGGCGGAGGATTCCCGAGATGATACTGAGGAGGGTGGTCTTCCCGCTGCCCGACGGGCCGACGATGAACAGCATTTCCTGAAAATGGGCGTCGAACGCAACCTTCTGAACCGCGTTGGTTCGCGTCTCGCCTTCGCCGAACCATTTGCTCAAGTCTCGTGCTTCGATGGCGTTCATGCTCAACTCCGAAAGATGTCGAAGGGCTCGATCTTGAGCACGCGGCGAATCGCGATGTAGCTGGAGATCGCGGCGATGACGAAGACCATGATGAAGGCCAGGCCGAGGTTTCCGAAGGTAATGACCGAGGCGTAGTCGGGCACGCGCAGCTTCGCTGCCGCGATGAGAACCGTGCACAGCCCGATCCCGAGGCCGTATCCGGCCAGGCAGGTAATTCCCGCCTGAAAGAGCAGCATGTAGACCAACTCGCGCCCCTTGGCTCCCATTGCCTTCAGCGCGCCAAACCTGTCGAGATTCTCCAAAACGAAGGTGTAGAACGTCTGGGCGGAGATGGACAGACCCACGATGAAGCTGATCGCCGTCATGATCAGAATGTTGGTGCCCATACCGGTGTGGTATTCGTAGAAATTGGTGATTCGATCCATGAACTCGTCTTGCGTGACGGCTACATATCCCAGCTTGTCGATCTCGCTCTTGATGCCAGGAATCGCATCGAGGCTGGTGGGTTCGATGAGGATGTAGCTGATAGTCGATCGTAGCGACGGGATGTACTGGATGGCTCGATTGAACGTGGTGTAGAGGGTGGGAATGCCAAACAGCCCACTCGCCGGAACCTTGGCGATGCCAACGATGACACCTCGGTTATCGTTGATCTCGAAGGTTGTCCCGAGCTTGGGATTTTCCAGTTTGGGGGCCTCGGCGTCCTGAATCATCAGAAAACCGTTTTCCGCGTAGATGTCCTCAATGTTGCCCTCGATGAGTTCAGGCCGACCGAAGAGGCTGCTATCGTCGAGTCCAACGATCGAGACCGCTTGATAGGTTCCGTCCTGCAAGCGCGCGAGCCCAGCGCCGAGGTAGAGGGGCACGGCGAATTTCACACCCTTGATGCTTCGGGCCGCGTCCTGCATGAAAGCGGGCATCGGGATGCTGCTCGCCACGCTGGTCACGGAGCGGTCCATCACCCAGATCTTGGCGCCGGTGTTGGTCACGGTGGCGGAGGCTTTTCTCATCATGCCGGCGAACATTGAAGTCATCTGGATCATGAGGAACACCGCAAAGGTGATGCCAATGAGCAGCGCCGCGAACTTGCCCTTGTCGTTGACGAGCAGCTTGTAGGCGATCTTCAGGATTCCTGTCATGAATGGCTGGCCTCGGTCCCTGGCGGCCTTTTGCCCCATTTTCCGAGAGGACAATCAGCACAATGCGTGCCACGGCATTGAGACGCCCGTGCTGAAGCCGCGTGCGCAGAAAATGCGCGTTGTGTCTCCCACGCTGGCGGTTTTGTCTCAGCGAGCTCAGAGATCACCGACGGCCAAAGACCGACTCCTTCGAAGCGACCGATGGGCCCATTCATATTGATTGGACTCGCCAACGCGCGCTCACAATGAGTGCGATTGGACGGCATGGCGCGCATCTTGCTGTTGCTTGCTGGAGACCTCCCTTCATGGGGAGAGGACGCGGTAGCGTTACGCGCAAAGTTGAGCACTATGATTGACAACATCGAATCACACCGCAATTCCGACCCAGCCCCCGACGCCGCACAGTCTGCGGCCGAGGACCCGGCCTCTGCCAACGAGTCGCCCCCGGCTTTGGCCAGCCTGGAGCAGCGGGTGGCGGCCCTGGAAGCCGAGAAGACCGAACTCGACAACTACAAGCGACGCCTTCGCAACGAGATGAGCGAGCACGAGACCAAAGCACGCGAGACCATTCTGTGCGACTTCCTGGAGGTCGCGGACAACCTGGAACGTGCCATCGCCTCGTGGAAAGAAGGCGGCGAGAGGGACGTCAAATCAGTACGCAATGGCGTCGAATTGGTCCTGCGCCTTTTCAAGGCCAAGTTGGAGCGCTATGCAGTCACGCCCATTGAGGCCAAAGGCCAGCCGTTTGATCCGCACGTGCACCACGCAGTCTCGCAAGCACCCAGCGCCGAAGCGACGCCGGGCACGGTGCTCCACGAACTTCAGAAAGGCTATCGTGCGGGCGAACGACTGCTTCGCCCGGCCACCGTCGTGGTCGCATCAGCGCCACCGGTCCCGTCGCCC
This sequence comes from Myxococcales bacterium, assembly GCA_003142855.1. Classification (GTDB taxonomy): domain Bacteria; phylum Myxococcota_A; class Polyangia; order Fen-1088; family Fen-1088; genus Fen-1137. Next base: position 62,341 of record PLNW01000155.1, read on the forward strand.
GTCGCCAGTCGTCCGGACCAGGAGCGAAGTGCAGAGCACCGGGTCGTTGCCGCAGGACATGGGCATCGACACCACGGACGATGACCTGCGCACTGACTCTCAGGCTCTTGAGCGGCGCAACAGACTCAGCAGGAAGAAGCCCGCTGCCACGAGGACGATCATAGGGCCCGGAGTGCGGTGCAGTGAGAGCGAGAGCCAGGTGCCTAGCGTCGTCGAAGCAATTGAGACCACCACGGATATGGCCAGCATGCTGCGCAGGCTGCGAGCGAGGCGTTTGGCTGTGGCCGCCGGGATGATCACCAACGAGCCGACCAGCAGCACGCCGAGGTAACGCAGTCCGAGTGCGATGGTCAGGGCAAACACGAGCAAGAAGCAGAGATTCAATCGCTGGACGTTGATTCCAGTCGTGTGGGCGATTTCGGGAGAAACCAGCGCCAGCACGAGTCGGTGTCTTTGCCACAGCACGAACACAATCACACCGAACGCCAGGACGAAACCGACGCTGGCTTCCATCGTGGTCAAGTGCCCCACTCCGCCGAAGAGCGCTTCAATCAATTCTTCTCCGGAGGTAATCAAACTGCCAATGGCGAGCGCGGTCGAGAACACCACCCCAATGACTGTCTCGGTGGCAAGTCGCGTTCTGTTCTCGATGCCCCAGACGAGAAACGTCCCCACCAGGAGCGCAGTGGCACCACCCAAGATCGGGTGAATCCGCAGCAGGAGCGCCAACCCGATACCGGGCAGGGCAATGTGCGAGATGGCGTCAGCCGCCAGGGTCATCCGACGCATGACCGCGAAGCAGCCGACCAAGCCGGCGGCTGCGCCGGCCGCGACGGAAAGCGCGATGGCGTTAGGGTCGATGGTCATGGTGCACGTGGTAGGCGACCGGAGCGCCGTAGAGCTCTTGCAGCAACTGGGGCGTGAGCACCTGCCTCGGGACGCCGAAGCACGCGTGCCCGCGCGACAGACACAACACATTGGTGGCGTAGTGATACACGACGCTCAGATCGTGCGAGATAAACAGAATGGTCAACCCGCGTTCGTCGCGAAGACGGTCGAGTGTGTGGTTGATGCTGTCCTGCCCCGGCTCGTCCACACCCGCGGTGGGCTCGTCCAGCAGCAAGACCGTCGGATGTCCTATGAGCGCGGCCGCAACCAGCAGCCGCTGGAACTGGCCGCCTGAAAGCGCTCCGATGGGTTTACCGACAGACTCCGCCTTGAGCCCGACGAGTTCCAAAACGTTGGCGACGTCGGTTTGAAACGCGCGCGCGACGACCGCCTTCGCGTGCAGGAAATCGCCGCCCGTGACCGGCAGATCGCGCTCGATGTCGAGCTTCTGAGGCACGTAGCCGATCTTGCTATTGTCCTCCCACCTTATCGTGCCCTCATGAGGCAGGGCACCGATGAGCGCCTTGGCCAGAACGCTCTTGCCCGCGCCATTCGGCCCCACGATCGCCAGCGCGCTGCCGCGCGGGACTTCAAAGGACAGCCGCTCAATGACGACGATCTGATCGAACCCAACCGAGAGGTTGCTCACCTCGAGGGCTGGGGCACCCCTTTCCGTCGAGATATCCATCGGACGCCGTTCCCCTCTTCATGGCCGCGTCTTCAGCGATGTCCGCCGCCATGTCCACCGCCACGCGAGCCGCCACCGCCGCCGCCGCGGAACCCACCGCCAGCGTGCGAGCTGCCGCCCCCGCCGCGGAATCCACCGCCAGCGCGATAGGCCCCCCCACCACGATAGCCACCACCGAACCCAGCGCGACTGCCGCCACCGCCTCGGTACCCACCGTAGCCGCCGCCTCGGTATCCACCGTAGCCGCCGCCGCGGTATCCGCCCCATCCATACCCGGCCCGGTACAGTCCGCGATACCAACCAAAGCCGCTTGGACCGCGAGGTCCGAAGTAGGGATAAATCCCCCAGCCCCAAATCCAGGGTGCTGCCAACCACGTCCATCCGTAGCTGGGGTAGTAGACGTAGGAATAGGGAGATGCATCGCTGGCCGCCCCCTCGTAGGTGTACTGACTGCCGTAGGGCATCCAAATCCATCCGTAGTCACTCGTGTACACCCACTGGCCATCGCCCGCCGCAGCCTCAGTCCCTGCGCGCGGCTGTGTCTGAGGCTGGGCTTGGCCTGGTGGGAATGGCTGCTGCGGTGGTGCCGGTGGCTGCTGCTCGGGCGCCGGCGTTGATGGCTGCGCCGCTTGTGGAGGAGGGCCAGCCTGCGACGTCTGGTTGGCTGAATCTTCGACTGCGCTCATGTTCTGGGCTTGGGCAGGGCCGGATCCCAGACAGCAGAAACAGAGGGCGAAAGTCAGTTTGATCTTCATCACGACACCTCATGACAAAACGACCGTGCGCCTGTTCTGGCTCCACGCCGTATCGTCGATGAAAGGAAGCAGCACAATGCGTGCCATGACCTGAAATCGCGGTCGCGCGGGCCAGATCGCGCAAAAGGTGCGGATTGCCGCCCCGCCGCCGAGGCAGGCCTGTCAAGGCAGCTCACAGACCGCGGATGCGCCGTCCAACTGGACCGTATTGACTGAGGACCCCTTCACAATGACCGGGCACGCGGTCTCCGGAGCTGGCGAAGCCCCTGGTGGCGCAGGAACGCACTGCCCGACTCTCGGCACACATCGTGCAGCGCCTTCCGACATGAACAATGACCTGCGAACCGAGAACGTAACCCGCGAAAACGTCCTGAAGCTGCTCTCCGACAATGAAGTCGCCAGCGTGAGCACCGCAGAGACGGCCCCTCGTCTCTTGGATGGCGAGGAATACCTCGACCTGGAGCACCTCGACCGAGGTGTGCAACAAGCAAGCAAATTGCCCACGGTCATAACAGGCGTGCTTCCACGCAGAACTGTGCACAAGGACACGTGGGGAAAGATCGTGGCCTTGTTGGGGCAGCCCAGCCGCCCCATCAAACCAATTTAGTGAGGATGTTCAAATGAAAAAGCTCATTACATGTGTATTGATGGCCGTTCTCCTTTGCGTCCCGTCGATTGCGCGGGCAGCGATTCCCGCCCAGCCTGCCGTGGCGGCCACCGAGGGACCTGGAGGAAGGCCCGCCGCATCCGCGCCCGTCGACGACTCCGTGAGAAGCACGCCGAACTACGCCGCGCGCGAGGCAGCCACTCCCCAGCTGGCCGACTTCGAGGGCGGCGGCGGCGGGGTTTGGATCGGGACCGGCGCGCTCGTCGTAATCGCCATCGTGCTCATCATTGTCTTCGTCCGCTGATTTCCCGTGCACGCCAATACGGTTAGATCGGGCGCCGCGCTCCTCGCACTTTGCGCGAGCGGCTGTTATCTGGGCTCTGCCCGGAATGCACGACTCGCCGACCTGGCAGGCGACGACGGCTGGGAGTTCGTCGAGGGGGTACCGGCCGTGCGCCAGGCCGCCAACGAAGATTGCGGTGCCGCCGCGTTGGCCATGGTCCTCGGCTACTGGAAGCGACCGGTCACCCGCGACGGCATCATAGCGGCCAATCCACCCGCTCCGGACCGAGGCATCAAGGCGGCTGCGCTCCGCGATTTCACCCGGCAACAGGGTTTGCAGGCCTTTGTCATTCAGGGCCAGTTCGCTGACCTCGATCGCGAAATCCACTGGCACCGCCCGGTACTCGTGGGCGTGATGAAGCGGTACGGTCGTGGAGTCTATTCCCACTACGAGGTGGTCGTGGGCATCAACCGCAAAGACCAGCGCATCCTCGCGATCGATCCGGCCCATGGCCCGCGAGTGGACAGCCGCGAGGGCTTCGCCACTGAGTGGGCCGCTGCCGGCCAGGTCGCGCTGGTGGTCTTCCCGCAATAGACTTCAAGTCAGCGCCACCAGAGCGTCACCACGGCCCAGAGCAGTCCGACAAAGACCACCGCCCACACGAAGTCCCCACCCCATCCCCAAGCCTGATGGCTGAGCACTCCGGTCTCGCCGACGGTCGCTGCCCGCGCACCACGACGCCGCTGAATGTATCTCGGGTACGGCGGCCCCCATTTGCGGTAGCCCCAGCCATAGCCAATGGGAGAAACGAGAAATAGGAAAATGAATATCATCCACAACAACCACGACGCGCTCATCATTGGTGAATTCCTTCCCGCCCTTTGGCGCAGCCATTTCGTACGTAGCAGAGTCTTCTGCACAATTGATGCCACAGTGCTCTGTTCGGATCGGCGGTCCCTATCGGGTTTTTCTTCCTCTCGAATTGGCGGAACCAGCCCCTCAATCTGATTGAGCAAGCGGGTCCTCGGGGACCGCCTGCGGCGCAACTATCGGAACTGATGTGCTTTCTCATCAGTGGCTCGAAATATGCATCACCCGCGTGCCGAGACGCTGTCCCCGCATCGGCGCGGGCTGGCAAGAACTGCTGTGCGGAGATGATCTCTGCCAGGACCAAACGTACCCGGAGGCCAAAATGACTCGAGGATTTCCACTGGCGCACCCGGCGAGGATCGCCATCACGGCCACGGCGTTGCTGTTGGTCGCCCCTTTCACTCAGGCGACTGAGGCCGAGAACTCAGGCTCCACCACGAGCAATCCAGCACAGGCCGGTGCTTTCGCCTTGAAGCTCGAACCCGGGGTGGCGTTCCCGCTTTCACACCCGCAGTCGTCGCTCTTCAAGGTGGGCGGCGGTGAAACCATCAAGGCCCTCTGGACGCTGAACAGGTATCTGGACGTCGGGCCCAGCGCGACCTTCATTACGCTGCCCGCTGAAAACTCACTGGGCGATTTCGGTACAGCGTGGGCCTTTGGCGGAAGTCTGCGCCTCCGCCGTCCACACGATGTTCGCGCCCGCAACGCGTTTTACGCCAGCTCCCCGTGGCTGGATGCTGACGCACTTTACGTGCGCACTGGCGGGCTCAACCGAGCGGGCTTCGCGGTCGCCGCAGGTCTTTCGGTACCTATCGGAGAATCGCGGATCTTCTGGCTCGGACCCTTCGTGCGCTATTTCCATATCATGCAGGAACCCGAGCGATCCGGTTTCGACAACCGCGACGCCAAGATTCTGAGCCTGGGCCTTAGCCTTGAAGTAGGCACCGGTGTCCCGCGCCAACCGGAGGCCGTTGCCGCCGCAGAGGTCCGAACCATCACCAAAGAGATCTTCCTCTGCCCCGACCGTGACAACGACGGGGTCCCCGATAGTGTGGACCACTGCCCTGACGTGGCGGGTCCGCCGGACAACTGGGGCTGCCCTCTCTACCAAAAGCTCGTCGTGAAACGCGATAAACTCGAGCTGAAGGAGAGGATCTACTTTGCCTGGGACCAGGCCATTCTCCAGGACGTGTCGTTTCCCGTACTCGATGAAGTCGCACAGGCGCTAAAGGACAACAAGGGCTTCCGCGTACAGGTCGAGGGGCATACCTCGTCCGAGGGAAGCGATGACCACAACCAGACGCTTTCCGAGAAACGGGCGGAGGCGGTGCTCGACTATCTCGTTGCGCATGGAATTGCCAAAGAGCGCCTACTCTCAACCGGTTTTGCCTCCTCCGTTCCAGTTGACAGCAACGCCACCATCGCCGGCCGTGAGAACAACCGCCGCGTCGAGTTCGTCGTCCATTTCACCATCCTGAATGACGGGAGCAAGTAACATGAAAATATTCAAGACCAGCGCTCTTTATCTGTTGCTATTCCTGCTGCCCGCGTGCGGACAGCGGTTGGTAGAGTTCTCCAAAGCCGGCGATGCCGGCACTGATGCGAGAACCGCCGACGCGGGAATCGCCGATGTCCGGAGCGCCGACGTCCGGAGCCCCGACCTCCGGAACTTCGACCAGCAGAGTATCGACGTCGCAAACGCTGACGCGCCGAACACTGACCTGGGGAAGATAGACGCCCCGAACACCGACGCGATGAGCGCTGATGTTCCGAGCAGCGATGCTCCGAGCACCGACGCTCCGAGTTCCGACGTCGCGCGCACCGACACAGCCGGCACCGACGGGAAGAACACCGATGCCGGACATCCCGATGCTCCGAACGCCGACGCCGCGCGCACGGACGCCCCGAACATCTCCCCCCCGGACGCCGACGCGGGCAGCGGCGACGCGGAGACCGGCGACGCGGGCAGCAGCGACGCGGAGAACAGCGAGTTGGGACCGGCTATCGTGGTCAACCTTGGACTAGCTACCCCATTTGCGATCGCGGCGACAGCGGGGGTCACTAACACCAGTACAGCGCCAATTACCCAAATCAATGGGAACGTGGTGTTGGACCCGAATCCGACTTGTAACGCGGTGACCGTTGATAATGCCGGGGGTTTTGGCCTCTGCGGAGGTATGCCTCCGATAATTAGCGGGGAGGTCATCACCAACTTGTATCCGGACACTACGACTTCAGCCGCCATCAAGGCTGACTTGAATGCGGCCTTTCTCAGCATTACTCCCTTGGCCGGTCCCCCAGCCGCCGGCACATTGGGAGGGGGCATCCCTATCGCAGCTCCCACTACCCTGGGAAATGTGGCTGGGAGCCCGCCCGCGCTCGGCGACAACTGGTTCACTCCCGGCGTCTACGAATCCACCACGTCGATCTCGATAACCGGGGATATCACCCTCGACGGCCAGGGCGATCCGAATGCTATGTTCATCTTCCAGTCGCACAGTACACTTACTACCGCAGATGGCGCCCCGAGCCCCGCGGCACACACCCGCATTCTACTGACCAACGGCGCCAAGGCTTCCAACGTCTGGTGGCAGGTCGCCAGTTCAGCGACGATTGGATCGTACTCTGAATTCCAGGGCAACATACTGGCTGCCTACAGTATCACGATGAAGACCCACGCAACGGCCTGTGGCAGATCGATGGCAGGCGCGTGGACTGCTGGTGCTGGCGCGTTCACATTCGACTCCAACGTCGTTTCTGTGCCCGGTAGCTGTCCGTTGTAAGCTTGCCGGCTCGGCCCGAGGTTGGGCCCGGACGGGCCATCACGCTGACTACCGGCGTTCGGCTGAACGGGAGGGGATCGTCGGTCCTTCCCCCGACGATGAGCTCCACGTTTTGTTCGGAGGGAGTTTCGCTTCGGCCACGCGTCCGATGTCTTCCTTCTCGAATTGAAGGAGATGGTACGTCACTTCGATTGGATGGGCCGGTCCCTTTGAACCTCCCGCTACGTAACTACCTGAACTCCTTCGGATCCCGCCGCTGGCTCGAAAGATGCTCTAGCCGTTTGGGTGGATGAAGGGCGCTCCGCCAACAGCGGGATTCGCCCGGAACCAATGACGGGAGCAACCATGAGGACCCAGGTTAACAGAACGGCACAGTTCGGGGAGTTGGTCGCGGCCGCATACGACGGGGCCGCTTGCTACAGCAGGGATCCGCTGGAGGTGTCACGTCTGGCAGCCGGGGCGGTATCGCTGATGCTGCGACACACGCGCGGAAGAGCGTCTTGCCAGTTGCAGCCAAGCACCGGCATCCAGACAACAGACCTCTGTCAATCGACATAGCCAACGAAAGGGAGAATTTCATGGAAAACACACCGGCCCACATGGGCAAGATGGAAGAACAGCTCAAGCATTGGGGTGCGCAACTCGACCACCTGGTGGCGAAAGTCGAAAAGGCGGGTGCGGACGTAAACTCCGAACGTCGCAAGCGCGTTGACGCTCTGAAGGCGAAGTATCAGGCCGCGCAAGCGAAGCTGAGCGAGTTGAAAGCAGCGGGGGGCGAGAAATGGGACACCCTCAAGACCGGCGTGGAGACCGCATGGAGCGACCTCGAGGCCGCTTTCAAAAAGATGAAGAACTAATCGGCATTCAATGGAACGGGAATCCAAGTAACAGAGGAGGATCTGATGAGACACACATTCAAGACCGCAATCATGATGTTCGCCATGGCCGCCGGGACCGCCGCAATCGGTCTGGGCTGCGCAAGCTCCCCGCCGCTGCGCACCGAGGCGTCGACTTCGGGGATCCGCGCCGCCGAGGAGGTTGGCGCAGCCAAGGTTCCACAAGCCTCGCTGCACCTGCAGCTGGCCAAGGAGGAACTAGAGCACGCCAAGGCGCTGGCCGCGAATAACGAGAAGGAGCGGGCAGTGTCGATGTTGTCGCGTGCTGAAGCCGATGCCGAGCTGGCCGTCGCGCTTTCACGCGAGGACGCCGAGCGGGCCGAAGCTCGGGCAGCCGTAGACCGGGTGCATCAGCTCCGGCTAGAGAACAAGTAGGTTGTGGAATAGCAGAAACCGTCCAGTGAAAGGAAACTCGCATGAAAACCACTAGTCTTTTGATCGCCTTCCTCAGCGCCGGAGCCCTCAGTTCCTGCGCAACCACCGTCCCAACGGAACTCGTTGACGCCCGGGAAGCATACCGGCGCGCCAGCTTTGGCACCGCCAGCCAGGCCGCGCCGGCAGAGCTTCACGTAGCCAACCAGGCGCTCGCTGAAGCGGAGCAGTCCTTCCAGAAGGATCCCGACTCGTATCGAACGCGAGACCTCGCCTATATTGCCCAGCGCAAGGCACAGTTCGCGGAGGCGACGGCCTCCATCAATATTCAGCAAAAAAACGAGGCTCAAGCGAAGAACGATTTCCAGACCACTCAGGGCAAGGTCGTGGCCAAGACCAAGCAGGATCTGAACCAGACGCGCTCAGCGCTGGCAGCCTCCGAGCGCAACGGCGAGGCGACGGCTGAGAAGCTTTCCACTGAACAAGTGGCTCGGGCCGATGCCGAGAAACGAGCGGCTGATGCCCAGGCGGCACTAGCTAAGCTGGCTGCTGTCAAGGATGAGCCCCGCGGAATGGTCATCACCCTCTCCGGGAGTGTTCTCTTTGCATCCAACCGGGCCGTCTTGCTTCCTGAAGCAAGAACGCGACTCGACCAGGTGGCCGAGGTGCTGCTCACAACCCGCGAGCGAAACCTTACCGTTGAAGGATACACCGACTCCCAGGGCTCTGTGAACTACAACCTAGACCTGTCCCAGCGTCGGGCCGACGCGGTTCGCAGCTACCTGGTGGAGCGAGGTTACCAGGGCGACCTGATCCAGGCCCACGGACTTGGCAAGGCCAACCCGGTCGCTGACAACTCCAGTGCCGAGGGCCGCGCCAACAACCGCCGCGTTGAAATTATCATCGCACACGAACCGCGCGCATCCAACCCATAGTCGCGTGGGGAGTCCGCCGGCTTCGCCGGCGGCGCACCATCGTGGGAGGGCATGGGAACCCTTTCAGGGTTTCCATCAGGGCGATGCTCGACAGGCTTAGCTTGCAACATCCTCGGACAGCCGAGACGGTCCCCGGGGGCGAGGCTTGATCGGGCCGCGCTCTCGGGTCTTCCGTCAAGCCGTAAAGTTCAGCGAAAGGCAGAGCCATGAGACACACGATACTGGTCACCACCTTGCTCGGCGCGGCTGCTCTCGCCGTGGGGTGCACGTCAAAGGAAGTCAAGGCGGCGGTCGCGCCGAAACAGGCGGAACCCTCGGCGGTGCACCTGGAGAAGGCCAAAGCGGAAAGCAAGCAGGCCGCGCACGAGATGCGGGACTACGCCTACGCGGAGAAGGCCGAGTTTGTCGTCAAGATGAAGAAGGAACTGGTCAGCATCCAGGACGAGCTGGATCAGCTCGGAGCCAAGGTCGAAAGCGCCGGTGGCTCGGCCAAGGCCGACGCCAAGGTCAAGCTCGCGGCGGTGCGTGAGAAATGGGCCCAGGCGAAGAAGCAAGTGGACCGGGCCGAAACCGCGACCGCGTCCGACTGGGACGACGTGAAGAGTGGATTCAAGCAGTCCTATGTCGATCTGAACGACTCCTTCGACAAGATCCGTCAGTGGTTGAGCGACAAGATCGCCCCTTGAGAAGCGAACTTTTCGATTGAATGGCACTTCACTTTGATTGGACGAGGCGGCCTCGCAAAGCGTCTGGAGTAACAAACACCCGCAATTGTGCTGCGCCTGACAGGTGGCTCGAAAGCTGCATTGAATTGTTTGGGAGAAAAATGGAGGTGTTACATGCACCGCTTCGGCCTCCTGGCTGTAGGCAATACCAACGGCTTGCTGGCACTTGAGCCGGTCGGCCGTGAAAACGGCGTCTTAACCGGAAGAGCAGCGGGGCCATGATCACGCTCCGCAGAGCCAAGGAACGCCACTGCGACCAACGCCGCAAGCGCGAAATCTGGCTCACGTTCTGCCCCACGGAGTCAAATGACCCACTCGCCGACGGCCTTGGAACCCTCGAAACTCTGAACGAGGAACGTCTGCCACCGGGCGCAGGCACCCCGCGCCACTCGCATCACGATGCCGAAGTCGTCACCTACGCGCGCGAGGGTGCGCTGGCATACGAGGATTCGCAGGGTTGCTCGGGTGTCATCCAGACGGGCGAATTCCAGCGCATGACCCCCGGACGTGGCATTCGCCACAACGAAACGAATGCATCAAGGACCGAGTGGGCCCAGGTCTTCCAGATTGGACTGCGCCCCTGGCAGACCGGGCTCGATTCAGGCTATGAGCAAAAACGCTTCAGCGCGGCGGAGCGCCGGGACGGCTTGTGCGTCGTCGCCTCGCCTGACGGCCGCAAAGGATCGCTGCGCATCCACCAGGACGCCCTGGTGTACTCGGCCATACTGGACCCCGGGCAGCACGTGGTCCACGAGCTCTCGCCCGGGCGAAAGGCGTGGCTACACGTGGTGCAGGGAGGGATTACCTTGGGCGATCTGGTCCTGACCACGGGTGATGGCGCTGGTCTCATGGACGAGCGAGCGGTCTCGCTCACAGCGCAGGCCAAGACCGAGATTCTGCTTCTCGATGTCGGCGTGGAACTGCCGGGGCCTCCAGAAATGGACGTCTCACGTGACCCAAGACCGGTAGTTGATACGCGATTCTCGTAATTGAGGAGTCCATCATGAATCCAAACGTTATCTATGTCGGAGTCAGTCTAATAGTGTTGATTTTCTTTGCGGGAGTCAGGGTCGTCCGGCCCACCAGCAGGGGCCTGGTTGAGCGTCTGGGCAAATACCAACACTTGGCAATGCCCGGGTTCAACTGGATCATCCCGCTCATTGACCGCATGTACCTAGTCAACGTCACCGAAGTGATGGTGAACGCGGAGCCGCAGGAGATCATCACCAGCGACAAGCTGAATGCGCGCGTGGACGCGCAGGTCTACCTGAAGGTCAAGAGTGATGAGGAGAGCGTGAAGGCATCCCAGTACAACGTCTTCAATTACCAGTACCAGATCGTCAACCTGGCCAGGACCACCCTGCGCAACATCATCGGCACGCTGACCCTCAAGTCCGCGAACAGCGAGCGGGGCAAGATCAACAGCGAGCTACAAAGGACGATGCGCGAGGAGACCATGCACTGGGGAATCGAAATCGTCAGGACGGAGCTGAAAGAGATCGATCCGCCCAAGGACGTGCAGGAGACGATGAACAAAGTGGTGAAGGCGGAGAACGAAAAGGTCGCGGCGGTCGATTTTGCGACAGCCACGGAAACCATGGCAGACGGCGCGCGCAGGGCTGAGATCAAGAAGGCCGAGGGGGTCAAGCAGGCGAAAATCCTCGAAGCCGAAGGCGAAGCCCAGGCCATCCAACTCGTGAATAATGCTGCCGACCGCTACTTCGTCGGCAACGCGCAATTGCTGAGGAAGCTCATCATGGTGGAGACCGCGCTCTCGGCCAACACGAAGATCGTGATCCCTGCCAACACCGAGTTGGTCAACGTCATCGGCGACATGGCCGGGATCTTGCCGCTGGGCAGAACTGCCATGCCGCTGAAGCAGGCGTCCGCTCCCACGGGAGGCGTGCTGGCTGGGCACTCCTGATGTGATCCCGACACCTGAAAGCGTGTCTGTGTGGAGAAAGAGAAAGCCCCAAGCAAGGGCCCGATTGAGACAATCTTGCGGCCGGGCCAGATCGTCGGGGGCCAGTACCGAGTTGACCATTTGCTTGCGAAAGGTGGAATGGCTGCCGTGTGGGCCGGTACCAATGAACACACCGGCAAGCGAGTCGCGCTGAAGGTGATCCTGCTCTCCCTGGCGAGCACCGGCGAAGCGCAGAGCCTCTTTCGCAGCGAGGCCTTGGCCGCGAGTCGAGTCAATCACCCCAATGTCGTGACGGTCTTCGACGTCATCGAACACGAAGGAATGGCGTGCATCGTGATGGAGTTGCTCGACGGAGAGCCGCTGTCCAGCACCATCGCTCGCAAAAAGTTTCTCAGCGTCGACGAAGCCGCAGCCCTGCTCTTGCCAGCCATGCGTGGGGTGGCCGCCGCCAACGCACAAGGCGTAGTCCATCGAGATCTCAAGCCGCAGAATATCTTCGTTTGTACTGAGCCCGACGGGCGCATCGTGACTACCAAAGTGTTGGACTTCGGCATCTCGGTCATGCTGGAACGAGTGACAGATCCCTCGGCGGGGCCGGTCGCGGCCCCGGGCACGCCAGCGTACATGTCTCCCGAGCACATCCGAGGCGTGTCACCCATCGATGCACGGGCCGATGTGTACGGCTTCGGCGTGCTGCTGTACGAGGCGTTGAGCGGACAGATGCCGTTTCCCGGGGAGCCAGGCCCCGATCTCTTTGACCGCATCCTGAACCAACCCCTTCCGTCCGTGACGTTGCTCCGTCCCGACTTGCCGCCTGGTTTGGTGCGCATCATCGAACGGGCCATGGCCAAGCAGCCCAACCAGCGCTACTCGGACTTGAATTCGATGGTGGACGCTCTCGAAGACGAGCTGATGCCGCCCACTCCTCCACCGCGTTTGCTCACGCCACTCACTGGGGTGCCATCGATGGCCTTGCGTGATCCCGCATCCGGAGAGCACGCGGTGCAAGCCATTCTCAAGAAGGAGTTGTCCGAGCAGCATCAGGAGACGCGGTTTCTCTTCGGGTTTCCCGTGAAAGCGGAGAGCAGGAAACGCGCCCCCCAGGTAGGGCCGGCCCTCGCGGATCCGAAACCTTCCTTGCGCAAGGTGGTGTTTGCTGGCAGCAGGTCGCTCTCCGCTCCTCGCCGGTGGCATCGCTTCGTGGGCGCAGGGTTTGCCGTCGCGCTCGGGTTCTTCGCGGTGTGGATGGTCATGGGGGGCGCCACCAGGGCGCAAACAGGTGCGCCACCACCCACCGCGAATGCCACGCCGCCAGCAAGCGAGCCCATCGCGAAGACGGTCATTTCCACCACGGCGTCAGCCGCCACCGTTGCTCCTGTGGCGCTTCCAGCCCCACCGCCAGCCTCACCATCCCCACCTGAACCAAGCACGCTCGTGCCCGACAAACCCAGCAAGCCCACCAGCCATGCGCATGCCGTGCGCGTTTCAGGCGCATCGGCAAGGTCTGCAGCGCCACGAGCCGGTCGCCTCTTCAGAGACGATTTCTAACGCAATCACATCAGGCACGAATGCCGGACTTGCCATCGAATTGACTGAAAGGGCGCCTCATCTTGATTGAAGATCCCTGCAATCAAAACCCTCCGCTTTCCAACTAACTGAACTTGCTCGCGTCCTGTCGATGGCTCGAAAGATGCTTCGTCTGTAAGCGGCGCTTGAGGCTCTGGAAGCGCTCAAGTCTCCAAAGTTCGAGGTGACACAGATGAAACTCCTACTCCCAATTGCAGTATCGGTCTTGCTTCCCATATTCAGTCTTCCCGCCTACGCGCAAAGGGGGCACCCGCAAGAGGCTAGGCCCGCCCAGCAGCAGGCCAGGCCGGCACCGCAGCAGCAACGGCAAGCCAGACCCGCGCCACGGCAACAGCAGACACAGCAGGCCAGGCCCGCCCAGCAGCCACAACAGCAGGCGGCACGTCCCCAGCGGCAGCAGCAGGCGCATGCGGTCGCTCACGCGCCGCAAGGCAATCCCGGACGGCGCCAGGCGCGCGCGCAGCAAGCACAGCCGGCCGCTCGCATCGAAGGTGGCCACGAGCATGGCCGCATTTCCAACGAGCGCTACGAAGCCCGCTTTGGCAACAGGCACAGTTTTCATGTCAGCCGGGGCGACTACAATAATCGGCGCTTTTACTATGGCGGCTACCGGTTCGCCTTCATTGATCCCTGGCCACTCGGCTGGGGATACTCCGACGACGTGTACGTCGAGTACGGCGACGGTGGCTATTACATGTACGACCGCTTTCATCCGGGTGTCCGCATCTCAATCAACATCCTTTAGTGATTCACGTAGGGAGGTATTCAAATGGGCGAATTCAGCAAGAAAGCAAAGGGTCGGATCGAGCAGGCCGTCGGCGGCCTCACTGGCAACAAGGAACTCCAGAAAGAGGGTCAAGGCGACGAACGCGCGGGCCAGGTAGAGGGTGCGGTCGCGGACGTCAAGCACGCCGTTAAAGACGCAAAGCATGCGCTCAAGGAGGTTTCGAAGTAACAGCCCGAGCGCCATCACGCTGATGGCGCCTGGCAGCGCAGACAAAGCGCGCGAGGAACGAAGACGAGGGCCACGTGGATGGTTCATGGCGGACAAAGGAGAAATTCTATGTTTCTGACAATCCTGCTTGTTGTGTTTCTGGTACTGGCACTTGGTGGCGGCGGCTGGGGAAGGTCCCGATACGGTGCCTGGAGTTGGTCACCTGCCGCCGTCATTCTTCTGATCGGCGTCATACTGATTTTCACCGGCCACGTGCGCTTCGGTTGAGACGGCGCACCGACGTCCCTGGTCAGGGGATAGCTCAGGCATTGTGGCGGAGTGGCTGCCTGGAAGGTTTTCAATTGCAAAGCGTGCGCATTGCGGCCACAGGCAGAACTCTGCCACTATTCGAAGCGTATTCATCGCATGACAATGTGATTCACGCCGAGAGGTGGTACTTCATAAAATGGGGCGTATTCAAGAGTCGCGACAGACAGTTGCGACCCTATCGATTCTCGTTGCGAGCCTCCCTGCCTTCGCAGTTCTTGCACAGGACGAGGCCGCTCCGTTTCCAGAAGTCGCCCCACCAGTCCCTGAGGTAGCACCTGCTGCCGTACCTGCGTCTGGTCCTTCGGCTGCTCCTGCGTGGGCTCCGATGGGCTATCCAGATGCCTACGTGCTTCGTCCTCTGACGGTCCCGCCCGGCATGTTCCAGGGCACGCTGCCCGTCGTCTTCAGTCTCTCCGAGAACGCAGTTTTCAAGCCAGTGTGGATTCCGCTGGACATGCGCTTCGGCATGACCGACCAGCTTGAGTTCTTTGTGACCCACAATGCCCTGGGCGCACCGCTGGCGGCTGGCAACGGAGGCCTTTGTCTGGGCGCGAAGCAATACTGCCAGAAAACGTACAACAACCTCAATGTTGGTGGTCAGTTTTCCTTCGCAAAGGGCAAAGGTCTTGAGCTGACCGGCCTGCTTGCGGCCGAGTTCAAGGAGTTCTCTCCTCACCTGCTGTTCGCCGTCGACGTAGGCGTTGGCGTGAAGTATGTCAACGCGATCTTCTCAGCCAAGGCCACCCCTCGGCTCGGCATCGAAGTCAATAGGCGTAGCACGGAAAACGGGCAAGAGGCCATCGGTATACCGGTTCAGCTCACGCTACAGGCTGCACCGCGGATCGCTGCCTTTGTTGACATGGGCCTCTTTGGTCCGACGAATCAGTTCGGCAGTCGCTACACCATTCCCGTAGGCGTTGGCGGCGACTTCCTTCTGAGGCACGGCTTCGATGTCGGCGTTGAGTTCATGTTTCCGGCGTTGGGGCGCGGCTCGGCTGTCGCGGGAAAGGCAACTGACTCTCGCACGCTCATGCTCTACGCCGTCTGGCGGAATCCTTAGCCCATCTCAGATTAGAAGAACGCGCGCACGCCCAGGCCGAAGTCGATATTGAAGCCCAGCGGGAAGACCGCGATGCCGGGCACGATTTCTAGGTAGGCTTCGAGGAAGTCGGGGCGTCGGAAGGAAACGGCAATCCCGATGGGAACGCGCGCGATGACCACGACGTCGTGGCTGAGGTTGTTGTTCCCGTAGGCTGACATGATCACCCGGCCGCCAAAACCCGCGTACCAGTCCAGGCGGTTGGTCATGTTGACTATGTTGTCTTGGTACAGATAGTCGGCGTGCAAACTGATATCGTGATTGACGTCGTCGCAACGGTAGCTGTTGTTGTTAGCGTCCCTGCACCAGCCGTAGCCCCAGCCGCCGAACCCGAGCCCGAAGTCCAGCGCATGGCCGCGCCCGAGAAATGCCTTGGCCGTGATGGCGGTTGGATCGCCAATCTGAAAGCCCAGACCGAAGTTGCGCGAGTTACCAACCTCGGTTGCCTGCGCGCGACTTGCGCCGACGGACAGGATTGCCGCCGCCGCGCATGTGAAGAGAATGAGACGCGCAACGGCCGAGCCAGTGAAGGTCTCGTTCGCTGAAGGGGCCAATTGGGTTCTTTGATTCATTTTTCACTCCGCTTAGGTGGGTCGTGGCAAGTGCTGCGCACGGCAGTTCTTCTCGGGCCCCAACCGGCGGAAGGGATCCCACAGTCTCGCTACAGCAGCTTTCGAGCCAGCTATGAGAAACGTGTAAGTCCGGGCAGTTGCAGCGCAGACGAGTCTGGAGGACTGGTGTGTTCGACCAGGATGATGTGCCCTCTCCATCAATTTGAAGGAGCAACCAACCCCCGCCAAAAAAAAGAATCTTCCACAGGTCCGGCGCGTCCGTGGCACGGCTGCGAGAGCTTTTCGGCTACCCGCCCCCTTGCGAGGGCGGCTCGGCCTCCGATGCTCCCGCCAGCGCCTCGATCATCGCATTTGGGTCCACCGCCTCTTGCATGGCGTCGGCTTCGCGATCGATGCGATCTCGTACCATGGGCAGATCGCGACGGAGTTCCTCGACCAGCGCGATGAGCTTGGCCACCTTGTGCTCGGCGAGCAGATTCACCTGCAAATCGAGGTGTGATCGCTCCTCGGCGTTCCGCGTCTGGCGATTCGCGGTGATGAGGACCAGCGTCGTCATCAAAAGAGCGGACAGCGTGACCATCCCCTGCAACCAAAAGAAGGGAGGCGGGTCGATTCTCTGCCAACCAAACAGCTTGGGTGTCACCAGGTTGAAAGCCACCCATCCGACGACGATCGACAGGGTCACATACACGGTGCGCGGTCGTCCCAGCGCCGCGGTGAGAACCTCCATCATGCGCTGGTGTTTGTCCAAACGCTGTTCGGCGCGCGCGCGGATTGATGCAACTGATTCGACGTCTTGCAACACCTAGCCTCCCGTCCGGTCCTCCTACCTTCTGCCGTGCCGCCCGCACATATGCAACGCAAGAGTCTCCCGCACGGCCAAGCTGCTGTGTTGGCCCTGTCTTTGCTTCCTCATAGTGGGGGAGGAAACCAAGAAGTTGTTGTGGCGTATACGGCTGAACTGGTGGGGCCTCTGTAAGCGCCTCTACCATAAGTATGAGGACAATGAGGTCGGCGAGGGCGCGGCCGCGATCAGCTACTACCTCATCTTCTCGCTGTTTCCGTTCTTGTTCTTCCTGGCGACGCTGACCGGCTATATCCCCTATACCCGCGCGTCCGCTGACACCCTGCTGGAGCGCGCCCGCACCTTTCTGCCACCCGAGGCGATGGGGATCGTCAGGACGCACCTACGTGAACTGGTGGGCCGTCCCAGGCCGCACCTGCTGACCCTGGGCCTCGCAGCGGCGGTCTACTCCGCGTCCTGCGGGGTGGACGCCCTACGCAAGGGATTGAACCTCGCCTACGACGTCAAGGAGTCCCGCCCGCTCTGGAAGACCTCGCTGCTTGCGTTCGGCATGGCGGTCGGGGGCGGCCTGCTCGTGCTGGCTGGAATCGCCCTGCTCGTGGCGGGCGGCAGCGTCGGGTGGTGGGCGGCCCGCTATCTCCACATCGCCGACGAATACGTGATCGTCATCCGCTGGATCCGTTGGCCGATCATCGCAATCATGATCACGTTCGGCGCCGCGCTCAGCTACTACGTGCTGCCCGATGTCGACCAGAAGATCAAGTTCATCACGCCGGGCGCGGTTATTGGTACGTTGGTTTGGTTCCTGGTGAGTTGGGGTTTTGGCGCGTATGTGTCCCACTTCGGCAGTTACAACGTCACCTACGGCTCGATCGGCGGCGTCATCGCACTTCTGACCTGGCTCTTCATCACCGGGTTCATCCTGCTCGTGGGCGGGGAGATCAACGCAATCATCGAGCAAGCGGCGGCCGGCGGTAAGCAGGCCGGCGCGCGCGCTCCCGACCAAGATCCGCCGCCACCCGGCCAGCGTCCGAGCGCCGTGCCTCCCGGCACGACGAAGTCGGCCGGCGTCGCCGAGCGCTCGCGCGGCAGCAAGTCGCTGGGCGCGCGCGAACCCGCGGCGGGGGGGTGAGCGCCGGTGAAATTGCTCAACTATCTTCTTCACCCCGGCTGGCCGCGCCGAGCGCTGTTTGCACTCGGGCTGTTGCTTGAAATGAGATCGACAAGCCAAAGACTTGTGGGAGCAAACCCGTGAACGCTCTTATTGCGCTGCTTGTGCTTGCCACCTCCGGCCAAGACGACGCCACCCCCACCCCACCTGAACCGACGCAGCAGCCACTGCCCGCTGACTGGCCTGCGCCACCCAAACCGCAGCCGCGCGAGGTGTACAAGCTGCATCTGGCTGTCGACATTCCCCTTATCGTCGTGGGTGGCGCCGCGGGGCTGGTGCGCATCCTATTCGAGAACCAGCTGGTGCACAAAGACTGTCCCTGTAATCCGGACGGCATCAATAGCCTCGATCGGTGGACCGTCCACTACCACAGCCAAGCCGCGAGCATTGCCGCCGATGCCACGGTCTATGGCGTGCTGTCAGCGCTGCCTCTCGTCGATCTTTTCGCCCTGGGGTTTGGGCGCGCCTGGGGCGAAGATCTGGTGGTGTACGTTGAGGCGTTGGCCGTCGACACGGCCCTACAGAACGCGACCAACTTCATCGTGGCGCGCCCGAGACCCCGCACCTATGCGGGCGATCCCGCCTTCGTCGGCTCGGGCGAAGGCTATCTCTCCTTTTATGCCGGCCACGTCTCCACCACGTTCGCCGGCCTCGCGGTGGCGGCGTACACCATTCGCAAACGCTACGGTGAGCAGGTCTGGCCCTGGTTCGTAGGCGCACTGATTGCCAGCAGCGTTGGGGTCGAGCGGGTGGCGTCCGGCCATCATTTTCCAACCGACGTCGCCGTCGCCGCGGTAGTCGGCACTGGCATCGGCATCGGCGTTCCCTGGTTCCACCTCCGCCGCTGGGAAACCCACGTCCAGATCGCCCCGGTCGGAGCGCACGGTCTGGGACTCGCCGGCACCTTCTGAAGCGCGCCAGGGAGGGAGAAATGACAGAAAAGAAAGTCGCTGTCGTCACCAACCCGAAAGCAGGCAAGAACACGCCTAGGGCCGGGCTCGGCAAAGTGATCTCATCGATCCTCGCCACTCCGCGCTGGACCTACAACCCCGAGACGCTTAGCGCGCTGGAAGGTACGGCCAAGCAGCTTAGCCACGACCGTCCCGACATTCTCGTCATCGCCGGCGGCGACGGCACCGTCCATGAGACCCTGTCGAAGGTGCTGCTCGAGCACGAGCACTCCCCGGCTGCGCCCATCCCGCAGATTCTCATCATCCCCATCGGCACAATGAACAATCTTGCAACGACTCTCGGACTCACCAAGCATCCTGCGGTCAAACTGGCCGAACTCATCGCCGTCAAGATCCGCGAGAAACTTCCGCTGGACGTGACGCCGCTGAACCCGCTCAAGATCAACGACGAGTTTGGGTTTCTCTACGGCACGGGACTGCCCGTGAATTTCCTGCAGAAGTACTACGAGGACCGCAAGCACCGCGGGCCGATGCGGGCGATCAAGGTGGTTCTGACGACGATCGGCAATGAGCTCCTGTCCCTGCTGACGTTCAGGAAGTCGAAGCAGATCCTGACCCGACCGGTGCACGCCACCATCACACTACCCGAGGGCAACGATCCGCCCGTCGCGCCCTTCACAACCCATACCGGGATCATCTGTGCCTCGATTGACGATATCGGCCTCGGTTGCCGAGCCATGCCCAAGGCGAGAAGCCAACCTGGATGCTTCATGCTCCGGTCGACACACCTGTCGTTCTGGGGGCTGGTCGGCAGCCTCGGCCCGCTTTGGGCCGGCCTGCCGCTGCCGGCGACCTTCGATGCGGTCGTGCCTCATCTGACCATCGACTACCAGGAGCCGACCATCGCCACCGTCGACGGCGACATGAAGCCGGCCAGGACCAGCGACGTCATCGGCTGCGGCCCCACCCTCTCGTTCATCACCGGATGAGCGGGACGGCAGGCGCCGCAATCCGCGACTATGGACAGCCTCACTCCACCAGGCCGATCACGTTGCGGGACCGGCGCGCGACCTCCAGCGCGTCCTGGAGCTGCTCGAAGATCGCGCGCGAACCGGGCAGTCCCCACAGCAGAAGCTGAGGTGTCGTCACGTCATGGCTGAACACCCGGATGCGGGACACTCCGAGCAGCCGGTCTGTCATGGTCTGGTGAAACTCGGTGTCGCGCACCCTCCAAAGCTGCAGCGTCTCGATGTTCTTCGAAAGCAAGCCCGACTCGACGTCGATCGTGCGCGTCGTGATGAGGAACGTGAGCGTGGCCCGTGCCGCCCACAGGTAGAGCAGCCAACACCCTCCCAGCCCCAGGGCCACCGCCCCTGCAATCAGCGCCCAGTTCCAGACGATGCCGAAAAACAGGTGGAGAATCGGGGCGCCACAGAGCCCACTCGCGCCCAGCGCAATGGCCGTCACCACCGACCAGAACTGCGCCTTCCAAGAGGGCGCGCCTTTGAAGATGGTCACGACGGCCGGCGCCGCCCCCGTCGCGGACGCGGGAGGCTGGGATGTCACGGCCGCTGCGGCGGTCTCTGCCAGCATCGAGCCGCAGTGCCGGCATTTGATGGCCGCGTCCTGGATCTCTTCGGCGCAGAAAGGGCAAGGTTTCATCGGACCGCTAGGATACGCCGAAGCGGGCTCGGATGCCGGTTGGGCGTGGGGGCGTGCTCCCTCGCTACGGTTTCGTGCCCGGCAAGAGGCGCGGGTACATCCAGCCGGTGACGGCGCTCACCCAGGCCGTAGCCGCCAGCCAGGCGCCCAGCACGTCCGAAGGATAGTGCACGCCGAAGTAAACGCGCGACACACCGACACCAATGGCGAAGGCAGCGCCCGAGACGAGCGCGGTGATCCGTACGCCGCGCGGGACGCCACGCATCCATAGGAGCACAAGCAAGCTAGCGATGACGCCCGTCGACACCATCGTGTGCCCGCTAGGGAACGACGGCAACGCTGGCGTCGACAGTAGATAGACCCAAGTCTCGCCCGGTCGCGCCCGACGGAACCCTTCCCTCAACAGCACGTTGAGAAGCAGGCTACCGCCGGCGGCGAGGGCGAGGAAGCGAGCCTGTCGAAGCTGCCGGCAGATGACCAGTATCACGAGCACAGCAAGCGTGAGCAACATCATCGGCAGTGGTCCGCCTGCCCGCGTGCAAGCCATCATCAGAGAGTCCGGAGCACCCCGCATTCCGACAACCCAGCGCTGAATTGGCTCGTCGAAAACATCGAGCTCCCCTTCGCGCATCTCACTCGCCAGACGTGCAAAGAACACCGTCGCCCCGAGGCACAGAGGCAGACTCCAGGAGAGTCGGCGCACAACGCGCGCGGCCAGGTACGCCGTAGCCACAGCCAATCGCGAAGCCTGCACGTATGCAGATTAGCTTCGGCGTTGTCGTGCGCAAAGCAATCCGTCGAGGATCTGCGACGTCATCGGCTGCGGTCCCACCGTCTCATCGCCGGAGACTTTACACCATTCAATCGGTGATGGACTCACCTGTCTCGGCATCAAACCGATTTCCGCCATGAACGAACCTGCGGCCCAGCCCCGACACTTCTCCATGATCCGCGGGTTCCACCTGGCTGACTTGTTCACCCTGGCCAATGCCGCTTGCGGAATGGCCTCCGTGTTCGCTTCCATGACCTACCTGGTCTCGCCCAGCATCGGCCTGTTTACCCTGGCGGCCGCGCTGATACCGCTGGCCCTGGTGTTCGATTCGCTGGACGGCCGGGTGGCGCGCTGGCGCCACGCGCACTCGACATTGGGGCGCGAGCTGGATTCGCTGGCTGACGTGATCGCGTTCGGCGTAGCGCCCGCGGCGCTGGCTTTTGCGGCTGGCATGCGCGGCGGTTTGGACTGGCTCGTGCTGATCTATTTCGTAGCCTGCGGGGTCAGCCGACTGGCGCGTTTCAACGTGACCGCTGACGCCCTATCCGCGGGGGGCGACAAGGTCAAGTACTTCGAGGGCACGCCCATTCCGTCGAGTGTGGTCCTGGTCGTGGTGCTGGCCGTGGCGGCCTGGCAGGGGCGGCTGGGGGCGGCCTTGTATTTCGGCTCAGTCGAACTGGGCCTGGTTCTGCACCCGCTGGTTCTGATGTTCGCGCTCTCGGGCAGCCTGATGATCAGCAAGACCCTGCGAATTCCCAAGCTGTAAAGGAGCGTCCTCTCCGGCGTCGTGAGCCGGGGCGACGACTTCTGCCCCGAGATAGCCGCGCCTCGGAGTATGTCAGGCTGACCGCCGCCGCCAAGCTCGCCGAATTTCTTGCCACCACTGTCTCTGGCAGGGTTCTTGCTTGCTGGGGTCGCCACGTCCTCGGAGTCAACTACGCGACCGAAGGGCGCAACCACCACAAGGAGACCCAATGCATATTCAGAACTTCTTCCTGGGAGCTTCGTTGTCAGCTCTGCTGGCCATGACCGCAACCGGAAACGCCGCCGAGAATGCCGTCCAGAAAGAGGGCAACGCCATAGAAGCCAAGGGCAACGCCCAGGAGCAGAAAGCTGTGCACGAAAAGAAAGCCGCCGAGAAGACCGCAGGCGCAGGCGAGGCCAAGGAAGAAAAGGGCGCAAAGATGCAGAAGGAGGCCAAGTCGCTGAAGAAGAACCACAGCACCGCCGCCGAAGGTGCGCAATTGGATCGCGCCGGGGCCGGGGAAAAGGCGAAGGGTGAGCGGATGGAGAAGTCCGCCAAGAGCCACAAGGAGCACGCCAAGCGCACACAGAAGGCGTCCGACGTGATGGACAAGTCCGGCGAGAAAGTCGAGAAAGCCGGGACCGCGATCGACAAGAAGTAGAACCAGAAGATTGACCGAAGATCAGGACGCGACACAGAGAACAGCCGTTGTTCCCTGTGGACGGAGCACGTCCACGTTCCCTGCGCATTGGCGCCGGGACGTCAGCCGCTTGCCGGCGCGATTTGGTAACAGCAAGGCGCGCGGTGTTACCCGCGGGTGACGGGTAGGACTGTGTCCGAGCCTGACGAAGGCTGGAGCGTCGGGCACCGCGGGCGAACGTTGAAACCGTATTCGGCCGCAGCCCGCGCAGCTCCATGTGGATCTTCATTCTATCGAGGGAACTCTGGACATTGTCACCGGTCGGCCCTTCGTCCCGGATCTCGACCCGCCTCAGCAGCGGATCCCGCGCCAGCTCGGCCTGGCCTGACGTTGGCAATCGTAGAAACTGGCTGGCGTTTCGGAATGGCCTATGGTAGTCGCGTCAAGGACGCCATCACCTGATCTCGAACTGAACCTAGAGGGAGGATCGCACACATGAGACGAGCTGTTCTGCTGTCCACGGTAATCTTCAGCATGCTTGCGCTCGGGTCGGTGGCCCGGGCCGATGATATTCCGGCCGTCCTGAGACCGGGCACTCACCCCTGGTACGGCGGCCTCGGCCTGGGCGGTGCCATCGGCGTCCACAACAGCGGGTCGCGGTTCAAGCTGATCGAGTTCATCGGCTATCACTTGGACGGCAACGCCTCCGGGCCCGCCCTCGGCTTCGACATCCAGGAGTCCTTTGGAAGCGGCACCACGCTTGAGCTGGGCCCCAAGTTCCTCTGGGACATCCCCATCATCCGGAACCTGGGGCTCTATCTCACACCCAGTGCCATGATCGGCTACGGCTACGAGGACAGAGGGGGGCGTGTCTGTGATTTTTTCGGCTGCTCCGGTGGCGGCAGCGCCAGCTTCTTCGACATGCAGTTCGGCTTCGAGGGGAAGCTGATGTTGGCGGACCGCGCGTTCGTGTTCTTCCGCCCCCTCACCCTCGACTTCGGGATCAACAGCGGCTTCGCCTTCCGGTGGGACATCATGTCCGGCGGTGGCGTGACCTTCTGATCGGAGCATGAGCGTCCCGTTTCGCGGATCGGGTTTGGGGACAGGACATCCTCTTCCATAGAAGGGACGCAAACCGTACCACATGGCGATTCCTCGGCGAATCCAGCAGAAAACTGGGTGTTGGTCGCCTTGGTACGGAGTTTTTGCGGCGGAACTAACTAGAAAGTATACGACGAGGCGAGGAAAATGTAGGCGAACAGGTCGGTCGTGTTGGTCACGTGGCGCACCGCAAAATTCTCGGCGGCCTCTATCCTAATTGTCTGGCCCGAGCCGTATGAGATGATCGTGCCGACGTCGGTAGCGGTGTGCTCCGTCCGGTAGCCGATCGAGATACTGCCGCCATAGCGATTCACGTGTGTGTAGTTCGTCGTGTTGGGATTGTTGCCGAAGTCGTCATGGGGAGAGGGCGATGCCGCGAAATCGGTGAAGAAGCCGGCGCGAACCGGGAACTTGCCGCGCACAACATACTCGGCCCCGACCGATCCGTTGACGACCAGGTTGCGCTTGATGTGCTCGGCTAGGCCTTCACTCGCCCGGTCGGCGTCGTCGTGCACATCGAGCGGAAGCAGAAACATCGCATCAGCGGCGAAGGTCCAGAGACCAGTGACCCACGCAGCGCCAAGCTGGATGCGCCATGGCAGCGTGGGCGATGCGTGCAAGCCGCCCTGGCTGATGGCCGCTCCGCCGGGCGCCACGCCGAGGTCTTCAGCGGCAATGCCGGCGCGGCCGAAGTAGCGCCGGTCCTGGTAGATTCCCGCTTCCTGTGTAAACACGGAGAGCCCCAGCTTAAGGTGGTCGCTCACGTCGTAGCGTGCGCCGAAGGCGCCGACCAGACCCACGACGGTCTGGTCGGTGCGCGCGTCAACGACAAAGAAGTCGCTGGAGTTGGCCGAATTCATGGAGTTGTAGTCTAGCGACGCCGTGGAGGTGCCGATGAGGACATAGCCGCTCACCCCGAGGCCGAGGCGCCCAAACCGCCGGGCATAGGTCATGCCAGCCCAAATGGTCTGCTCGCTCATGGTGCGGAACTCGGTTTCCGCGCCGGCGGTCCGGCGGTCATCGAGGACCTCGGATTCGGGCACGAAGATGCTCACCGCCAAGGCGTTAACCGGCGCCCCGTCAGGTTCGGCGCGCGGCCCCCACTTGAAGACTGCGGAGGTCGACACGGGGAAGGTGTTGATGTCACTGAACGTGAAGTCGTGGCCTGTGCTGAGACCGTCCTTTTGGGTTCCGCTCACGAGGCCGTAGACCGACGCCGACAACGACAGAGACGAGGCCAGCGCAAACGCGATGCCCCCGGGGTTGTAATACGGGCCAGCGCCGTCGTCGGCGAGTGCAGTGGCCGCTCCGCCCATGCCGGCAGCCCGCGACCCCACGAGGTAGGGTCGAATGTTGGCAGAATCCGCGCGCGCAGGGACGCTGCCCAAGAGAACCCCGCAGGCGGCGATGGTGACGACGCCGACTCCGCCATTCCACGCACCTGACCTACGCGAAGAAAGCCAACGATTGCACATCGTGGCGCGTACCATCGCGCAAACAGCGACATGGGTCAACTCTGCCAGTGGTCTGAATCTTCTACCTAGCGGGCGCGCTCGGCCGCGCTCTTCGCCGCGACCTACGTGGTGATCACGCTACAGCAGGACTTCCGCAACTCGGTCTTCGGGCTGTTGGGTTGTCGCCGAGCCGTGGCCCTGGCCCGCAACGACGGAGTGGCAAACGATGGCTGTGTCGGTCTGTCCGTGATAGGAAGGCGCCCCAGTAGACGAAACGCGGGGGATCCTATGCGAAACGGACTGATCGGACTCGTAAGCCCGCTGGTGTTCGCCGCGACGATGGCGACCGCTGGCTGTAGCAGCAGCTCCAGTGGCGGGAGCACAGGCGGAATCTCCAGCAACGGTGGACAGGCGGGCGCCGGCACGGGCGGCGCTGCGGCGACGGGTGACTGGGCTGGCTGGCCGATGCCCAATGATCAGGCCGACGTGACTGCAGGCGCGCCCAATCTGGAGAGCTACGCGGACAATGGGGACGGCACGGTCACTGACAATGTCACGGGGCTGATGTGGCAGCAAACCGTTCCAACCGGCACGTACACCTGGGCGCAGGCGCTTGCCTATTGTCCTACCTTGACCCTCGCCAACCACGGCGACTGGCGCCTCCCGTCGCGAATCGAGCTGGTGTCCATCGTGGACATGGGGGTGACCAGTGGTCCAATGATAAACAATACGCATTTCCCCTCGACACCGACAGCCGTGTTCTGGTCTGCGTCTCCGGTGGCCGGCTTGCCGGCCGACGCGTATATCGTCGACTTCTTCAACGGCTACACGGGCTACTACATCATTACCGGTACCAACGATGTTCGTTGCGTGCGCTGAGGACCGGTATTTTGACTATTTGACGTCTTGACATTTTGAGAGAGCTGAATGCCGAGCTACTACGAAGCGTTGCCGATCTACAAGGTCGGCGCGGGGTTACACCGTCGCGGTGGCTCTCGAAGAACTGGAGTCTTGTGGCAAGGTCAGGTGGCGTCGTCTCGCCTGTATTTTCGAACGTCCATTGGCTGGCGAGCCTGAACAGGAGAAGCCGAAATGAACACTTGCACGCTCCGTGTCCTTGGCGCGCTCGTTGCTATTGCGGTTGCTCTTGCAACCTCAGCCAACGCCAGCGCCCCGACCGGCCGGTACGTGGTGACGAACGGCGGAACCGCCAGCGGAACCGTGTACGACACCAAGACCGAGCTCACCTGGCAACAGGCAATCCCGTCGACCACGTATACTTGGGCCGACGCCAAGACATACTGCGCCGGCGTGGGCGCGAGCCTGGGAGGCACGGGCTGGCGCCTGCCGACGTGCAAAGAGCTACAGACCATCGTCGATGATTCGCGGACGAATCCAGCGATAGATCCGAATGCCTTTCCCTCGACGCCGTCAGCCTGGTTCTGGTCTTCGTCTCCGGTGGCCGGCTCGTCGTCCGGCGCGTGGCTCGTCTCCTCTTTCTACGGCTTCACGTACGGCTCTGCTTTTCCCTATCCCAGCTTTGTTCGTTGCGTGCGCTGAGGACGGACATCTTGACGTTCGCCCCTTTGACCCTTTCTTGGCTATCGGAAACGTATCTGCCAGGCTGTCAGTCAGCGCAGGAGCTTCACCAGCGGCACCAGGCGGTGCGGCCAGGTCACGCGAATCGCCTTGCCCGAGAGCGCCCGCACGACGATCTTCACCGCCCAGTCGGTGGAGCGCAGGAAGGGGCGAAACGGCCCT
This sequence comes from Myxococcales bacterium, assembly GCA_003142855.1. GTDB lineage: Bacteria > Myxococcota_A > Polyangia > Fen-1088 > Fen-1088 > Fen-1137. Next base: position 89,611 of record PLNW01000155.1, read on the forward strand.
TGGGCCATCTTGGTGTCCACGAAGCCGAAGCGGATGTTGGTCACGCGAACCCCGGACGGCCGCACGGCCAGGGCCAGGGCTTCGAAATACGCCGACATGGCGGTTCCAGTCACCTCTAGCTAGAAAATATACGACGAGGCGAGGAAAATATAGGCGAACCGGTTGGTCATGTTGGTCGCGTGCTGCACCGAAAAAGTCTCGGCGACGTCTGTCCTAGTTGTCCGGCCCGAGCCGTATGAGATGATCGTGCCGACGTCGGTGGCGGTGTGCTCCGTCCGGTAGCCGATCGAGAGGCTGCCGCCATAGCGATTCACGTGTGTGTAGTTCGCCGTGTTGGGATTGTTGCCGAAGTCGTCATGGGGGAAGGGCGATGCCGCGAAATCGGTGAAGAAGCCGGCGCGAACCGGGAACCTGCCGCGCACAACATACTCGGCGCCGACCGATCCGTTGACGACCAGATTGCGCTTGATGTGCTCGGCTAGGCCTTCACTCGCCCGGTCGACGTCGTCGTGCACATCGAGCGGAAGCAGAAACATCGCATCAGCGGCGAATGTCCAGGGACCAGTGACCCACGCAGCGCCCAGCTGGATGCGCCATGGCAGCGTGGGCGATGCGTGCAAGCCGCCCTGGCTGATGACCCCTCCGTCGGGCGCCGCGCCGACGTCTTCAGCGGCGACGACGACGCGGCTGAAGACGCGCCGGTCCTGGTAGATCCCCGCTTCCTGCGTAAACACGGAGAGCCCCAGCTTCAGGTGGTCGCTCACGTCGTAGCGTGCGCCGAAGGCGCCGACCAGACCCACAACGGTCTGGTCGGTGCGTTGGCTAATGATGCCAAAGTCGCTGGGGTAGGCCGAATTCATGACGTTGTAGTCTACCGACGCCGTGGAGGTGCCGATGAGGACGTAGCCGCTCACCCCGAGGCCGAGGCGCCCAAACCGCCGGGCATAGGTCATGCCAGCCCAAATGGTCTGCTCGCTCATGGTGCGGAACTCGGTTTGCTGGCTGACGACGCCGTGGAGTTCCACGTTGGCGGTCTGCCGGTCATCGATGACCAGGGATTCGGGCACGAAGACGCTCACCGCCAAGGCGTTAACCGGCGCCCCGTCAGGTTCAGCGCGCGGCCCCCACTTGAAGACTGCGGAGGTCGACACCGGGAAGGTGTTGATGTCACTGAACGTGAAGTCGTGGCCTGTGCTGAGACCGTCCTTTTGGGTTCCGCTCACGAGGCCGTAGACCGACGCCGACAACGACAGAGACGAGGCCAGCGCAAACGCGATGCCCCCGGGGTTGTAATACGGGCCAGCGCCGTCGTCGGCGAGTGCAGTGGCCGCTCCGCCCATGCCGGCAGCCCTCGCCCCCACGAGGTAGGGTCGAATGTTGGCAGAATCCGCGCGCGCAGGGACGCTGCCCAAGAGAACCCCGCAGGCGGCGATGATGGCGACGCTGACTCCGCCATTCCACGCACCTGACCTGCGCGAAAAAATCCAGCGATCTCCCATCGTGGCGCGTACCATCGCGCAAACAGTGACTCACGTCAACTCTGCCAGTGGTCTGTGTCAGTGGTCTGGATCTTCTACCTGGCGGGCGCGCTCGGCCTCTTCATCCTGCGCGTGCGCGACCCCGATACACCGCGGCCCTGCAAATTCCGCCGACGCCGCAAAAGGGCGAGCGCTACGAGACCAGCGAATGCGAAAATGGCTCTGCTGTCCGAGCTAGAAGTACCGCCATTCGCATTGTACGAGCAGCCAGAGGACCCGGCCGACGGCACCTGCGATTCGAGATAATTGCCGCTGACGAGGGTCGTGATCGAACTCGGAGGCAGCGTGATGCTGCCCGCAGTGACGGTGCCCAGATCGACCGCATTCTCGCTTGCCGAAGTGCGAATCGCCTTGTACGACGACGGCAAATTGCTGCCTGCCAGGGTCAGCGGCGTCGCGGCGGTCCCCGTGTTGATGGCGACAATGGTGAAAGCCCCCATTTGCGTGTTGTCAAAGGCCACGGCCAGGACGTTGGCGTCGCTGCTCTTGGCATCCACCATCTGCGCGCCCGGGCGGATGTAACGATAATATTGCTTCGAAACATAGTAGTTCTTCCCGGGGTTGTCGGGACCTGCCATGAGATCACTTTCATTCAAATCCGCGGGCGTGGTGCCGCCGCTTCCCTGCGAGTAGAGCCACGCCGTCATGTGCCCGTAGTACAAGCCCGCGTAGATCGCCTGCGCAAGATCGAAGGCTCCGGAGCAAGTGCTGATCGCATTCGACGTGCAGGGGCCGCCGGTCCAGGTGTGATTGTAGCCTGATGTTTCGGTCACCCAGAGCGACTTGTTGGTGGATGCCGTCGCGGCCCGATACGAAGTCGAGTACGCTGCGAGGTTGCTCGTGGTCATCGGCGTGAAGCCGTCCACGTAGCCATGCACGGCGAACTTGTCGATCGCCGAGAGTGCCCCCGAATTGTTCATAATCGCCGCGGTATAGGAGGAGTCCGGATCGAAGTCGGTGCCACTGCTGCCCGCGTCGCACTCCATACCGAGCATGTTCTCCGGGCCAAAGAGCCTCGCGCTCGGGAACGACGCCTTGACAATCGGCCCGACCTCGGAGAGGTGCTGCGCGTACTGCTCTGGCCCGTAGAAACAGGAATTCCCCTGCCAAAGCATCGGCTCGTTCTGCATGCTAAGGCCGTACACATCGACGCCGATGTCCTTGTACATCTGCAAACCGGCGACCAGCCAGCCCGCGAAGGAATTGACCATCGTGGGATCGAGGATGTTGCCGCCCGTGGTGTCAGTCGGTCGTATCAACGGCGTATAGCAGGTGCCCCAGTCCGGCAGGCCGTTGGTGGCGACAACGCACTTGTAGTCGGCCGGCGGCGACCAAACACCGAGCAACGTCTTGAGCGGCACCTTGCTCGCATTGGCAGCGGCGTAGAGCGACTGCACCACGGGTTTTTGCACGTTCCACTGCGTGTCCTGAGGCGCGTCCGCCGTCGCGGTCGGGTAGTACTGGTTGCGCCACATGGTGATGCCCAAGTCGTCAATCACCATTTGGCTCCACGTCGTATTGAGCACCGTGGCCTGGTTCCGCCACGCGTCGGCCGCTCCGAAGAATCCGAAACCTTCGATGCTCTGATACTTCGTGGCGCGATCGATGGTGACATCCGCCGATGCAATCGGAGCGCTCAAACAGAGGACGAGGCCCGTCGCGACACCGAGATGGTATACCTTCTTCATGGGGCTTCCTTTCGCAATCGAGTCCACCAAAGCCCAGCGCCATGGTGAAGGGATTCAAAGACGAGATGCGTTCGGATTGAATCTCCTAGTGTACTCCGAACCACTGGTACGTGATCAGGGTTTGCAGGTAGGAGCCCACCCATGAAGATCGTCGACCCTCGCACCGTCCACGTCCTCAAGAACCCAGTCGCCTTCGCGCTCCAGGTTCTGAAAGCCTTCCAGGCAAACCAGGGCCTGCTCCTCGCCGGTGCAGTCGCGTACTACGCGCTCCTCTCCATCTCGCCGCTACTCATCCTCATGGTTATCGCGCTGTCGCGAGTGATCGACCAGGACGTGCTCTTGGCAACGTTGCGCCAGGCACTGGAATACGTGGTCCCGGGCGAAGGCAAGGCGGTGGTGACGGAGCTGCGGAGGTTCCTCCAGCACCGCGAGGTGATCGGCTGGGTGCTGCTCATCACGATGCTGTTCTTCAGCTCGCTTGGCTTCAAGGTGCTGGAGAGCGCGATTTCGGTGATTTTCCTGCACCGCGTGGCCAAGCGCAGGCGGCACTTCCTGGTTTCCCTGCTGCTGCTGCCCTTCGGCTACATCGTTTTCATCGGCGCGGCGCTGTTCGTGGGCACGTTCGTGATCGCCGACCTGGTGACGATAGGCGGCGCGAATCTCGCCATCCTGGGGCATAGCTGGTCGCTGAGCGGCGTCTCGCGCTTGCTGATCTACGTCGGCGGCGTGACCGTGGAAATTCTGCTCATCTCAGCGGTCTACTACTTCATGCCGACAGGCAGGCTGTCGGCGCAGCACGCGCTGATCGGTGGCGCCACGGCGGGCCTGCTTTGGGAATTCATCCGCCATGGGCTGCGCTGGTATTTCGGCACGCTGTCACAGGTGAGTGTGGTGTACGGCTCGCTCGCCACGGGCATCATCGTGCTGCTCAGCCTGGAAGTGGCCGCCACGCTGCTGTTGTTTGGCGCGCAGGTGATTGCGGAATACGAAAGGATCGAGACGGGAGAAGCGGAGAAGCCGCGGGGGCCGATGTTCACTGAAGGCGTCTGAGAGGGCGTCTGAAAAGGCTCAGAGCATGTCCGGATTGGCCGCGTGATGTGTCAAGCAAATGATCGTGGGGGGCAACGGCGACGGACAAGGACTGGAAAGGGAAGGCATGGGCAACAGCGACGACCGGAGAATTGCAACCTCACCCCCAGCCCCTCTCCGGCACGGAGAGGGGAGTCGGAAGATGCGGGTCGGCGATTGATGTTCCCGGCTCCCCTCTCCTTTCCAGGAGAGGGGCTGGGGGTGAGGATATCTACACAATCGTCGGGTGCTGGATGCGGCCGGTTTCGCGCCGGGTAAACGCCCAAGACAGCTTTTCAGACGCCCTCTGAATCAGCCGGGCTGCGGCCGCCCGTCGTCCTCGCCTTCCTGCATTCACGCCGCGCCCGCTACCACGGACGCCGCGAACGGCGGGGCGCCGGAATTTTCGCGGCCGCGAGATTGGGCAGCACCCCGGTGGCCAGGAACCCGTCGATATGCGCGAGCAGCCGGACAGTATCGGCCGCGGTCATCCAGGGAGTGGCCAGATGGTCGACGACGTCCTCGCCGGTCATGCCCAGCCGGCGTCCTTCCTCGATGGCTACCGCGTAGCCTTCGATCTCGGTGGGTCGATCCACGTACGCGAATCTCTCGTCCCACAGATCCAACCCCTCGTCGAGCTGGCGCAGATGCGTGAGTTCGTGCAGAAGATCGAGATAGAGATCGCGATCCGAGCCGCTGCGAAAGTACCACTCCGACAGCACGATGCAGGGCCCGTCGACGTCGACGAAGGCGTAGCCTTGATCGCCGCGGATTTGCACACGCGCCCGTTCCAGCAGGCGATCGCGCGCGGCCGGAAGCGCGGCGATGCGCGCCAAGGCTGGACTGGACCTCACCGCCGGCAGAACCTTGAGATAGGGATGCTCTCCGGTCGCTAGCGACCGGTCCACCTGCGGCCATGCTGGCAAATCTTTTGGCATCGGCTTGTCGGGATTGCAGTCAATGGTACAAACAAGGCAATCGAGAAGGAACCAGTATTCGATGCTCGACATCGTCTATGAAAACGTCACCAGCGCCCCGAGCGAGACCATCGTGGACCTCTATCGCGCCGGCGGCTGGTGGCAAGAAGAACCCGCTTGGCGTGCGGCGATTCCGCAGATGATACGCGGCAGTCTCTGTTTTCTCCTGGCGCGCGAGCCCGGGGGCCGCGTCGTGGGCATGGGGCGCGTGATTTCGGACGGCGCCAGCGACGGGTACATCCAGGACGTGGTCGTGCTCCCGGAATTCCGCGGACGCGGCATCGGCCGCACGATCATCCGACGCCTGACCGATCGCTGCGTGGCCGCGGGCCTGACCTGGATTGGCCTGGTGGCCGAGCCGGGCACGCAGAAGTTCTACCAGGCCCTGGGATACCAGCCCCTCACTGGCTTTCAACCCATGCTCTACCAGGTGCGTTCCTGACCGTGACGGCTTTTCTGGGGTTCCCCTTCGCGCCCATCGAGATCGAGCGCCGCGCGCTCGTGACCGACTTTCTTGCCCGCCACCCGCAACCCCTGTCTGACTACAGTTCGGCTTCGCTGGGCGTCTGGTCGCCGGTTTTCCATTACCACTACGCCCTCGCCGAACCGGATACGCTCTTGCTCTACGCTCGGGTCGACCCCGATCCCCAGCCCAGGCTACTGCAACCATTGGGACAGGTTTCCGAGACCTTGCAGGAAACCCTACTCGCCCGCGCCCTCAAATTGCCCACACCGCTGGTCATCGAATCGGTCAGCGCCGAGTTCTTGGCGCGACATCCGGCTTTTGCCGCGCACTTCCACGTGGTCGCGAATCGCGACAGTGCCAACTACGTGTACCGCACCGAAGACCTGGCGGCGTTGGCCGGCAGTCGCTACGCCAAGAAGCGCAACCTGGTCCAGCAGGCCACGCGGATCTACGCCTGGCGGATCGAGCCGCTCGGCCCGCAGCACAGCAAGGAATGTCTCGAAGTCGGCGACGACATCGCAGCCAAACGCACGACGCTTACCCTGCAGCAGGAAAGCCAGGCGCTCACGACCGCGATTCGCGACTTCGCTGCGCTAGGGCTTCGGGGACTGCTCCTGCGCATTGACGATCGGCCGGCCGCCTTCTCTATTTACGACCGTCTCAACCCGACCACCGCGTTGGTCCTGTTCGAACGCGCGCTCCGCGACAAGAAGGGGCTGTATCAGGTGATCAACCAGGAAACCGCCCGCGCCATCGCGGCCCAGGGGCTGACCTTCATCAACCGCGAAGAGGATCTCGGGGACCCGGGCTTGCGCCGGGCCAAGCTCTCGTATCACCCGGTCCGGCTGGAAGCCAAGCACACGTTGACCTTGCGCCGCTGAAGCAAGAGGCCTCCGGATCCAGCGTGCAGCTGACTCGTCCCTGTCATTGATATATTCTTCCCGATCCGTATCATCCGTGTCGAGGAGGAGGCCGCCATGAGTCCCATCGAGTCAAAGACAACCCGCAGGAAGATCGTCGAGTTCATCCCGTACAAGACCATGGCCCTGGATCTGGAGGCCATTCTTGCGAGCCTGACCCGGATCTACGTGAGCCGTAACGATCTTGACATGGTTGAACTCATAACCTCATGCCAGCCGGAGCTCTTCCCCGTCGGCAGCTTCGATGCCGAGGCCGAGCGCTACGAATACGTATTGAAACTCGCAGTTCCCGTCAAGTTTCACAACCACCTTCGCGACAACATCGACAAGATCCAAGCGCAATTGCTAGCCGACATCGCCACGGTCACGGCTCCCTACTCTCACGAATCCATATCCGCGGTTTTCGTCGCACTGAAGATCGAGCAAGACCTGGCATGGCGCGACGCCGCCATGGACTTGATCGTGGAAGGCCGCGGCCGGGATACGAAAAAGGAAAATGACATTCTAATCATGCATGCTCCTGCTGACGAAAACGGCATTGTGGGCGAAATGAAGGCGGCATTGGGCAAGAAGAATGTGAGAGTCGCAACGCATTCAATCGTATCGGTCAAGGACAAGGACATTCACCGCGCGCTTGCCGAATACGACAAGCGCTCTCACTTCGGTGTGTTCGTGGTTTCGCAAGCCGCAACAAGACTGCCGTTCCAGCAGGATACACTGGGCAGAATCGTCGGATACCTGACGAACCCCGCAAAAAACTTCTGCCAGATCTGGAACAAGATCGAACGAACGGACGTCGCGAACTTCAGCCCCGCGCTTGCCAGAAGCCTGGCCTTGTCGACAGGAAGGATGACAGTGGACCAAGTGTGCGGGTTTCTCATGAAGTACGCGAATCTCGGGTAGCCAACGGCAACCGCCATAATCTAGCTTCTTCAATCACGACGACCGACGCTGACGCTTGCCACGGCGCCGAAGCTGCCTGGCCAAACCGAGCACCAACATCGCGCCCCAAGGGACGGCGCCGCGGTCGACGCCAGTTCCCATATCAGCGAGATGACAACTGCACCCTGATTTTCCCGTGGCGATTGGCGTCTGGATGAACCCGCTCTGGATGGGGCTGGCGTTGCCGCTGTTGTCCACCGCAGCGACACCCACTGTGTACAGAATCCCGTTCTGCAGAGACGTCGACTTCATTGTTCCTCCATGCCTGTCTTGGCCTGTCTCGGCTACGAGGGGCAGTCTACTCCATCGCGTCCCAGGTAAAAAATCGCCGTGAGCGGGCACCAAATATCACGTCGAGACACGTTCGCGTCTCGGCGTAGAATCAAGCTTAGGAGTTTCATGTCCCGGATCTTCAAAGTGCTGCTACCTTCTTGCTGGCTGCTCGTCTTTAGTTGCAGCAGTGGATCAAGCTCACGGGCGAGCCCCATCGACGCGTTCAGCGGCGAGCCTGATGTCCCCACTGCAGCCGGCGGAGCGGCGGACACCTCCGCCGCTGGAACGGGTGGCGCGCAGGAAACGGCCGATCTTGCGGCGGCGGGCGGGGCCATCTCGACGGGCGGGACCGCGTTGGATGGCGGAGTGGATTCCAACGGGGGCGCTACTGGCGGATTGCCCGCCACCGGCGGTTCGACGTCATCAGCCGGCACGCCTTCGACTGGCGGCACCACCAGCACTGGCGGAGCCACAGCCAGCGGCGGCGTGGATGCAGGCACCGGCAGCGGCACATGCGGCGACGGTGATCCCAACCTGCCCCCGGAGCCGACCATCCCGCCTGCCTGCGCGACCCTGCCAGCAACCCAAAGCGTTCCCGCTGGAGGCGTCCCGAGTGAAACCAGTCTTGACACCTCGGCCATCCAAAAGGCGCTCACCGCATGCGCCTCGGGACAGGCGGTCAAGCTCACCACGGGCGGTGCGAACAATGCGTTTGTCACTGGACCGCTCACGCTGCCTTCGGGGGTAACCCTGTGGGTGGACGCCGGCACGACACTCTACGCAACACGCGACACAAAAGTGTGGGGCTCGGCCTCCGCGCTCATTTCAGTAACCGGATTGAAATCGGGAATCGTGGGAGATGGGGTTATTGATGGCCAAGGCGGCGAACCGAACCTCGGAGCCAGTCAGTCTTGGTGGGACCAGAATGCGGGCAGCAGCGGCAACAGTCCGGCCCTGATCGCGGTGAAAGGCGCGACCAACTTCACCCTGTATCGAATTACCCTGCACAATTCGCCGAAATTCCACGTCAAGCTGGATGCCGCCGGGTTCGTCGTGTGGGGCGTGACCATCAAGGCGCCCACCTCGGCGAGCAACAGTGCCGGCACGGCCTTGACGTACTCAAATGCGCACAACACGGACGGGATCGATCCAGGCGAAGCGGCCAGCGACGGTAGCATCGTTTGCAGCAAGATCAGCACAGGCGACGACCAGATCGCCATCAAGGGTTCGAGTGCCACTGGAGTCAAGCACCTGGTCATCGCCCACAATCACTTCGGCGCTGGCCACGGCATGTCCATCGGCAGCGAATTCACGGGAGGCGTGTCGGACATCAATGTCTACGATCTGTCCATCGACGGCCTGAATATGGGCACCAGTGGCGGCAGCTCGAACGGAATTCGCATCAAGTCGGACACCAGCCGGGGCGGACTGGTGAACAACGTGACCTACAGCGACGTCTGCGTGCGAAACCTGTCGAACCCTATCCTCCTGACTCCGAACTACTCCACCGCCACCGGCTCCTTCATTCCGCAGTACACCAACATCAAGATTCAGAACTTCCACGAGCTGGGTGGCGGCTCGAACACGCCCCTGGTCACGCTTGACGGGTACGATTCGTCACACATGAACAGCATTACGCTCGACAACGTAATCATCGACGGGATTTCAGCGGCGAATGTGACTGCATCATACACAAGCATGACGCTGGGCCCAGGCAACGTGAATTTCATTCCGTCCGGGACGAATGTGAACGTAACCAACAGTATCTCAGGAGCAAGCACGCCGAATCCGTGCACCAACAAATGGGTCACGTTTTGACTTGAGGCCCGTCGCCCACAACCGGCTGTCGACGCCCTCTCACAAGGGCTGGCGTGCTTCCGCGCCCCAACACCACGGGTGCCCATCGACGTCGAGCACGCACACGGTTGCGCCACCCACGCTGACTTGGGTAAACATCTGAGACTCCGTCGAAATACCTCCACAATCACCCCAACACGCGAGGTTACCATCGCTTCGCAGTCCGCAGGCGCAGACGTACGCGTAGCCTTGTACTCCACCGCCCGAGCTAATCTGGAAAAAGGCATCCGAGGGTGGATCTGCGGTTTCGCCCGTCGGGAGGCTGGCCTGACCCCAGCAGGTGACCTTTCCGCCGGTTCGGATGGCGCAGGACCAGCATTCTCCTGCGCTGACATGCTCGAAGGTACCGGAAGGAGCTAGGCTCTGCCCGCAGGAATTGTCCCCCCAGCACGCAATCGTCCCATCCGATTGCAGGGCGCAGGCGTGGTCGCCCGAGGTGCTCACCTCGCGGAAGGAGCCGGTCGGCGCCGCGGTTTGGTTGAAGGTGTTGTCACCCCAGCACAAGACCACGCCGTCGATCCTGACGGCGCAGGTTTGTTGGAAATCGGTCGCCGGTGCCGCGCTCACTTGGTTGAAGGTGCCTGGGGGAGCTGTGCTCTGGCCCCACCGGTTGTCGCCCCAGCAGGCAATGGTGCCGTCTGTCTCGATTCCGCAAGTGTGGATCATCCCGGCGCTGACCTGGATGAATTTTGCTGCCGGCGGCTCGGTCTCCCCGAAAAGGCTTGAGCCCCAGCAGACGACCGCTCCGTCGGTTTGCAGGCCACACACATGCGAGCCTCCCGCGCTGATCTGGTTGTAGCTGCCAATGGGCGGCACGCTTTGCCCACAGTTATCCTCGCCCCAGCAGACTACGTTTCCGTCAACCTTGAGCCCGCAAGCATAGCCGTAGCCAACCCCGATTTCCTCGAACGAACCCGCGGGTGTCGTCGACAGAGCGGCATCTCCCCAACACGCGAGCGACAGGTCCGATCGTATTCCGCACGTGGCATTCCAGCCCGCCTGGATGGCCTTGAAGGTACCTTCCGGAGGGGCTGTGGTGTCACCACCGTACAGGCCCCAGCAGGTCACGGTGCCATCGCTGCGGATGGCGCAGGCGTGTGACTCGCCCACAGCCACAGAGGTGAAAGTGCCAGCGGCTGCGACGGGAGCGGTCGTGCGACCTGAATTGTTCCAGCATGCGAGCGTTTGATCCGGGGTGACGCCGCAGGCGGAGGAGGTGCCCACACTGATCGACGTAAAGACATCCGAGGGCGTGGTAGTTGTCTCTGGCTGACCCCAGCAAGGAACGGTGCCGTCCGACCGTAGCCCACAGGCGTACGACTGCCCTACGCCTACCTCGACGAAGGCGCCAGCGGGCAAATTGCTCTGGATTTGGCTGTCGAAGCCCCAGCAGACCGTAACTCCGTCGGAGTCGATGGCACACGCGCTCGACTCGCCTGCGACGACCGATTGGAATCGCCCCGGGGGCGGTGTGCTGGCAACACCGCTGCCGCAGCCCCAGCATGCGATCGACCCGTCGCTGCTACGGAGCGCGCATGCGAATCCCGTGCCTACGCTCAAATGTGAGGCGACTCCAGAGAAGGCTGCATCCGGTCTGGCGGTGCTGGAATCAGGTATGGCAGCGCTGGCGTCGAAGTCAGGTGGCGCGTCGCTGGCTCCGGCAGGCGGTGGGTAGAGGGCTGTTCTAGAACCGCAGGCTGCGAGAAAAGTCAGAGCCACGGCGACTACGAGCGGAAAGCGGCTGTGGACGCGGGCATGCATGGGCAACCAGTAGGCGAGTACGGAGCGCCGATTTGATGTTACACCCGAAGTCGCTGTCGAGGGATCAACTCTGGCAACGCGACCGCCTCCTGAAGCATCTCATTGCTGAGGGCTTGCCCATGAAGATTTTGGTTGTGTTCGGCCTTGCCACCTGGGGCGGTGTAGAGCCCTTCAGAATCTGCGCGCCACCGTGATCACCGTCGCGTCGGGACTGAACGATGGCAGGACGACCCAAGCGGTGTGGGCCTGGGCTGGCGCCCGTCCCTGCTGCCTGCGCCGGAAACCTTCGCCGGTGGCGACGCCGATGGGATAGGCCATGAGAGCGCCGGCGATGGCGTCCGAGAACCAGTGCATCGAGCCGCCCCGGAACGAGGTCACGCCGAACATCATGGTGGCCACACTTGCCGCGCCCACCAGCTTGAGCGCCCAGCTGTCTGGGTAGTAGGCGGCCAGCGACGAGCAGGTGGCCATGGTGACCGCCACGTGGCCCGATGGCCAGCCGTGCACGATGCCGCCGCGGCCCACACCGAAGCGAAAAGTGTGGCTCAGCGACCGCATGTCGGGCGCCACCGGTCCGACCAGCTCATCTTTGGGCGGCGGCCGTCCGGTAATCAACTTGAGCACGGTCACGTAGCCCAAGGTCAGGGCATTGGCCTGCAGCACGGCATAGGCCGCGCCCAGGGTCTCGTCGTTCTTGCCCCAGTACCCCTTGGCAAACAGACCACTGATGACTCCCACTGGTCCCGCGACGCCCAGGATCACGGCCGGGTACGCGGCCTGGCCCCAGGCGGTGTGATGGTGAAAAGCCTGGCGCACCTCATAGTCCACGTCGAGGCGACTCATCAGCGCGGTCTGGCCGATGGCGCTAAGGTGCAGCGCCAGATTCCAGCCCCAAAAGCTCTCGGCCGCGTTCCGCCCCAGACCATCAATCGGGCTGGGCCGGGGTGGGACCGCCGGGGCATCGCGTGCGCCGGATGCCTTTGGGTCGCTCATCGCTGGAGCTGTCGCGGGCGGGGCCGGCTCAGCCGTCGACTCGCCGGCCGTGACGAACGCGCCGACACCAAGGGCCCAGACACCGCAAAAGCGCACTATTCGCGAGTAGCCCACGGCCCAAGGATAGCAGCTGGTGTTGGTCAGCAGTACGCGAAGAGGGTGAATGCCTCGGCAGCAAGGACCGCAAAGGGACCGAGTGAGCCATGCAGGCGATGATGGGGATGGTCAAGTTGAATGTGAAGGCACTGAAAGACGCCTATGCCGGCAAGCCCGCGGCGCGCCGGAGAAGAGCCTCAGAAGTACTCCCTTCCTTGACACACGCAGCACCGAGCGGTAGCTCCTTTGTGTGAACTATCGGGCGTTCGTCCTCTCCGTCACAGGGTTCGTGCTCGCGTGCAGCGGAGGGGGGTAAGAAGACCTGTTGGAACGCAAGACGGTGGCGCGGATGCCGGCAGCAACCAAGCAGCAAGCGATGCTGCCGTAACAGAAGCGGCCAGTGATGCCACCTCGATGGACGCAGGGGAGTTCGCTTGCGGGGACGCGACCTGTGGGCCATCCCAGATCTGTCTCTACCCTGCCTACGGATGCATCCTGCTCGTGTTGTTCGACGCGGGCACTTGCCCTGATGGGTGGGAGTATTCCGACGCAAGTGGCCACTTCTGCATCCAGTCTCCCCCGTCGCCATCGTGCGTGTCTCTGCCTCCCGGAACGGGCTCGTTCGATTGCTCCGGACAAGACGCCGGCCCGACCTGCGGAACTGTGAGCACGCCTCTCCCGAGTGGTTGCAGCCGTATTTGTCGCGCAATCTGCGTGTAGGGCCTCCCGCGCCGCAAGTGGCCCTGGATGACATTTCGAGATGGCCCCAGTATCCTGTCCCCATGCCCGACGAGACGTCTCCTGTCAAGCCGAAGCGTCTGTTCACCCGTCGCACGGTGTTGACCGGAATCGGCGGCGTGGTTGGTGCGGGGGCATTGGGGGTGGGCGGGTTCTTGCTCGTCGATAGATATGATCCGTCTCAAGAACTGGCTGGGCATCACCGGCAAGACCAGAATCACCTTTCACTCCGATTTGCAGCATTCCATCGCCGAGCTGGCCGCGCTCATGCGTCCCACTTTGACCATTGTGGATGCGTCCCGCGTTTTGATGGAACACGGTCCCGCTGGTGGCAACCTAGATGACGTCAAACCCACGAGAACCATTGCCGCGGGTGTTGACCCCGTGGCACTGGATGCGTGGGCGTTCACCCTCTTCCCGAACAAACCCGTTCCGGAAAACCTGCGCATCGCGGAAGGGATGGGGCTGGGACAAGTCAACTTCGCCGCGCTCTCGCCGGAAGAGATCATGGTCGGCTGAGAGTGTAACCCGAAAACACCGGCACGAGCGGCCTCAACGCCGCCAGGTCGCGCCCCGCGGCACCTTCAATTCCAGCACCATGATAGTGATGATGATGGCCAGCACGCCGTCGCTTCGAGCCGATTCTTTTCCATCGCCTAGAAGCATAGGTAATCCGCCAAGGCCCTGCCATCAACGTCCGGCCCAACTTTGGATGAAGCACCATGGAGGAGCAAATCAAGAACTGCAGCTTTCCGATCGCGGGCCACCGGGACGCGAAGTTCGCGCGGTGGTTCGTCGCCGACGACTACAATGGTCTCTCCGTCCTGGTTTTCAATGGCACGGACGTGGGCGGTGTGCACCAGCCATTGGCGATGGACGCGCAAGAACTCGCTGCCGAGCGACACTTCGATGGCGGCCAGTGACAGGTCGAAGAACAGAAACATTCCGCTCGCGAAGGTCAGAAACGCGGCGACAAGGACGACAACATCAACGAGGAGCTTGAACTGATTGCGAGGCATGCCCTCATCATAGGAGCGTGCGCCGGGAGGCCGGGCCGCCCAACCGACCAACCGCGCTTCCTTACAGACGAACCGTAGCCCGATGGACACCGGCCGCAAGTCGATGGAGCGTCGGAGGGGTCTCACCCAGTCGTTGACCTCGGGCGCGAGAAAGGCAGGGGCGCCCCACGCAGTTCGGAGTACAATCTGGGGATGGCACATCAAGTGTCCGCTCAGGCCGAGACCAGTCCGCGCGTGACGGTCGAGGAGTTGACGGCGACCAAACGGCGCCTGCAGCCGCTTCTTCCGGACATGGACCCTTGCGATCTCGATCTGATCTTGACCAGCCTGCTGCGCCCCTTCGGTTCCGGGCGGCGTTTCTTCTTGCGCGAGGTTCGTCCCGGTGTCCGCGTCTTCTGACGAAGCCTTCGTGCTCGAAGTACTCGCAGCCTTGGAACAGACCGGGCTTGAGGCCCTTGTCGTTGGCAGTGTGGCGGCGGTTCTGCAAGGTTCTCCCGTCACGACCCAGGATCTGGAGCTTCTGGTGCGCGATACGCCGGCCAATCGTCAAAAGATCGAGATGCTCGGCCATTGTCTCGGTGCTCGCCCACGAGAGGTATCATCTCTGACCAACGTCTTGCGCATCGACGCCGCCTCTGCTCCGGTCGATCTGCTTTTCGATTGTCTTCCTGGCGAGCTATCTTTCGAATCACTCCGTTCGCGAAGTGTCGCGATCGATCTGGCAGGCCGTACCGCCACAGTGGCCAGCCTGGAAGATGTCATCCTCTCCAAAGAAGCCTCCGGCCGGCCGAAAGATCACGCCCAGCTCCCGATTCTGCGCGACACCCTGCGGGTGAAGAAGGCGCTTGCGAAGTAACATGAGGGCCCAGTGTAGCCCACGGTGAAAGGAAGAACACCATGCGCAACCTGACGGGTACGTGCTGTCCCGTCCGAGTCGGGCAGGACCCCGTGGTTCCCAACCTGTTGCGCCCGCACCTCGGGCCGTCCAGAATGTCCACCAGGAAGTTTGTGTTCCACCGACCCAGACGGATTCCACGGACATGACCAAGGACAAGGACACACTGGGCAGCGCGATCTTTCGTGCCGTGGCCGACACGGGACTCACAACAGCGATGTCCGGTGCGGGGACACCCGGTGGTCCAGTCGTCAGCAAAGCGGTGAAGCAGCTGATCCTTGCTGCTGAGGCAAAATTCAGAGAACGAAACGCACGAAAGTTCGAGAACTGGCTACACCAGGTAGTCACCAGTTTGCAACACGCCTCTCCCGACACCACCGTCCAGCTCATCGAAGGAAATATCGACAAGCCTTGGGTCCACGGCCCTCTCGAAGATGTGGTACGGGCCATTCGGGACGGCATCGACGAAAAGGCCCTCGCCTACTTGGCCCAGTTGGCCGCGTGGCAGCTTCGTGACCACATCTCTCCCGATCGCTGGTCGCGCCGAGCCGTCGCCCTCCTGGTCGATTGCGATGCACATCTGTTAGAGGCCCTACAGCATCTGACCGAAAACTTATTGACACACTGGCCACGTGGATTCGACGGCATAGTCCGTGTCGCCCTGGGTGGGCCCGTTGCGGCTTCGTTCGAACTGGTACAGATCATACCCCAACAGATCTCTGCGGTGAGCACGCCCGTCTACGAGCACACGTGGCGCCCCCATCGCCTCTATCCGGAACTGTTTGCCCTGCTCCGCACCTACCAGTTTGCAGCCGAGGAAGGGCATGAAGGAAAGATGCTGATGCGGCGGCGTGAGGCCGTCTACTTGGTGCGTTTGTTTCTGGGTTCAGTCGCCGCGTCGAAGTTTCCGAGCGCCGAAGGCAAAGCACCGTAGCCAGGCCGCCACTTGCCGTTCTTCTACAGCGCGCTTGGGCGGTCCTGGCGCGCGGCCGCCACGCTCGGTTCGATGTCTTCGCGCGAGGCCAACT
This sequence comes from Myxococcales bacterium, assembly GCA_003142855.1. Lineage (GTDB taxonomy): Bacteria > Myxococcota_A > Polyangia > Fen-1088 > Fen-1088 > Fen-1137. The sequence goes on from PLNW01000155.1 coordinate 105,870, forward strand.
TGCGCCACACCAAGGTCGGATCGCTAAGTCGGATGACCAGGCCGGTCTGCTGCTGGACGGCGCGCTCGATACTGGCGGAGTCAGGACGGGCAGTCGGTGTCCGCACGACCTTCAGCGAATTGGTGCCCACCGCTCCGCCAGACAAATAGATGGAGCCATTGCCGAAATCAACGACAAAGGCAATCACGCCGGGAATGACGCCCAGGAGAATCCAACAGGCGTCCATGACAACCACACCCGTGTCGACGCGCGCGTGGCTTTGCTGTCCCCGCCGCTCGGGATAAAGAATCGTGCCACAGCCGAGCGAGAGGCTGAGTATAGTCATGGCGCATAGGGAAGCAACGCCGCGAAGAAAACGCGTGTGGTTCATGGGATTTCCTTTCGTAGAAGGGTCAGACAGAGTCGAGTTGGATCTTGCCTTCTTCATCGACTTCACCTCTGCACCGCAGCCCACAGACGCTGGGCCGCAGCCGCACTGGGAGCGCCTTTCTCCACCAGCCGTTGTTGCCCGCCGGCAGCGAATGCAAGAATCCAGGTTTCGTCCTTGGGCACGCCGAGCGCCGTGCGCACGTGGCCGTCCTCGTCGAGCAGGAGCAGCGGCGGCACGCCCTCCTTGAACTCCTTACGCATCTGCTTCTTCGCCGTGTCTTTGAAGGAACTGGCCGTCATGTCCTCCAGAAAGACCAGGCGCCCCTTCCCTTTGGGCTGCGCCGCGGGAAGAAGATCGCCCCATGCCCGTTGCGCCTTCTCGGTATGGTAGGTCGGCGCCGTTACCACCAACACCAGCCCGCCTTTCAGAAGCTCGCCACTGGCGTGCTTCTTGCCATTCGGATCAGCAAGGACAAACTGGGGCAGAGAAGCCCCAGCCGACGCCTTTGCCGCAGATGTTTCACGCCATGCCGTCGGTCCAACTAGCACAAACAGCACAAGGATCGATGTTGTCGTTCGTCTCACATTGCTCCAACCGTCCATTGATAACCTCGCTCATAGTTCACAATTGATTAGGGATGATCCTCCACCACCCCGGACGGGTATATACCTGGCAGCCCGCTGATGCCCCTGGTGCCCGGCGTCCCTGGTGGCCCGGGTGCGCCTGCCGGACCTGCCGCGCCTTGAGGGCCCGGCACCCCAGGCGGCCCCTGCGGCCCGGTTCCCCCGTTGCAGACCAAAACCGTGGTCGAGTTTTCGAGCGTGCCATTGTGGTTCTGGTCAAGGCCTAACTCGATGCTTGACCCTCCTGCTTGGCACTGGCTGCCCGGGCTCACCGCTGTCACGTGGACGGCGGCGCGCGGGATATTCAGGTTGGCCTCGACCCACGTGCCCGTATCACCGCGACAGACGTTCAATTTGGACTCGTTCCAACTGTACCGCACCTGCCCGTCCTGACTCGGCTCACAGCTCGGCCGATCCAACGTGGGCGGGGGGGACTGTGTCGCACGCTGGATATCTGGCGAAGTCGCAGTCGGCTTATCGTGGCCAGAGCACGCCACCGCGTCGGCCAGCAGCACCAATCCCACGACTGCCAGCACATTGTGATTTCGATTGCGGCCATGAGTTCTCATCGTCGTGAAGATCACCAATTTCCTCCATTTCCAGAGTGGAAAATGCTGCTTCCACCCAGGAACTGCTGCATCCGCCATGCCGCCGCACTTTTCAAAGGCCTGCTGGCATCCCGCGTGCAACAGATGATCTTACGTCTGCGACCGTCTGAACCACCGCCAACGCGGGGACGATGCGGCAGACCGAAAGGTATGGCTTCAAATGAAGAGACTCTCGATTCTGCTGCTGCTGGCTGCCGTCGGGGTGAGCGGATGTTTCTGGGGGTTCCGTGGGCGCGGGCGGGGCGAAGGCCCAAATAGAGGGGGCGAGTATCGAGGACACGACGAGGGCCGCGGTCATTACGACCATGGTGGGGACCACGACCACCACTAACTGGCCATATGTGATGATTTTCCAGGCGTGAGCTGCGACACCTCACAGGACGCATGCTTTGCGTGCTTTCGCCCATCTGTCTCCTCCCCTGCTTCCGTCAAGATGATGTACCGATTCACTCAATTTGAATGACTCGGTACATTGCAACGCGCAGGGCACCTCAGCCGCCGTAGATCTCCAGTCCGATTGTGACACGATACTGCGAATAGGTGAGCGGAACGCCGCTGAGCTGCGGGGCTGGCATCGCGAAGTTCAGTGGATTGATAATTACGAAGAGGAGCCTGGACACCTTCCATTCGAGTCCCAACGGGCTAAACCCCGCGTAGATCCCCATACTGCCCTTGGGAGCACCGTACAGGTCGATCAACAGGCGGGAGAATCCCAGATTGGCCGTGGTGCGAAGGTTGAATTTCTCGTAGGCCAGCGGCAGCCGCAATATGACGGTTCCGTACCCATTGAAAGCGCCCGCGCGCACGGCCGTGCGGCCGTTGATGGCAATCCACGGGTTCCATTCCGCGTCGAGCCCGAAGGTCCAATGTTTGCTGAAACGGAGGCGAGCGCCGAGAGTAACCGCGGCGGCCGCGTAGGCATACGATCCTGAGCCGCCCAGATAGGCACCCAGGGCCATCTTCGAAGGATCTTTCGGACCCGGCTCCTTAACCGGCGTGGTAACCGGCGGCGGTGGGGCGTGCTTCTCTTCGGCGGCGACGGCGGCGGCGGCGGTAGCCTCGAAGCCCGGTTGGGCGGCCTCTGGCTGCGCGAACGCACGGCTCGGCAGGAGGCTTGCGATGAAAAGCAGGGGCATGCCGACCATGGCGCGGCGTCGTCGCCGGGCCCGTCTCAGCAAGGCGAGTAGCCCAAGAAAGACTGCCAATCCCGAAGCCGCGCTCCGGTTCTCCGGCCCACCCACGCTGCAGCCGAGCAGCGACACATTGCCGTATTTGTGTTCCGGCGCGTCGCACCAATTGTTGGCGAACGTGCAACCCGGCGAGTAAGTCAGATACTTGTCCAAGATCGCCCCCACTGCAGTTATCTTCTGATCGTTGGGTTGGCTGGGATCGAGCGTCGCGCGCAAGACTGCCGTGGCCGCTTCGGTTGCAAGCTCGCGCTTTTGTAGTCGCAAATCGTCGGGATCATCACAGCGGTCCATCTCGCTTGAGTGGGGTGGCCCGTCGATCGCCTCGACCAAATTCCCGTTGGCCTCGTCCACCCAATCCAGCACGACGGTGATCTGCATGCCATCAGGCGTGCGATAGGTATGGGTGAAGCTATCCTCGACGGCGTGAATCGCTTGCCCAATGCGCACGTAGAAAGTCGGCAGCAAGGCATTCACGCCATGGCGAAGCGCCAGGTAGAGCGGCAGCGAGGTTCTATTGGTGGGATCGGGCATACCTGTTGTGGCATCGAGCCCATCGAGGGCCTGGTTAACCCGTTCGAGGATGAAGACGCGGCAGTCGCTGACCGCTGCTGCCGATCCGCCGGGCTCCTGCTCATTCGCGCCGCGGAGGCAATGCTCGCGCTGCGCGCTGGGATCGCCATGAACCAGCGGCAACTGGCTCAGATCCATGGAATCTCGCCCCTTCAGATCGTTGTCGCGGACGCCCACCAGCAAGGTTGCGCCACCCAGATCGGTCATGTCATTCGCCGGCGTAAACTCCAGATCGTCAATGAGTGCCTGGTCGTTTCTGTCCGCCAGAAAAGGCGCCGCAGCTGCCGCGGTTGCCGCGTTTGCGGGATCAGCATCCTGGCGCACAGCTAGGAACGCCTCTGTCGTGACCTTCTCGTGGCACCCGGCGGTGACAATAGTGGAAATGGTGTAAGCGTCCGCCGACTTGGGCCTGGCTATGAACCACCCCAGGAAGATGACGGCGGCTGTGAATGCGGTGAAGACTCCGCCCTTCAAGAATCGTCTTCGTGTCATCATCTTCTCCTTGCAGCACGCAAAGCCACCTCGCGAGTGCTGGAGAGCACTTCGCAAGTTGGCGCCGCTCAATTGGCGATCAATTCAAGATGGCTGATTTGAATCAGGTGACCCGACGGCCTTGGATCACCCGTATCACCACGACGACCACCGCCAGCACGAGCAGGATGTGTACGAATCCTCCCAGTGTGTACGAGGTCAGTAGACCCAATCCCCACAGCACTACAAAAAGTATGGCCAAGCCCCACAACATGATTGCCTCTCTTTCTTATCTGTAAGCTCTGCAAGCCGCGCGCCGGCTACACGGTGGACGTGAGCCCGCGCACCGATTGCGCGGTTTCACATGCGCCCTGGAGAGTCAGAATCGGGCGCTGACCGCGATGCCTCGCTGACCACCGTCTCCCGCTACCGGTACGATTGAAACCGGCGAGCCGTGCAGCGAGGGGATGATGACCCCCAGCGACGATCCCACGACCGCTCCACCCACCACGTCGCTAATGAAATGCATGCCGCCGAGAACCCGCGCTGTGGCCACGAAGCTCGCAATCGCGCCCCCAACGCCCAACACGATCCAGTTTGCCCGCGAGTGGGGGTGAAGCCGTCGCATGGCCACCAACGTGGATGTCGCGATTGCGAAGCTGACCGCAGCGTGACTGCTCAGGAACGACAGTCCCGCGTCGGCGCCATTGCGTTCGGAAAGCGGCGCCTTCGTGCCATAGAGAAAGGGACGCGGCCGGCCCGCTGCGAGCGTCATCACGGAGGCCGCGGCGGTTGCGGCCAGCCCCGACTCGGCGATCACGACGGCGTCGTTCAGGCCCGGCCAAAGCCCCTCGTCCACGAAGAGCAAGGTCGCAGCCCCGAGACCGATGGCGTAAAGACCATAGTCCGAGGCAGTCTGCCAGCCCGGGCTCCAGTAGCCCGCCGTCGTGCGATCGAGCGCATTGAGATCGCTGGTGGGGCAAAGTGGGGCACAGAACGCCTTCTGCGATTGTGGTCGAAACAGCCGCGCGCTCTCGAACACCAGCCCGATCCCCAGGATGGGCAGATCAATTTCGGCGTACAGTTGGAAGGCCGGGCGCAGGGGATTCCGCGGACTCGGGACGAGAGGGGTGAGCTTGGCGGCCTTGGCGGTGGATTTGGCGTCCTCGACCTTTTCAGGCGAAGCCCCGGCCGATGGCAGCGCGATGGGCGAACTGTCCGCGGGCGCGGGCGCAACCGCGGGCGCATCCTTGTCGGCCACCGTCTGGGCTCGGGCGATGCCGACCGATCCAAGCCACGCCAAAACGAGCTCGGAGCAAACGGCCCGCCCCGGGGTCACCACTCGGTGCCAGCGGCCTGCCCGCCAGTCACCATTCCGTGCCGCTGGTGGACACACCTTCGCCACATTCCGCATGATGACCGCAGGAGGCCTGCAAGTCCTGCGCCGCCGCTGCGGGAGGGCCGGCTTGAGCGTGTCTTTCCTAGAAAGTCACAATCAAGACCATGCCCGACCTATCCTTGGCAATCAAAGGTGCGATTCCCATGCGAACCCCGGCCAATGGGAAGCCCAGGTCACCGCGGCGGTACTGGCGCAAAGCTTCGACGGCGCCAACTGGCTGAGTGAAGATCATGACCTCCCCTGTCGCAAGGCCGGTCAGCAGGCTGATAATCGCGCTGGTCCAATGGCCAAAACCAGCGCCGATGATAAGAAAAATCCCGGCGTTGACGACGACGTTGCCGCCGTGAAAGAGCAGGCTCCGCCCCCGATCTTCATTGGCTGCATCTCTGTTCAACAGTTTCTCCGTCTGGGCAAGCGCGCCACAGGAATCTGTTTGCGAAGCCTCGGCCTCGAGTTCGTCAAGGCGCTTCTCATCACCCATGACCTTGAGCGGTGTGAAGACCAGCGGGATCACACCAAGCAGCGCGGCGCCTCCTCCCACGTACAGATCCAAGCCCGACGCGTGCGATACCAGAGGCGCGGCCACGAATTCGCCAGCGGCGAGGGCCGAATAGATCATGCCCCATGAGTAGCTCCAAATACGGGCATGGCGGGCGTCGACGTGCAAGCGCTCGTGAATGAAGTGGAGACGAGCTTCTGCATTCAGGTGCTGCAGCGCGGGCTCCCCGCCGACCAAAGAAGCCGTGCATTCGTGGCCGAGCGCCGGCCTCGCGCTCAGGACGAGAACGAACCCAAGAACGCGCCAAACCCAACCCATTGGACATCAAGCATAGCAGGAAAGCACCGGCTCATGGATCTCTCTACCCGGAAACCCTCAGAACCGAATTGCATCCGTCAAATCCATCGTACACCGACTCCGGGTTATCCGGGTCGATTGTCAGCTTCTCCTTGTTGAGCAACAACTTGTACTCGTACTTGCCGGGCGCCAGAAACAATTCGACGTTGAAGCACTTCTTCAGTGGATCCCAATTCATGGGCTCAGCCGCTCGATCCCATCCGTTGAAATCTCCCATGACATGCACGCAGTGATAGGTCTGGGCCGCGGACGGACCGAGCGAAAGGACGGCTGAAGTCTTCGGCCTGGAGAAGCACGCCTGGTTCCGCCCGCCGCGCTTGGCCTTGTAGAGGGCTTCGTCCGCTTCGGCCATCAGCGCACCTGCGGTTCGCGCGTCTCGTGGAAACGACGCCATCCCGATGCTGACTGTCACAGGAAGCAGACCTTGTTCATCTAAATGGAGAGGCGTGGCGGAAATCAACGCCCGAATCCCTTCGGCCAGTCCCTCAGCTGTGTGCTTGGGGGTTTCGGGTAGCAAGATCATGAATTCGTCGCCACCATAGCGGCCCGCTATGTCGGTTTCCCTGACGAAGTTCCGGAGCAAACCCGCCACATGCTTCAAGGCCAAGTTCCCGGCCATATGGCCGAAATGGTCGTTGATCTCCTTGAAGCCGTCTACATCGATCATGAGCAGGGAGAGCAGACGGCCGTAGCGCTCGGCCCGCTTGATCTCGCTTTCGAAGCGCTCGGAAAGGCTCCCGAAATTCGGCAGCCCAGTGAGATAATCAACAAAAGCCATCCGCACCAGGCTCTCATGGGACAGTTCCCACGCCACGCCTTCTTCTCGCAAAAAGCTTTCCAGGCGATCAGACAGGTCCAGCGCGGCAGTCCTAACCCCGATCGGCCGCTTTAGGACCCCGCGCAAATCCTGAAGATGGGTGGCCAGAGACTTGAAAACAGCCCTGGCCATTTCCTCAGGCACAGTCAGGCCAGTAAGTTCAAAAGCCAGTCTCTGAAAACTCGCCGAGGTGTCGGACAGGACGTCCAAGCGAGCCTGGATCTCGGAATTGGATTTCCCTCCGAAAACCAAGCCGCGCAGCAGGTCGCACCCTGTCAATCCGCTTAAGTTTGACGAAATCATGGCAATTCCGCATGCGCGCGAACCTGGCTGCGCGCGCGGACCATTTACGCCAACAGAACCCGATCCAGGCGCAGAAGCTTGAAGATCGCCAACGGTTGATCACATAGGCCCTGGACGGTTACCACGCCGCCGTACTCCTTGGCCTTCTTGTACAAGAACACCAGCCCGCCCACGCCCCGACTGTCGATGAGCCGCAAACCCGACACATCGACGACGACGCGAGAATGCCGTTCAGCGAGCAAGGCGTCGACGGATGGGCGAAGAGTTGGAGTGGTGATCGCGTCCAACTCACCCACGATGCGAAGGGTAGCTATACCGCCCGCTGTACTGGTTGAGAATTCCATTTGTCTTTGCTCCTCTTGCTTCAGATATGCTTGTCAATCGGCCTCGGACAGACAACTGGCACGTGGCGCTGCGGACTTTCCCGATGCGCCAGCCCTGGGCACCAATGACGTGCCCGTGCCGGTTGATCCACACACTGGCCTAGCAGTTTTCGGGCCACCGATGCGATGCAAGCAAGTTCGGGTAGTTGCATTGCGGAATGGCGGTCGTTTCAATCAAGATGAAGTGTCGCCCATTCAATTCGAGGTAGGGAGGAGGCCGACAAGGCCGAGGGTCTGCTCCGCTCGTGGCGGACTGCCGGCATCGTTCTGTTGATTGGCAGCATCCTGCTTTCGACCGGCCACGCGCGTGATGTGACCGTTCCGGTCCGTCTTGGTGCATTCTTCCGGTTGCGACATGGCAGGTTCTATCAATCCCACTGCGGCGGCTCGGCCGTCATGATGCGCGCTGATAACAAGGGAGAGGGTGGCATCATGGCGCTCTTGGCCCTGGCGCTGCCCAAGGCCAGCCCTGCCCGGGTCGGCCGCGTCGGGTGGGTCGCGACAATTGCGGTGCTGGGTGCTGCCTTGTTGTACGGCGACGGGATCATCACGCCGGCCATCTCCGTACTCTCGGCGGTGGAGGGGCTGCAAGTCGCGACCGGCGCGTTTCGGCCCTATATCGTTCCCCTGACCGTCGCCATCCTGGTCGCGCTCTTCTTCTTTCAGCGACGCGGTACTGGAAGAATTGGCAAGCTCTTTGGTCCGGTCATGGTCACGTGGTTCGTGACCATCGGCGCCCTCGGCCTCTATCACGTCGCCCGGCAGCCCGCGATCCTGGGGGCGCTGTCGCCCTATCATGGGGTGCGTTTCTTCCTGGACAATGGAGTTTCTGGGTTTCGCGTGCTCGGCGGCGTCGTCTTGGCGGTCACTGGAGGCGAGGCGCTTTACGCGGACATGGGGCAATTCGGCCGCAGGCCAATCCGTAGGGCATGGCTGGGGCTCATCTACCCCGCGCTCCTGCTGTGCTATCTTGGGCAGGGGGCGGCGCTGCTCACCGACCCGAGCGGCGCAGAGCGACCGTTCTATGCGCTCATTCCCCGTGGTCCTTGCATCTACCCGGCCGTTGTTCTGGCCAGCGCAGCCACTGTCATCGCCTCGCAAGCGCTCATTTCGGGGGTCTTCTCAATTACCCATCAGGCGATTCGGCTCGGCTATTTCCCCGAGGTAGCGGTCAGGCACACCAGCGGGCAAGCAGAGGGTCAGACCTACGTGCCGCTGCTCAACTGGAGTTTGGCTTTGGCCTGCATCGGACTGGTGGTCGTCTTTCGGCAATCGTCCGGTCTCGCCGCCGCCTACGGGCTGGCCGTGAGCGGAACCATGGCCATCACTTCGATTGTCTACTACAAGGTCGTCCGCCATGCCTGGAACTGGTCGCGTTCGCGCTCCCTGTGCGTGCTTCTGCTGTTTCTTTCCTTCGACATCCCGTTCGTATTGGCCAATGGCCTCAAGTTTTTCGACGGTGGCTACCTGCCCTGCTTGGTGGGCGCAGCCTTCGCGTGGGTGATGCTCACATGGCGCATCGGACGGAGCTACCTGGCCGATGCGGTAGGCAAAGAGTCGATCCCCGTGGCCACCTTCATTGACCACCTCGTCTCGAAGAATCGCACGCGACTCCCTGGCACAGCGGTCGTGCTTTCCGATAACCCGACCGGCGTGCCGCCGGCCCTGGTGCGCTTGGTGCAACGCTTTCACGTGGTTCACCAGCACGTCGTCCTGCTGACCGTGGTGACCGAACACGTTCCCTTTGTGCCCAATTCAGGGCGCGCGACCGTCGAACCGTTGGGCGCTGGCCTGGTGCGCGTGCTTCTGCACTACGGCTTCATGCAAGTGCCTCGCGTGCCTGCGTCGCTTGGACCGACGCTGGCCAAGCACGGAATCGCCGGGGAGCCGGGCCAGATCGTATACATCATCGGGCGCGAAACCTTGGTCGCTACCCGGCAGGGGCACATGGGACGGCTGACCGAGCCGCTGTTCGCGTTCTTGGCCCGCAACGCGCGCAGCACGACCGTCCATTTTTCGATCCCGGTCGAGCAAGTGGTCGAGGTCGGAATCCAATTGGATCTGTGAACCGGGACGACACCCATAGGTGCTAACCACGATTTTCTCGGGATTGGACGGCCAGATGCCTGATCACGTCCACCGATCCGCTGACCGTCGCGCGGCATCAGAAGTTGACGGCGTGGTCTGCGCCATCGGTTCGTACAACCTTGACCGACGAAGCCTGCTTCTGAACTGGGAGCTGAGCGTGCTGGTGGGCGACGAGACGACCGCCCGCACCCTCGACCGAAACTTCGACGCTGATCTCGATCGCTGCATCGCAATCGACCGCACGAGCCGGGCGCGCCGTGGAATTCTCCAGCGCCTGTTCGAGCGACTCTTCTACACATTTCAGGACAGTCCAGCCCGATGGGTGCTGGCCGACTCCGCCACCGTCGGCCATGGAGGCGACGCGGATCGGGTTTTGGCTAGGGACAGGCCGAGCCGCAGGGTTCCTCATCTTGATGACAATGTATTCCCTGACACCATCATGCAATCTAGGCGGCCGCTCGCCTTTCGTCTGCCACCCTGTACTCCCCCTTCTTGTCCAAGTACAGCGTCAGCTTGATGGATACCGGTCTCCCCTCAATGAATGGTGGAAATTCTGCCGCAGGTCCGCCATGGCGCAATAGGTACAGCGACGCCATGGCGCGCGCCAGGCGATCTACCGTCTGATTAAGACGGTACACACCTTTTTCGTATCGCGACAGCGTCTCGGGTGAAATGCCAAGACTGCGCGCGAATTCCCGCCCATTCAGCAACAGCAAACCACGCAAGAACCTCAGCTCATCGCCGCTTAGAGGGTTCCGCTTCTTGATGACTTCGGCGGCGATCCGCATTTCAAGATGCAGAGCCCTGACAATGAGGTCCTCCTTCTCGCCGCACTTGGGGCAAACAAGGGATTCGTTGTCCAGGACGGTCACCGACCATTTGCTCGTTATGCTGTATTCCAAAGGGCCGAACTCTCGACGCATTGCCGTCCCGCAAAATAGGCACTTGTGCTCCTGCTTTTTCATCTCTTTCTCCTCCAAGCGGTCACGACCACCACGTGATCCTCGGTTCGAAAGGCGACCACCACATAGATTGTCGCAGCCCTAACCCGGTATCGCCATGATCCATGCTCAAATTCGGCTGGTTCCACCACTCCTGCACGCAAGACTTCAATGGCACGATCAATTGTGATCCCATCCTTCGCCAGTTCTTCTCTGGCGTGCGAAGCGAATGCAACCTTCGCATGCGCTACCGCGAGGCGAATCAGGTCTCTTGCAGCCGATGGTAATAGCGGTTCTCTCAACGCCAGAAGATTAGCCCAAGATTGATGGGATATCAATCCCATTCCCTTCTTGATGAGGCATCAATCTTGGGGTAGCACCCTGTGACCTCGCCCTACGCCCAGGATCGGAACGCCCAACGGAGCCTGAATGACAGGGATGGCAAAGGACGAATCGGACCAGACGCGATCGAGTCTGGCACGTGACGCGGTAGACCTATCTTCAAAATTCGGCATGGCGGCATTTGCCGCAACGGTCAGACGAACGGGCGACAGTTTCACGTTGTGACGAACAAAGACCTGCTCAGCCGCCGATGAAGGCCTTGGGCATCTGCACGGCGACGATTTCGCCTCGCGCGGTCGCCTTCCCGGCGGCACACACGGTCGTCTCGACGATGACCTTGCGGCCCTTGATCTCCTTCACGCGCCCGCGCAACTCCAACTCGCCATCGATCGGCGTTGGCTTGAGGTAGTCCACATGCAGCGATGCCGTGACGTGGCGAAGCGGGGGATCTGAGTCCATGGGGCGGCCTTCTGCGCGGTAGGCAGCCGCAGCAGCGGTGCCAGTTCCGTGGCAGTCGACCAGCGATGCGATGAGCCCGCCGTAGACGAATCCGGGAATGGCGGTGTGGTAGGGGCGCGGACGAAAACGGGTGATGCTCTCGTCGCCCTCCCAGAAGGTCTTGATCTGCAAACCATCAGCATTCAGCCGCCCGCACCCGTAGCACTGGGCAACGCTGTCAAGGTAGTAGTCCTGGAAAGCCTTATCGGACATGGGATTCCTTGGGGCTCATGACGAGAACGTACTGGTACGGAAGCGATTCGTGCTCGGTCACGATGTGCATTCCTTCTCCGCAAACAGGCCCCCGCACAGGATGAGAGCACTCGGCGAGTCCACCCTCGCGCCCCTGTGCCCCTATCATAGGTGCAATCTATTGCCTCCACCTTGCGGCGAGATTACAGGCTTGAAGGGTCCACAGTCGGTGGCCCCTGCCAGTCGGTTTGGGAAGCAGTCGAGGATCCTCTCAGAAGGCCCGGTTGTCCAGTTGGGCAGTGCCGAGCAACAGCGACTAGGGGAATTCCTTGCAGCTGCGGTCGCCGCCGACGTTCACATTCTCGGCCTCGAGACGGGCGGGGTGCTCCGCTCCCGATTCATCGGCAGGGGCGCGGTCGTGGGCACCGTGGAAATACTCGGGCGTCGGCTCGGTGGCGGGGTGCGGGTGGCCTACCGTAGGGTGGGCTAGCGTCTCCCGGGCGTAGATGCCGTGAGCGGTGTCCAAGGCGTGACCGGCCGATTCATGAACCAGCAGATCGGCGAGGCTGACAAGGCCCTTCAGATGTCCCTCGCCGTCGAGCACCAGCAAGCGGGATACCCCCGCGCTGACCATCATCTCGCCGGCTCGATCCACCGGGCAGTCGGGCGGGACGAACTGTACAGGCGCCGTCATCACGTCGCCCACCTTGGTCTTTGCGGCTGGTCGATCCTTTCCGACAACCCTCAACGCGATGTCACGATCGGTGATCACACCGATGGCCTTGCCATCGGCGTTGCACACCGGCAACAACCCGAGGTTGTGGAAGGCCATCAACTTGGCGGTCCGCGCGACGGTCTCGTCTGGGCGGATCCATTGTACGTCCTGACTCATGATTTCTTCACAACGCATGTGTTCCCTCCCTTTCGGTTCCTCGCAATGCAGTGGGCTGCGCACGCCACGTACGCGGCCCTGCTGCGGGCCGGTGTTGCGGTCTACGAATGGCTGCCTTCGATGCTCCATGCGAAGGTCCTGTCTGTCGACGAAAAGGCGACCACGATCCCGCCAACCACTATGGTCGCCCGCCGACATTGGTTGACGCGGGACCAGGTGTCGTCATCGCCGCGGAATTCCGCAAGATGTGCCTGCCACGGAATCCGACGACCACCACCCCAAGCAGAAGTGCGACTACGATCACGGCAACCGCTGCGATGACCACTCGCCTTCCACGGCCGATCTTGACTTTACTCACCATCTCGTCCATCGCCGGGTCTTTGTCCATGATGAATCAAAGCGCTGCATCGACTGTGCCGATTCTGGGGACCGACGGGCCGACGTTCAAGCGCCTGCAAATGCTGCGCGGCCAGTCCCAAGTTGGTCGTCTGAGCTGGCCTCGGCGGCGGTGACGCCAGTGTCGCTCCACCTGAGTTCGGAGCGCTTGCAGACACGCTTCGTAGGACCGAATGCTTCTGCCAAGCCCCGCCCTGAATCGTGGGGAGTCTCATGCGATCCGGAGCGCCGGCCTCAATCAAGATGATGGACCCCTCATTCAGTTCGAATGAGAAGGCCCGCCGTTCGCAGGGTGTGAGGATGGACTCCGTCCGACGTCCGATGGCGATCGTGATCGCAGTGCTACGCTGGCCAACCCGGCTGGCGACGACGAGCTTCACCCGAGGCGCCATGGCACCGATCGTGCAGGAAACCCATTTGCATACGAAATGATCGAGCCGAAAGCGGGGAGGGAATACCCATGTTGCGAAGCTTGAAAGATCTCGAAGGGTACGCCGTGAACGCCACCGACGGCGACATCGGACACGTTGCGGATTTTCTTCTGGACGATGAGCGCTGGATAGTTCGCTATCTGGTCGTTGAGACTGGTGGCTTCTTCAGTGGGCGTCGGGTGCTTATCACGCCAATCTCCTTCCGCCAAGTGGACTGGTCGACCCGGAGTTTCCACCTGGCGCTGACGAGGGACAAGGTCAAGAACAGTCCGAGTGTGGACGTGGACAAGCCCGTCTCGCGGCAGCAGGAGTTGGACTTGTTCGGGTACTACGAATATCCGTATTACTGGGGATACCCGGGATTGTGGGGCATGGGCGCCTACCCGAACTTGCTGGCGGCTGGCGGGCGGAACCAGGTGCCTGCCAAGCCCGAGCCCGCTAAATCAGGCGACATCCATCTGCGTAGCGCCAAAGAGATTCGCGGATACCACATTGAGGGAACGGACGCAGCGATCGGCCACGTCGACGACTTCATCATCGACGATGAGACCTGGGCGGTACGCTATCTGGTGATCGACACCAGAAACTGGTGGCTCGACAAGAAGGTACTGGTTGCGCCGCACTGGACCAACCGCATCAGTTGGGCGGAAAAGAAGGTCTTCGTCGATCTCTCTCGACAATCGATCAAGAACAGCCCCGAGTGGAACCCGTCCGCGCCCATCAACCGCGAGTACGAAGCACGCCTGTACGACTATTACGGACGCCCGGTCTACTGGGACAGCGGCGACCAACCGGTGAAAACGCCGCCACCGCACCACCCCGGGAGCCACCTGTAACGCGCAGCTTTTGCACGTATGGCGGAAGCCGCGCTCCAATAAGCACGCTCGGCCGGTGACCCACGCTGCAACGCCGAGATTGAGAACGTACGACGGGACGCACGGCAATAGCGAGGCACTTTGCCTCGTGTGACATCTTGCCACGTTCCGGTTGGCCGACCGAACCCAGACGCGCGGGCCTCGCGGAGAACATCGAAACTCTCACAACTCCGGCGCCAGGGATTCCGCCAGAGCTCTCCAATAACCCGTCGAATCCCTTCTAAAGCAGGAGTCACCCACAATGAAAAGTGCATCGAGAAGCGACCGTGGAAAGACAAATGCGACCGATAACAACTCCGGCCCGGCGATCCGCCCGCCGCGTGTGACCACGAAGGTCGCAACACCGCTTCACCGCGCAGCGGTGGGTAGATGGTGTGCGATACTCCTGATTGCAGCAGGAGCCCAGATTCTGGCCTTGTCGCCCTTGCAAGCGGCGAGTACGAAGAGGGAAATCACCGACAGCGGCATCACAGCCGCTGTTGAAGGAGGATTGGCATTCGAAAAGGGCGTTTTCCCGAATGATGTGGATGTCAGCACCAGCCAGGGAATCGTCACGCTCTCCGGTTCGGTCAACAACCTGCTTGCCAAGGATCGGGCGGTGAAGATGGCCGAGAGCATCCGGGGCGTGCGCGGTGTGATCGACCGGACCACGGTGACGCCAGTGTCCCGCTCCGACGCAGACACGCGCAAGGATATCCAGGCTGCGCTGCGGCTGGATCCCGCCACTGAATCCTATCGGGTGACGGTCTCCGTACAAAATGCCGTGGCCACGCTAACCGGGAGCGTCGGCTCCTACACGGAAAAGGAACTAGTCGCACGCATTGCCAAGGGCGTAAAGGGGATCAAAGAGGTCCGCAATGAAGTTGCGATCAACTACCTGTCGAAACGCACTGACTCGCAAATTGCCGCGGATGTCAAGTCTCGCCTGCAATGGGACATCTGGGTCAACGGGGACATGACCAATGTCGATGTGAGAGACGGAAAGGTAACGCTCACCGGGATCGTTGGAAGCGCGATAGCGAAATCGCGGGCGTCGGATGATGCCTGGGTGAACGGAGTGCTATCGGTTGACGCCAGCGGGATGAAGGTCGAACCATGGGTACACAATGACGCGCACCGAAGATTGAAGTACGCCACAAGGTCGGACAGCGATATCAAACAGGCGGTTCAGGCTGCCTTCCGTCTCGACCCGCGTGTCGCAGCCTTTTCTCTCGACGTAAACGTCGGAGGAGGAGTGGTCGTTCTCAGCGGTAACGTGGGAAACCTGAAGGCGAAGACTTCCGCTGAACAGGACGTAGAGAACGTAGTGGGCGTTACGGGGCTTGATAGCCTTGTGAAGGTGAGGCCGAGCGGCCAGTCCACCGATGCCGAGATGAAGGAGCAGCTGAAGGCGGTCGTGTTCTGGGACCCGCTGCTAGATAGAGCTTGTCGGGTAATT
>PLNW01000096.1 GCA_003142855.1 Myxococcales bacterium
TACATCGCCGGTCCCGGTCACGGCGGCCCGGCGCTGGTGGCCAATACCTACCTCGAAGGCAGCTACAGTGAGATCTATCCTGACATAAGTCAGGACGAGGCCGGCCTGAAGAAGCTATTCACGCAATTCTCGTTTCCCGGCGGAATCTCCAGCCATGTTGCGCCGACGACGCCGGGGTCGATTCACGAAGGTGGCGAGCTGGGGTACTCGCTCAGCCATGCCTTCGGGGCTGCGTTCGACAACCCGGAGCTGGTCGTCGCTTGCGTCATCGGCGACGGCGAAGCGGAGACTGGCCCCCTGGCGACCGCGTGGCAGTCGAACAAGTTTCTCAACCCCATCTCCGACGGGGCCGTGCTGCCGATCCTGCATCTCAATGGCTACAAGATCAGCAATCCGACTGTCCTGGCCCGCATCGAGCACGAGGAATTGGAGCAATTTCTCCGGGGATGCGGCTGGACACCTCACTTTGTGGAGGGCGATGAGCCGGCAAAGATGCATCAGCTCATGGCCAGTACCTTGGAGACAGCCATCGAGGGGATTCGGAAGATCCAAAGCAATGCCCGAAATAGGAATTACGCCACTAGGCCACGCTGGCCGATGATCGTGCTAAGGTCCCCCAAGGGCTGGACAGGGCCGAAGGTCGTCGATGGTCTTCAAGTCGAGGGCACCTTCCGAGCCCACCAGGTGCCACTCTTGGTAGATCCCGAGCACCCCGAACATCTCAAGCAGCTTGAAGCCTGGATGAGGAGCTACAAGGCGGAAGAACTGTTCGACCGGAATGGCCGCCTCATTCCGGAATTGGCCGAGCTCGCCCCCAAGGGCGACCGACGGATGGGCGCCAATCCGCACACCAATGGTGGGACTCTGCTGCGCGACCTGCGCATGCCGGACTTCCACGTCCACGCGGTGACGGTGGCGTCGCCTGGCGCTGTCGAGGGCCAGGATACTCTCGTTCTCGGTACCTTCCTGCGTGACGTGGCCAAGCTGAATCAGGATCAGCGCAATTTCCGGATTTTCGGTCCTGATGAGACGCTCTCGAATCTTCTGGGCGCGGTTTTTGAGACCACCAACCGACAGTGGGACGCCCGGGAAGTGAAGAATGATGAATTCCTTGCGCCGGCGGGGCGCGTGCTGGACTCGATGCTGAGCGAGCACCAGTGCGAGGGTTGGTTGGAAGGGTATCTACTGACCGGGCGGCACGGACTCTTCAACAGCTATGAGGCGTTCATTCGCATCGTGGATTCGATGTTCAGCCAGCACGCCAANNGTGACGTTGGAACTGCCCTGGCGGCGGAAGATCGCCTCGCTCAACTACCTGCTTGCCTCCCATGTCTGGCAGCAGGACCACAACGGCTTCACCCATCAGGATCCCGGCTTTCTCGACCACGTCATCAACAAGAAGGCCGATATCGTGCGGGTCTATCTTCCGCCGGATGCCAACTGTTTGTTGTCGGTGATGGATCACTGCCTGCGCAGCCGGCACTATGTGAATGTGGTAGTTGCGGGGAAACACCCGCTACCCCAATGGCTGACCATGGATGCGGCAGTTGTGCATTGCACCGAAGGGATCGGAATCTGGCAATGGGCCAGCAACGACCAGGGCACTGAGCCGGACGTCGTAATGGCCTGTTGCGGAGACACGCCCACGCTAGAAGTTCTGGCCGCTGTTTCTGTGCTGCGCGAGCATCTGCCCGAGCTGAAGATCCGCGTGGTCAACGTCGTGGATCTGATGCGCTTGCAGCCGCAAAGCGAGCACCCGCACGGACTGAGCGATAGGAACTACGATTCGCTCTTCACCAGGGACAAGCCCATCGTCTTCGGCTTCCATGGGTACCCATGGCTGGTCCACAGGCTCACCTACAGTCGGCCGAACCGGAATATTCACGTCCGGGGCTACGTGGAAGAGGGCACAATTACCACCGCCTTTGACATTAGGGTGCAGAACAAGCTGGATAGGTTCCATTTGGTGCAGGACGTGGTGGATCGCTTGCCGCAGCTAGGCACCAAGGGTGCCTACCTCAAGCAGATGGTGAAGGACAAGCTGGTCGAGCACAAACAGTACATCGACAAGCATGGGCAAGACTTGCCGGAGATTCGCAACTGGAAGTGGGGCAATCCGAAATGAATATGCGTGAGCTCATAGACACCGCGAGGGCGCTGGTCGCCAACGACAAGGGCATCCTGGCGATGGATGAAAGCCATCCAACCTGCAACAAGCGATTCGCCAAGTTGGGGATTCCCCAGACTGTGGAGACCCGGCGCGCCTATCGGGAGTTGATTGTGACCACGCCTGCTCTCGGTGAGTGCATCAGTGGCGCGATCCTCTGCGACGAGACAATCCGTCAGCAGAAAAAGGATGGCACTCCTTTTGTCAAGGCCGTCACCGATGCGGGAATCATTCCAGGCATCAAGGTCGACACGGGTGCAAAGGACATGGCGGGTCACCCAGGAGAGAAGGTCACCGAGGGTTTGGACGGATTGCGCGAGCGCCTGGCCGAGTATTCCAAGATGGGCGCCCGTTTTGCCAAGTGGCGCGCGGTGATTGCGGTGGGCGATGGCATTCCTAGCCGGGGCTGCATCGAGGCGAACGCGCACGCGCTGGCTCGCTATGCGGCCTTGTGCCAGGAGGCCGGACTGGTGCCCGTCGTCGAGCCGGAAGTGCTCATGGACGGCGAGCACACCTTGGAGCGGTGCCGTGAGGTAACGGAGGAAGTCCTGAGAACGGTCTTCAGCCAGCTCTACACACAACGAGTGGCGCTGGAGGGCATGATCCTGAAACCGAACATGGTGGTTCCGGGATTGACCTGCCCCAAACAAGAGACGGTGGATGAGGTGGCCGATGCGACGGTGTGGTGTCTCTTGCGCGCCGTCCCCGCCGCTGTGCCAGGAATTGCCTTCCTGTCGGGCGGCCAATCGGGCGAACTGGCCTCGGCCCGCCTGAATGCCATGAATGCCAGATTCAAGTCGCGGCTGCCTTGGGCGTTGGCGTTTTCGTTTGCCCGCGCCATCCAGCAACCGGCTTTGGAGATTTGGCGAGGCGAGGAGGCCAACGTGCAGGCGGCACAGAAGGCTCTGTATCATCGAGCCAGGTGCAACCGGGCTGCGCGTCGTGGCGAATACGATGCCGCGATGGAAAAGGGATGAACATGGCAACAACCATCGGTGATGGCAGATCCAAGGAGCTGTCGCATGGGCGATAAGGACAGTCCTTCCCACAAAAGCCCCTCTTTCTCGACGAGCCATTCCTATCCCAGGATCACCACGAAACGCGGGAATTGAAGACAATCCGCCACCAGCTCTGACCGATTGGAGATCAACACTATGAAGACCACCCAATTGCTACACAACCTGGGCCAGAGCCTCTGGCTCGACAACATCACCCGCGATCTGCTCAACAATGGCACGCTCAAACGGTATATTGACGAACTGTCGGTGACCGGGCTGACCTCGAACCCGACGATCTTTGATCACACCATCAAGAGCAGCGCCGCTTACGACACCGCGATTCGCGAAGGCCTGGCCAAGGGCAGAACCGGCGAGACCCTCTTCTTCGATCTGGCGCTCGACGATCTCACCCGGGCCGCCGACCTCTTCCGGCCAGTTCATGACGGCACGAACGGCGTGGATGGATGGGGGTCGCTCGAGGTGTCGCCGCTGCTCGCGCATGAAACGGCCAAGACCGTCGCCGCCGCCAAGGAACTCTCTGCGCGGGCGGGACGGCCCAACCTGTTCATCAAGATCCCTGGCACCAAAGAAGGTTTGCCGGCCATCGAGGAGGCGATCTTTGCGGGTGTGCCGGTGAACGTAACGTTGCTGTTTTCGCGCGAGCAGTACGTGGCAGCGGCCGAGGCGTATTTGCGCGGCATCGAACGGCGTATTGCCGCCGGGCTCAATCCCCAGGTCGGCTCCGTGGCCTCGATGTTCATCAGCCGTTGGGATGCCGCGGTGGCGGGCAAGGTTCCGGAGACATTGAGCAACCGGCTCGGCATCGCCGTTGCCGGCCGCATCTACAAGGCGTACCTCGACCAGTTGAGCAACCCGCGCTGCCAGCGCGCGTACAATCACGGCGCCCGACCGCAACGGCTGCTATGGGCCAGCACCGGCACGAAGGATCCCAAAGCCTCCGACATTCTCTACATCAAAGCCCTGGCTTCCCCTTTCACGGTGAACACGATGCCCGAGGCAACGTTAAAAGCCCTCGCCGATCACGGGGAACTTGCTTCGACCATGGCACCGGACGGTGGCGATTGCGAGCAGGTCTTGGCCGAGTTCGTGAAGGCAGGCATCCATGTGGACGCCCTGGCCGCCCGCCTACAGGACGAGGGCGCAAAATCGTTTGTGAAATCCTGGAACGAATTGCTGGCCGTGATCGCGTCCAAGGGCGACGCGCTCAAGAAGTCGGCTTAGAGAGCAACCAAAGGCTTGAATACATATGATCGACGGCCAGCCAGACATCGCCAAGGTTGTAAACCTTACTCGCAGGAAGGGGACCGGTCCGGTGCGCGTGCAGCGGCCGGTCTACGTCGACAGCCTCACGCCATGCAACGCCGCCTGCCCCGCAGGCGAGAATATCCAAGCCTGGCTCGCACTGGCACAGGCGGGACGGCTCAAGGAAGCATGGGATCGGCTGGTGGCGGATAACCCGTTTCCCTCCGTGCACGGCCGTGTGTGCTACCACCCGTGCGAGTCGAACTGTAACCGCCGGGAACTCGACGGAGCGGTACGCATCCACGCGGTCGAGCGCTTTCTTGGCGACCGGGCTTTGCGCGACGGATGGAGGCTCTCGATCGCGGCACAGCCATCAGGGAAACGTATCTTGATCGTGGGTGCAGGGCCCGCTGGGCTCTCCGCAGCGTACCACTTGCGGCGCCTCGGACATGAGGTCGAGATTCACGACGCGGGCCCGCTGCCCGGCGGGATGCTGCATTTCGGGATCCCCGCGTATCGACTTCCCAGGGCCGACCTGATCGCGGA